>NZ_JBIVFN010000004.1:0-571563 GCF_044748145.1 Streptomyces sp. NPDC090022
TTCCTTTGTACTGACCCTCGCGGGCTTTCCTCCGGGCGCTTCCTTCGTTCTTGCGTTTCCGACTCTATCAGATCTTTCCGATCCGATTTCCTCGGCGCTTTCCGGGGTGTTCGCTTTCGCGTTTCCCTTTCGGCGTGGTCACTACGTTAGCGGATTTCGCTTGCGGTTCATAATCGAGCCGCCGACTCCGAATTCGGGCATGCCGAATTCATCCCCGCCAGGGTGAATCGTCGTAGTGGTTTGGCCGCTTCGAGGGCTGCTGACAGCAGTGCCCCGTTTCAAGCGGCTCGGGCTACGTTAGGCGTCCGCCTAGGCCGAGTCAAGTTGAGCGGCGGCGTGGCGCGTGGGCGCGATACGGGCTCACCGTCGGGTCGTGGGTGATCCAGTAGCGGTACGGATGGTGCGCGCCGTCGCCGCCCACTCCCGTGCGGGGGCCGACGCTCACCTGGTCGGAGGGGGTGGCGGTGCCCGCCAGCAAGGAGAGAGGGGAGGACGGGCCGGCGCAGAGGTCGGTGCCGTCCAGGGAGCGGTCGATGTCGAGGGCGGTCGCCAGGCGGGCCGGCCCTTTGGCCAGTTCCGCATCCCTTCTGGCGGAAAGTCGACGTTTACGGGCCAGCTCGGCGCCCACCGTGATCTCACCCGCGCGGAGCAGGACACCACTCGCCTGGCCGACGGGGCCGCAGACGAGGTTCACGCTGAACCACATCCCATAGATGAAGTAGACGTACGCGTGTCCGGGCGGGCCGAACATCGACGCGTTGCGGGCGGTGCGGCCGCGGTAGGCGTGGGAGCCGGGGTCGGCCTCCCCCTCGTACGCCTCCACCTCGGTGATGCGCAGCTCGATGGGGCCGTCCGGGGTACGGCGGACCAGGACGCGGCCGAGGAGGTCGGGCGCCACGGTGAGGACCGGGCGGTCGTAGAAGCTGCGGGGCAGGGGCGTACGGTCGGGGCGCGCGCTCATCCGGTCGAGCGTAGTGGAACGCGTACGCCCGCAACCGGGGCCTATGGTTCCGCGTGGATAAGAGGTAGTCGCACGCCTGCTCCAGCAGGACGAGTAAGGGGAGTAACGAGCATGGGGTTCAAGAAGCTGTTCGCGGCGCTCGGTGCCGGCGGTGCCTCGGTGGACACGATCATCACCGAGCCCAACGTCGTCCCGGGCGGCATCGTCCAGGGTGTGGTCCGCATCCAGGGCGGCACCGTCGAGCAGCAGATCGAGGGGCTGTCGATCGGTCTTCAGGCGCGGGTCGAGGTGGAGGGCGGCGACCAGGAGCTGAAGCAGGACATCGTCTTCACCAAGCAGCGGCTCGGCGGTGCCTTCGCGGTGCAGGCGGGCGCGATGCACGAGGTGCCGTTCAGCCTGGAGATCCCGTGGGAGACGCCGGTGACCCACGTCGCCGCGTACCAGCTGCACGGGATGAACATCGGGGTGAGCACCGAGCTGGCGATCGCCCGCGCGGTCGACGCCGGTGACCTGGACCCGATCAACGTGCACCCGCTGCCGGCGCAGCAGGCGATCCTGGACGCGTTCGGGCAGCTCGGCTTCCGCTTCCGCAGCGCGGACATGGAGCGCGGGCACATCCGCGGGACGCGGCAGTCGCTGCCCTTCTACCAGGAGATCGAGTTCCTGCCGCCCCAGCAGTACCGGGGGCTGAACCAGGTGGAGCTCACCTTCATCGCGGACGGGCACGAGATGGACGTCGTGCTGGAGATGGACAAGAAGCCGGGGATGTTCACCGAGGGCAGCGACACCTACCGCTGCTTCCAGGTGGGTCTGCAGTCCTACCAGGGGACCGACTGGGCGGCGTACCTGAACCAGTGGATCGCCTCGGTGGGTTCGCAGCGCAACTGGTTCTAGGCTCCTGACGACCACACGTTCGCGATCAGGAGGGTCCAGAGGTGAGTGATCAGCGCAGGGCGCCGCTTCCGCACGACTTCCATCCCGAGGTGCACGCCTTCACCGTGGTGAGCGACGACGTCCGGCACGGTGCGGATCTGGGCCACGCCCAGCTGCACGCGGGCGGGAACGTCTCGCCGCAGCTGCGGTGGGAGGGGTTCCCGGAGGGGACGAAGAGCTTCGCGGTGACGTGCTTCGACCCGGACGCGCCGACGGGCAGCGGGTTCTGGCACTGGGTGCTCTTCGATCTGCCGGTCTCGGTGACCGAGCTGCCGGCCGGGGCGGGCAGCGGCTCCTTCAAGGGGCTGCCGGCCGGGGCCGTGCACGTACGCAACGACTACGGCACGCAGGACTTCGGCGGGGCGGCGCCGCCCGCCGGGGAGCGGCACCGTTACGTGTTCACCGTCTACGCGGTGGACCAGGAGAAGCTGGGCCCCGGCGCCGACGTGTCTCCTGCCGTCGTCGGATTCAATCTGCGCTTCCACACGCTGGGGCGTGCGCAGCTGATCGCGGAGTACGAGGCTCCGGCCGGCGGCTGAGGCGGGCCGATCGTTCTCCGAGCGTTTGCCCGGTCCTGGTCTAAAGGTGACCAGGACCGGGCATTTTTATTGCGTTGTCCCGCGTGGCGCGCGCGGCCAGAGTGGTTGCGGGCTTTGCCGCCAGGGTGGTCGCGGGCCTGCACACGGGAGGTGGGCGAGATGCGGGACACGCTGGTGCTGAATGCGAGCTTCGAGCCGCTGTCGACGGTGACGTTGAATCGTGCTGTCGTTCTGGTGCTCCAGGACAAGGCCGTCGTCGAGCAGTCGCACCCCGAACTGCGTGTGCGCGCCGCCGCCGTGGATCTTCCGATGCCCCGGGTGATCAGGCTGTGCAGGTATGTCCGGGTGCCCTTCCGAAGACACGCTCCCTGGTCCAGGCGGGGTGTGCTGGCGCGGGACCAGCACCGGTGCGCGTACTGCGGGCGGCGGGCGACCACCGTGGACCACGTACTGCCCAAGGCGCAGGGCGGTGGGGACACCTGGATGAACACGGTGGCGTCCTGTGCGGAGGACAACCACCGCAAGGCGGCCCGGACTCCGGAGGAGGCGGGCATGCCGCTGCTGCGCAAGCCCTTCGTGCCTTCCCCCGCGGACGCGATGCTGCTGGCCATGGGGGCGAGCAGCCGGGAGGCACTGCCGGACTGGCTGGAGCGGACCGCCTAGGGTCGGTCCGGCGCGTCGGCGTCGGACGGCCGGACGGGCCGGAGGGGCCGGACGGGCGGCGTATCTCCGGTACGGCGGTCAGCGGAGCAGGATCTGGATGATGGCGATGACGCCGACCACCACGATGACCGCGCGCAGCACGGTCGGCGGGAGGCGTCGGCCGACCTTGGCCCCGAGCTGGCCGCCGAGGGTGGAGCCGACGGCGATGAGCAGGACGGCCGTCCAGTCGAACTCCGCGACGAAGAGGAAGAAGACGGCCGCGACGCCGTTCACGACGGCGGCGAGGACGTTCTTGACGGCGTTGATGCGTTGCAGGTCGTCGTGGAGGAGCAGGCCCATCAGGCCGATGTAGAGCACGCCCTGGGCGGCGCCGAAGTAGCCGCCGTAGGCGCTGGCGAGCAGCATGCCGGCGTGCAGTGCCGGTCCCCCGTCGGGGTCGCCGGCGCCGCCGCCGGCCTTTTCCTGTCGCGCGCGCAGGGTCTTGGCGACCTTGGGCTGGATGACGACGAGGATCAGCGCGAGTCCGATGAGGACGGGCACGATCGTGTCGAAGGACTCCGAGGGCAGGGTGACGAGCAGGATCGCGCCGGCGAGACCGCCGACGAGGGCGGTGACCGCGAGCCGCAGCACGCGCCGGGCCTGGCCGCGGAGTTCCGCGCGGTAGCCGATGGCTCCGCTGATGGAACCCGGGACCAGGCCCAGGGTGTTGGACACGTTGGCGGTGACCGGGGGGAGCCCGGTGGCCAGCAGCACCGGGAAAGTGATCAGGGTGCCGGAGCCGACGATGGTGTTGATGGTGCCGGCGCCGATGCCGGCGGCGAAGACCGCGAGCGCTTCCCAGATGGACAAGGCCATCTCCTTCAGTCGGTGAGACGCCTCCCCGCCAGAGGTCGAGGGGCCTCACCGATCATGCAGGAGCGGTTGCCCACTCAGTCGATGGGGGGCTGCTCCCGCCGCTCCCCGCCGACGTTCTTCGGTGCCTGCGGGGGTACGTGCGGCGCCTGGGGCGGCTGGAGTCCGCCGCCGACACCGCCACCGCCGCCGAAGTTGCCGATGGCGCCGGAGAGGCCCTTGAGGGCGTCGCCGATCTCGCTGGGCACGATCCAGAGCTTGTTGGCGTCGCCCTCGGCGATCTTCGGGAGCATCTGGAGGTACTGGTAGGAGAGCAGCTTCTGGTCCGGGTCACCGGCGTGGATGGACTCGAAGACCGTACGGATGGCCTGGGCCTCGCCCTCGGCGCGCAGTGCGGCGGCCTTGGCGTCACCTTCGGCGCGCAGGATGGAGGACTGCTTCTCGCCCTCGGCGCGCAGGATCTCGGACTGCCGGACACCTTCGGCCTGGAGGATCGCGGCGCGCTTGTCGCGGTCGGCGCGCATCTGCTTCTCCATCGAGTCCTGGATGGAGGTCGGCGGCTCGATGGCCTTGAGCTCGACGCGGTTGACGCGGATGCCCCACTTGCCGGTGGCCTCGTCGAGGACGCCGCGCAGGGCCGCGTTGATCTCCTCGCGGGAGGTGAGGGTGCGCTCGAGGTCCATGCCGCCGATGATGTTGCGCAGGGTGGTGACGGTGAGCTGCTCGATGGCCTGGATGTAGCTGGCGACCTCGTACGTCGCGGCGCGGGCGTCGGTCACCTGGTAGTAGATGACGGTGTCGATGTTGACGACCAGGTTGTCCTGGGTGATCACCGGCTGCGGCGGGAACGGGACGACCTGCTCGCGCAGGTCGATCCGGTTGCGGATGGAGTCGATGAACGGGACGACGATGTTCAGGCCCGCGTTGAGGGTGCGGGTGTAGCGGCCGAACCGCTCGACGATGGCGGCGCTGGCCTGCGGGATCACCTGGATCGTCTTGACCAGTGCGATGAAGACCAGAACCACCAGAATGATCAGGACGATGATGATCGGTTGCATGCGTTCCCCGTGCCCTTCCGGCTGTCCGTGCAGCCCCGTTGAGCGGAGTCTCGCAGACCCGGGGGCCGCGGGTCGGCTGCTTTGACGTGCCTGGTGCTGATGTGATGCGGTGTCACGCTCGCGATGTCACCTGACGACGGCGGTCGCCATGTCACATCACGACGGCGGTCGCGCCGTCGATGTCGACGACGTCGACCTGCTGGCCGGGTTCGAAGGTGGTGTGCGCGTCGAGCGTGCGCGCGGACCAGATCTCCCCGGCGAGCTTGATGCGTCCGCCGGCGCCGTCGACGCGTTCGAGCACGACGGCCGTTCTGCCCTTCAACGCCTCGATCCCGGTGCGGTGTTGGGGCCGCTGGCTGCGGTGCCGGTTGGCGATCGGCCGGACGACCGCGATGAGGGCGACCGAGACGATCACGAAGACCAGGACCTGGGCGACCACGCCCGCACCGAGGGCCGCCGTGACGGCGGCCGCGACCGCGCCCACGGCGAACATGCCGAACTCCGGCATGGCGGTGAGGACGAGGGGGATCCCCAGTCCGACCGCGCCGATGAGCCACCACACCCATGCGTCGATGTCCACATGGTCATGGTAGGTCCGGCGGGCGCGGTCCGGACAGGGTGCGAAGGTCCCGTGAACCGTCGGGGTGTGACCGTGGCGGCCGCTGCGCGGCGCCGGTCAGCGCAGGGGCAGACCCTGGGCGGTCCAGCGGTCGTGGTCGTTGCGCTCGACGACGAGCGGGAGCCCGAAGCAGAGGGAGAGGTTGCGGGAGGTCAGTTCGAGGTCGAGGGGACCGGCGGTGACCACCTTGCCCTGACGGATCATCAGGACGTGCGTGAAGCCGGGGGCGATCTCCTCGACGTGGTGCGTGACCATCACCATGGACGGCGCCATCGGGTCGCGCGCGAGGCGGCCGAGGCGGCGTACGAGGTCTTCGCGGCCGCCGAGGTCGAGGCCGGCGGCGGGCTCGTCCAGGAGCAGCAGCTCGGGGTCGGTCATCAGCGCGCGGGCGATCAGCGTGCGCTTGCGCTCGCCCTCGGAGAGGGTGCCGAACTTGCGGTCGAGGTAGTCGCTCATGCCCAGGCGGTCGAGGAAGGCGCGGGCGCGCTGCTCGTCGATGTCCTCGTACTCCTCCTGCCAGCCGGCGGTCATGCCGTAGGCCGCGGTGAGCACGGTCTGCAGGACCGTCTGCCGCTTGGGGAGCTTGTCGGCCATCGCGATGCCGGCCACGCCGATGCGGGGGCGCAGCTCGAAGACGTCGGTGCCGGGCTTGCCGAGGGTGCTGCCGAGGATGGTGGCGGCGCCCTTGGTGGGGAAGAGGTAGCTGGAGGCGACGTTGAGCAGAGTGGTCTTCCCGGCGCCGTTGGGGCCGAGGATGACCCAGCGCTCCCCCTCCTTGACCGACCAGGAGACCTGGTCCACCAGAGCCCGGCCCTCGCGGACCACGGATACGTCCACCAGCTCCAGAACATCGCTCATGAGCGTGTTGTCACCCCTTGCAGTCACGGTTCTGTGTGCGCCAGCGGGCGCAGCCCCAGACGCAAACCTACGCCACTGGCGGAGCGGTCCGGGGCCGGGGCCCGGCCGTGGCCGGGTCCGTATGGTGGGGGGATGCTTGTGGAACCACGTTCAGGGCGGCTGGCCGCCTGGGGGAACGCTCTGCTGGCCGGTCTCGTCTCGCCCGACGAGGCCGTGCTGTCGATCGTGGGCGAGGACGCGGTGCACCGCGTCACGGGACTGCCGGGCGAGGCGGGGCCGGTCGGCCTGACGCTGGCGCTCGGGCGGCTGCGGGCGCTGGGGGTGACGGGCCTGCGGGTCGCGCTGCCGGCGCCGGGTCATCCGCTGGGGCTGAGCGGTCCGCCGTCGTTCAACGCGCGGGCGCTGGAAGCCGAGGAGGCCGTGGTGTGCCGGGGCGCGGCGTTCGGGCTGGTGCCGGAGGTCACGTCGGCGGGGCCGGCCGGGGACGAGCACGTCTCGGTGCTGTGGCAGTGCCTGCCGGTACGGGACGCCCCGCCGGCGGACGTGCCGTCGCTGGGCGAGGCGGAGCGGGAACTGGCGGAGGCGCTGCGGGAGGCGACCGCCGTCCTGACGCGGCTGGACCTGGCCGGGTCGGGCCCGGTGGCGGAGGCGGCGCTGGCGGCGTACCGCGCGCGGGCGGAGGCGGGGCGGGAGATCCTGGCGCCCGGCTACCCGCCCCGGGCGGCGCGGGTGCTGGAGCTGGCGCAGCGGGTGGGGCTGATGATCTCGCTGGCGTACGAGCGGGGGCACGGGGCGGCGGTGTCCGCGTCGGAGATGACGGCGCGGGCGGTGGCGCTGCGGCCGGTGGAACGGGTGGGGAGGCGGGCGCAGGTGGCGGCGTACAACGCGGCGGTGGAGGCCCGCGAGCGGTAGCCCCCCGGCGGGCCGCGGCAGTCCACGTCCGGCTCCCCCGCCGGGGGGCCGCCCTACGGGCGGCCGACCCTGGTGCCCGGGTCCCTGGCCGGGCCCTGCGGGGGTAGCCGCCCGGCGGGCTGCGGCCCCGGTGTCCGGCTCCCGCGCCGGGCCCTGCGGGTCACCCTGCGGGCAGCGGGCGACGGGCGACACGTCCGGCTGCCCTGCGGGCGGCGTGGTTGCGGGGTCGGCTCCCCGCAGGCGGGCCTTGCGTTCGGCTCCCACGGGTGGTGGGCGGCACGGCCTGCGGGCGGCGGGGTCGGCTGACCGCCGGTGGGGGTGCCCCGCGCTCCGCGCGGGGTGGCCTCCCACCCGCCCACCCATGACGCGGTGGCCAGAAGCGGACCCGCCCGGTCACGGTTGCGCGCCGTCGGCGGGTATCCGCCCGGGGCTGCGGCCCCGGTACCCGCTCCCCCGCCGGGGGCCGCACTGCGGGGTAGCCGCCCGGCGGGCTGCGGTCCGGTGTCCGGCTCCCCGCCGGGCCGTGCGGGCGGCACGTCCGGCTGCCCTGCGGGCGGCGGGGTCGGCTGACCGCCGGTGGGGGTGCCCCACGCTCCGCGCGGGGTGGCCTCCCACCCGCCCACCCATGACGCGGTGGCCAGAAGCGGACCCGCCCGGTCACGGTTGCGCACTGCGGGCGGGTGCGGGCCGTCCGTCCGCACCGCGGGGCGTCACGTCGGCGGCGGAGCCGCCGGGTCGGCTGACCGTCGGTCGGGATGGCCTGCCACCCGTCCGCCCAAGACGCGGCGGTCACGGGTGGGCGCCGCCGCACCCCGGGCCGGCCCGGTCGGGGCGGTTGGTCATCGGGGGTGCGCCGCTCCCGGGCAGGTCCGCGCCCCCGGCAGGCCGCCGGGTCGGGCCGCGCGCCGGCGGTCGGCCGGTGACCTCCCGGGGGGCGCCTCCCGGGCGGGGGCCCGCCGGGGCGGGGGATCCCGGCGGGGCCTGGTCGGGGGGCTGCGTCAGGCGTTGACGGCCGTGTTGCCCCAGACCGGGTTCAGGAGGGCGATGACGTTCGCCGTGTTGCCCACCACGTTGACCGGGACGTGCAGCGGGACCTCGATGAGGTTGCCCGAGGCCACGCCCGGCGAGCCGACGGCCTCGCCGGCCGCGTGGGCGCCGCCGTGCGCCGCCGAGACACCGGCGCCCGCGGCGACGAGGCCGCCCGCGATCATGGAGACGGCAGCGGCCTTCTTGATGTTCTTCACGTTCGGATTCCTCCAGTGCGTCTGCCGCGGCCAGCCGCCGCGGCACGCATGGAGAACGGCCGGCGCCCGGGCGGGATACGCCATGTGGGCGACGTACACCCGTCCGTATGAATCAGTCCGTGAGGCCGTGCCGGACGGCCCACAGCGCCGCCTGGGTGCGGTCCGCCAGGTCCAGCTTCATCAGGATGTTCGAGACGTGCGTCTTGACCGTCTTCTCGGACAGGACCAGCGCGCGGGCGATCTCGCGGTTGGAACGGCCGTCCGCGATCAGGGACAGCACCTCGCGTTCGCGTTCGGTCAGGGCCGTGCCGCCGCGCGAGGACGGGGACTCGTCCTGGGCGAGGAGGGCGACCGCCACCTCGGGCTGGAGCAGGACGTGGCCCGCGTGGACCGAGCGGATGGCCGCGGCCAGCGCCTCGGGGTCGATGTCCTTGTAGACGTAGCCGGCCGCGCCCGCGCGCAGCGCGGGGATCACCGTGCGCTGCTCGGTGAAGCTGGTGACGATCAGGACCCGGGCGGGGTTGGCCAGCTCGCGCAGCCGCCGCAGCGCGTCGACGCCGTCCGTGCCCGGCATCTTGATGTCCATCAGGATCACGTCGGGGCGGAGTTCCTCGGCGCGCTCGGTGCCCTCCGCGCCGTCCGACGCCTCCCCCACCACCTCGATGTCGTCCTGGATCTCCAGGAACGTGCGCAGGCCGCGCCGTACGACCTGGTGGTCGTCCACCAGCAGGACGCGGATGGGCGTGTCAGCCACCGGGGACCTCCATCTCGATCGTGGTGCCCTCGCCGGGCGCCGATTGCACGGTGAGCCGTCCGCCCGCACCGCTCGCGCGGTCGCTCATGGAGACCAGGCCGAGGTGGCGGCCGGCCCGGCGGACGGTCCGGGGGTCGAAGCCCTTGCCGTCGTCCGCCACCCGCAGGACCGCGCCACCGCCGCCGCGGGTGAGGGTGACCGCCACCTGCGCCGCGTCCGCGTGCCGCAGGGCGTTGTGGAGGGCTTCCTGGGCCACGCGCAGGAGGGCTTCCTCCTGGGCCGCGGGCAGGGCGCGTACACCGTCACAGGTGAAGGTGACATGGGCGGCGTGCGCGCGGTCCAGGACGTGGATCTGGTTGCGCAGGGTCGCGACGAGGCCGTCCTCGTCGAGGGCGGCCGGGCGGAGCTCGACGACGGCGGCGCGCAGCTCGTCGGCGGCCTCCGCGGCCAGGGCGGCGACCTGGTGGAGCTCACCCTTGGCGCGGGCCGGGTCGCGGTCGACGAGCGCGGTGGCGGCCTGGGCGGTCAGGCGCAGCGAGAAGAGCTTCTGGGCGACCGCGTCGTGCAGTTCGTGGGCCAGCCGGGAGCGCTCCTCGGCGATGGTGAGCTCGCGGCTGCGTTCGTAGAGCCGGGCGTTGGTCAGGGCGATCGCGGCGTGCTGGGCGAGGATGCCGAGGAGTTCCTCGTCCTCGGCGGTGAATCCGCAGCCGCCGCCGGGGCGGGGGCAGCGCTTGTTGGCGAGGAAGAGGGCGCCGAGGATCTCCTCGCCGTCGCGGATGGGCAGGCCGAGGAAGTCGGACATCTCGGGGTGGGCCGCCGGCCAGCCGCCGAAGCGCGGGTCCTCGCGTACGTCGGCCAGCCGCTCGGCGCCGGGCTGGTGGAGCATCGCGGCGAGGATGCCGTGCTGGCGGGGCAGCGGGCCGATGCGGCGCCACTGTTCGTCGCTGACGCCGTCGACGACGAACTGGGCGAAGCCGCCGTGGTCGTCGGGGACGCCGAGGGCCGCGTACTCGGCGTCGAGCAGCTCGCGGGCCGAGACGACGATCGTCTTGAGGACGTCGCGGACCTCCAGGTGGCGGCTCATGGCCAGCAGCGCGGTGCTCACCGCTGCCAGGCCCGCGCGTGGTCCGTTGTGCATGGGCTCACCGTACCCGCGGCCGTGACCTGCGGGATCGGGCTTCGGGACTAGGGCCAAGGGTGGGGGCGGGGTGGGGCCGGGGGCCGAGGCGCGGGGGGTGGCCGCGTTCCTACGTTGGGGGCATCCGAAGAGGGACCGACGCGACGGAAGGCAGGGGTGGTCATGGCGGTGGCGATCGTGACGGGGGCTTCGCGGGGGCTGGGCCGGGCGCTGGCCGGCGAGCTGGCGGGGCGCGGCTGGGACGTGGTGGTGGGGGCGCGGGACGCCGGGGCGCTCGGGGAGGCGGCGGCGGAGCTCACCGGGAGCGGCGGCGGCGGGCGAGTGGTGGCGGTGCCGGGTGACGTGGCCTCGGGCCCGTACCGGGCGGCGCTGGTGGCGGCCGCGCGGGAGCTGGGCGGGCTGGACCTGCTGGTGAACAACGCGGGGGTGCTGGGGGCCGAGCCGCTGGTGCCGCTGGCCGAGCAGGGGCTGGCGGGGTTCGAGCGGGCGCTGGCGGTGAACGTGGTGGGGCCGCTGGGGCTGGTCCAGGAGGCGCTGCCGTTGCTGCGGGCGTCGGCGGCGGGCGGGGCGGTGCTGAACGTGAGCTCGGACGCGGCGGTGGTGGCGTACGCGACGTGGGGGGCGTACGGGGCGACCAAGGCGGCGGTGGACCAGCTGTCGGCGGTGCTCGCGGTGGAGGAGCCGGGGCTGCGGGTGTGGTGGGCGGATCCGGGGTCGATGCGGACGCGGATGATGGCGGCGGCGGAGCCGGAGGAGGACCTGACGGGGCTGCCGGCGCCGGGGGAGGTGGCTCCGGTGCTGCTGCGGCTGGTGGCCGAGGGGCTGCCGAGCGGGCGGTACACCGCTGAGGAGCTGGCGGACGGATTCGCGGACGGCTCGTCGGGTACGGGGGTCGCGGCGGGCACGGACGGCTCGTCGGGTACGGGGGTCCCGGCGGGCACGGACGGCTCGTCGGGTACGGGGGTCGCGGCGGGCACGGGGGCTTCCGCGGGCGGTGGCGTCGGCGGGCGTGTGGGTGGGGGGCTGCGGTGACCATCCCTTCTCTGTATATACCGGACATTCCGCCGGAGCTTTCGGCGCGGGTCCCGGCCGAGCAGCGCGGGCCGGGGCGGGGCCGGGACTCGGTGCGGCTGCTGGTCTCGCGCGGCACGACGGTGGACCTGCGCGCCTTCGCCGAGCTGCCGGACCTGCTGCGGGCCGGGGACGTCCTGGTGGTCAACACGTCGGCCACGCTGCCGGCGGCGGTGGACGGGCGGCTCGGCGCAGCCGGGGTCGTCGTGCACTTCTCGACGCGCGGGGACGACGGCCGCTGGGCCGTGGAGCTCCGGGACAAGGACCGGCGGGGCACGACCGCGCCCCGGGCGGGCGGTCCGGCGGGGGCGGTGGTGGAGCTGCCGGACGGCCTCCGCCTCGCCCTGGAGGAGCCGCTGGCCGCCGGAGCGGACCGGCTGTGGTGGGCGCGCCCGTCGGGGCGGGACGCGCTGGAGGTGATGAGGGCGTACGGGCGGCCGATCCGGTACGCGTACACGGAGCGGGACCAGCCGCTGTCGGCGTACCAGACGGTGTTCGCGCTGCCCTCGCCCGACGGGGCGGGGTCGGCCGAGATGCCGAGCGCGGCCCGGCCCTTCACGGAGGCGCTGGTGGCGCGGCTGGTGAGCCGGGGGGTGCAGTTCGCGCCGCTGACCCTGCACACCGGGGTGGCGTCGGCGGAGGCGCACGAGCCGCCGTACCCGGAGCGGTACGCGGTCCCGCCGGCCACGGCGTGGCTGGTGAACGCGGCCCGGGCCGGCGGGGGCAGGGTGATCGCGGTGGGGACGACGGCGGTGCGGGCACTGGAGTCGGCGGCCGGGGCGGACGGGGTGGTGCGGGCGGCCGCGGGGTGGACGGACCTGGTGGTGACCCCGGAGCGGGGGGTGCGGGTGGTGGACGGCCTGGTGACCGGGCTGCACGAGCCGCAGGCCTCGCACCTGCTGATGCTGGAGGCGGTCGCGGGGCGGGCGGCCGTACGTCGCGGGTATGCCGAGGCGCTGGCCCGCCTCTGCCTTTGGCACGAGTTCGGTGACCTGCATCTACTGCTTAAGGACGAGAGCGGTAACGCATTGCATTGCTGACGCAACGCGGGGTGAGACCGTTACATGGCCGATGTGAGCCCGCGCATAGGACCCAGGTCACTTACGAAGTGGTGTAGTTGATCCATAAAGACGGTGTTAGGGCTGCTGTGGGAGGCTCTGGTACCGAAATCGGAGGTTGCCCCCCAGACCCTGATCCACTATCCGGCTTCGTACGTCACACCTTTGCCACAGGATTTTGCCGCCGCTAAGAATTGCCGTCGTCGCAACAGCGCCGCGGATCCCGGATCCGAGCGGCGCTTTCCTGCGGCTCCCGCTCTTCGTAAAGGTGTGCTCCATGTCTGCGTCCAGCTCTGCCGGTCATAGCCGTCTGACCAAGGCCCACAAGATGTCGATCGCCGGCGTCGCCACCCTCGGTGCCGCTGCCCTCGCTTTCTCCCTGGTTCCCGCCGGTGCGACCCAGGCGCAGGCCCAGTCCCTGACGGTCGCCCCCGTCGCGTGGACCGCCGCCACCCCCGCGAAGACCGCCGCGCACCTGAGCGCCCAGCAGGTCGTCGCCGCCAAGAAGGCGGACGACGCCAAGGCCAAGGCCGAGGCCGCCGCCAAGAAGGCCCGCGAGCAGAAGGCGGCCGCGAGCCGTTCCGCCGCCCGCACCCCGGTCTTCGCCAACAACCTGGACGGCTGGATCAAGGAAGCCCTCTTCATCATGAAGAAGGAGGGCATCCCCGGCACCTACGCGGGCATCCACAAGAACATCATGCGCGAGTCCAGCGGTAACCCGCGCGCCATCAACAACTGGGACATCAACGCCCGGAACGGCATCCCCTCGAAGGGTCTGCTCCAGGTCATCCTGCCGACCTTCAAGGCGTACCACGTCAAGGGCACCAAGTTCGACCAGTACGACCCGGTCGCCAACATCGTCGCCGCCTGCAACTACGCGGCCGACCGCTACGGCTCCATGGACAACGTGAACAGCGCCTACTAAGGGCACCGAGGCTGTTCCCCACCAGTCCCCCATGCGCCGCAGGGCGGCACCCGGATCCGGGTGCCGCCCTGCGGCGTACGTGCGTGCGTGCCCTGTCGCGTTACTTGCGCATGACCTCGGGCTCGTGGCGGCGCAGCAGGCGGGCCACCGCGAAGCCGCAGGCGACGCCCATGAGGACCAGGATCGTGATGTCCAGCGTCCACTGGCCGACCGTGGCCTCCCACAGCGGGTCGAGGTTGCCGGGGTTCTTCGCGTCCCACGGCGGCATCAGGTGGCCGAGGTCCAGCGTGGTGCCCGCGGCGGCGACGGCCCAGCGGGACGGCATCAGCCAGGCGAACTGCTCCAGGCCCGGGGAGTCGTAGAGCTGGAAGAGGATGCCGGTGAAGACGACCTGGACGATCGCGAACATGACCAGCAGCGGCATGGTCTTCTCGGCGGTCTTCACCAGCGAGGAGATCACCAGGCCGAACATCATCGAGGTGAAGCCGAGGGCGATCACCGACAGGCAGAGCTCGACGGCCGGCGGCATGAGCAGGCCCTCTTCGGGCAGCGCGCGGGGCGCGAAGCCGATGCCGCAGATGATCACGCCCTGGATGGCGGTGATGACGCCGAGGACGATCACCTTCGACATGAGGTACGCCGACCGGGACAGACCGGTGGCGCGCTCGCGCTCGTAGATGACCCGTTCCTTGATCAGCTCACGGACCGAGTTGGCGGCGCCGGAGAAGCACATGCCCACCGCGAGGATCAGCATGATCGTGCCGGCGTCGCCGTTGAACCGGCTGGGCGGGGTCGGCTTGCCGAGGCCGAAGGTCGCCGGGATGACGATGGAGACCACGCCGAGGACGGCCGGCAGGATCAGCATCAGACCGAGGAAGCCCTTGTCGGACGCGATCACCGAGACGTAGCGGCGGATCAGGGTGAACAGCTGGGAGCCCCAGGCCTGCGGCTTCGGCGGGTTCAGCTGCTGCGGCGTCGGCATGGTCACCGACTGCGGGGCGACGGCGTCGAGGTCGGCGGCGTACAGCTGGTAGTGCTGCGAGCCCTTCCAGCGGCCGGCCCAGTCGTAGTCGCGGTAGTTCTCGAAGGCCGAGAAGACGTCCGCCCAGGTCTGGTAGCCGAAGAAGTTCAGCGCCTCGTCCGGCGGGCCGAAGTAGGCCACCGAGCCGCCCGGGGCCATCACCAGCAGCTTGTCGCACAGCGACAGCTCGGCGACGGAGTGGGTGACGACCAGGACCGTGCGGCCGTCGTCGGCGAGGCCGCGCAGCAGCTGCATGACGTCGCGGTCCATGCCCGGGTCGAGGCCGGAGGTGGGCTCGTCCAGGAAGATCAGCGAGGGCTTGGTCAGCAGCTCCAGGGCCACGGACACGCGCTTGCGCTGACCGCCGGAGAGGGCGGTGATCTTCTTGTCCTTGTGGATGTCGAGCTTGAGCTCGCGCAGCACCTCGTCGATACGGGCGGCGCGCTCGGACTCGGCGGTGTCGCCGGGGAAGCGCAGCTTGGCCGCGTACTTCAGGGCGGTGGAGACCTTCAGCTCCTTGTGCAGGATGTCGTCCTGCGGGACCAGGCCGATGCGCTGGCGGAGCTCCGCGAACTGCTTGTACAGGTTGCGGTTGTCGTAGAGGACGTCGCCCTGGTCGGCGGGCCGGTAGCCGGTCAGCGCCTTGAGCAGGGTGGACTTGCCGGAGCCGGACGGGCCGATGACACCGATCAGCGACTTCTCGGGGACGCCGAAGGTGACGTCCTTGAGGATCTGCTTGCCGCCGTCGACCGTGACCGTCAGGTGGCGGGCCGAGAAGGAGACGTCGCCGGAGTCGACGAACTCCTCGAGGCGGTCGCCGACGATGCGGAAGGTGGAGTGGCCGACGCCGACGATGTCGTTCGGGCCGAGCAGCGCGGTGCCGGACTTGGGCAGCGGCTGGCCGTTGACGTACGTGCCGTTGTGGCTGCCGAGGTCGTGGATCTCGAAGCGGCCACCGGTGGAGCGGAACTCCGCGTGGTGGCGCGAGACCTGGAGGTCGGAGACGACGAGCTCGTTCTCCAGGGCACGGCCGATGCGCATGACGCGGCCGACGGCGATCTGGTGGAACGTGGTGGGGCTGCGGTCGCTGTAGCCCTGCTGGCCGCCGCCGGGCGCGGCGGCGCGGCCGGCGGCGTCACCGCCGCCGTGCTGCTGCGGGACGAAGGGCTGCTGCTGGTACTGCTGAGCCTGCGGCTGCTGCTGCGGCTGCTGGTACGCCTGCTGCTGGACCGGAGCCTGCTGCTGCGCGCCGGGCCAGGCCTGCTGGGCCTGCTGCGCCGCCTGCGCGACGGCCGGCTGCGGTGCGGCGACGGCGCTGAGGTTCAGCCGCGGGCCGTCGTTGGCGTTGCCGAGGAGCACCGGCGTACCGGGCGTCAGCTCGGCCTGCTGCACCCGGCTGCCCAGCACGTACGTGCCGTTGGTGCTGCCGTGGTCCTCGATGGCCCAACCCCGGCCGTTCCAGCTGATGGTGGCGTGCCGCCAGGAGACCCGGGCGTCATCGATCACCACGTCGCCCTGGGGGTCGCGCCCCAGTGAGTACGACCTGGACGGATCGAGCGTCCAGGTCCTTCCGTTCAATTCCAGTACGAGTTCCGGCACTCCAGCCCCACTTGTTGTCCCCCGAGGATCCCCCTGACGTCAGGGAGTCTAGGGATCGCGAACATCGTGGGGAACTATTCCAGGCCTGCGGCCACAAGTGGTATTCGGGCCTCGCATCGGGCCCGCGCGGGCCGCCCGCGACGGGACCGAAAGGCACCCGGAGAGTCGGATACGGGACTTCTCGGCCCGCCGGGAGCACCGGCGACGGGGGCAGGGCGGCGACGCGGGCCGGATGTCGGGAGGTGTTCACCCCGGGGCCACCGGCCCGACCACCGGGAGGACCGCCGTGCGGGGAGGTTCGGGGGGAGCGGCGTCCACAGAGTGGTCCAGGGGCGCCCGGAGAGGACGGGGAAGATACCGTGGTCGCACCATGAGCGCTTCGCAGACCTCCGACGTCCCCACCCTCCTCGTCAAGATCTTCGGCAAGGACCGTCCCGGGATCACCGCCGGGCTGTTCGACACCCTCGCCGCCTACTCCGTCGACGTCGTCGACATCGAGCAGGTCGTCACCCGTGGCCGCATCGTGCTGTGCGCCCTCGTCACCAAGCCCGCCGTGGGCGCGGAGGGCGAGCTGCGGGCCACCGTGCACAGCTGGGCCGAGTCCCTCCGGCTCCAGGCCGAGATCATCTCGGGCACCGGTGACAACCGGCCGCGCGGCAGTGGCCGTTCCCATGTCACGGTGCTGGGTCACCCGCTCACCGCGGAGGCCACGGCGGCGATCGCCGCCCGGATCACGGCGACCGGCGGCAACATCGACCGTATCTTCCGGCTCGCCAAGTATCCCGTGACCGCCGTCGAGTTCGCCGTCTCCGGCACCGAGACCGAGCCCCTGCGCACCGCGCTGGCGCTCGCCTCCGGGCACATCGGGGTGGACGTGGCCGTGGTGTCGGCCGGGCTGCACCGCCGGGCGCAGCGGCTGGTCGTCATGGACGTGGACTCGACCCTGATCCAGGACGAGGTCATCGAGCTGTTCGCGGCGCACGCCGGCTGCGAGGCCGAGGTGGCCGAGGTGACCGAGCGGGCGATGCGCGGCGAGCTGGACTTCGAGCAGTCGCTGCACGCGCGGGTGGCGCTGCTGGCCGGGCTGGACGCCTCGGTCGTGGACAAGGTGCGGGCCGAGGTACGGCTCACGCCCGGCGCCCGGACCCTGATCCGGACGCTCAAGCGGCTCGGGTACCAGGTGGGGGTCGTCTCCGGCGGGTTCACGCAGGTCACGGACGACCTCAAGGAGCGGCTGGGGCTGGACTTCGCCTCCGCCAACACCCTGGAGATCGTCGACGGCAAGCTCACCGGCCGGGTCGTGGGCGAGGTCGTCGACCGGGCCGGCAAGGCGCGGCTGCTGCGCCGGTTCGCCACCGAGGCCGGGGTGCCGCTGGCGCAGACGGTGGCGATCGGGGACGGCGCCAATGACCTGGACATGCTGAACGCGGCGGGGCTGGGCGTGGCCTTCAACGCCAAGCCGGTGGTCCGCGAGGCCGCGCACACCGCGGTGAACGTGCCGTTCCTGGACGCCGTGCTGTACCTGCTGGGCATCACCCGGGAAGAGGTCGAGGCCGCCGACCTGGCGTGAGCGGCCCCCGGATACGACGCTGGGCCCCGGCGGTCGCCGGGGCCCAGCGCCGTATGCGGGCCGCCGTATGCAGGCTGCCGTATGCGGGTCAGTGGTCCTTCGGGGTCCAGAAGTCCAGCAGGGTGCCGACCCCGTGCTCGACGGACTTCCAGGAGCCGGTGAAGGAGACGACGGCCAGCGCGGCGGTCGGGAAGCCGGACCGGCTCATCCGGGCCAGGGTGTCGCCCTCGGCCCGGCCGGCGAGCGCGTCCGCGAGGGCGTGCATGCCCGGGTTGTGGCCGATGACCAGGAGGTCGCCGACCTCGTCGGAGGTCTCGTTGACGAGGGCGATGAGCTCGCCCAGCGAGGCGTCGTACAGCCGCTCCTCGTAGACCGTCTTGGGCCGGTGGGGCAGTTCCTGCACGGCGAGCTTCCAGGTCTCGCGGGTGCGGACGGCCGTGGAGCAGAGGGCCAGGTCGAAGGTGATGCCGGTTTCGGCAAGCTTCAGTCCGACGGCCGGGGCATCCTTGCGACCTCGCTCCGCCAGCGGCCTTTCATGGTCGGAGCCCTCGGGCCAGTCGGCCTTGGCGTGCCGGAGGAGGGCGATCCTGCGGGGTGTGTCGGCGCTCATGACTCCCAGCTTCGCACGAAACGAGCCATGGGGCGCAGGGTGTTGAGGGGCTCACCCGCACGGGGCAGGGCGCACGCCCGCGGCGGGCTGTGCGCCCCTGGGCGGGGCCTGTCGGCCCTGGTCAGCCGAGGGCGCGCAGGATCTGGCCGGTGACCTGGGTGATCGCGGGGCCCTCACCGGAGGCCGCCTGGGCCTGGCCGGAGCCGGCGAGCAGGAGCAGCAGCAGGACGAAGGCGAGGGCGGGCAGCGCGAGGGCCCACCAGTGCAGCCGGGCGTCGGCACCGGCCGCCGCCCGGGGCCGTATCCGCGCGGCCGGCGCGGAGGAACCGTACGGCCCGGAGGAGGCGTACCGCGCCGCGGAGGCGTACCGCGCCGCGGAGGCGTACCGCGCCGCGGAGGCCTGGGGAGGGGTGGTATACGACGCGGAGTGCGCGTACGCCGTGGTGGCCGGGGTGACGGACCGGGTGTGCGTCGGGGCCGACATGACCGCCTCCGTGGGGTTTCGGCTGGGACTTCCTCGCTCACTCCGAATCTATGGATCGAAGGACGCGCTTCCCATCCGGGGCACACCCCAGATCACCCTGAGCCCCGCCCCCTAGGGGTTACGGGGGTTAACCCCACCAAGGGCCCGGCGGGGGCCACCGCGGGGGCCGTCAGGGCGAGGCGATCGTCGCGATGATGGCGATGATCACGGTCACGCCGAGCATCGCGCCGAGGACGATGCCGAGCTTCTTGTGGCCGTTGGCGGGGTTCGGTTCGAGAACGGGCATGCCCATCAGTCTCGCACGCCGCATTCGTCCTCGACCGTGCGGTCCCGGCCCGCCAGGACGCCCAGCGCGATCTGCGGCACGAGCAGGCAGGCCATCAGCGCCAGCGGCAGGTCCCAGCCGCCGCTGTGCTGGTAGAGGGTGCCGATGATCAGGGGTCCGGGGATGGAGATGAGGTAGCCGGTGCTCTGGGCGAACGCGGAGAGCTTGACGACGCCCGCCGGGGACTTGGCGCGCAGTCCGATCATCGTGATGACGAGCGGGAAGGCGCAGTTGGAGACGCCGAGCAGCAGGGCCCAGGCCCAGGCGCCGGCGGCCGGGGCGAAATACAGGCCGGCGTATCCGGCGAGGCCGAAGAGGCCGAGGACGACGGCGATGACGCCCTGGTTGCGCAGGCGTCCGGCGACCCCGGGAATGACGAAGGCGAGCGGGACGCCCATCACCATCGTGACGGCGAGCAGCACACCGGCGGTGCCGGCGGAGACCCCGGCGTCGCGGAAGATCTGCGGGAGCCAGCCCATGGTGATGTAGGCGCCGGTGGCCTGGAGGCCGAAGTAGCAGGCCAGGGCCCAGGCGGTACGGCTGCGGACGATCCGGATGCCCGGGTCCGCGGCGGCCGCGGGCGCCCCGCTGCGCGCGTCCCGGCGGGCCCGCAGGGCGATGGGCAGCCAGGGCAGTACGGCGGCCAGCGCGAGCACGGCCCACACCAGCAGCCCGGCCCGCCAGCCGCCGCCCAGCAGGCCCTCGGTCATCGGCACGGTCGCGGCGGCGGCCAGCGAGGTGCCGGCGGCCAGGGCCATGGAATACAGGCCGGTCATGGTGCCGACCCTGTCGGGGAACCAGCGCTTGACGATCACCGGCAGCAGCACGTTGGTGAGCGCGATGCCGGCGAGCGAGAGGGCGCTGGCGGCGAGGAAACCGGCCGCGCCGTGCGTGAAGGGCCGGATCAGCAGGCCGGTGGCGACGGCGGCCATGCCGGCGCAGACGACGGCGGCCGGGCCGAAGCGGCGGGAGAGCCGGGGCGCGGTGATGCCGAAGACGGCGAAGCACAGGGCGGGGACGGAGGTGATCAGTCCGGCGACGGTGCCGCTCATGCCGAGGCCGGTGCGGACCTCCTCGAACAGGGCACCGAGGCTGGTGATGGCGGGCCGCAGGTTCAGGGCGGCGAGCACGATGCCGACGATGAGCACGGGACCGAGCCACCGGGGGTCCTGGGCCGCGGCGGACCCGGCGGTGGTCCCGGAGCCGGGACCGCGCCGGTCCGGACGGGTGACGGCGGGCCGCTTCATGGTCTGTATGTCTTCGTCGGGCATGGCGCCATCATAGAATCATGGGATGATTGGCTGTCCACCCCGATACGCTTCCCGCAGCGTTGTCCACCCTGGAACGAAGAAGGCCCCATGCCGCTGACGTCCCCCCGGCGCTCCGCACTGGTCGACCAGGTGATCGCCCAGCTCCGCAACCAGATCACCTCCGGCGAGTGGCCGGTGGGCTCGCGCATCCCCACCGAGCCGGAGCTGGTCGAGCTGCTGGGCGTGGCCCGCAACACCGTGCGCGAGGCGGTGCGGGCCCTGGCGCACAACGGACTGCTGGACATCCGGCAGGGCTCGGGCACGTACGTCCTGGCCACCAGCGAGCTGGCCGGGGTGATGCACCGGCGCTTCGCGGGCGCCGATCCGCGGCACATCGCGGAGGTGCGCTCGACGCTGGAGTCGTCGGCGGGGCGGCTGGCGGCGGAGCGGCGCACGGACAAGGACCTGCTCCAGCTGGACGCGCTGCTCGCGCGCCGCGAGGAGGCCTGGGCCTCGGGGGACGCCGAGCGCTTCGTGGCCGCCGACATGGCCCTGCACATGGCGGTCGTGACCGCTTCGCACAACGAGGTCCTGATCGAGCTGTACGCCGACCTCGGCGACCTGGTGCGGGACTGGCTGCGCACGGACGTGGGCACCGAGCTCACTCCCGGGACGCACCTGGACCACGCCCGGCTGATCGAGGCGATCCGCCGCCGGGACGGCGCCACGGCGGCCTCGGAAGCGGGCGGCTACCCCTTCGCCTGCCTCGGCGAGCGGCGCTGACCCCGCGCCCCGCACCCGGCCTCGGACCCGGCGCCCCGCACCCGGCGCCCCGCACCGGGCGCGCCCGGGCTCACGGCCGCTCGTGGCTGACCCAGGCGGAGCGGACCTCCTTCCAGCAGCGGCCGGCCAGCTCGACGCGCCCGGCCGGGCCGACCGCGGCCGGCGCTCCGTCGCCGTCCACGTCCCACCAGCGGTCGCACTCGACGTGCAGGCGGACCAGGTCGGTCTCGGCGTAGCGGTTGTGGCAGTACGCGGCGACGTACGAGCCCGTGATCTCCAGGTCGCAGTCCGCGCCGAACAGGTCCCGGGCGGGCGGCCGGGCGGGCTGGGCGGGGGGCTCCGCGGCGATGTCACCGGCGTCCACCGCGTCCGAGCCGCCGGAATCCGCCCCGCCCCCGGCGCCCACCGCCCCCGCCGCGCCCACGTCCGCGTCCACGGCATCGGCCTCCGCCCGCTCCTCCGCCGACGCGGCCGTCCCGGGCCCTGCCGCCGGGCCGGCGTCCGGGGGCTGCGCGACCGCCCCCGGGATCAGAAGGCCGGTCAGGACGACCGAGGTGACCAGCAGCGATACCGCCCGGCTCCGCCTCGCGCGCACTCCCGTACCTCCTCCCCGCAGCACGCCGGGAAGATCCCGACCCGGTCAGTTTGCAGGTATATGCCCGCATTCTCGACTCGGAACGACCCGGTCGGGCCACGCAACGCGGAAGGCCGCGCCCCCGGAAGGGGGGCGCGGCCCGGCCCGTACGCGCGCGCGTACGGGCATACGTTCGTCAGGTGCTCAGGCGCTCAGGCGCCCATCGCGTGCAGGCCGCCGTCCACGTGGACGATCTCGCCGGTGGTCTTCGGGAACCAGTCGGACAGCAGGGCCACGATGGCCTTGCCCGTGGGCTCCGGGTCGCTCATGTCCCACTCCAGCATGGAGCGGGTGTTCCAGACCTCCGCGAGGTCCGAGAAGCCCGGGATGGACTTCGCTGCCATCGAGCCGAGCGGACCGGCCGAGACCAGGTTGCAGCGGATGTTCTCCTTGCCCAGGTCGCGGGCGAGGTAGCGGCTGGTGGCCTCCAGGGCCGCCTTGGCCGGGCCCATCCAGTCGTACTGCGGCCAGGCGAACTGCGCGTCGAAGGTGAGGCCGACGACGGCCGCGCCCTCCGCCGGGAACAGCGGCTTGCAGGCCATGGTCAGCGACTTCAGCGAGAACGCCGAGACGTGCATGGCGGTGGCCACCGACTCGAACGGCGTGTTCAGGAAGTTGCCGCCGAGGGCGTCCTGCGGCGCGAAACCGATCGAGTGGAGGACACCGTCGAGGCTGCCGAGCTCCTCGCGGACGAGGCCCTCCAGGCGGGCGAGGTGCTCCTCGTTGGTGACGTCGAGCTCGATCACCTTGACGGGCTTGGGCAGCTTCTTGGCGACGCGCTCGGTCAGGCTCGGGCGTGGCCACGCCGTGAGGATGACCTCGGCGCCCTGCTCCTGGGCCAGCCGGGCGGCGTGGAAGGCGATGGACGACTCCATCAGCACACCCGTGATGAGGATGCGCTTGCCGTCGAGAATTCCGCTCATGTGATCAGTGACCCATGCCCAATCCGCCGTCAACGGGAATGACGGCTCCAGTGATGTACGCGGCGGCGTCGGACGCCAGGAAGCTCACGGCCGCGGCGATCTCCTCGGGCTGCGCGTAGCGGCCGAGGGGGACCTGCGAGACGATGCCGGCGCGCTGCTCGTCGGTGAGCACCTTCGTCATGTCGGTGTCCACGAAGCCGGGGGCCACCACGTTGAAGGTGATGTTGCGGGAGCCCAGCTCACGGGCGAGGGAGCGGGCGAAGCCGACGAGGCCGGCCTTGGAGGCGGCGTAGTTGGCCTGGCCGGCCGAGCCCAGCAGCCCGACGACCGAGGAGATGAGGACGACGCGGCCCTTCTTGGCGCGGAGCATGCCGCGGTTGGCACGCTTGACGACGCGGAAGGTGCCCGTGAGGTTGGTGTCGAGGACGGAGGTGAAGTCCTCCTCGGACATGCGCATCAGCAGCTGGTCCTTGGTGATGCCGGCGTTCGCCACCAGCACCTCGACCGCGCCGTGCTTGTCCTCGATCTCCTTGTACGCCTGCTCGACCTGCTCGGAGTCGGTGATGTCGCAGCGGACCGCCAGCACTCCCAGCTCGGTGAGGGCCTCCGGCGGCTCGCCCGAGCGATACGTGATCGCGACCTTGTCGCCGCCCTCGGCGAAGGCGCGGGCGATGGCGAGGCCGATGCCCCGGTTTCCTCCGGTGACGAGAACCGAGCGGCTCAACAGATCACCCTTTCACTAGCGGTCTGAATACCAAAAACCTATCGGGCGCACCCCCCATCCGGGGAATCGGTCCCCGACAGGGCCGCGCGACGGGCTCTGTGGGTTCCCTACAGAACCGGGCGGTCCGTGGCGCCCTCCGCGGCGCGGCGGACGCACCGCAATTTCCGTCGCAGGTCCGTCGCCCAGCGTGATTGACTTCCCGGTGCGAACGGAGCACCGGAGCCCCACGGCTCCGGGGGGCACCGGAGCACGTGGAAGTCACCCGGCACGAGGAGAGTGAGGCCACCCGTGGTCCACGGAATTGATTCGTCCTTCACCGACCTGCCCCTGCGGGCGCTCGCCGACGCGGCGCTCGCGCGGGCGCGCGCGCTGGGCGCCGACCACGCCGACTTCCGGCTGGAGCGGATCCGCAACGCCTCCTGGCGGCTGCGGGACGCCAAGCCCTCCGGCGGGTCCGACACCACCGACCTCGGGTACGCGGTCCGGGTGGTGCACGGGGGCAGCTGGGGCTTCGCCTCGGGTGTGGACCTGACGATGGACGGGGCCGCCAAGGTGGCCTCGCAGGCCGTCGCGATGGCGCAGCTGTCCGCGAAGGTGATCAAGGCGGCCGGCTCGGACGAGCGGGTGGAACTCGCCGACGAGCCGGTGCACGCGGACAGGACGTGGGTGTCCGCCTACGACGTGGACCCGTTCTCGGTGCCGGACGAGGAGAAGGCGGCGCTGCTGGCCGACTTCAGCAACCGGCTGCTGCGGGCCGAGGGCGTGGCGCACGTCGACGCCTCGCTGCTCGCCGTGCACGAGAACAAGTTCTACGCCGACACCGCCGGGACCGTGACCACCCAGCAGCGCGTGCGGATCCACCCGCAGCTGACCGCGGTGGCCGTGGACGCCAAGACCGGCGAGTTCGACTCGATGCGGACCATCGCGCCGCCGGCCGGCCGGGGCTGGGAGTACCTGACGGGCACCGGCTGGGACTGGGACGGCGAGCTGGAGCAGATCCCCTCGCTGCTGGCGGAGAAGATGCGGGCGCCGAGCGTCGAGGCCGGGCGCTACGACCTGGTGGTCGACCCCTCCAACCTGTGGCTGACCATCCACGAGTCCATCGGGCACGCCACCGAGCTGGACCGGGCGCTGGGCTACGAGGCGGCGTACGCGGGCACCTCGTTCGCCACGTTCGACCAGCTGGGCAAGCTGACGTACGGCTCCCCGATCATGAACGTGACCGGTGACCGCACGGCCGAGCACGGCCTGGCCACCATCGGCTACGACGACGAGGGCGTCCAGGCGCAGTCCTGGGACCTGGTCAAGGACGGCACCCTGGTCGGCTACCAGCTCGACCGCCGCATCGCGAAGCTCACCGGGCTGGGCCGCTCCAACGGCTGCGCCTTCGCCGACTCCCCCGGGCACGTGCCGGTGCAGCGGATGGCGAACGTCTCGCTCCAGCCGGATCCGGGCGGGCTCTCCACCGAGGACCTGATCGGCGGGGTGGAGCGCGGCATCTACGTGGTCGGCGACCGGTCGTGGTCGATCGACATGCAGCGCTACAACTTCCAGTTCACCGGGCAGCGCTTCTTCCGGATCGAGAACGGGCGGCTGGCCGGTCAGCTGCGCGACGTCGCGTACCAGGCCACGACCACCGACTTCTGGGGGTCGATGGAGAAGGTCGGCGGCCCCCAGACGTACGTCCTGGGCGGCGCCTTCAACTGCGGCAAGGCCCAGCCGGGCCAGGTGGCGGCGGTCTCGCACGGCTGCCCGTCCGCACTGTTCCGTGACGTGAACATCCTGAACACCACGCAGGAGGCCGGCCGATGAGCACGCTTTCGAACGGACGCACCAAGCCCCACGAGATCGTCGAGCGGGCACTGGAGCTGTCCACGGCCGACGGCTGCGTGGTGATCGCCGACGAGGAGTCGAGCGCCAACCTGCGCTGGGCGGGCAACGCGCTGACCACGAACGGCGTGACCCGCGGCCGTACCCTCACGGTGATCGCGACGGTGGACGGCAAGGAGGGCACGGCCTCGGGGGTCGTCTCGCGCTCCGCCGTGACCGCCGCGGACCTGGAGCCGCTGGTGCGGGCCGCCGAGGCGGCCGCACGCACCGCGGGCCCCGCCGAGGACGCCCAGCCGCTGGTCACCGGTACGCCGTCGTCGCCGGACTTCGCGGACGGACCGGGCGAGACCTCCTCGGCGGTGTTCGCCGACTTCGCCCCGGCGCTCGGCGAGGCCTTCGCGCGGGCCCGGGCGGGCGGCCGGGAGCTGTACGGCTTCGCCCACCACGAGCTGGTCACCACGTACGTCGGCACCTCGGCCGGGCTGCGGCTGCGCCACGACCAGCCCAACGGCACCCTGGAGCTCAACGCCAAGTCACCCGACCGCCAGAGGTCGGCCTGGGTGGGCCGGGCCACCCGGGACTTCAAGGACGTCGACCCGCTGGCGCTGGACGGCGAGCTGGCCGTGCGGCTGGGCTGGGCCGAGCGGAAGATCGAGCTGCCGGCCGGCCGGTACGAGACGCTGCTGCCGCCGACGGCGGTGGCGGACCTGCTGATCTACCAGATGTGGTCGGCGGCGGCCCGGGACGCGGTGGAGGGCCGCACGGTGTTCTCCCGGCCCGGTGGCGGCACCCGGCTGGGCGAGAAGCTCTCCGCTCTGCCGCTGACGCTGCGCAGCGACCCGGCGGAGCCGGGGCTGGAGTCGGCGCCGTTCGTGATCGCGCACAGCTCGGGCGACGACGCGTCCGTCTTCGACAACGGTCTGCCGGTGCCGCCGGTGGAGTGGGTGCGCGGCGGCGAGCTGGCGCACCTGACGACCACGCGGCACAGCGCGGCCCTGACGGGGCTGCCGTCGGCGCCGGGCTTCGGGAACCTGATCCTGGACGGGGGCGGGGGCGCGTCCCTGGAGGAGATGGTGGCGGCGACCGGGCGCGGGCTGCTGCTGACCTGCCTGTGGTACATCCGCGAGGTCGACCCGGCGACGCTGCTGCTGACGGGCCTGACCCGGGACGGCGTCTACCTGGTGGAGGACGGGCAGGTCGTCGGGGAGGTCAACAACTTCCGCTTCAACGAGTCGCCGGTGGACCTGCTGTCGCGGGCGACGGAGGCCGGACGGACCGAGAAGACGCTGCCGCGCGAGTGGGGCGACTGGTTCACCCGGGCCGCGATGCCGGCGCTGCGGATCCCCGACTTCAACATGAGCTCGGTCAGCAAGGGCGTATGAGGCCGGCGGGGCGGGGACACCCGCCCCGCCAGCCTAGACTGAACGCCGTACCCATCCCTGCGAAGGAGTCGAGAGAACCGTGACGGACATCGTCGACGAACTGAAGTGGCGCGGGCTGTTCGCCCAGTCCACCGACGAAGAAGCGCTGCGCAAGGCGTTCGCGGACGGTCCGGTCACGTTCTATTGCGGCTACGACCCGACGGCGGCCTCGCTGCACGTGGGTCACCTGGTGCAGGTGCTCACCATGCGCCGGCTCCAGCTGGCCGGGAACCGGCCGCTGGCGCTGGTCGGCGGGGCCACCGGTCAGATCGGTGACCCGCGGCCGACCGCGGAGCGCACCCTGAACGACCCGGCCGTCATCGCGGAGTGGGTCGGCCGGCTGCGGTCGCAGATCGAGCCGTTCCTGTCCTTCGAGGGCGAGAACGCGGCGGTCCTGGTGAACAACCTGGACTGGACGGCGAGCATGTCCGCCATCGAGTTCCTGCGGGACATCGGCAAGCACTTCCGCGTCAACAAGATGCTGACGAAGGACTCGGTCGCCAAGCGGCTGGAGTCCGACCAGGGCATCAGCTACACCGAGTTCAGCTACCAGCTGCTCCAGGGCATGGACTTCCTGGAGCTGTACCGCCGCCACGGCTGCACCCTCCAGCAGGGCGGGTCGGACCAGTGGGGCAACCTGACGGCCGGCCTGGACCTGATCCACCGCCTGGAGCCGCAGGCCGAGGTGCACGCGCTGGCGACGCCTCTGATGGTCAAGGCCGACGGCACCAAGTTCGGCAAGACCGAGGGCGGGGCCGTGTGGCTCGACCCGGAGATGACCACGCCGTACGCGTTCTACCAGTTCTGGCTGAACGTGGACGACCGGGACATCTCCACCTACATGCGGATCCTGTCCTTCCGGTCCATCGCGGAGCTGGAGGAGCTGGAGGCGCAGACCGCCGAGCGGCCGCAGGCGCGGGCCGCGCAGCGGGCGCTCGCGGAGGAGCTGACGGCGCTGGTGCACGGCGCCGACCAGTGCGCCGCCGTGATCGCCGCGTCCAAGGCGCTGTTCGGCCAGGGCGAGCTCGCGGACCTGGACGAGGCCACGCTGGCCGCGGCCCTGTCCGAGCTGCCGCGCGCCGAGGTCGCCGAGCTCGGCCAGGTCGTGGACCTGATGGCCGAGACCGGCCTGGTCGCCAGCAAGTCGGCCGGCCGCCGGACGGTGAAGGAGGGCGGCGCGTACGTGAACAACGTCAAGGTCACCGCCGAGGACGCGGTCCCGGCCCGGGAGGACCTGCTGCACGGGCGCTGGCTGGTGCTGCGCCGCGGCAAGAAGAGCCTGGCCGCGGTCGAGGTCACCGGCGCCTGACCGACCACCCCCGCGGCACCCGGCGGGAGCAGCGCACGGCGGAGGGGCCGGTACGGACGACACTGTCCGTCCGGCCCCTCCGCCCTGTGCTGCCCCGCGCACCGCCGGGTCCGTCACGGCCCGCGGGTCGCCCGCGCGCCCGCCGGGTTACGCGGTGCGCCGGCCGCGCAGCGATTTGTAGACCATCTCGCCCAGGGCGACGATGACGATGGCTCCGACGAGTTGCAGCAGGTGCCGCGTCCAGTCGATGCCCTTGGTCTCGCCGACCCCGAACCAGACGGCGACCGCGTTGCCGAGGACGGCGCCCGCGATGCCGAACAGCGTGGTCAGCCAGAGCGGCTGGTGCTGCTTGCCCGGCAGGACGGCCCGGGCTATGAGCCCCAGCACGAAACCCACGATGATCGCCCACAACCAGCTCATCTCGCCTCCTCGTGACGCGCGGTGCGCATGTGCGGCCAGTCTCGGCCCGTCCGGCCCGCCGCGCATGTCGGGCGGCTCCGTCCGGGGCGTACCCCCTCGTGGCAGCGCGGCGGGCGGCGCGTACCGTGGAAGGGTGAAGGCGAAGAAGCGGAACAAGGCCGAGGTCTTCCGGATCACCGGGGCCCGGATGGGGCTCGAGGAAGACGTCCGGGGACGGCAGCGCCGTTACGTCATCTCGATGACGATCAGGACGCTGTCGGTCATCGCGACCGTCGTGCTGTGGAACATCGAGCGACACGTGGCGATCGTGACGCTCGTGGCCGGTGCGCTGCTGCCGTACATCGCGGTCGTCATCGCCAACGCGGGGCGCGAATCGACGCCTTCCCTGCCCTCGAACTTCATCGCCCCACCTGCGCGTCCGGCGCTGGAGACGGGGAACCTCAAGAAAACCTCAGATCAATCATGAAGTTCCAGTGCACCGTACCCGGTCCTGCGTGACATACTGCCTACGCGCTCCGCATCCCCCGTCGGAGCGACGGACCGACGCCGGGCAGCTCCCCCCGTGGCTGCTCGGCGTCGTCATGTCTCCGTCCGGGTCTCTTAGGGTGGGGGCGTGAACCTCTTCGCCGATCAGGACCCCGCCGGGGCCGCCGACTCCCCCATCTGCTCCGCCAAGGGCTGCCGCGAGGCGGCCGTATGGGTGCTGGCCTGGAACAACCCGAAGCTGCACACGCCGGAACGGCGCAAGACGTGGCTGGCGTGCGAGGAACACCGCGAGCACCTGTCGCAGTTCCTGGGCGTGCGCGGGTTCCTGAAGGACGTGGTGACCCTGGAGGAGTGGTCAGCCGCCGATCGCTGACATCGGGCGGTCGGGCTGGAGGAACGAGGGGTCGTCCAGGCCGGAGCCGGCCTTCTTGCCCCACATGGCGACCTTCCAGAGCCGGGCGATCTCCTCGTCCGGGGCGCCGGAGCGCAGGGCGGACCGCAGGTCGGACTCCTCGGTCGCGAACAGGCACGTACGGACCTGGCCGTCGGCGGTGAGCCGGGTGCGGTCGCAGGCGCGGCAGAACGGGCGGGTGACCGAGGCGATGACTCCCACGGTGGCCGGGCCGCCGTCGACGAGCCAGCGCTCGGCGGGGGCGGCGCCGCGGCGCTCCTCGCCCTCGGGGGTCAGCTCGAAGCGGGTGCGCAGCGATTCCAGGATGTCACCGGCGGTTATCATCCCGTCGCGCTTCCAGCCGTGCTGGGCGTCGAGCGGCATCTGCTCGATGAAGCGCATCTCGTAGCCGTGGTCGACGGCCCAGGCCAGCAGGTCGGGGGCCTCGTCGTCGTTGAGTCCGGGCATCAGGACGGCGTTGACCTTGACCGGGGTGAGGCCGGCTTCCCGGGCCGCGGCCATGCCCTCGACGACGTCCTTGTGGCGGTCGCGGCGGGTGAGGGTCTTGAAGACCTCGGGCCGCAGGGTGTCCAGCGAGACGTTGACGCGGTCCAGGCCGGCGGCCTTCAGAGCCCGCGCGGTGCGCCCCAGGCCGATGCCGTTGGTGGTCAGCGACATCTGCGGGCGCGGTTCCAGAGCGGCGCACCGCTCGACGATCCCGACCAGGCCGGGGCGCAGCAGCGGCTCGCCGCCGGTGAAGCGGACCTCGGTGACGCCGAGGCCGGTGACGGCGATCCGGATCAGCCGGACGATCTCGTCGTCGGTGAGCAGGTCGGGCTTGGCCAGCCACTGCAGGCCTTCTTCGGGCATGCAGTACGTGCACCGCAGGTTGCACCGGTCGGTGAGCGAGACCCTCAGGTCAGTGGCCACGCGGCCGTAGGTGTCGATGAGCACAGTGGCCCCCTCCCCTGGTCCGGTTCCGATGAGGTTCACGCAAGTGATGCGCTCGATTCGAGCCTACGCGACGCATGTGTCGCTTTGGTGAGCAGGAAAGAACGAGACGTGACGAGGCCGCGTCGTAGGGACGTACGACGCGGCCACGGTCCGTGTTCGGATGATCGACGCAGTGCCTCAGTGGGCGCCGGTGCCGGTGAGGGAGCGCACCTCCAGCTCCGCGTACTTCTCGCGGTCGGGGGTCTCCTTGGAGAGGACCGTGCCCAGCCAGCCGAGCAGGAAGCCCAGCGGGATGGAGATGAGGCCGGGGTTCTCCAGCGGGAACCAGTGGAAGTCGACGCCCTTGAACATCGAGGTCTTGGGGTTGCCGGAGACCACGGGTGAGAAGAGCACCAGGACCACGGAGGAGACCAGGCCGCCGTAGATGGACCACAGCGCGCCCTGGGTGGTGAAGCGCTTCCAGAAGAGGCTGTAGAGGATGGTCGGGAGGTTGGCGGAGGCCGCGACCGCGAAGGCGAGGGCCACCAGGCCGGCCACGTTCATGTCGCGGGCGAGGGCGCCCAGGACGATGGCGACGGCGCCGATGACGACGGTGGACCAGCGGGCGGCGCGTACCTCCTCCTGCTCGGTGGCCTTGCCCCTGCGGATCACGTTGACGTAGATGTCGTGGGCGAAGGACGAGGAGGAGGCCAGGGTGAGGCCGGCGACCACCGCGAGGATGGTGGCGAAGGCGACGGCCGAGATCACGGCGAGCAGGATCGCGCCGCCGGTGGAGTCGGCACCGCCGCCGAGGGCCTGGGCGAGCAGCGGGGCCGCGGTGTTGCCGGCCGGGTTGGAGGCGATGATGTCGGCCCGGTTCAGCAGGGCGGCGGCGCCGAAGCCGAGGGCGATGGTCATCAGGTAGAAGGCGCCGATGATGCCGATGGCCCAGTTCACGGACTTGCGGGCGGCCTTGGCGGTGGGGACGGTGTAGAAGCGGATCAGGATGTGCGGCAGGCCGGCGGTGCCGAGCACGAGCGCGAGGCCGAGGGAGATGAAGTCGAGCTTCGAGGTCTCGGTGGCGCCGTACTTGCGGCCGGGCTCGAGGAACTCGGGGGTGCCCGGCGCCAGGTTGAGGACCTCGTTGCTGTTCTTCTCGGCGGCCTTGCCGAGCAGGTCGGAGATGTTGAAGTTGAACTTCCACAGCACCAGGAAGGTCAGCAGCAGGGCGCCCGCGATGAGCAGGACGGCCTTGACCATCTGGACCCAGGTGGTGCCCTTCATGCCGCCGATGGTGACGTAGAGGATCATCAGGACGCCGACCAGGCCGACGATGGCGAGCTTGCCGCCGTCGCTGGTGATGCCGAGCAGCAGCGAGACGAGCACGCCGGCGCCGGCCATCTGGGCGAGCAGGTAGAAGATCGACACCACGATGGTGGAGGTGCCGGCGGCGGTCCGTACGGGCCGCTGGCGCATCCGGTACGCCAGGACGTCGCCCATGGTGTAGCGGCCGGAGTTGCGCAGCGGCTCGGCGACGAGCAGCAGGGCGACCAGCCAGGCGACGAGGAAGCCGATGGAGTAGAGGAAGCCGTCGTAGCCGAAGAGGGCGATGGCGCCGGCGATGCCGAGGAAGGACGCGGCGGACATGTAGTCGCCGGAGATGGCCAGGCCGTTCTGGAAGCCGGTGAACTGGCGGCCGCCGGCGTAGAAGTCGGCGGCGCCCTTGGTCTGGCGGCCGGCCCACACGGTGATGGCCAGGGTGGCGACGACGAACAGCCCGAAGAGGGTGATGATCAGCGGGCGGTGCTCGGAGGCGCCGACGGCGAGGGTCGCGGCCAGGGGGGCGCTCATGCTCCGGCCTCCATGCGGGACTTGATGGCCTCGGCCTTGGGGTCGAGCTTCTCGGCGGCGTGCTTGGAGTACCACCAGGCGATGGCGAAGGTGGTGGCGAACTGGCCGAGGCCGAGGACGAGGGCGACGTTGACGCTGCCGAAGAGCTTGGTCCCCATGAAGCCGGTCGCGTAGTTGGACAGCAGCACGTAGAGCAGGTACCAGGCGATGAAGGCCACGGTGAGGGGGAACGCGAAGGAACGGTAGGACCGGCGCAGTTCGCCGAACTCCGCGCTCTCCTGGACGGCTGCGAACTCTGCTGCCGTGGGACTCGCCGGGTGCGTGTCCGCGCCGCCGGAGGGCGGCGCTGCTTCGGTGGTCACGGGGGGCTCTCCTTGTGGCACGGATGCGGTGGGGACGACGGACATGAAGACCTCCGGTGGGGGGCGGTGGTGCTGATGCCCCCTTGTCAACGGCACGTACCGCGCGTCGGGACGGTTCAACACCCGCTGGATCTTTCGTGCCTGATTTCTCGAACTGATGGCGCGGACGGGAACACCGGCGCTAGCTTCACCTGTCATGAACCCGCCAGCCGCGGCCCGCGGCGGGGCGGCTTCCTCACGAGGATGTGGAGACCCCATGACTCATCCGGGATCGCGTCGGTCCGGTCGGCGCGGGCGCACGCTCGCCATACCGGTCGGCCTGGCGCTCACGGCCTCGCTCGCCCTGCTGTCGGCGGTCCCGGCCGCGGCCGCGCCCGAGGACGCGACGGCGGCCACCGCGCCGGGCGCGACCGCCCCCGGCGCCGGCCCGGCGCTCTCGTACGTGGTCAACCTGACCGGTGAGGGCAAGGGCGCGGTCAAGCAGGCGCGCAGGGCGATCGAGCGGGCCGGCGGCCGGGTGGTGACGGCCTATGAGCAGATCGGGGTCGTCGTCGCGCACTCCGGGAACCCGGCCTTCGCCGAGGAGGTCCGGGCGCAGCGCGGGGTGTCCTCGGTGGGCGCCACCCGTACGGCCCCGCTGACGGCCGTGCAGACCACGCAGGAGGGCACCACCGAGGTGCTGGGCGCGGCGGAGGCCGCCCGGGCCGCGGCGGCCGCCGCGCCGGGCCAGGAGCCGCTGGAGCCCAGCCAGTGGGACCTGCGGGCGATCAAGGCCGATCAGGCTCACAAGATCAACGATGGCAGCCCGGACGTCACGGTGGGTGTCATCGACACGGGTGTGGACGACACCCACCCCGATCTGGCGGCGAACTTCTCCCGGGGGCAGTCCGCCAACTGCGTGGGCGGCGTGGCCGACACCACCGAGGGCGCCTGGCGGCCGTACCCGGACGGCAGCGACCACGGCACCCATGTGGCGGGTACGGTCGCGGCGGCCCGCGACGGCGCCGGGATCAGCGGGGTCGCGCCGGGCGTGAAGGTGGCGGCCATCAAGGTGAGCGACCCCGGCAGCGGCCTCTTCTACACCGAGTCGGTGGTCTGCGGCTTCATGTTCGCCGCGGAGAAGGGGATCGAGATCACCAACAACAGCTACTACGTCGACCCCTGGTACTTCAACTGCACCACGGACGACGACCAGAAGGCCCTGGTGGAGGCCATCGGCCGGGCGAGCCGGTACGCCGAGCGCAGGGGCACCCTGAACGTCGCCTCGGCGGGCAACGAGAACTGGGACCTGGCCTCCGACGCGATCGTCGACGACACCAGCCCGAACGACACCACTCCGGTGCCGCGGACCATCGACCCGAGCGTCTGCCTGGACCTGCCGACGCAGCTGCCGGGGGTGGTCTCGGTGTCGGCGGTCGGCCCGGAGGGCTTCCGCTCGTACTACTCCAGCTACGGCCTGGGCGTGGTGGACGTCGCCGGTCCCGGCGGCGACAAGTGGCAGAAGGCGGCCACGCCGGACGCCAACGGCCGGGTGCTGTCCACGCTGCCGGGCGGCGCGTACGGCTACAAGCAGGGCACCTCGATGGCCGCCCCGCACGTGGCGGGGGTGGCCGCGCTGATCAAGAGCCGGCACCCGTGGGCCTCGCCGGCGCAGATCCAGCTGCTGCTCAAGGTCCAGGCCGACAACCCGGGCTGCCCGGAGCACATCCTGGACCCGGCCACCGGCAAGCCGATCCCGGCGACGACCTGCCAGACCGGGGCGCTGGGCCGCACGGGCTACTACGGGGCGGGCGTGGTGAACGCGCTGAAGGCCGTGAAGTGGTGACCTGACGGCCCGTCGGCGGCAGGCGCCCTCAGGGGGTGATGAGCACCTTGAGGGCGCTGCGGTCGTCCATGGCGCGGTAGCCGGCCGGTACGTCGTCCAGGCCCACCGTGCGGTCGAAGACGGGCGCCGGGTCGACGCGGCCGTCGAGGACGTCCGCCAGCAGCTCGCGGAGGTACGCGCGCACCGGTGCCACGCCGCCGCGCAGGGTGATGTTGCGGTCGAACATCACCCCGAGGTCGAGACCGGTGCCGCTGCCGTGCGGGACGCCGACGTAGCCGATGGCCCCGCCGTCGCGGGTGATGTTCACGGCGGTGCGCATGGACTGCTCGGTGCCGACGGCCTCGATGACGGCGTGGGCGCCCTGACCGCGGGTCAGCTCGCGTACGGCGGCCTCGGCGGCCTCGCCGCGCTCGGCGACCACGTCGGTGGCGCCGAAGCGCTTGGCGATGTCGGTACGGGCGGTGTGCCGCCCCAGGGCGATGATCCGCTCGGCGCCCAGCCGCTTGGCCGCCAGGACGCCGCACAGCCCGACCGCGCCGTCGCCGACCACGGCGACGGTGGACCCGGGGCGCACGCCGGCGCCGAGGGCGGCGTGGTGGCCCGTACCCATGACATCGGAGAGCGCGAGGAGCCCGGTCAGCAGGTGGTCGTCGGAGACGGCGTCGGCGGGCAGCTTGACCAGGGTGCCGTCGGCCTGCGGGACGCGGACGGCCTCGCCCTGGCCGCCGTCGAAGCCGACCGAGCCCCAGAAGCCGCCGTTCGGGCAGGAGGTGTGCAGGCCCTCGGCGCAGTAGTCGCAGGTGCCGTCGGACCACATGAAGGGGGCGACGACCAGGTCGCCGGCCCGGAAGCCGGAGACGGCGGAGCCGGCCTCCTCGACGACGCCGAGGAACTCGTGGCCGATGCGCTGGCCCGGCTGCCGCTGGGCCTCGCCGCGGTAGGCCCACAGGTCGCTGCCGCAGATGCAGGCGCGCAGCACGCGCACGACCGCGTCGGTGGGCTGCTCGACGGCGGCGTCCGGCACCTGCTCCACGCGGATGTCGTGCGGGGCGTGGATGACGGTGGCGCGCATGGTGCGGGTCCTTCGGGGTCGGGCGGGCGGGGCGTCAGGCGGGCGGAACCTCCCTACCGTACGCCTGCCCCCCGCGCGAGGGCGCCGCGGGCCAGCAGGCACTGGGCGGCCAGATAGGTGCTCATGATCCAGAAGTCGGGCCGGGGCAGCTGGGGCCACTCGGCGACGCCGGTGGCGATCAGGGTGTCGGAGAGCAGGAACAGCGCGCCGCCGGTGCCCGCGGCCCGGCCCAGGGCGCTGGAGCGGAAGGCCATGGCGGTGAGCAGCAGGCTGTAGCCGGCGACGGGGACGCGCAGGTCGGCGGGGAGGTCGCCCCAGAGCAGGGCGATCGTGCCGAGGAGGGCGACGGCGTACCCGGCGGCCAGCCGCGGGTCGGCCGGGCGGCGGCCGAAGAGGACGAGGTAGCAGACGTGGCCGAGGGCGAAGGAGCCCATGCCGACGAGGAAGGCGGCCTCGGCGTCGAAGAGCAGGGCCACGTCGCCGCCCCAGCCGAAGAGCAGGGCGGCGACCAGCAGCCGCGGGGCGCGCCGCGTCAGGACGTACCCGACGAGCAGGGGCATCAGCAGCGGCTTGGCGACCAGGTGCCCGGGGTCCCAGCCGGCGAGCAGGGAGACCAGGTCGACGGCGGCGGCCACGCCGAAGGCGAGCAGCAGCACCCGGCCCGCGGCGGCACGGCGCCCGGCGGCCGCGGGGACGGCCCAGGAAGGCGCGCGCAGCGGGGCGGCGGCGCCCGCCGGATCGGGCGTGGGGGTGGTGCGGGCGCTCATGCGGGGGACTCCGTGGGGGTCGAGGGGGCGGTGGCGGGGGCACTGACCGCGGTGGCGGGGGCGCTGACCGCGGTGGCGGGGGCCGGTTGCCAGGCCGGCCCGCCGAAGATCCGGCCGGCGCGCTCGCGCCAGCTCGTGGCGGCCCGTACGTCGCGGGCGATGGCGGCGTACTCGTGGGTGGCCACCCGCAGCGGGTTGTACGTGGTGATGTTCTTGGTCAGGCCGAAGACCGGGCGCTGCGTCTCCACCGTGAACGTGCCGAACAACCGGTCCCAGACGATCAGCATCCCCCCGAAGTTGCGGTCCAGGTAGCCGCCCTGGGAGGCGTGGTGGACGCGGTGGTGCGAGGGGGTGTTGAAGACGTACTCGACCGGCCGGGGCAGCCTGCCGATCCGCTCGGTGTGGATCCAGAACTGGTAGAGCAGGTTCACCGAGTAGCAGAAGGCCAGGGCCGCCGGGTGCACGCCGAGCGCGATCATCGGCAGGTAGAAGGGCCAGGAGGTGGCGCCGGTCCAGGTCTGGCGCAGGGCGGTGGAGAGGTTGAACCTGCGGCTGCTGTGGTGCACCACGTGCGAGGCCCACAGGATGCGCACGACGTGGTGGCTGCGGTGCTGCCAGTAGTAGCAGAAGTCCTGCGCGAGCAGCATGAGCGCGAGGGTCCACCACAGGAACGGCACCCGCAGCGGGGTCAGCTCGTACACCGCCGCGTACAGCGCGACGAAGGGCATCTTCGAGAAGAAGTCGAAGACCAGGCTGCCGAGGCCCATGGTGAGGCTGGTGGCCGTGTCCTTGGCGGCGTACCCGGCGGCGTCCTCGTCCGGACGGATCCGGTAGCTCACCGCCTCCAGGATCGTGAGCAGCACGAAGGCGGGTACGGACCACAGCACGACGTCGGGCAGGTTCGGCATGCCCGCACCCTAGGGCGGGATCCGGGGAGCCGCCAGAGGTTGTTACCGATCGGTATGCGCCGGTGTTACCGAGGGTTCGCCGACTAGGGTCCGGACCAGGACATCCGGGGAGGGGCGGAGGGAATGGCGGGGATCGAGACGGCCGTCTTACGGACGGCGACGGCGATGGTGGGACGGCTGGTCACGGCGCGGCTGGGGCAGGTGCCCGGCGCGGGCCTGACGGAGCGGCCGGTACGTCCGGCCGCGCGCTGGCGGCGGCCGGCCGGGCTGGGCGAGGCCGAGCTGCGCCGCCTGGCCGAGGGACTGGCGGACCGGCTGGGCGGGGCCGCCGCCGGGCTGCCGGAGCACGAGCGGCTGGCGGCCCTCGACGCCGCCGCCGACGCCTTCGCCGCGCTGGGGCCGGTGGACGCCGACGCCCTCCTGGCCGCCGACCTGGACCCGGCGGCGCTGGCGGCCCGGCTGCCCGTACCGCCCGGCGCGGGCCTGAGCACGGCCGCCGAGCCGGTGTGCCGGGAGCTGATCCGGCTGACGTGCGTGCACGCCGTGGAGTACCTGACGACACTGCCCGGCTTCGGGGCCCGGGCCGACGTGGAACTGGTCCGGCGGACGGGGCGGTTGCAGCGGTCCGTGGACCGGCTGGCCGAACGCGCCGACCGCGCCGACCGCCCCGGCGGGGCGGCCTGGGCGTTCGAGGAGCGGTACGCGCGGTACATCGCGAAGACCCACGGCCGGCTCCAGCTGTTCGGCCTGACCACGGGCAGGCGGCGGGAGGAGTGGGCGCTGGACCTCGCGTACATCGGCCTCGCCGTGAGCGGCGAGCAGCAGCATCCGCTGCCGGGCGAAGCCGTGCCGCACCGGACCACGGTCAGGGCCGAGCAGGCCCTGGCGGCGGCGGACCGGGTGCTGCTGCGCGGGCCGGCCGGCTCGGGCAAGAGCACCCTGCTCCAGTGGCTCGCCGTCGACGCGGCCCGCCGGGCGGGCGGGCCGTGGGGCACGTACGTACCGTTCGTGCTGCGCCTGCGCGCGTTCACCACGGCGCAGGCGCTGCCGCTCCCGGAGGAGTTCCTCAAGGCGGCGGGCGTGCCGCTGGCGGCCCCGCCCGGCTGGGCCGAGGACCTGATGCACAGCGGCCGCGCCCTGGTCCTGGTGGACGGCGTCGACGAGGTCCCGCAGCGGCTGCGCGCCCGCACCGAGACCTGGCTGCGCTCGCTGGTCTCCGCGTTCCCGATGGCCCGGTACGTCGTGACCACCCGGCCCTCGGCGGTTCCGGAGGACTGGCTGGCGGGCCAGCGGTTCACCCCGCACGCGCTGGTGCCGATGGAACGCGAGGACGTGCGGGACTTCCTCGCCCACTGGCACCGGGCGGCGCGCGCGGAGGCCGGCCCGTCCGGAACCGACGGGGAGGACCTGGCGGCGTACGAGGCCTCGCTGCTGGAGGCGGTCTCGGCCCGCCGGGACCTGGTCCGGCTGGCCACCAACCCGCTGATGTGCGCCCTGCTGTGCGCGCTGAACCGGGACCGGCGGATGCAGCTGCCGCGGGCGCGCAAGGAGCTGTACGACGCAGCGCTGGACATGCTGCTGGTGCGGCGGGACACGGAGCGGGAGATCCACGGGGTGGAGGGGGTCCGGCTCACCCGGGACGAGCAGATCCTGCTGCTCCAGCGGTTCGCGTACTGGCTGATCCGCAACGGGCAGGTGCAGGCGGACCGGGACGAGGCCGTCGAGATGACCGGGGAATGGCTGGCCGCGATGCCGCAGGTGCGGGAGCAGGGGGACGCGGAGCAGGTCTTCGCCCACCTGCTGATCCGCAGCGGACTGCTGCGCGAACCGGTGCCGGGCACGGTGGACTTCGTCCACCGGACCTTCCAGGACTACCTGGGGGCCAAGGCGGCGGTGGAGTCACGGGACTTCGGCGTGCTGGTGCGCAACGCGCACGACGACACGTGGGACGACGTGGTCCGCATGGCGGTGGGCCACGCCCGCCCGGACGAGCGGACCCGGCTGCTGCGGGGCCTGCTGCGACGGGCCGACCGGACCAAGGGCATCCGCAACCGGCTGGTCCTGCTGGCGGCGGCCGGCCTGGAACACGCCCCGGAACTGGACCCGGCGGTCCGCGCGGACGTCCAGGCCCGGACGGCGGACCTGCTGCCGCCGCGGACGCCGGAGCAGGCGGAGGAGCTGGCCAAGGCCGGCGGGCTGGTCCTGGACCTGCTGCCGGCGTCGGCCGACGGCCTGGGCGAGGCGGAGACGGCGGCGACCGTCCGCACGGCGGCCCTGGTGGGCGGGGACCAGGCACTGGCGGTGATCCGCCGGTTCCGCGAGGACGTCCGCCCCGAGGTGATCAGGGAACTGGACGACGCCTGGGGCCGGTTCAAGGCCGACGAGTACGCCGAGGCCGTGCTCGACGGCGCCTCGCTGGGCAGTGGGGTGCTGACCCTGCGGACCCAGCACCAGCTGGACTGCCTGGCGGCGCTCCCGCAGTTCAAGCGCCTGCGGCTGGACGACGTCCGGCGGGTGCCGCCCGAGGTCGCCGCCCACCGCGGCATGGAAGCGCTGTACGTAATCGACTCGCCCGAGCTGACCGATCTCGGGCCGCTGTCCGGATGCCGGGAGCTGGAGCACATCAGCCTGACCGACTGCACGGCGCTGACGGACCTGGGTCCCCTCGCGGAGGTACCCCTGAGGTACCTGTTCACCTTCGGCAGCCACCATGTCGATCTGGGCGTCCTGGAGCGACTGCCGGGGCTCGACTCGCTCGGCCTGGCCACCACGGGCGGCCACCGGTCGGTGGGCGAGCTCCCGGGGCGGTACCAGCTCACCAGTGCGTGGCTCCACGAAGGGACCGAGGACATGTCCCTGGACGGCCTGGAGCGCTGGCCCGACCTGTCGTTCCTGGGCATCACGGGGAGCCGGCAGGCGCAGGAGCTGCGTTCGATGGCCCGGCCACCGGACCTCACCTCGCTCCAGCTCCTCCACGACGACGCCTACGACCTCGAGGATGTGCTGCGGTTCCCCCGGCTGGACGGCCTCTACTTCGCCGATTGCCGGTTCACCGGCGGGCTCGGGGTCCTGCGGCAGGCGACCGGGCTGAAGACCCTCTCCCTCAGCGCCTGCGGCACCGTGGACCTGGCCCCCCTGGCCGGGCTCGCGGACCTCACCGTCCATCTCTACGGCGGCACCGACGTAACCGGTGCGGAAGGGTTCCCGCCGGAGCGGCTGCGGGTCCACTGAGCCCGGCCGCCCCGGCGGGAACCCCCGTCACCAGACCCGGACCGAGCCCCCCGTGGCGAAGGCCGGGCTGGTGGCGCCGTCCGGGACCGTGGTCAGCGGCTCGGCGATCTCCGTGACCGTCGGGCCGTGGACGGCGGCCAGCGCGTCCAGGCGGGCCAGGTCGAAGCCGTACACGCGGGCCGCGTTGCCGCCGACCATCGCCGCGACCTCCTCGCGCGGCAGGCCCGCGTACGCGATGCGCAGGCCTTCGCGGGAGAAGGGGGTGGTGCCCTCGTCGTGGGGGTAGTCGCTGCCCCACATGATCTTGTCGAGGCCGATCCGGTCCCGCAGCGGGACCTCGTGGGGTCGCATGAAGCTCGCGCCCACGAAGCAGTTGTCCCGCCAGACCTCGCTCGGGCCCCGTCCCATGGCCTCCGCCAGGCCCGCGCCGAACTTGGACTCCGCCGTGGCCGCCTTCGTCGCGGCGGACACCAGCCGGCCGTGGTAGTAGTCCAGCATCTCCAGCACGCCCGGGATCCAGCCCGAGCCCTGCTCGGTCAGGACCAGTCTGAGGTCCGGGTGGCGCCGGAACGCGCCGCCGAAGATCAGGTGCCACAGGGCGCGGTGCGAGAACCAGGTGGTCTCCACCATGAACACGGCGCGGGCTGCCGGTTCGTCGCCCAGCGGCGGCGACGCCGAGCCGCCGTGGTGGTTGACGGGGACGCCGAGTTCGGCGCACACCGCCCACAGCGGGTCGTACGCCGTGGAGTACAGCTCCGGTACGGGCGAGCCGGGCGGGACGCCGGGCAGCAGGATGCCGCCCGTCAGGCCCGCCTCGCGGGTGCGGCGGACCTCGGCGACGGCCGCGTCCACGTCGTTGAGGAGGATCTGTACGACGCCCGCCCGCCGTCCCGGCGCGTCCGCGCAGAAGTCGGCGAGCCAGCGGTTGTGGGCCTGCAGGCCCGCCCACCGCTGTTCGTACTCCGCCCGCTCCGGCGGCTGGGCCATCAGCGAGGCCTTGGGGAAGAACGGCGGGATGGTGTTGGGGAAGACCACCTCGGCGACGATGCCGTCGGCCTCCAGTTCCGCCAGCCGGCGGGCGGAGTTCCAGTTGCGGTCGGCGGTGTCGGCGAGGAGGTCCTCGTACGGGTTGACGTAGGTGGCCGCCCACGCGTCGAAGTCGTCGTGGTGCTTCTTCTCCAGGTACGGCTTGTAGTCGAGCAGGTCGGCGCCCGCGTGGCAGTCCGCCGAGATCACCGTGTAGCGGTCGGTCATCGGCCGGCCCCCAGCACGGGGAAGTCGTGCTCGGTCAGCCAGTGCCGGCCCACCTCGCGCGAGCGCGCCCAGGAGGCCTCCACCGCCGCCTGGTCCGTGCTCTGGCCCAGCTCCGCCGGGGTGGGGCCGATCCGGCGGGCGAGCGGGGCCAGCTTCTGCGTGTCGAAGCCGAAGACGTCGGCCGCCGCCAGGCCCAGCATGCGGCGGGTCTCGCCGACCGGGATGTCGTGGAAGGTGGTGCGCAGCCAGGTGCGGGTGTTGGGCCAGGTGCCCTCGGGGTGGGGGAAGTCCGAGCCCCACAGGATGTTGTCGACGCCGATCTCGTAGCGCTGGGCGAGCTCGCGCCGTTTGGTGTTGGTCGCGCAGACGAACACCTGGCGGTCCAGGTACTCGCTCGGCGGCCGTTTCAGCTCCGCGAACGGGGAGAGCTTCTTGCCGCCGTGGGCGCCGAGGTAGAGGCGGTCCATGAACCAGAGCTGGTTGGGCAGCCACCAGCAGCCGGACTCGGCGACCCCGAACTTCAGGCCCGGATGGCGCTCGAAGACACCGGACCAGAGCAGGAACCACAGGGGCCGGGCCGGCCACCAGGTGACCTCGGAGACGTAGATGCCGAGGTGGTCGCCGTACTCGTGGCGGGGCGCGGCCCCGGAGTGGGTGACGACCGGCATGGCCGTCTCGGCGGCCGCCGCCCAGACCGGGTCGTAGCGGCGGTCGTGGTACGGCGCCCGGTCCACCCACATCGAGGGGATCATCAGCGCGCCCAGGCCCGACTCCTTGGCCCGGTGGATCTCGGCGACGACCTTGTCCGGCTCGCCCGTGATGGGCAGCAGGGCCACGCCGCAGTGGCGTTCGGGGTTCTCGGAGACGAACTCCGCCAGCCAGCGGTTGTGCGCCTGCGCGCCGGCCATGCCGAGCTCGGGGTCCTGGTCGCCGGAGAGGCCCAGGCCCACGCCGAAGGGGGCCGCGGTCTGGCTGTCGACGGCGTCCGCGTCGGGGAAGACGACCTCGGCGGCCACGCCGTCGCCGTCGAGTTCCTTCAGGCGCTGGGCCACGTCCCAGCCGCCCTTGAGGCCCTCCTCGTGGTCGTGGAACCACTTCTCGGCGAAGGCCTCGTTGCGGACGCCCAGGCGGGTGGCCTCCTCGCGGCGGGCGTCGCGCTGGCCCAGGAACTCGTCGAACCGGGGGTGGAAGCGCGCGTCCAGGTAGGGGCGGTACCGCTCGGTGGGCAGGCCCGCGTGGCAGTCGGAGGAGATGATCAGGTACGGGTCTTCGTACGTCTCGTGTGTCTCGTGTGTCTCGTGTGTCTCGTGCGTCTCGTGCGTCTCGTCGGGCACGTCGGTCCCCTCAGTCGAGGATGAAGCTTTCCAGGTAGGCGGGGTTGGCGCGGTCGAGCATGGACTGCGAGCGGGCGCGGATCTGCCGGTCGCTGTGCTCGCTCGCCGGGAGCATCCAGAAGCGGTCGGCGCGGATGCCGGCCACGACGTGGTCGGCGACCTCCTCGACCGGGGTGAAGTTCACCTCGTGGCCGGCCTGCTTCATCGCGGACTCGTACTGGTCGAGGCTGCGGTACGGGGTCCGGCGCGGTCGCTGCTTGGCGAACCGCTCGGGGCGGTTGCGGTGGGACTCCCACAGGCCGGTGCGCAGCATGTGGGGGCCGGGGAAGAGGACGCTGGCGCCGATGGCCGCGCCCTCGGCCTTCAGGTGGGCGTAGAGCGACTCGGTCATGGTGACCACGGCCGCCTTGGTGACCGCGTACACGGAGGCGGTGGGCAGCGGGGCGATGCCGCCGTCGCCGGAGGAGGTGTTGACGACGTGGCCGGGGGCGCCGCCGGCGATCATGCGGGGGACGAAGGCCTGGATGCCGTGGAAGACGCCCCAGACGTTGACGGAGAAGGCCCACTTCCAGTCGTTGGGCTCGTGCTCCCACATCCGGCCCTCGGCGCCGGAGCCGACCCCGGCGTTGTTGCACAGGACGTGGACCGCGCCGAAGGCCTCGTACGCGGCGTCGGCGAGCGCGAGGACGGACGCGCGGTCGCCGACGTCGACGGGGCGGGCGAGGACCTCGGCGCCGTCGGCGGTGAGCTCGTCGGCGGCCCGTTCCAGGGCCTTCTCCTCGACGTCGGCGAGGACGACCTTGAGGCCCTCGGCCGCGAAGCGGCGGGCCATGGCGAGGCCGATACCGCTCGCGGCGCCGGTGACGACGGCGGTCCGGCCGGGTTCGAGCCGCATGTCACACGCTCCCCGCGGGCGGCCCGTCGAGGATCTGCATCGGGTCGTCGTAGCGCTGGTGGATGTAGGGCAGCAGGGCCTGGGCGCTGACGCGTTCGACGATCCGGCCCTGCTGGTCGGTGGTCTTCTCGCCGATGGTGATCTCGACGATCCGGCGGACCGGGAGGTCGGCCACGGGGTCGAACATGGACTCCCGCAGGACCACGTCACCGGTGATGCTCTCCAGCTTGCGGACCTTCTCGTTGCGGGTGCAGTGCACCAGCACCGGGTCGGCGTCGAAGCCGTTGCCGTCCACGGCGGGCAGGAACTTGAAGTAGAAGTCCGTCTTGCGGGTGGGCTCGGGCAGGGGCAGCGCGCCGTCGACGGCGCCGCGCACCTCGACGAAGGCGATGCCGTGCCGGGCGAGCGCGGCCCGTACGACGAGGCCGTCCCGTTCGACGGTGACCTCGCCCAGTTTCTTCGGCTCGCCGAAGACCTCGCGGCCGCCGGTCAGGGCGCGCTCGTGGGTCATCGGCATGACCAGCGGGTACCAGCCCTCGACCCCGCCGTGCCGGGCCGCGACCGCCACCGAGCCGGCGCCGAGCGGGTAGCCGGGCAGGTCGACCTTGCTGATGTTGGCCCGTACGAGCGGGCGTTCGGCGGGCTTCAGCGGCGGCGGCAGGACCGCCGCGACCACGTCGGGATCGCTCTCCCACAGCGCCACCACGCCGGTGGACCAGATGTCGGGGAGCTGGGAGTTCTTCTCGCGCGAGGCCGAGATCTCGGCCTCCGTCCGTGCGCCGTACCGTACGCGTGCCATGGGTGGACCACCCTTCGTCGACGGGTCTGCCGGCTTCTGTAACACAGTTACACCGGCGCCGATGAAGGGTAAAGAGGGCTGCACGCACCAGAACTGACGGTTCGACAGATCGAGGGGGCCGGGTCATGGGCAGAAGAGCACTGACCCGCGAGGAGGTGCTGGGGGCGGCCGCGCTCCTGGTCAAGCGGCACGGCCCGGCGGCACTGACCATGCGGGGACTCGCCGCCGAGCTGGGCACCGCGGTGACCTCCATCTACTGGCACGTCGGCAACCGCGAGTCGCTGCTCGACGCGCTCGTGGAGCGCACCGTGCGGGACATGGGCGACCTGCGCCCGACCGGCCGCACCCCCGCCCAGCGGATCGTCTCCGTCGCCCGGATCCTGCGCCGGGAGCTGCGCGAGCGACCGCACCTGATCGCGATGGTCCACGAACGCGGACTGACCGAGCGGATGTTCCTGCCCGCCCAGCAGGCGCTCGTCCACGAGGTGCACGCGGCGGGCCTGCGCGGGACGCGCGCCGCGGACGCCGTACGGGCGGTGCAGTTCCAGGTGGTCGGCTTCGTCCTGGTCGAGCGCAACCGCGAGCGCTCCCCCGTGCAGTCCCCCGGCGAGGGCGAGCTGTGGGACGCGGCCGCCGCTCCCGGGGACCCGGCGCTGTCCCGGGCGCTGGCCCGGCCGGCCGACCCGGAGCGGCTGTTCCTGCTGTCCGTACGGGCCCTGGTGGCCGCCCTGCTCGACGGCCCGGCGCCCGGATGACGGCCCCGGCCGCCCGATAACGGTTTGGCCGGGCGGACCGCGTGTGGTGGGATCGGGGTGACGGGGGCGGCTCCCCGGCGTGCATCCTTCTCTACTTTCTTCAGGTGAAAATCCGCGCGCCCACTCTCCGCCCCCGTTTTCCGTACCCGGAGGGGAATCCGCCAAGTGAGCGCCGTCGAAGGCACCGAGTCCGTCGCATCCACGAAGTCCGGCGAGTCCGGCGAATCCAGCGAATCCAGCGAGTCCGTCGCGGCCGTCGCGGCCGTTCTGCTGCGCCGCCTGGGCACCGTCCACGTGGACCGGGACACCCTGGCCACCCCGGCCACGAAGCCGGCCGGCCCCGCGCTGCGCCGTCTGGAGAACGACCTCCTCCAGCGCGGCTGGACCCTCTCGCCCGACCTGTACGCCGCGCTGGCGGCCCTGCCCGCCGCCCGGCTGGCCCCGGCCGGCGCCCGGCTGACGGCGCTGACCGACGCGCTCCTGGGCGCCGACCGCGTCCACGTCCCGCTGCTGCGCCGCTTCCCGTTCAGCACGCCGCGCGACACCGACCGGCTGTACGTCGACCGGGTCTTCGCGCACCTGCTCCAGGCCCCCGAGCAGCCGTGCGTGCTGTGCGGGGAGCAGCGCACCGTCTTCCCCGTCGCGCCCTGCGCGCACCTGGTCTGCCGGCTGTGCTGGGACGGCTCCGACTACGCCGGCTGCCCCCTGTGCCACCGCCGGATCGACCCCGCCGACCCCTTCCTGCGCCCGGCCTCCCGCGCCGCCGCGGCCTCCCGCCGGATCCGCAAGGCCCCCGCGGGACCGCTGCGGCTGCTGCGCCTGGGCACGGACCGCGCGGCGGACGCGGGCGCGGTGCTCGCCGGCCTGCTGGCCCGGCGTACCCCGCCCGCCCCGCAGGACCTCGACGACCTCGCCGCGCTGCTGCCCTGGGCGCCCGCGGACCTGGGCTGGCTGCCCGTGGACATCCCGGTGCGCGAGACCAAGGCGCTGGTGCTCGGCTCGCTGCTGCGCGACGCGCGCACGCGCGACGCCGTACGGCTCCTGCTCGCCGCCCGGCTGACGACCGCGACCGACGTGCTGCGGCTGCTGGCCGTGTACGCGGGCGGGGACCCCGGGCTGGACACGCTGCCCCGGTTCACCGGCCTGCCCCGGCCGCTGCGCCGCGAACTGCTGGGCGCCCTCGACGTGTTGCCGGCCCCCTACCTCGTGGAGGACCTGCTGCGGCACCCGCGTGCCTGGAAGCGGGCCGGGGAGGGCCTGCACCCCTTCGAGCACCACATCCGCTTCCCGCGGGCGGCGATGGCGTTCGCCGTGCTGCGCGGGAGCGTGCCCTCGCCGGTGACCGCGTTCGGCGCCTGGCTGCTGGACCACGCCTCGATGCACCCCGACGCGGTCCGCGTCGAGGGCGACCGGATCCGCCCCGCCACCTGGGCGGGCCGCCTGGAGCAGGCGCTCGCCGAGGGCGACGCGGGCCGGGCGGCGGAGCTGGCCGGGCAGCGGCCGGGCGAGCTCGTCCGGCGCCTGGACCACCTGCTGCGGCTGCACACCGGCGAGGCACTCGTCCCCGAGCTGGAGCGGGCGCTGCGGCGCGCGCTGCCCGGGGCCGGTCCCGGCCCGCTGCTGTCGGCGCTGGGCGCGCTGCGCCCGCGCGCCGAGGACCGCACCGCGACCCGCCGGGTGTTCTTCCCGGCCGGCCGGGTCGCCCGGGCGCAGGTCGCCCCGGAGGAGCGGGCGCCGCTGCCCGCCGCGCTCGTGGGGGCGGTCACGGCGCTGCTGGAGGCCGAGGTGGTACGCCGCTTCGAGGCCGCCGGCGCGGAGCCGGGCGAGCGGGGGCGGGCGTACGAGCGGGCGGTGCTGGACGCCGGACTCGCGGACCTCACGGTGCCCTTCGGCGCGCGCTCCACGGCGCGCGCCCTGGTGGCCGTGCCGCGCGGCAGCACGCTGACCCTGCCCGCGGGCCAGGTGGTGCGGCTGTTCCTGCACTGGACGCAGCCGGCGGACCGGCGCACCGACCTGGACCTGTCGGTGGCGTTCTTCGACGCCGGCTGGAACTTCACGGGCCTGTGCGACTACACCTCGCTGCACCACGGCGACCACGGCGAGGCCGTCCACTCCGGCGACCTCACCTCGGCCCCGGCCCCGGCCGGTGCCACCGAGTACGTCGACCTGGACCTGGAGGCCCTCGCCCGGCGCGGTGACGTGTACGCGGTACCGGTGGTCTTCAGCTACAACAACGTGCCCTTCGACGAGCTGCCCGACGCCTTCGCCGGCTTCATGGCCCTGCCCGCCGGCGCGCCCCGGGACGCGGAGTACGACCCGCGCACGGTCCGCCAGCGCTTCGACCTGGCGGGCGCGTCGCTGGTGACCCTGCCGATGGTGGTGGACCTGGCCGCGCGCCGGGCCCGCTGGACGGACGTCCACCTGCCGCCGGCCGACGGCTTCCAGAGCGTCGGCTCGCACGGCGAGCGGCTCGCCTCCGTCGCCCGCGACCTGTGGGACCACTTCGGGTCGGGAACCCGGGTCACCCTGTGGGACCTGACGGTGTGGCGGGCCGCGGCACGCTGCCGCGAGGTGGATGTCGTGCGCGACGGGGAGCTGCTGCGCTACCGGCGCGGGGCCGCCGAGGAGGCCGTCGCGTTCGCCGCGCGGATCGCCCGGCTCGACGTCCCCGAGGAGCGCCTGACGTGTCCGGACCCGGAGGCGGCGGCCCTCCAGGAGGCCGCCGGGAAGCGGGTGTTCCTCGCCCGGGTGCACGCCGGACCGGCTCCCGAGGGGGCTTCGGGGACGGCGTACCGGCTCTTCGAGGGCGACGGGGACGTACCGGATTCCTTCGTCCGGGCCGAGGCCGGCGACCTGCTCGCGGAACTCGGCTGAAAGCCGCGTACGTCCGGCCTTCCGGCCACGGCTGTCAGTCGGGGCCCGTATCCTCTGTGACCATGCTCGACGACCGTACGACCGCAGAGACGACCTGGCCGACCGCGTACCCCCAGGGGTACGCGGTCGTCGACGTGGAGACCACCGGGCTCGCGCGCGACGACCGGATCGTGTCGGCCGCCGTCTACCGGCTCGACGCGCAGGGCGAGGTCGAGGACCACTGGTACACGCTGGTCAACCCGCAGCGCGATCCGGGGCCGGTGTGGATCCACGGGCTCACCAGCGACATGCTCGCGGACGCCCCGCTGTTCAAGGACATCGCCGAGGAGTTCGCCGGGCGGCTCGCGGACCGGGTGCTGGTCGCGCACAACGCCATGTTCGACTGGCAGATGATCGCCCGCGAGTACGCGCGGGCCGAGGGCGCGGCGCCGGTCCGTCAGCGGCTGTGCACCATCGCCCTGTCGAAGGAGCTGAACCTGCCGCTGCCCAACCACAAGCTGGAGTCGCTGGCCGCGCACTTCGGCGTGGTCCAGCAGCGCGCCCACCACGCGCTCGACGACGCGCGGGTGCTGGCCGAGGCCTTCCGGCCCTCGCTGCACGCCGCGGCGCAGGGCGGCGTCCGCCTGCCGCTGCTGGAGTGCCGGCCGCTGACGGAGTGGTCGGACTCCCCCGCCGCCCCGCGCGTGGGCCACCAGGCGTCCTACCGCCCGGTCAGCTGGCGCCCCGCGCGCAAGCGCCCGGCGTGCCCGTACCCGAACCCGGGGCGCTTCGAGGACGGCGAGGGCCTGCGGCAGGGCATGCGGGTCGCCTTCTCGGGTGACACCTCCGTGGAGCGCGAGCTGCTGGAGGACCGTGCCGTCGAGGCGGGCCTGCACATCGCCACGAGTGTGTCGCGGCTCACCTCGCTGCTGGTGACCAACGATCCGGATTCGGCCACGTCCAAGACGGTCAAGGCCAAGGCGTACGGCACGCCGGTCGTCGACGAGGCGGCCTTCACCCAGTTGCTGCGCGACGTGGCCCCGGCCGGGGACTGACGCCCGCCCCGGGCCGGTCGCGGGGGCCTGGCAATCCCCGGCGCACCCGGCAATCCCCGGCGCACCCCGCATCCCGGCGCACCCCGCATCCCCGGCGCATCCGGCCGCCGTTGCGCCGGGCGGGTGCGCCGCGGACGACTCACCCCGCTGGATCTTGCTCCGCGCGGGCGCGCTCCGGAGCATGCGGCGCATGGCTCGTTGCGAGGTCTGCGGAAACGACTACGGCATGTCCTTCGAGGTGCACGCGCAGGGCGCGGTGCACGTCTTCGACTGCTTCTCCTGCGCCATTCACCGCATGGCGCCCATCTGTGAGCACTGCCGGGTCCAGATCATCGGGCAGGGTGTCGAGGTGGAGGGGCAGTGGTTCTGCGGAGCCCACTGCGCCCGCTCGGAGGGGAAGGTGGGCATCGTCGACCGCGTCTGACCCCCTTCCCCCACCGTCGCCCGTCGCCCCTCCCCCTGTTTCCCCCGGCCCCGGCCGGCCACCCGGCCGCCGGGGCCGCTCGCGCGCGGGGTACCGTCGATGGCGTGTACCGCTTTGTGCTGACCCGGCAGTGGGTGTGCCTCACCCTCGTGGCCCTCGTCCTCATCCCCGTGATGATCAAGCTGGGGTTCTGGCAGTTCCACCGCCACGAGCGCCGGGTGGCGTCCAACGAGCTGATCGCGGCCGCTCTGTCGGCGCAGCCGGTGCCGGTGACCGACCTCACCTCCCCCGGCCACACGGTCCCGCGCTCCGACTACTGGCGCGCGGTCACGGCCACCGGTACGTACGACAGCGCGCACGAGGTCGTGGTGCGGATGCGGACCGACGCCGACGACAAGGTCGGCTTCCACGTGCTGACCCCCCTGGTCCTCACCGACGGCCGGGTGGTCCTGGTCAACCGCGGCTGGGTGCCGGGCGGCGGCGACCCGCGCGCCTACCCCCCGGTGCCCGCGCCGCCCGCGGGCGAGGTGACCGTCACCGGCCGGCTCAAGGCCGACGAGACCAGCGGCGGCAGCGGCATCAAGGACCGCAAGGGCCTGCCGGACCGCCAGGTGATGCTGATCAACAGCGGGCAGCAGGCGCAGACGCTGGGCAGGCCGGTGCTCGGCGGCTACCTGGAGCTGACCGCGCCGGTCCCGGCCGACCGCAGCCCCGACCCGATCGGTGCGCCCGACCACGACTCCATCGGCGCGCACATGGCGTACGCCGTGCAGTGGTGGCTGTTCGCGGCCGGGGTCCCGGTGGGCTGGGTGGTCCTCGTCCGGCGCGAGCGGCGCGACCGCGAACAGGCCGCCGCCGTCGGCACCCCGGCCGCCGGCAGCCCGCCCGCCGAGGAGGCCACGGCCGCGACGGCGTAGCGTGTCGGGCATGGATCTTGGACTGCAGGACCGTGTCTACGTCGTCACCGGCGCCACCCGTGGCCTGGGCCTGGCGACCGCCCGCGAACTGACCGCCGACGGCGCGAAGGTCGTCCTGAGCGGACGGGACGAGCGGCGCGCGCGGGAGGCCGCCGCCGCGCTCGGCCCGAACGCGGTCGGCGTCGCCGCCGACAATGCCGACCCGGACGCCGCCCGCCGGCTCGTCGAGACCGCCCGCGAGCGCTTCGGCCGCTTCGACGGCGTCCTCGTCAGCGTCGGCGGTCCGGCCCCCGGCTCCGCGGCGGACAACACCGACGCGCAGTGGCAGACGGCGTTCGAGTCCGTCTTCCTGGGCGCCGTACGGATGGCCCGCGCCGCGGCCGCCGAACTCGGTGAGGGCGGGGTCATCGGCTTCGTCCTGTCGGGCTCGGTGCACGAGCCGATCCCGGGGCTGACCATCTCCAACGGGCTGCGCCCGGGGCTGGCGGGCTTCGCGAAGTCGCTCTCCGACGACCTGGGCCCGCGCGGCATCCGGGTGGTCGGGCTGCTGCCGGCCCGGATCGACACCGACCGGGTGCGCGAGCTGGACGCCCTCTCCGGCGACGCGGAGGCGGCCCGGGCGGGCCACGAGTCCCGGATCCCGCTGCGGCGCTACGGCACGCCGGAGGAGTTCGGCCGCACGGCGGCGTTCCTGCTCTCGCCCGCCGCGTCGTACCTGACCGGGATCATGGTGCCGGTGGACGGCGGCGCCCGGCACGGCTTCTGACCGCGTCGCGTTACGGGCACACCGGACGCGGGTCCCCCGGGGCCCGCGCCACGGGGGACCCGCGTCCGGTGTGCCCGCGCCCGGGGGCCCCGCGCCCGGGGGCCCCGCGCCCGGGGGGCCTCGCCACGGGGCCCGCGTCCCGGGGGCTACAGCACCCGCCGTGCCCGGTGCCCGGTGATGGTCAGCCGTGCCTCGGCGGACAGGTCCGGCAGGCCCGCGGAGGCGCGGGCCCGCTCGATGACGGGCCCCGCGAGCGCGGCCACCACGTCGGCGGGCACGGCGTACGGCTCCAGGCTGAGGGCGATGCGCAGGACGGGCGCGCCGCGGCGGCCCTGGAGCCGGACCCGGCAGGCCGCGACACCGCCCAGCGCTCCGCACTCCGCCGCCACCGCCTCCTCCAGGGCCCGGCCGCGCAGCGTCGCGTACGCCCCGTCACCCGTGTCCACCAGGACGGCCCGCAGGTGTGGGCGGCGCAGCTGGGACAGCAGCCACCACAGCGCCAGGACGACACAGAGGGCGAGGGCGGCGAGCAGTACCCACCACCGCCATCCCTCGGCGTGGAACCCGCGTCGGCGGGCCTCGCTGAGCAGCGGCTCGTGCCGGCCCGCGAACGGCCAGGTGCCGACGAGCACGACGGCCCCGGCCGCCAGCAGCGCCGTGCCGATCAGGCCGAGGACGATCCGGTTGACCCGGCGGAGCATGTCCACTCACCTCTTCCCGGCGGCGCGCCGCACGACCCGCACGCGCAGCGGCAGCTCACGGGCCAGGCCCAGTTCCTCGCGGCCCACGCGGAGCACCGCGTCCAGGTCCGCCCGTACGTCGTCCAGTTCGCGGAAGTGCGAGGCGGCCCGCACCGTGATGCGGCGGCGGTGCACCGCGACCCGGACGGACTGCACGCCGGAGACCTCCATGGCCCGGTCGCGCAGCAGCAGGGCGGCGCCCTTGCGGCCGAGTCCGGCGCGCACCCCGGCGGCCGGTGACCGCATCGGCAGCACCCTGCGCAGGCCGGGGGTGCAGGCGAGCACCAGCAGCACCAGGCCCAGCAGGGCCAGGAGCGCGGCGCCGGTGACGACGGCGGCCTCGGCGAGGGTGTGCCGGTCGAGCTGGCGGGCGAGTTCGCGGCGCCAGCGCATGCCGGGGCGCTCGGTCCGTACGGCGACCAGGTCGTAGAGGAAGAGGCCCGCGGCCCCGAGGACGGCGAGCGCGGTGAGCACGGCCGGGATCCGGCGGGTGGAGCGGAACCGGCGCGCGCGGCCGGCGGGCGCCGGGCTCCCGGGGACGTCGGCCTCGGTGGGGGCCGCGCTCATCGCAGCCGGCTCCGCCGGGAGCCGGGCCCGGTGTGCGCGGCGTGCAGGTGCTCGATGTCGATGTCCACCTCCGGCACGGTCATGGCGGCGCAGCTCTCGACGCGCTCGGTCACGTGGCGGCGGACGGCGGCGCACTGGGCGGCGAGGTCGCCGGGGTAGCCGAGTTCGAGGCTGATGCGGACGCGGGCGATGTCGTGGTGCACGGTGACGGTCGCGTGCGGCGCCGTACCGCCGGGCGGCGGGCCGCCCAGCGCCTCGCGGGCGGCCCTGGCCGCGATCTTGGCGACGACCCGGTCGGTGATCTGGGTGGCCCCGCGCTCGGCCGGCGGCACCCGGGTGGCCCGGGACGGCGCGGTGGCCCGTGGTGTGGTCATCGGGGGGTCACCGGCGCCGGTCGCCGCGCGGGCGGAAGAAGTCGCCGGGTTCCAGGTCCCCGTCGAGGAACCGGCCGGCGATGAAGCCGACGGCGCCCAGGGCGGCGACCAGCAGGAACGCTCCGAATCCGCCGAAGTACCCGGCGAATCCCAGGGCCATGCCGGCCAGCAGGCCGGCGACCGCCATACTCATGCGGGCTCCTCTCGGCGGATACCGCCGTCTGCGGGATCCGGCGGCTGCGGGATCCGGCGGCTACTGGATCCGGCGGCTACTGGATCCGGGTGGTGCCGGGCTCCGGCTCCTCGTCTTCCTCGTCGGGGAGTTTGACGTCGATGACGGCGATGTTCACTTCGACGACCTCGAGGCCCGTCATCCGTTCCACCGCCGCGACGACGTTCTCCCTGACCGCGCGGGCCACGTCCCGGATCGCCACGCCGTAGTCCACGACGATCTCCAGGTCGATCGCCGTCTGGACCTCACCGACCTCGGCCTTCACCCCGCGCGTCACGGAGGCCTTGGCCCCGCCGGGCACCCGGTCGCGGACCGCGCCGAAGGTGCGGGAGAGGCCACTGCCCATGGCGTGGACGCCGACGACCTCGCGGGCGGCCATGCCGGCGATCTTCTCGACCACTCCGTCGGCGATCGACGTACGGCCCCGGTCGGCCGGGTCCCGAGGGGGTCCTGCGGATGTGGATTCGCTCATCATCCTGTCCCTTCGCGCGTTCGGACTCCCGACCACCGTAAGCGCCCTGCCCGCGCGCCGCCCGCTCATGCCCGGCCGGCGGGCGCGGCCGTCAGTCCGAGAGACCGGCGAGATCGCGCAGCCGACGGGCCTGGGCGGCGCGCTCGGCGACGCGCTGGTCGTCGTACGTACGGGTGACCGCGCCGCGCAGCAGCGCCTTGGTCTCCACGACCGCGTCGCGCGGCGGCGTGGTCAGGGCGGCGGTCAGGTCCGCCACGGCGGCGTCGAGCTCGCCGACGGGCACGACCAGGTTGGCCAGGCCGGTGCGCTCGGCCTCCTCGGCGTGGACGAAGCGGCCGGTGGCGCAGATCTCCAGGGCGCGGGCGTAGCCCACGAGGGAGGTCAGCGGCTGGGTGCCACCGAGGTCCGGCACCAGTCCGAGGCTGGTCTCGCGCATGGCGAACTGCACGTCGTCGGCGACCACGCGCAGGTCACAGGCGAGCGCGAGCTGGAAGCCCGCGCCGATCGCGTGCCCCTGCACCGCCGCGATCGTGATGATGTCGTTGCGCCTCCACCAGGTGAACGCCTCCTGGTACTCGGCGATGGTGTCGTCGAGCAGCTGGTCGGAGCCGCGCGCCAGGTCGAGGAAGGACGGCTCGCCCTCGAACCCCTCGGGCGTGAAGGCCTGCCGGTCCAGTCCGGCGGAGAAGGACTTGCCCTCACCGCGCAGCACCACGACCCGGACGGTGCCCGGCAGCGACCGCCCGGCCTCCGCCAACGCCCGCCAGAGCGCGGGGGACTGGGCGTTTCGCTTGGCCGGATTGGTCAGCGTCACCGTGGCGATCGTGTCGTCGACGGTGAGCCGTACGCCGTCCTTGTCGAGCAGAGCCATCAGGGTGCCTCCGGTGTGCAGTCGGGCCGTAGGGATCGGCCGTCGGCGATAAGTGACTGCACAGTAACCACCCGGTGGGCCGGATGGCCGACCGGGGGGTCACCGAAGGTACCGGTTTCGGTGGATCAGGCGGCGGCGCCGGTCAGACCGAGGCCGCCTTCTTGCCGCGGGTCGCGCCGCCGCGACCGCGCAGAATGACTCCGGACTCGCTGAGCATCCGGTGGACGAACCCGTAGGACCGGCCGGTCTCCTCGGCCAGCGCCCGGATACTCGCACCGGAGTCGTACTTCTTCTTCAGGTCTGCCGCGAGCTTGTCGCGCGCGGCGCCGGTCACCCGGCTGCCCTTCTTCAGAGTCTCGGCCACCCGTGCCTCCTCATGGGAAGTGCGCTCTGGACTTCTCATGATCACCCCTCCCGGGCTTCCTGGCCACCCATTCAGCAAGGTCGGTACGACGCCATTTCCCGCTCCGTGGACGCCCGAGCAGAACGGAATCTTCTCTTCCGCCGCAAGGCCTCGATCACGCTCCGCAACCGCCACGGGGAACGTCCAGGTCAGGGGCGGCGGTGGGAATAAATCCGCCCCGGCCGCATCACCACGGAGGGTGCGACCGGGGCCGACACAGAGCGAGCGGGGGTACGAGACCGTCTCACTCAGATGATGGATCGCCGGTGAGCCGAATGATCCAGAAGGGCTTCGATCAACGGGTCAACCTGGGCTGACGCCGGTCGGGCCGGGGCGACCCGGCCGGTCGGGCCGGGCCACCGGGCCGGTCAGGCCAGGGCGACCAGGTCCCGGTAGTCCGGGCCCCACAGGTCCTCGACGCCGTCCGGGAGCAGGATGATCCGCTCCGGCTCCAGCGCCTCGACCGCGCCCTCGTCGTGCGTGACGAGGATGACCGCGCCCTTGTACGTGCGCAGCGCGCCGAGGATCTCCTCGCGGCTGGCCGGGTCGAGGTTGTTGGTGGGCTCGTCGAGCAGCAGGACGTTGGCGGACGAGACCACCAGCGTGGCCAGGGCCAGCCGGGTCTTCTCGCCACCGGAGAGCACCCCGGCCGGCTTGTCGACGTCGTCGCCGGAGAAGAGGAAGGAGCCCAGCGTCTTGCGCACCTGGACGAGGTCCAGGTCGGGGGCCGCGGAGCGCATGTTCTCCAGGACCGTGCGCTCGGGGTCGAGGGTCTCGTGCTCCTGGGCGTAGTAACCGAGCTTGAGGCCGTGACCGGGGGTGACCTCGCCGGTGTCCGGCTTCTCGGCGCCCGCCAGCAGCCGCAGCAGGGTGGTCTTGCCGGCGCCGTTGAGGCCGAGGATGACCACGCGGGAGCCCTTGTCGATGGCCAGGTCGACGTCGGTGAAGATCTCCAGCGAGCCGTACGACTTCGACAGGCCCTCGGCGGTCAGCGGGGTCTTGCCGCAGGGCGCGGGGTCGGGGAAGCGCAGCTTGGCGACCTTGTCGGAGACGCGCACGGCCTCCAGGCCGGACAGCAGGCGCTCGGCGCGCTTGGCCATGTTCTGGGCGGCGACGGTCTTGGTGGCCTTGGCGCGCATCTTGTCGGCCTGCGAGTTGAGGGCCGCGGCCTTCTTCTCGGCGTTCTGGCGCTCGCGCTTGCGGCGCTTCTCGTCGGCCTCGCGCTGCTGCTGGTAGAGCTTCCAGCCCATGTTGTAGACGTCGATCACCGAGCGGTTGGCGTCCAGGTAGAACACCTTGTTCACGACCGTCTCGACCAGGTCGACGTCGTGGGAGATGACGATGAAGCCGCCGCGGTAGGTCTTGAGGTAGTCCCGCAGCCACACGATCGAGTCGGCGTCGAGGTGGTTGGTCGGCTCGTCGAGCAGCAGGGTGTCGGCGTCCGAGAAGAGGATCCGGGACAGCTCGACGCGGCGGCGCTGACCACCCGAGAGGGTGTGCAGGGGCTGGCCCAGGACGCGGTCGGGCAGTCCCAGGGCGGCCGAGATGGTGGCGGCCTCGGCCTCGGCAGCGTACCCGCCCTTGGTGAGGAACTCGGTCTCCTGGCGCTCGTACTGCTTGAGCGCCTTCTCGCGGGTGGCGCCGGAGCCGTTGGCGATGCGGTCCTCGTTGGCGCGCATCTTCTTGAGCAGGGTGTCCAGACCGCGCGCGGAGAGGATGCGGTCGCGGGCGAGGACGTCCAGGTCGCCGGTGCGGGGGTCCTGCGGCAGGTAGCCGACCTCACCCGAGCGGGTGATGCTGCCGGCCGCGGGCTGGCCCTCGCCGGCCAGGCACTTGGTGAGGGTGGTCTTGCCCGCTCCGTTGCGGCCGACGAGGCCGATGCGGTCACCCTTGGCGACGCGGAAGGAGGCGGCCTCGATGAGGATGCGGGCGCCGGCGCGCAACTCGATGCCGGTGGCGGTGATCACGGAAATACTCCAGGGCGGTGGGTACGGCGGAAGGGGGGCGGGACGCGTCGCTTCGACGCCGCTAATCCGCGAGGAGATTTGCCATGGGACCCATTCTAGCGGGGGTGTGCAAGGAGTTTTCGGGCCGCGGGTGTGGGGTCGAGCACCCTGTGAGCCCCTTACGGCCCACGCCTCCCCCGCTCCCCGTGCGGTGTACGGGCCCCGCCCGTCGGCCGGGGCGCGTACCAGGACGAATGGGCTGATACTCACCGCAGGAGCGGACAGTGGGCCGCGCCGGCGGACAAGCGGAGACCGAGGCGGTGCGGCATGCAGTTCGACGACGACGCCCAGCTGGACACGTCCGAGGTCCAGGACGTGCGCGGCAGCCGCATCCCGGGCGGCCGGGCCACCATCGGTGGCGGCATCGCGGGCATCATCGCGCTGGTGCTGGGCCTGCTGTTCGGCGTCGGACCGGAGAACCTGGGGCTGTCGTCGGGCGACCAGGAGCCCTCGGTGGGCGCCTCCTCCGTCGCCCAGGTGCAGCAGGCCTGCCGGACGGGCCGGGACGCGAACGCGCGCGAGGACTGCCGGCTGGTGGCGGTGGTCAACAGCACCCAGGACTTCTGGCGCCAGGAGTTCGCGCGCCGCGGCGGCACCTACCGCCCGGCGCAGACGGTCTTCTTCACCGGCCGGGTGAACACCGCGTGCGGCGCGGCCACCTCGGCGGTCGGCCCCTTCTACTGCCCGGCCGACCAGCGGGTCTACCTGGACCTGGGGTTCTTCAACGAGCTGCGGACGCAGTTCGGGGCCACCGGCGGCCCGTTCGCCCAGGCGTACGTGGTGGCCCACGAGTACGGCCACCACATCCAGAACCTGATCGGCACCCTCCAGCGGGCGCAGGACGGGCGGCAGGGCGCCGGCAGCAACGCCGTCAAGGTGGAACTGCAGGCCGACTGCTACGCCGGGGTGTGGGCGCACCACGCGACACGGACCCCGGACGAGTCCACCGGGCGGCCGCTGATCACCTCGCTGACCGACGAGGACATCCGGGACGGGCTGGACGCGGCGGCGGCCGTCGGCGACGACCGCATCCAGGAGAAGATCCAGGGCCGGGTGACGCCGGAGTCCTGGACGCACGGCTCGGCCGAGCAGCGTCAGCAGTGGTTCTACCAGGGGTACCGGACGGGTGACATGGCGCAGTGCAACACCTTCCGGTGAGCCGGCGCCGGTCGGGCCTCCTGTCACTGCCGCCTGCCAGACTGTGCCGTGGGTCACATTCACGAAAGGGAGTGATCGTCATGGCAGGCAACCCGTCCATCAGTCCGACGCTGGTCTACAGCGACGCGCAGGCGGCGATCAAGCTGCTGACGGAGGCCTTCGGGTTCACCCGGGTCGCGGTGTACGAGGGGGAGAACGGCTCGGTGGTCCACGCGGAGCTGGCGTACGGCAACGGCGTGGTGATGCTGGGCAGCAAGGGCACCGGCGGCGTCTTCGACAAGGCGATGACCGGCGGGGGCCCCTCGGGGGTGTACGTGGTGGTGGAGGACGTGGACGCCCACCACCGGCGGGCGGTGGAGCACGGGGTGGAGATCCTGATGGAGCCGACCGACCAGGACTACGGGTCGCGGGACTACATGGCGCGCGACGGCGAGGGCAACATCTGGAGCTTCGGGACGTACGCCCCGGCGACCACCTCGGAGTGAGGGTGCCGCCGGGGTGAGGCCCGGCCGCGCGACCGGGCGCCGGGATCAGGCGCCGCCGGTGTGGACCTGGAAGGCGGCCCGGCGCACGGCCTTGGCCAGGGCCGGGTCGGGGTGGGCGGCGGCGAGGGCGACCAGGACCTGCACGGTGCGGGGGTGGCCGACCGCGCGGACCTCGTCGAGCAGCCGGGGGACGGTGGTGCGCACGGCCGAGTCCAGGTGCCGGGCGAGCAGTTCGGCCTCGCCGTGGTCGGCGATGGCGGCGGCGGTGTCCACCCAGAGCCAGGTCGACTCCTCCGCGGTGAGCACGTCCTGGGCGTCCTCGGGGTCCAGCCCGTCGTGCTCGGCGAGCCAGAGCAGGGCGTACGGGCGCAGCCCGGCCTCACGGGCGGCGGCGCGGACCTCGGGCTCGGCGGGCGCGCCGACCACGCGCAGTGCTTCGAAGGCGAGCCCGCGCAGCAGGGCGTCCTCGCCTCGGGCGGCGTGCAGCAGCTCGCTGACGGCGTGTCCGACGGGCCGGGCGGCGAGCCAGGCCCGGTACTCGGCGCGGGCCGGGCCGGGGGTGAGCCGGGCACAGCCGTGCAGCATGGCGGCGGCGGACTGCTCGATGTTGCCGGCGGGGCTCTGCGCGGCCACGCAGATCTGCTCCAGCTTGACCCAGACCGCCCAACTGCCCAGCGGGGTCAGGGTGGCCTGCGCCGGACCGAGGGTGACGGCGTCGACGGCGGCGAGCCCGCCGAGCGCCCAGCGCAGCAGCCGGGCCAGCGGCACGGGCCGGTCGGCGGCGTCGGGGGCGGGCGCCGGGTCCTGGAGGTCGTAGGGCACCTCGCAGCGCTCGTCGCGCAGTTCGGCGACGCGCTGGCCGAGGAGGTCGAGCAGGACGGGGACGGTGACGGGCCCGGCGGACAGCTGGAGCAGAGAGAGCACCTGGGGCATGGCCTCGACGACCTCGGCGACGACCGCGGGGGCGATGTCGGCCGGGGCGGGGTGCACCAGCGACCAGGCGTCGAACAGGGCCACCCAGCCGCGCAGTACGGCCGTGTCGTCACGGTCCCAGGCGCTCAGCCGCCAGCCGGGGCGGGCGGCTCCGCCGTGCACCTCGACGAGGCCGGCGAGCCGGGCGCGGTCCCAGCCGGCCCGGATCTGGCCGTGCGTCAGGGCCAGGTCCCCGGCGGCCCGTTCGACGTCCTGGGCGGGCAGCGCCCCGGCGGGCGCGGGGCGCGAGCCGTCCGCCGTGCCGAGGTGGCGCTCGGCCCAACGGGCGAGGCGTACCGCGTCGTCGAGTGAGGCCCGGGCCCGGTTCGCGAGGTCGGCCGGGGCGGGGGTGCCCGCGGGCGGCCGGGGCGCGGGCCGGGTACGCCGGTCGGTGACCGCCTTGCGGGCGGTGGCGACCGAACGCGCGGAGACGAGTCGGAGTCTGGAGTCGCGAGCCAACTGCTCATCAGGCTTTCGGGACGTCACGGAAGCAGTCTCGCCCGTCACCGGCCGAAAGCCCAAACGGAAGGGGCCGTTACCGCTGATGAACAGGAGTTGATATCACCACAAAACGCCCCGTTCGCCGTGCGGCGCCGGGCACCGGCGGCCCCGGCCGGACACCCCCTGGGGGCGCCGGCGGCGGTGTTCACACCAGGGAGGTGAGGAAGCGGCGCAGGGCCTCCTCGTACCCGGCGGGGTCGGCGTTCCACATCGCCCCATGGGGTGCGTCCCGGACGGTGCGCAGGGTGACGAGGTCGGGGCGGGCGGCGGCCAGCGCCCGGGAGGGCTCCCAGGGGGCGATGGTGTCGTCGGGTCCGTGGAAGATCAGGACGGGGATCCGCAGCGCGGCGGGGTCGGCGCCCGGCGGCCGGTGGTCGGCTCGCAGTCCCGCGCGGCTCTCGGCGGCACGGACGGCCAGCGGCAGCAGCGGGGCCGGGGTGCGGCGGGCGACGAGCAGCGCCCGCAGGGTGGCGTGCCAGTCGAGCACCGGGGAGTCCAGGACCAGCCCGGCGATCCGGTCGGCCACCCCCGAGCGCTCCAGGGTGCGCAGGGCCATGGCGGCGCCGGTGGACCAGCCGTGCAGGACGACGCGGCGGGCGCCGAAGCGCAGGGCGTAGCGGATGGCGGCGTCGACGTCGCGCCACTCCGACTCGCCGAGGTGGCCGAGGCCGTCCGGGGAGGCGGGGGCGCCGAGGTCGCCGCGGTAGGCGAGGTCGAGGACCGGCAGCTGGTGGCGGTGGAGGAAGGGCATCACCACCATCGGGTGCTCGCGGCTCGCTCCCAGCCCGTGCACGGTGATCACCCAGGTGTCGCGGGCGGCGGGCACGAACCAGGCGGGCAGGCCGCCCAGCTCCCCGGGGACGTCCACGTCGGCGTGGTCCAGGCCGAGCGCGGTGCGCGGGTTGCCGAGGTGGACCTGGGGGGTGAGGTCGACCCGTACGCCGGGTTCGAGGCTGCCGTGGGTGACCGCGACCAGGCGCCGTACGACGGTGTCGGGGTGGTGCGGGGCGTCGGGCAGGACGGGGCCGGCGATCGCGTGCACGCCGGGGGCGTCCAGTCCGTACGTACCGGGGCGCAGCGAGGCCAGCGAGCGGGTCAGGGCGACCCGGCCGGCGGCGGTGGAGTGGACGCTGAGGCGGGGTCCGCCGGGCAGCGGGCGGCCGGGGGCGTGCCGCAGGGCCGCGTCGGCGGCGAACCGGCCGGCCGTGACGGCGGCCGCCGCGGCCCCGACGAAGGTGGCGGTGACGGTGGCTGCCGTCACGGTAGCGGTGCGCACCGCTCCAGTGTCGGACGGTACGGGCGGCGCGGCCAGTGGAGGACGGGCGGCGCGGCCGGGCGGGGGGCGGGCGGGGGCGCGGGGCGGCCGCCGCGGGGTTCCGCTTGCGCGTGATCTGAGTCTCTTCGGGACCTTGGGCGAACCGGCCGGGGCGGCCGGAAACGGGCGCGTTCGCCCGCGTTCACCCGTCCCTGACGTGCATAAATCGACATAACTACGACAGAATCGGGACCAGGGGCCCGAACTCACGCCTGGCCGATACACCACCACGCCCGAGTCAGTTCACTTTCCGTTCACCCAGGTTGCCTACGGTCGGCGAGCCACTGACGTCCCACAGAAGCCTGGGTAAATGGAGCACATAACGCTTCTCCTCGGGATCGTGATCATCACCGCTCTCGTGTTCGACTTCACGAACGGTTTCCACGACACAGCCAACGCGATGGCGACCACCATCTCGACCGGCGCCCTCAAGCCCAAGACGGCGGTGGCCATGTCCGCCGTGCTCAACCTCGTCGGCGCCTTCATGTCCGTGGAGGTCGCCAAGACGATCTCCAAGGGCCTGGTCAACGAAGAGGGCATCCAGCCAGAAGTGATCTACGCCGCCCTGGTCGGCGCGATCCTCTGGAACCTCGTGACCTGGCTGGTCGGGCTCCCCTCCAGCTCCTCGCACGCCCTCATGGGCGGTCTGGTCGGCGCCGCGGTCGCCTCCGCCGGTCTCGGCGCGGTCAACGGCGGCACGCTCGTCACCAAGGTGCTCCTGCCGGCCATCGCGGCCCCGATCGTCGCCGGTGTCGCCGCGATGCTCGCCACGAAGGTCACGTACAAGCTCGGCAAGAACGTCGGCGAGAAGACCTCCGCCAAGGGCTACCGGGCCGGTCAGATCGCCTCCGCCGGTCTGGTCTCCCTCGCGCACGGCACCAACGACGCCCAGAAGACGATGGGCATCATCACCCTGGCCCTGGTCGCCGGCGGCGCCCTGCCCGCCAGCGCCAACCCGCCGGTGTGGGTCATCGTCTCCGCCGGCGTGGCCATCGCGCTCGGCACCTACCTGGGCGGCTGGCGCATCATCCGCACCATGGGCAAGGGCCTGACCGACCTGCAGCCGCAGCAGGGCTTCGCCGCCCAGACCTCGGCCGCGTCCGTCATCCTCGCCTCCTCCAACCTCGGCTTCTCGCTGTCCACCACCCACTCGTGCTCCGGCGCGGTCATGGGTGCGGGTCTGGGCCGCAAGGGCGGTGTGGTCCGCTGGTCCACCGCGACCCGCATGTTCGTGGCCTGGGGCCTGACCCTGCCGGCCGCCGCGCTGGTCTCCGCCGCCGCCGAGTACGTCATGCGCACCGGTGACATCGGCATCGCCGCCGTCACCGTCTTCCTGGTGGGCTCCTGCCTCGCCATCTGGCTGATCTCGCGCCGCCAGGTCGTCGACCACCACAACGTCAACGACCTCGAGCCGGCCGCCGAGACGCCCGGCGTGGTCACCACCGCCATCGCGGCCGTCGCCGTGCCGCCGGCGGGCACCACCGCCGCCGTCACCGACGAGGACCTCAAGGCCACCATCCCGGCCCCGGCGCACGCGTCCGGCGAGACCCCGGCCGCTCCGGCGCCCGCGGTCTGACGAGCGAATACCACAGAGGATTCAGCAGTATGAAGATCGACTGGGCAGCACTCGGCACCGTCTTCGGCGTCAGTCTCTCCGCGACCGTCGCCCTCGTGACCCTGTTCGTCCTGGGCATCGTCGGCCTCTCCAAGCACGAGGCCGCCACCGCCCGCGGCGGCGCCGCCACCCTGGCGCGCAGCGGCGCGTACGTCTGCTTCGCGCTGTGCGCGGCGGCCGTCTCGTACGGGATCTACCTGATCGTCGCCTGAGCCGGCACGCACCGCATGCACCACCGAGGACTCCCCCGGGCAACGCCCCGGGGGAGTTCTTCGTTTGGGCAGGTCAACGGCGAGTTGACGGGCGTTCGCGGTGCGTGGTGGACTGCCCGGGCCAGCACGGCGGCATGGAGAGGAAGTCCGGTGCGAATCCGGCGCGGTCCCGCCACTGTCACCGGCGCGCGGACGTGGTCGTCGAGCGGTACGAGCGAGACGGACGTCAGCCGCCGGGAGCCAGGAACTCTCGCCGCCGGACACGTCAACCAGGGCGCGGACCCTGAGTGAGGACCTACCTGTCCCATGCGTGCCGATCGCGTCTTCGCGTACGGCGCCGCGGCGGGCCTGATCGGCGACCGGATCCTCGGTGATCCGCGCCGTGGGCACCCCGTGGCCGCCTTCGGACGGGCCGCCGCCGCCGTCGAACGCGCCCTCTGGCGCGACAGCCGGCGCCGCGGCGCCCTGCACACCGCCGTCTGCGTGGGCGGCGCCGCCGCGCTCGGCGCCCTGGCGGCGCGCGCCGTGCGCACCCGCCCCGCCGCCGTACGGATCGCCCTGACCGCCGCCGCCACCTGGACCGTGGTGGGCGGGACCTCCCTGGGCCGGGAGGCGCGCGCCATCGGCGGCGCGCTCGCGGCCGGGGACACCGAGGTGGCCCGGGAGCGGCTCCCGCACCTGTGCGGCCGCGACCCGCAGGCCCTGGACGACCAGCAGATCGCGCGGGCGGTGGTCGAGTCGGTCGCCGAGAACACCTCCGACGCCGTGGTGGGCGCCCTGGTCTGGGGGGCCGTGGCCGGGGTACCGGGGCTGGTGGCGTTCCGCGCGGTGAACACCCTGGACGCGATGGTCGGCCACAAGTCTCCGCGCCATCTGCGCTACGGCTGGGCCTCCGCCCGCCTCGACGACGTCGCCGGCTGGCCCGGCGCCCGGCTGACGGCGCTCGCCGCGGTCCTGGCCGGCCCGGACCGGCGCGGCGCGCTGCGGGCCTGGCGCGCCGACGCCGCCGCCCACCCGAGCCCCAACGCGGGCCCGGTGGAGGCCGCCTTCGCGGGGGCGATGGGCGTCCGGCTCGGCGGCACCCTGGCCTACGGCGGCCGGGTCGAGCACCGGGCCGTGCTGAACGGGGAACGGGGGCGGCCGGTGGCGGTCGGCGACATCGAGCGGGCGGTGCGGCTGTCGCGGCAGGTGACATGGCTGGCACTGGGGTCATGTGTGGCGTTGCGGTACGCGATGTCACACGCGGGCATCGGAAGGGGTGGGCGCGGATGAGCGGTCCGGGCAGGGGGCCGGGCGGCGGTCCGGGCGGCGGTCTGCTGGTCGCGGGGACGACCTCGGACGCCGGCAAGAGCGTGGTCACGGCGGGCATCTGCCGGTGGCTGGCCCGGCAGGGCGTGAAGGTGGCGCCGTTCAAGGCACAGAACATGTCCCTGAACTCCTTCGTCACCCGCGAGGGCGCCGAGATCGGCCGCGCCCAGGCCATGCAGGCCCAGGCGGCGCGCGTCGAGCCGACGGCCCTGATGAACCCGGTGCTCCTCAAGCCCGGCAGCGACCGCAGCAGCCAGGTGGTGCTGCTGGGCAGGCCGGTCGGCGAGATGAGCGCGCGCGGCTACCACGGCGGCCGGCAGGAGCAGCTGCTGGGCGTGGTCACGGACTGCCTGGAGCAGCTGCGGGGCACGTATGACGCCGTGATCTGCGAGGGGGCGGGCAGTCCGGCCGAGATCAACCTGCGCCGGACCGACATCGTGAACATGGGCATCGCGCGCGCCGCGCGGTTCCCCGTCGTCGTGGTCGGCGACATCGACCGGGGCGGGGTCTTCGCGTCCTTCTTCGGTACGACGGCGCTGCTGAGCCCCGAGGACCAGTCCCTGATCGCCGGCTACCTGGTCAACAAGTTCCGCGGCGACGTCTCGCTGCTGGAGCCGGGCATGGAGATGCTGCGCTCGATCACCGGCCGGGCGACGTACGGGGTGCTGCCCTTCCAGCACGGGCTGGGCATCGACGAGGAGGACGGCCTGCGGGTCTCGCTGCGCGGCGCGGTCCGCGAGTCGGTGGTGGCGCCCCCGGTGGGCGAGGACGTGCTGCGGGTCGCGGTGTGCGCGGTGCCGCTGATGTCCAACTTCACGGACGTCGACGCGCTGGCGGCGGAGCCGGGCGTGGTGGTGCGGTTCGTGGACCGGGCCGAGGAACTGGCCGACGCGGACCTGGTCGTCGTACCCGGCACCCGCGGCACGGTGAACGCCCTCGCGTGGCTGCGGGAGCGGGGGCTGGCGGACGCGCTGGCCCGGCGGGCGGCACAGGGCCGTCCGGTGCTGGGCATCTGCGGCGGCTTCCAGGCGCTGGGCGAGCGGATCGAGGACGAGGTCGAGTCGCGGGCGGGGGTGGTGGACGGCCTCGGGCTGCTGCCCGTACGCGTCCGCTTCGCGCGCGAGAAGACCCTGGCGCGGCCGGCCGGCACGGCGCTGGGCGAACCGGTCACGGGGTACGAGATCCACCACGGCGTGGCCGAGGTGGACGGCGGTGAGCCGTTCCTGGACGGGTGCCGGGTGGGTGCGGTGTGGGGCACGCACTGGCACGGCTCGCTGGAGTCGGACGCCTTCCGCCGGGCGTTCCTGCGTGAGGTGGCCGCGGCCTCGGGCCGCCGCTTCGTCCCGGCCCCGGACACCTCGTTCGGCGCCCTGCGCGAGGAGCAGCTGGACCTGCTGGGCGACCTGATCGAGGAACACGCGGACACCGACGCCCTGCTGCGCCTGATCGAAGGCGGCGCCCCCGCGGGCCTGCCGTTCCTGCCCCCGGGTGCGCCGTGACGGCGCCGGCCCTGCGGGGCTGTTCCCCCACCCCGCCCCTTCCCGTGACCGAGGGCGAGCCCCCGGACCCCCGTACGTGCGCGGCGCGCCCGTGCGCTCAAACGCCGCGCGGGCTGGAAGTGCCGCACAGCGGCCCCCGCGCCGGCACCCCGCAGCCGACAGCACGACACGAAGGAGTCAGCAACGCATGAGCACGCCCTACCCGTTCACCGCAGTGGTCGGCCAGACCGACCTCCGGCTGGCGCTGCTGCTCAACGCCGTGAGCCCCGCGGTCGGCGGTGTGCTCGTGCGCGGCGAGAAGGGGACCGCCAAGTCCACCGCCGTGCGCGCGCTGTCCGCACTGCTGCCGGCCGTCGACGTCGTCCCCGGCTGCCGGTTCTCGTGCGCGCCCGCCGCGCCCGACCCGGTCTGCCCCGACGGCCCGCACGAGCCGGGCCCCGGCGCCGACCGGCCCGCCCGCATGGTCGAACTGCCCGTCGGAGCCTCCGAGGACCGGCTCGTCGGTGCTCTGGACATCGAACGGGCCCTCGCCGAAGGCGTGAAGGCCTTCGAGCCCGGCCTGCTGGCCGACGCCCACCGCGGCATCCTCTACGTCGACGAGGTGAACCTCCTCCACGACCACCTGGTGGACGTGCTCCTCGACGCCGCCGCGATGGGCGCCTCGTACGTCGAGCGCGAGGGCGTCTCCGTCCGGCACGCCGCCCGGTTCCTCCTCGTCGGCACCATGAACCCCGAAGAGGGCGAGCTGCGCCCGCAGTTGCTCGACCGGTTCGGGCTCACCGTCGAGGTCGCCGCCTCCCGCGAGCCGGAGCAGCGCGTCGAGGTGGTGCGCCGCCGGCTCGCGTACGAGGACGACGCCGCCGCCTTCGCCGCCCGCTGGGCCCGTGAGGAGACCGACGTCCGCGCCCGGATCGTCGCCGCGCGCGCCCTGCTGCCCCAGGTCGTGCTCGGCGACGTCGCGCTGCTCCAGATCGCCGCGGCCTGCGCCGGGTTCGAGGTCGACGGGATGCGGGCCGACATCGTGATGGCCCGCACCGCGACGGCGCTGGCCGCGTGGGCCGGCCGTACGGACGTACGCAAGGAGGACGTGCGCCGGGCCGCGCTGCTGGCCCTCCCCCACCGCCGGCGCCGCAACCCCTTCGACGCGCCCGGCCTGGACGAGGACCGGCTCGACGAGATCCTGGACCGGTTCCCGGACGACGAGCCGGAACCGGAGCCCGACCCCGAGCCCGACACTGACCCGGACCCCGAGCCCGGGCCCGACGGTGACGGCCCCGACGGCGGTGGCGTGCCCCCGCAGGGCGACGGGCCGCGGCAGCCCGACGGACAGCGGGAGACGCCGCCGGACCCCGCGCCCGAGGGCGGCCCCCAGGAGGCGCCCGGCGCGGGCGAACCCGCTCCGGCCGCCGGCTCCGACGCCCCCGAACAGGCCGCCGTCGCCGCCGCCGACCCCTTCCGCACCAAGACGCTCAGCGTGCCCGGCCTCGGCGAGGGCGCGAGCGGCCGCCGCTCGCGCGCCCGCAGCGCCCACGGCCGGACCACCGCCGCCCAGCGCCCCCGCGGGCACCTGACCAAGCTGCACCTCGCGGCGACGATCGGGGCGGCCGCCCCGCACCAGAAGGCTCGCGGGCGCACGGGGCGCGGGCTGGTGATCCGCAAGGACGACCTGCGCCAGGCGGTCCGGGAGGGCCGCGAGGGCAATCTGGTCCTCTTCGTCGTCGACGCCTCCGGGTCGATGGCGGCGCGCCGCCGCATGAGCGCCGTCAAGGGCGCCGTGCTGTCGCTGCTGCTGGACGCCTACCAGCGGCGCGACAAGGTCGGGCTGATCACCTTCCGCGGTGCCGCCGCCGACCTCGCCCTGCCCCCGACCTCGTCGGTGGACACCGCCGCCGCCCGGCTGGAGCAGTTGCCGACCGGCGGCCGCACGCCGCTGGCCGCCGGCCTGCTCAAGGCCCACGAGGTGCTGCGCGTCGAACGGCTGCGGGACCCCTCGCGGCGGCCGCTGCTGGTCGTGGTCACCGACGGCCGGGCCACCTCGGCGGGCACCGGCGGCCGGACCGCCCCGGCCGGTACCGACGGCGGGGACCCGCGCGCCCTGGCGGCGCGCGCCGCCCGGCTGCTGCGCGGCGAGGGCGTCGCCTCGGTGGTCGTGGACTGCGAGTCGGGCCACGTCCGGCTGGGCCTGGCGGCCGGGCTCGCCGCCGACCTCGGCGGGCCCGCCGTGACGCTCGACGGGCTGCGGGCCGACTCACTGGCCGGGCTCGTGAAGGACGTACGTACCGCGGCGACGGCTTCCCCGTCGCACCACACCCACAGGAGGGTCGCGTAATGCCTCAGGGACAGCCGTCCGTCGTTCCGGACGACGGACTCACCACCCGCCAGCGCCGCAACCGCCCGCTGGTCTTCGTCCACACCGGCCCCGGCAAGGGCAAGTCGACCGCCGCCTTCGGCCTGGCGCTGCGCGCCTGGAACCAGGGCTGGTCGATCGGGGTGTTCCAGTTCGTGAAGTCGGCGAAGTGGAAGGTCGGCGAGGAGAACGCGCTCAAGGTGCTCGGCGCCTCGGGCGAGGGCGGCCCGGTCGCCTGGCACAAGATGGGCGAGGGCTGGTCCTGGGTCCAGCGCGACGCGCAGCTCGACAACGAGCAGGCCGCCAAGGAGGGCTGGGAGCAGGTCAAGCGGGACCTCGCGGCGCAGACCCACCGGCTGTACGTGCTGGACGAGTTCGCGTACCCGATGCACTGGGGCTGGATCGACGTGGACGAGGTGATCGAGGTGCTGCGGGAGCGTCCCGGCACCCAGCACGTGGTGATCACCGGTCGCAACGCGCCGGAGAAGCTGATCGGGTTCGCGGACCTGGTCACCGAGATGACCAAGGTCAAACACCCCATGGACAGCGGCCAGAAGGGCCAGAAGGGCATCGAGTGGTGACATCCGTGCGCATCCCGCGCCTGGTCGTCGCGGCGCCGTCGTCGGGCAGTGGCAAGACCACGGTCGCGACCGGCCTGATGGCGGCCTTCGCCGGGCGCGGGCTGGCCGTGTCCCCGCACAAGGCCGGGCCCGACTACATCGACCCCGGCTACCACGCGCTGGCGACCGGCCGGCCGGGCCGGAACCTGGACGCGTTCCTGTGCGGTCCGGAACTGGTGGCCCCGCTGTTCGCGCACGGGTCCGCCGGGTGCGACCTGGCCGTGGTCGAGGGCGTGATGGGCCTGTACGACGGTGCGGCCGGACGCGGCGAGCTGGCTTCGACGGCGCACGTGGCGAAGCTGCTGCGGGCGCCGGTGGTGCTGGTCGTGGACGCGTCCTCGCAGTCACGGTCGGTGGCGGCGCTGGTGCACGGTTTCGCATCGTTCGATCCGCAGGTGCGCCTCGGTGGCGTGATCCTGAACAAGGTCGGCTCGGACCGGCACGAGGCGATGCTGCGGGAGGCGCTGGAGGAGGCCGGGATGCCGGTCCTCGGCGTGCTGCGGCGGGTGCCGCAGGTGTCGGCGCCGTCGCGGCACCTGGGGCTGGTGCCGGTGGCCGAGCGGCGCGCGGACGCGGTCGAGGCCGTGGCCGCGCTGGCCGAGCAGGTCCGGGCCGGCTGCGACCTGGACGGGCTGCTGGCCCTGGCGCGGACCGCCCCGGCGCTGGACTGCGAACCGTGGTCGCCGCAGGCCGCCCTGGCGGGCGTCGGCCCCGCCGGCTCGTCCGGCGCCCGGGCGCCGGAGGGGCCGGCGGGGCCCGGCCTGCGGCCGGTGGTCGCCGTCGCCGGCGGGCCCGCGTTCACCTTCTCCTACGCCGAGCACGCCGAGCTGCTGACCGCGGCCGGCGCCGACGTGGTTCCCTTCGACCCGCTGCACGACGAGGCGCTCCCCGACCGGACCGCCGGGCTCGTCATCGGCGGCGGGTTCCCCGAGGTGTACGCCCCCGAGCTGGCCGCCAACGAACCGCTGCGCAAGGCCGTCGCCGGGCTCGCGGCGGCGGGGGCGCCGGTCGCCGCCGAGTGCGCCGGGCTGCTCTACCTGGCCCGGTCCCTCGACGGCCGGCCCATGTGCGGGGTGCTGGACGCCGACGCGCGGATGTCGGAGCGGCTCACGCTCGGCTACCGCGAGGCGGTCGCCGTGTCGGACAGTGCGCTCGCGGCCGCCGGCACGCGGCTGCGCGGGCACGAGTTCCACCGCACGGTGGTCGAGCCCGGCGCCGGGGCGAGCCCCGCCTGGGGGTTCACGCATCCCGAGCGGCGCGTCGAGGGGTTCGTACGGGGCGGTGTGCACGCCAGCTACCTGCACACCCACTGGGCGGCGCAGCCGTCCGTCGCCGCCCGCTTCACCGAGGCGGCCCGGGGGTTCGCGGGCGCCCCATGAGCTCACCGTGCCCGGCTCGCCGTATCGTCGGCAGCCGTTCCACCCCGTGCGCGGGGCGGACCGGTGGCACACGTTGACGACTGAGGAAGGCTCCCGGATGGGCGAGTACGAGCAGGTGGTGGTCGGCGTCGGCGCCCGCGCGGGCGTGTCCGTCGCGGAGGTCCGCGCGCTGGTCGAGGAGACGCTGGCCCTGGCCGGGCTGGCGCCGGGGGCGGTGACGGCGCTGGCCACGGTGGAGTCGAAGGCCGGCGAGGCGGGGATCGCGGAGCTGGCGGAACGTTTCGGCGTACCCGTGCGCACCTACACCGCCGAGGAGTTGGCGCGGGTTCCCGTCCCGCATCCCGTCGAGTCGGTACGGGAGGCGGCCGGTACCCCGTCGGTGGCCGAGGCGGCGGCGCTGGCGGGGGTGGCCGAAGCGGCGCCGGCGGGTGGCGGCACCCTCCTCGTCCCCAAGCGGAAGTCGGCGGCCGCGACCTGCGCGGTGGCCGTGACGGCGGCGTGCGAGCACGATCTGCGCCACCACGGGGACGCCGAGGTGGCCGGTGCCGGGGCCGGCCTGGTGGACCTCGCCGTCAACGTCCGCTCCGGCACCCCGCCGGCCTGGCTCAAGGAGCGGATCGCGGCCGGTCTGGACTCCCTGGCCGCCTATCCGGACGGGCGCGCGGCCCGGGCGGCGGTCGCGGCGCGGCACGGCCTGCCGGTGGAGCGGGTGCTGCTGACGGCCGGGGCCGCGGAGGCGTTCGTCCTGATCGCGCGGGCGCTGGGCGCCGTACGGCCGGTGGTGGTGCACCCGCAGTTCACCGAGCCGGAGGCGGCGCTGCGCGATGCCGGGCACCGGGTGGAGCGGGTGCTGCTGCGGGCGGCGGACGGCTTCCGGCTGGACCCGGCGGCCGTACCGCACGACGCCGACCTGGTGATCGTCGGCAATCCGACCAACCCGACCTCCGTGCTGCACCCGGCGGCGGCGCTGGCCGCGCTGGCCCGGCCAGGGCGGACGCTGGTGGTGGACGAGGCCTTCATGGACGCGGTGCCGGGCGAGCGCGAGGCGCTGGCCGGGCGGACGGACGTGCCGGGGCTCGTGGTGCTGCGCAGCCTGACGAAGACGTGGGGGCTGGCGGGGCTGCGGATCGGGTACGTGCTGGCGGAGCCGGAGGTGATCGCGAAGCTGGCGGCGGCGCAGCCGCTGTGGCCGGTGTCGGCGCCGGCGCTGGCGGCGGCCGAGGCGTGCGTGGCGCCGGCGGCGCTGGCGGAGGCGGAGGCGGCGGCCCGGCAGATCGCGGTGGACCGGGCCCATCTGCTGGCCGGGCTGGCCGAGTTCGAGGAGATCTCGGTGGCCGGGGTGGCGGAGGGGCCGTTCGTGCTGATCCGGGTGGAGGGCGCGGCGGAGGTACGCACCCGGCTGCGCGCGCTGGGCTTCGCGGTGCGGCGCGGGGACACCTTCCCGGGTCTGGACCGCTCCTGGCTGCGGCTGGCGGTACGGGACCGGGCGACGACGGGACGGCTGCTCCAGGCGCTGGACCACGCGCTGGCCCTGACCGCCCGCTGACCACCGCGCCCGCCGACCACCGGCCGGTGTCGCGGACCGTCGGCCGGTGTCGCGGACCACCGGCCGGTGTCGCGGACCGTCGCCGGGCGGTGGTCCGTGAAACCGGCGGGCCCCGGCTCCGCGTCCCTCAGGTGGACCGCCGGCCGCCGCACCGCTGTGACGTGCGAAAGTATCCCGGCGTCAACAGGTTCGAGGACATACGAGGCCAGGGGGGACCGGCATGAGGACACCGGCGAGGACAGGTGTGGCCGTGGCGGTGCTGGCGGTGGTCGCGGGCGGCGTCTACGCCGCGCCACGGCTGCTGGACAACGTCGGCCAGGCCGGCGAGCAGCGGCTCGGGGGCGGCTCCTCGGCCACCCCCGGCGGGGCGACGGCGCCCGCCGACGCCCGTCCGTTCACCCTGGTCGCGACCGGCGACATCATCCCGTACCCGTCGATCATCCAGCGGGCGGCGGACGACGCGGGCGGCAAGGGCCACGACTTCCGCAAGATACTCGCGGGCGTCAAGCCCATCGTCTCCGCGGCCGACGTGGCGATCTGCCACCACGAGATACCGTACGGCCCCGCCGGTGGCCCCTACACGGGCTACCCGACCTTCAAGGCCCCGCACCAACTGGCCGACGCCCTGAAGGACGCCGGGTACGACGGCTGCTCGACGGCGTCGAACCACACGCTGGACGCCGGGTACGACGGCCTCGTCCACACCCTCGAACACCTCGACCGCGTCGGCATCGAGCACGTGGGCTCGGCCCGCAGCGCCGAGGAGGCCAAGGCCCCGGCGCTGCTGACGGCCGGTGGCGCGAAGATCGCGCAGCTGTCGTACACGTACGGCACCAACGGGATACCGCTGCCCAAGGACAAGCCCTGGTCGGTCAACCTCACCGACCGGGACCGGATCATCGCCGACGCCCGCGCCGCCCGGAAGGCCGGCGCGAACGTCGTCGTCCTCAGCGTCCACTGGGGCACCGAGTGGCAGACCGCGCCCGACCAGCAGCAGCTCGAGCTGGCCCAGGCGCTGACCGCGTCGCAGACCGACGGGCTGCCCGACATCGACCTGATCATCGGCACGCACAACCACGTGCCGCAGCCCTACGAGAAGATCAACGGCACCTGGGTGGTCTTCGGGATGGGCGACCAGGTCGCCAGCTTCGTGCCCGCGGACAAGAAACGCGGCAACATGTCCTCCGTCCCCCGCTTCACCTTCGGTCCGTCGGCCGCGCGTCCGGGCCGCTGGGAGGTGGTGAAGGCGGAGTACTTCACGCAGTACTCCGACATGGGACCGCCGTTCCGCGTGGTGTGCGCGTCGTGCGCCGCCTCGGACGGCTCCTTGCCGGCCGGCAAGAAGAGCGAGTACGCCGCCGTCGACAAGCAGGTCGGCGAGGCCGTGCTGACGCGGAAGGCGGGCGAGCAGGGGCTGGTGAAGGCCACCGCGCCCTGACCGCGGGCCCCGGCGCCCGTGCCCTGACCGCGGGGGAGCCGGGCCCCGGCGCCTTCCGGTGCCGGATTCAGGCCTTCCGGTGCCGGATTCAGGCCCGGCCGCGGCCGCGGCCGAGGTAGAGCGCGCACCCGCCGATGCCGAGCAGCAGCAGCCCGCCGCCCGCGACGTACGGGGTCGTCGAGCTGCCGCCGGTCTCGGCCAGACCGCCCTGCGTGGAACTCGCCCTGGTGGCGGTGGTGTTCGTGCCGGTGCCGGTGCCGGTGTTCGTGGTGGTCGCGGCGCCGCCGGACTGCGGCTTGGCGTCCGGCTTCGGCGCCGGCGCGGCGGAGGGTGCCACGGGTGACGTGCACCGCGACTCGGCCAGGACCACCTCGCCCTCGACCTGGGCGACGTTCAGGTCGAGCGGGTTCACCGTCACCTTCAGGCGCAGGGCGGCCGCGGCGGCGGTGGTCGAGGTGGTCTCCGTACCGGAGAGCTCCAGGTTCACCTCGCCGACGCCCGGGACGGCGACGCGGGTGGGGCCGCCGGGCGTCAGGGTGACCTTCTTGCCCAGGACGGTCACCGCGCCCAGCACGTTGGCGTCGGCCACGGGCTTCCGGCCGGCCTCGCAGACGGCCTTGGAGGTGACGTTCTCGACCTGGATCAGCGAGAGCAGCGGCAGTCCGGGGACGTGGACCTTCGCGTTGACCAGCTTGGCCTCCGCCTGCGCGCGCGCCGCGTCGGCCGTCGCCTTCGAGGTGGCCACGTCGGCGCGCAGCACGCTGACCGGCCTGCCCTGGTCCACGCCGTCCAGGGTGACGGTCAGGGCCGTCTTCGCGGCGTCGGCGGGGGCGCTGACCTCGTTCAGGGTGGCCTTGAGCGGGACGTGGACGGCCTTGTTGAGCAGGCCGACGTCCAGGCCCGTGCGCAGGACGACCGCGCTCGCCCGGCCGTCGGGGCCGCCGGCGCCGCCGCCCGGGCCGGGGGTGGCGTGGGCGGGCGGCGCGCCGAGCAGGGCCACCGCTCCCGTGGCGAGCAGGGCGGCCGCGGGCATGCGGAAGGTGTTGCTGTTCAAGGTGGTGGAACCCCCAGGGAGAAGGGTGACCGCCGCGCCGCCCATGGGGGACATGGCGCGCGCCGACGGCCTCGACCCCGGAATCTTTACGCACTGAGAGTGAACGGGCAGCAACCCGGGGTGAGTTCACCCCAAAGAGGGATTTCCGCGCACCTATTCGAATCGCCTCGCCCCACGGGGAACGGGAGTTGCCCCACGCCCCACCCGGGACGCCCGCGGGGCGGTACTCCGACGACAGGAGCGCAGGACAACGAGCGGCCGGGCCCCGGTGTCACGGGGCGTCAATCCCGCGCCGCGTCAGGCGAGGACCCGGCCGCGCAGCACCACCCGGAGCGGATCGGCCAGCGCGCGGACGTCCGCGCGCGGGTCCTCGGCGTAGACCACGAGGTCCGCCGGGGCCCCCTCCTCCAGGCCCGGCCGGCCCAGCCACCGGCGCGCACCCCACGCCGTCGCGGACAGCGCGTCGAGCACCGGGATGCCGGCCTTCACCAGTTCCGCGACCTCCTGCGCGACCAGCCCGTGCGGCAGCGAGCCGCCGGCGTCCGTGCCGACGTACACGGGCACGCCCGCGTCGTAGGCCGAGCGGACCGTGTCGTAGCGCCGCTCGTACAGCCGCCGCATGTGCGCCGACCAGCGGGGGAACTTGGCCTCGCCGCCCGCCGCGAGCCGGGGGAAGGTGGCGATGTTCACGAGCGTCGGCACGATCGCCACGCCCCGCTCGGCGAAGAGCGGAATGGTGTCCTCGGTCAGGCCGGTGGCGTGCTCGATGCAGTCGATCCCGGCCTCGACGAGGTCGCGCAGCGAGTCCTCGGCGAAGCAGTGGGCGGTGACACGGGCACCGAGCCGGTGGGCCTCGGTGATGGCGGCCTCGACCGCCTCGCGCGGCCAGCAGGGGGTGAGGTCGCCCGCCCCGCGCTCGATCCAGTCGCCGACCAGCTTCACCCAGCCGTCGCCGCGGCGCGCTTCGCGGCCGACGTACGCGACGAGCTCGTCGGGCTCGATCTCGTGGGCGTAGTTGCGGATGTAGCGCCGGGTGCGGGCGATGTGCCGCCCGGCCCGGATGATCCTCGGGAGGTCCTCGCGGTCGTCGATCCAGCGGGTGTCGGACGGCGAACCGGCGTCCCGGATCAGCAGCGTGCCGGCGTCGCGGTCGGTGAGCGCCTGCTTCTCGCTGGTGGCGGCGTCGACCGGGCCGTGGGCGTCGAGTCCCACGTGACAGTGCGCGTCGACGAGACCGGGCAGGGCCCAGCCGGACACGGTGGTGATGTCCCCGGCGGCGCGCGGGCGCTCGTACGAGACCCGGCCGCCGACCACCCACAGCTCGTCGCGGACGTCGTCCGGGCCGACCAGGATGCGGCCCCTCACATGCAGCACATCGCTCATGCCCGCACTGTACTGACGTGATCGGTAGGCTCGGCCCCCTACCTCCGGACGAAGTGAGCACCACCGTGACCCAGCCCGCGCCCCATCCCCTGCTCGACCTGCCACCGCTCACGGCGGAGCGGTTCGCGTCGATCGAACGGGGGGTCGCGGAGCTGCTCGGCACCCGGCACGACGTGGTGATCACGCAGGGCGAGGCGCTGCTGCCGCTGGAGGGCTGCATCCGCTCGGGGGCGCGGCCCGGCTCGACGGCGCTGAACATCGTGACGGGCCCGTACGGGACCACGTTCGGCGACTGGCTGCGGAACTGCGGCGCGCGGGTGGTCGACCTGGCGGTGCCCTTCGACACGGCGGTCACCGCCGGCGCGGTCGCCGACGCGCTGGCCCGCCACCCCGGGATCGACTTCGTCTCGCTGGTGCACGCGGAGGCGTCGACGGGCAACACCAACCCGGTGGCGGAGATCGGCGAGGTCGTCCGGGCGCACGGCGCGCTGTTCATGCTCGACGCGGTGGCGTCGGTGGGCGCGGAACCGCTGCTGCCGGACGCGTGGGGCGTGGACCTGTGCGTGATCGGGGCGCAGAAGGCGATGGGCGGCCCGGCGGGGGTCTCGGCGGTCTCGGTGTCGGGGCGGGCGTGGGACCGCTTCGCCGCGAACCCGGCCGCGCCGAGGCGCTCGTACCTCTCCCTCCTGGACTGGAAGGAACGCTGGATCGACGGCGGGCGCGCGGCGCTGCCGCACGCCCCGGCCCAGCTGGAGATGCTGGCGCTCGAGGCCTGCCTGGACCGGATCGCGGCCGAGGGGCCCGCGGCGGTCATGGCGCGGCACGCGGCGGCCGCGGCCGCCACCCGGGCGGGCGCGGCGGTGCTGGGTGCCGCCGCGTACGTGCCGCGCGCGGCGGAGGCGGCCCCGGTGGCGACCACCCTGCGCGTCGCGGACGCCTCCCTGGTCGTCGCCAAGGCGCTCGCCGCCGACCCGGCGGCCGTACTGGCGGCGGGCGGTGGCGCGCTGGCCCGCGAGATGGTCCGCGTCAACCACTACGGACCGGCGGCCTCGCCGGCCGCGGTCGCCGCGGCCCTCTCCGCCCTGGCCACGGCCCTGGACACGGACGCCGACACCACGGCCGCCGCCCTCGCGGCGGCGGACGCGGCGTGGGCGGCCTCCGGTGACCAGGGCCGAGAAGGGGCCTAGGTGAGGGCGTCGAGGAGGCGGTCGACGTCCGCCTCGGTGTTGTACAGGTGGAACGAGGCCCGCAGGGAGCCCGCGCGGGCGGCGGTGTGGACGCCGGCCGCCGCGAGGGCCGGCTGGCGGTGGGCGAGCCCGGGGACGGAGACGATGGGGGCCGTGCCCGGGACGGGGTCGAGGCCGAGGCGGGCCAGGCCCGCGCGGTAGCGGGCGGCGAGCGCGGTGTCGTGGGCGTGGACGGCGTCGATGCCGGCCCGTTCCAGGAGGCCGAGGGAGAACTCGGCGGCATGGTAGGCGACGAAGGCCGGAGACTCGTCGAACCGGCGGGCGTCGTGGGCCAGTTGCCGCATCGGGCCGTACGTGGCGTCCCACATCGACTCGGCGGCCACCCAGCCGGCGTGCAGCGGGACCAGGTGTTCCTGGGCCTCCTCGGACACCGTCAGGAACGAGACCCCGCGCAGGGCGAGCAGCCACTTGTAGCCCGCGGTGACCGTGTAGTCGTAGGGCGTCGCGTCGAAGGGGAGCCAGCCGGCGGCCTGGGTCGCGTCGACCAGCATCCGGGCCCCGGCCGAGGACGCCGCCGCGCGCACCGCCGCCAGGTCCACGGCCCGGCCGTCGGCGGACTGGACGGCCGAGACGGCCACCAGCGCGGTGGCCGGGCCGACCGCCTCGGCCAGGGCCTCCAGCGGGGCGAACCGCACCTTGAGGTCGCCGCGGACCACGAAGGGGTTGATCACGGAGGCGAACTCGCCTTCGGGGCACAGGACTTCCGCGCCGGCGGGCAGGCTCGCGGCGATCAGCCCGACGTGGGTGGCCACGGCGGAACCGACCGCCACCCGCGCCGGCGCCACCGACACGAGGCGGGCGAAGCGCTCGCGCACGTGCTCGACGCGCGCGAAGTCGCCGAAGCCGGCCGGGGCTCCGGCCCCGGCTGCGTCGATCAGCTCCCGTACGGCGGCCGCCGCGCCGCGCGGGAGGATGCCGCAGGTGGCGGTGTTGGCGTAGGTGCTGGTGTGGGTGAACTCGGCACGTGCGATATCGGCAAGAAGATCCATGCCGTCCACTCTGACTCAACGAGAACCCAAAGTCTATTGAGTAGTTTTACATGCCGAATCCAAGGATGACTTATATGTGGGGCGCCGGAGCCGCCCCGCGGGCTACGCCCGGGGCGCCGCGCACGTCCCGTCGGGCTCGCACGCGTCCGCGGCGGGCGCCGGAAGGTCGGTCTCGCGGCCGGCCCACGCCTGCTCCAGCGCCTGGGTGAACACCTCGGCGGGCTGGCCGCCGGAGATGCCGTAGCGGCGGTCGAGAACGAAGAACGGCACGGCGTTGACGCCCAGTTCGGACGCCTCGCGCTCGTCGGCCCGTACGGCGTCGGCATAGGCGGTGCCGTCGGCGACGACCTCGCGGGCCTCGGCCTCGTCCAGGCCGGCCTCGACGGCGAGCGCGACCAGCGTCTCGGGGTCGAAGACGGAGCGGTCCTCGGCGAAGTTGGCGCGGAAGGCGAGGTCGAGCAGTTCCTCCTGGCGCCCGCGCGCGGCGGCCAGGTGCAGCAGCCGGTGGATGTCGAAGGTGTTGCCGTGCAGCCGTCCCTCGGTGCGGTACGCGAGACCCTCGGAGCGGGCGTTGACCGCGACGTGCGCCTCCATGCCGCGCGCTTGCTCGAGCGTGCGGCCGTACTTCCTGGCCAGCATCTCCACGACCGGCACCGCGTCGCCCTTGGCGCTGTGGGGGTCGAGCTCGAACGACCGGAAGACGACCTCGACCTCGTCGCGGTGCGCGAAGGCGGCCAGTCCCTTGGTGAAGCGGGCCTTGCCGATGTAGCACCACGGACAGGCTATGTCGCTCCAGATCTCTACGCGCATGATCCTTCTTTCTCAGCGGGTTCGGGGGGTTCGGGAACGGTTCGGGAACGGTTCGGGTCGGGCCGGTTCGGGGACGGTTCCGTGCACAACACCGGGCCGGAGTGTGTCATTCCCCCGACGGGCGGGGCGGCGAGGGCGCCGGGATCGGCCGGGAGCGCGGTCCGGATCACGGGAAGGCAAACGCGCCGGGCCCCGTGCGGGGTTCCCGGCGCGTCGGCGGTGCGGGCGCGGCTGGGGGCGGCTACTTCTTCTTCAGCCACGTCTCCATCATCTTCTGGGCGACCGGCGCGGCCAGCTTGCCGCCGCCGATCTCGGAGCGGTCGGTGTCCGAGTTCTCGATCACGACGGCCACCACGATCTGCTTGCCCTTCACCTGACCGTAGGAGGTGAACCAGGCGAGCGGCGGCAGGCTGTTGTTGACTCCGCGCTGCGCGGTACCGGTCTTTCCGCCCACCTCCGCGCCGCTGACCTGGGCGGGCTTGCCGCCGCCCTCGGTGGCCACCGTCCGCATCGCGTCGCGCAGCATCGAGGCCGTGCGCTCGCTGACGACCTGCTTGGAGTCGGGATTGCGCATGCTCTCCAGCACGTTGCCGGCCGAGTCGGTGACGTCGGAGACCATGTGCGGGGCGACGAGCTTGCCGCCGTTCTGGATGGCGGCGGAGACCATGGCCATCTGGAGCGGGGTGGCCTGGACGTCGAACTGGCCGATACCCGTCTGCGCGACCTGGTCGATCGACATCTTCTTGGACGGGTAGCGGCTCGGCGGGTCGGTGCGGACCGGGGTGTCGATCTTCATGTTGAAGCCGAACTTCTCGGCCATCGCCCGCATCTTGTCCTGGCCCAGCCGGTAGGCGAGGTCCGCGAACACGTTGTTGCACGACAGCCGCAGCGCGGTGCGCAGCGAGACGTTGTCGCAGGCCGGCGTCGGCGCCTCGCTCCTCAGCGGGGTCGTGGTGCCGGGGATGATGTACGGGTCCTTGACGCCTGTGGGGGTGTCGATGGACGAGAACATCCCGTTCTCCAGCGCCGCCGCCATGGTGACCAGCTTGAACGTGGAGCCCGGTGCCTGCGGCTTGCGCAGTGCCACGTTGTCCATGGCCTTGCCCTGGTCGGCGGAGAGCTCCTGCCAGGCGTCCTTGTCGTTGGCGCCGGTGATGCGGCCCGGGTCGAAGGACGGGTTGTTGACGAGGGCGAGGATCTCCCCCGTGGCCGGGTCGAGGGCGGCGGCCGCGCCCTGCTTGCCCTGGAGCGCGTCGTAGCCGGCCTTCTGGACGTCCTTGTCGATCGTGGTCAGCACGTTGCCGGGCTCGGCCCGCTTGTCCGTGATCATGTCCATGAACGTCTTCAGCCGGCTGTCGCTGCCGTTGAGGATGTCCTCGTAGACACCCTCCAGTCCCTTCGCGCCGAAGGCCTGCGAGCTGTACCCGGTGATCGGCGCGTACAGCGGCCCGTCGGTGTACGTCCGCTTGTACGCGAAGTCCTTGCCGCCGGTCGCGACCGAGCCGGTGATGGCCTGACCGCCCACGATGATGTTCCCGAGCGGGTTCGCGTACTTGGCGATCGTGTTCCGTCGGTTGTTCTTGTCGTCTGCGAGGGCCTGGCCTTGATATGCCTGCACCCAGGTGACCCGCACCAGCAGGGCCAGCACCAGGAGCAGACAGAAGACCGACGCACGCCTGATCGTTTTGTTCATCCCCCTGGAGGACGTCCCAGGCGCCTCTTCCGTTCCTTTCTGACCGGATTGTGGCCGAGTTCTCAGCTTTTCTTCATGAGGAAACCTCCCTCGTAGGCGGCGATCACCGCCTGGGTGCGGTCGCGCGAACCGGTCTTGGCGAGCACGCCGGCCACATGGGTCTTGACGGTCTGCGGCCCGACGCCCAGGCGCTCGCTCATCTCCTGGTTGGACAGTCCGGTGGCCATCAGCCGCAGGACGTCCGCCTCCCGCTCGGTGAGCCGGGCCACCCAGGGCGCGGCGGCGGGCGCGGCGGTGGCGGCATGGACGGTCGCCAGGGTGCGCACGGCGGCCGGGAAGAGCAGGCAGTCGCCACGGGCCACCAGCCGGACCGCGCCGATCAGCTCCTCGGGGTCGGCCCGCTTGAGCAGGAAGCCGGCGGCTCCGGCGCGCAGCGCGTCGTAGACGTAGGAGTCGTTGTCGAACGTGGTGACCACCAGGATCCGGGGCGCCCGGGCCATGGTCGCCAGGATCTGCTCGGTGGCGCGGATCCCGTCGATCTCGGGCATCCGGACGTCCATGAGGACGATGTCGGGCTCCAGCGAGCGGACCAGGGAGACGGCCTCGGCGCCGGTGGCGGCCTCGCCGACGACCTCCAGATCCGGTTCGGCGGCGAGGATGACGCGCAGGGCCGTGCGCACCATCCGCTCGTCGTCGGCGACGACGATCCGCAGCGGCGGGCGGCTCACCGGGCACCTCCGCCGATCGGCAGGACGGCCCGCAGCCGCCACCGGCCCGCTTCCGGGCCGCCGTCCGGGCCGTCCTCCGGGCCTGCTTCCACGCTGCCGCCGAGCAGGGCGGCCCGCTCGGCGGTGCCGCGCAGCCCGCGCCCGCCGGTGGTGCGTGCGGCCCGGGATCCCTGCGGGGACCGGGGGTTGGTCATGTCGATCTCCAGTTCGTGTGTCTTCTCCTCGCCCGGCCCGGAGTCCTCCCGGACGGCGATCCGCAGCTCCACCGGGCCCGCTCCGTGGCGCAGCGCGTTGCTCAGCCCTTCCTGGACGATCCGGTACGCCTCGCGGGAGACGATCGCCGGGAGCCGGTCCCAGCCGCCGCCGGGCCCCGGCTGCTGCCGCACGGTGAGCACCGTCCCGGCGGCCCGGGTCCGGGCGAGCAGCCCCTCCAGGTCGGCGGCCAGCGTCGGCGCGGGCGCCGCGTCCGGCCGGGCGGCGTCCCCGTCCCGCAGCAGGCCCAGCACGGCGTCCAGCTCGCCCACCGTCCGCCGCGTGGTGTCCTCGATCGCGGCGAGCGCCTCCCGGACGAATCCGGGATCGTCGTCCAGCACCCGCCGGGCGGCCGCCGCCTGGAGGGTGACGGCGCTCAGCGCGTGCCCCACGGCGTCGTGCAGCTCCCGCGCCAGCCGGTTGCGCACCGCCAGGTCGGCGGCCCGCTCCTCGGCCGCCGCCAGCCGGTCGGCGGTGCTGGGCCCGAGCAGCAGGGGTGCCGCCCGGGCCAGCAGCGCCCCGGCCCCGGCCGCGCACAGGGCGAGCAGGGCCAGCAGCGCGAGACCGGCGAGGACGGCCGCGTAGACCCCGGCCCCCCGCGCGAACCACTCCATCCCCAGCCCGGCCCGCCGCCGCTCACCGAGGAACGGCATCGCCATCAGCACCAGGGCCATGGGCGGTACCGCCAGGCTCAGCCCGCTGAGCACCGCCCCGGCCCCCAGGTGCAGGGTCCACCAGGTCCCGGCCCGCCCCCGCGTGGCCCAGGTCCGGGCCGGTCCCCGTGCCAGCCGCTCCCCCGGCACCCCGCACAGGGCCCGGACGGCCGCCGCCGACATCGGCCGGGCCAGCGGGAACAGCAGCGCGCTGACGGCGGCCATCGGCAGGGCGATGGCGTAGGCCAGGAGCAGCAGCCGCAGGGAGGAGAAGGAGTTGCCCCCCTGCCCCAGCATCCCGACCAGGACCGAGGCGAGCAGGAAGTACGGCATCAGCAGGGCTCCGCCGAGGATCAGGTGCACCCAGCGCAGCCCGGCCCGGCGCACCGGGAACCGGCTCACCCCGGGCGGCGGGCGGTCAGGAACCGCGTGACGACGACGGCGACGAGCAGTCCGGTGATCATCTGGCCAGCGTAGGCGAGCTGCAGCACCCCGGTGGGGGCCATTTCCGGATCGCCGCCCGGCGGGGGCGCCAGCACGGCCAGGGAGAGCCATGCGCCCCAGCTCGCCGCCGCCGCGCCGCCCACCCAGGCCAGGGCGAGCGGTCCCCGGGCGGGCCGGCCACCGCCACCGCCCCGACCGCCGCCGAAGGCCAGCAGCAGCGCCCCGGCCCCGCCCGCGAGGGCGCACGCCGCGTGCACGGCCCCGATCATCACGGTGTCCGCCGAACGCTGCGCGAGCATCGCCGCGGTCATCCCGCCCGTGCCGCCGAAGGCCCAGTACGTCTGTATCGCGGCGAGCGCCAGCGCTCCGGCCGCCGCCGGCACCGCCACCGCCCGCGCCCCGCGGACCGGTCCGGCCCCCTGCCGCCACAGGTGCCCCCAGCGCTGCCGCGCATACGGCACGAACAGAGCGGCGAGCGCCAGCGCCTGTATGGAGAAGCCGGTGTAGACGACGTTGAACACCCAGGGGTCGAGGAACGGTTCGCGCGCCGCCCGCTCGGCGGCGTCCGGTGCGGTGCCGAAGAGCCGCAGGAGCTGCTGGAGCGGGAACGCGGTGAGGATCGGGGTGAGCAGGCCCATGGCGACGAACGCCGGCACGGCCATCAGCCAGGACGGTATGCGCAGGCCCCAGGGCTGGGTCAGCGCCAGGACGAGCACGACGAGGAAGGCGTCCATGAGGAGGGTGGCGCCGTTGGCCACGGCGAAGAAGAGGGTGCCCTCGCGCAGGATGCTCCCCTCGGGTATGCCGACGTGGCTCCCGGCCACCCACATCGTCTTCAGCGTGAGGTAGGGCAGGGTGGCGGCGACGGCGACGATGCGCAGGGCCCGTCGGACGGGCCCCGGCGACGAGGGCGCCGGGGGCGCCGGGCGGCACGGCTCGGGCGGCTCGTGCGGCTCGGGCGGCTCGTGCGGCTCGGGCGGCTCGGGCGGCTCGTGCGGGTGGGAAGGCTCGGGCGGGTGGGGCGGCTCGTGCGGGTGGGGCGAGTTCGGCAGGTTCACGTGTCCCGTGGTCATGGGACAACGGTCCCGCCCCGGCCCGGCCGCCACCTCCCCCGTGACGGTGAACCGCCTCCCCCGTCCGGGGGAGATCCCCTCCCCCGGACAGGCCCCCTCACATGCGCCGCGTCACCACGGCCAGCCGGTCGCGCGCCTCGAACAGCGCCGCCTTGATCGTCTGGGCGTGTCCCGGCGTCAGCCGGGCCACCGGCACCGAGCAGCTCACCGCGTCCCGCGCCGGCGTCCGGTACGGCAGGGCCACCCCGAAGCAGCGCAGGCCCAGGGTGTTCTCCTCACGGTCCACCGCGTACCCCTGCTCCCGCACCAGCGCCAGCTCCTCGATCAGCGCCTCGCGGTCGGTGACCGTGTGCTGGGTGACCGCCTCCAGCCGCTCCGGCAGCAGCCGCCGTACCTCGTCGTCGGTGTGGGTGGCCAGCAGTGCCTTGCCGAGCGCCGTCGAGTGCACCGGCAGCCGCCGCCCGACGCGGGTGAAGGGGCGCAGGTAGTGCTGGGACTGACGGGTCGCCAGGTAGACCACGCTGGTGCCGTCGAGCCGGGCGAGGTGGATGGTCTCGGTGGTCGTGTCGGAGAGCCGGTCCAGGGTGGGCCGGGCGGCGGCCACGACCTCGTCGCCGTCGATGTACGAACTGCCGACGAGCAGCGCCCGGACGCCGATCCCGTAGCGGGTGCCGCTGGCGTCCGTCTCCACCCAGCCCAGGCTCACCAGGGTGCGCAGCAGCATGTAGAGGCTGGACTTGGGCAGGCCCAGGTCGCTCTGGATGTCGGCCAGGCTGTGCAGGCCGGGCCGGGCCGCGAAGTGCTCCAGCAGGAGCACGGTGCGCACCGCCGACTTGACCGGCGCCACCGCCTGTCCCGCGGCCGCGTCCGCCGGACCGCCGCGCCCCTCGCCCGCGTTCGCGCCCGCGTCTGCGCCCGCGCCCGCGTCCGCCGGACCGCCCTGCCCCGCGTCCGCGTCCGCGTCCGCGGCCGCGCCCGCCATCGGCTCGGCTGTCGTCATCGCCGCTTCCCCTCTGATCGCCTCTTGCTCACGCGGTGGACCCGGAAATAGAGTCCGCAGCAGAACTGATCATTCATCTACCGGAACGGCGTTCAGAATACTGAACGATCCAGGAGGCATCGGGTCATGGCAGCGACACCAGTCTGGAGTGTGGACCCCCGCACCGGGAAGCAGCGCGAACAGGTTGCGGTCGAAGCCACACCCCAGGACGTGGACCGTGCCGTACGGGCGGCCCACGCCACCCGCGAGGCCCTCGCCGACCGCGGCGCCCGCATCGCCTTCCTGCGCACCGCCGCCGCCCTCCTCGACGAGGCCGCCGGCGCCGTGGTGGAGGCCGCCGACGCCGAGACCGCGCTCGGACCGGGCCGGCTGACCGGCGAGCTGGCCCGCACCGGCTACCAGCTGCGCGCCTTCGCCGACGCCGTCGAGGAGGGCACCTACCTCGACATCCGCATCGACCGCGCCGACCCGGCCCTCACCCCGCCGCGTCCCGAACTGCGCCGCTACAAGATCCCGCTGGGCGTGGTCGCGGTCTACGCCGCCTCCAACTTCCCGCTCGCCTTCTCGGTCCCCGGCGGCGACACGGCCAGCGCTCTGGCCGCAGGATGCCCGGTCGTCGTCAAGGCCCACCCCGACCACCCGGCCACCTCCGAGCTGTGCGCCTCGCTGCTGCGCCGGGCCGCCGAGCGGTCCGGGCTCCCGGCCGACGTGGTCGCCGTCGTCCACGGGTTCGACGCGGGCCTGGAGCTGATCCGCCATCCCCTGGTGAGCGCCGCCGGATTCACCGGTTCGATCCGCGGCGGGCGGGCCCTGTTCGACGCGGCCGCCGCCCGGCCCGTCCCGATCCCCTTCCACGGCGAACTCGGCTCCCTCAACCCCGTCGTGGTCACCGAGGCCGCCGCCGCCGAGCGTGCCGAGGAGATCGGCGCGGGGCTGGCGGGCTCGGTCGCGCTCGGCGTCGGCCAGTTCTGCGTCAAGCCCGGCCTGGTCCTCGTGCCCGAGGGTGCCGGTGGCGACCGGCTGACCGGCGCGCTCGCCAAGGGGCTCGGCGAGACCGAGCCGGGGGTGCTGCTCGACCACCGGATGCGCGAGAACTTCGTCGCCGGCGTGCGCGAGCGCACGGCCCTGCCCGGGGTCGCCGCGCCCGTCACGCCCGGGGCCGGCGGGGAGCACACCGTCGGCGCGGGCTTCCTGACCGTCTCCGCACGCAGCCTGGTCGAGGAGCCGGAGCGGTACGAGGTGCTGCTGGAGGAGTGCTTCGGTCCGGTGACGGTCGTCGCGCGGTACGCGGACCCGCAGGAGGCCGGCGCCGTGCTGGAGCGGCTGTCCGGCAACCTGAGCGCGACCCTCCAGGTGTCCGCCGCCGAGGGCGAGGGCGCCCCGGGACCGGCGGCGGAGCTGATCGGCACGGTCACGGCGCTGGCGGGCCGGGTCGTGGTCAACGGCTGGCCGACCGGGGTGGCGGTGGCCCCGGCCCAGCACCACGGCGGCCCGTACCCGGCCGCGACCTCGCACTCCACCTCCGTCGGCGGGACGGCGATCGAGCGCTGGCTGCGGCCGGTGGCCTACCAGTCGGTGCCGGAGGCGCTGCTCCCGCCCGAGCTGCGCGAGGCCAACCCGCTGGGCCTGCCGCGCCGGGTCACGCCGTAGCAGCCGGGGCGGGCCCGCCGACGCCGCTCCGGGCCCGCCGACGCCGCTCCGGGCCCGCCGACGCCGCTCCGGGCCCTGTGCCGCCCTGGGCCCGGAACCCGGCGGCCCCGGAACCCGGCGGCCGGCCCGTAAATCCGTTGCCCGCCCGGTCCCGTGCCGGGCAGGCTGCGACCCATGCCGAGACCCCATGGATTCAGCTACGAACGGCGTGCCGACGGCAGCGTCGTCCTCACCCACCACGGCCGGGCGGCCGGCACCCTGCGGGGCGGCCGCGCGGAGGCGTTCCTGGCCGAAGTGGAATCCGGGGACGCCCAGCTGGTGATGGCGCGCTGGACCGGTTCGTACAAGTTCGGGAACGAGCGCACCGCGAAGAACCACCCCCGCAACGCCCGCCGCCGCTGACCGGTGCCCGCCGTCCCGGAATGTAAGGGAACGGCAATGGCACCTCGGTCGTTGACCTGGCATGACCGCTATGACCCCAGGTTCGAACCTGCCGCTCAACACCGCGCGCGTGACGGTGGACGTGGCCGCTCCGGTGCGGCTCGACGTATCGGGACTGCTGCTCACGGCGAACGGCAAGGTGCGTTCGGACGACGACTTCATCTTCTACAACCAGCCGTCCGGCCCCGGTGTCAGCCACCGGTCCGGCGGCGGCACGGCGCCCGACTCCATCACGGTGGACACCGCCGCGCTGCCCCCGGGCATCGAGCGGATCGTCGTCACGGCCAGCCCCGACGCCGCCGGGCAGACCTTCCAGGGCATCGAGCCCACCGCCACCGTGCGCGCCGCGGACGGCGGGGCGGTCATCGCCACCTTCACCCCGCCCCAGCTGGGCGCCGAGACCGCGCTCGTCGTCGTCGAGGTCTACCAGCGCGGCGGCGCGTGGAAGGTCCGCGCCGTCGGCCAGGGCTACGCCAACGGGCTGGCCGGCATCGCAACCGACTTCGGCGTCAGCGTGGAGGAGGAGCCCGTGCCCGCGCCGGCCCCCACGCCGGTCGCCCCCGCGCCCGTCACCCCGGCCCCGGTCACCCCCGCGCCGGTCGCCGCCCCGGCCGCCCCCGCCCCGGCCGCCGCCGCCTCGGGGAAGATCAACCTGGACAAGGGCCGGGTCAGCCTCCAGAAGAACCAGACCGTGTCCCTGGTCAAGGGCGGCCGCCCACTGCTGTCCCAGGTCAAGATGGGTCTGGGCTGGGAGCCCGCGTTCCGCGGCGCGGACATCGACCTCGACGCCTCCGTCATCGCGTACGGCCCGCAGCGCAACCACATCGACAGCTGCTACTTCGGCAAGCTGTCCATCCTGAACGGTGCCATCAAGCACTCGGGCGACAATCTGACCGGCGAGGGCGCCGGGGACGACGAGGTCATCGTCGTGGACCTGGGCCGGCTGCCCGCCGAGGCCACCGGCCTGGTCTTCACCGTCAACTCGTTCTCGGGCCAGAAGTTCACCGATGTCGCCAAGGCCTACTGCCGTCTGATCGACGCGGCCAGCGGCGAGGAGCTGGTGCGCTTCGACCTCACCGGTGCCGAGCCGCAGACGGGCGTCATGATGGCGAAGCTGATCAGGCAGTTCTCGGGCGAATGGGAGATGACGGCCATGGGCGAGTTTGTGAAGTCCCGCACAGTGCGCGGCATGGTCAAGCCCGCGTCCCAGGCTCTCTGAGCAGGTGGGCGGGCCGGGACAGCCCTGCGGTTCCTATCCGGGTGATCCAGGCCACCCTTGAAATCGAAGGAGACTGTCCGTGCCCGCCCGTAGCCTTGTACCTATGTCCGAGACACTTCCGCTCGCGGGTCCCGCCCGCCCCTCCGCCGCCGAGGCGAACGAGGCGATACGGCGTCTCGTCGAGACCCGTGTGGACGGCGAGTGGCCCGCCGAGGCGTACGAGTTCCTGCTCGGGCAGTGGGCCGCGGCGACCCAGGAGGAAGAACTCCGGGCCGCCGCCCACTCGTAGGCCCCGGCCTCAGGGCCCGTCAGCCGTGCGTCAGCCGTGCTTGCGGCGCCACGGGCCCTTGATCGCCAGCATGATGCCCGGGTTCTGGATGCAGGCGAACAGCGTGCGCCCGTCCGGGGAGAAGCAGACACCCGTGAACTCCGAGTACTCCGGCTCCTCGGCGCTGCCGATGTTCAGCTCGTTGCGCGCCAGCGGGTAGGTGCGGCCCGCCTCGGTCGCGCCGAACAGGTGCTGGAGCCCCGAACCGTCCTCGGCGATGATCAGGCCGCCGTACGGGGAGACCGTGATGTTGTCCGGGCCGTCGTAGCCGCCCTCCACCGACGGGTCGGCGTTCACCCCGATGAGCACGGTCAGCCGCATCGTGCGCCGCTTGGGGTCGTAGAACCAGACGGCGCCGTCGTGCGGGGCGCCCGGGCTCTCCTCGCGGGCGTAGGAGGAGACGAAGTACGCGCCCCCGTCGGCCCACCACATGCCCTCCAGCTTGCGGCCGCGCGTGACGCCGCCCTCGGCGAACTGCTTGCGCGTGGGCACCGTACGGGCGTCGCGATCGCTCACCTCGACCCAGTCGACCCCGTACACCGTGCCGATCCTCGTCGCGCGCGAGAGGTCGTCCACGAACCGGCCCGCCTTGTCGAAGCACTTGGCGGCGTGCAGCGTGCCGGCGGTGTCGGACAGCGTGCGCAGCTTGCCGCGCCCGTGCCGGAAGCCCTGCGGCGGCGTCCAGCGGTAGAGCAGCCCGTTGGGGCCGGAGGCGTCCTCCGTCAGGTAGGCGTGGCCCTGCCTGGGGTCGATGACGACGGCCTCGTGGTCGTAGCGGCCGAACGCCTTGAGCGGCTTGGGGTCGCGGTTGGCCCGGCGGTCGTGCGGGTCCACCTCGAAGACGTAGCCGTGGTCCTTGGTCATGCCGTTCTTGCCGGCGAGGTCGGAGTTCTCCTCGCAGGTCAGCCAGGTGCCCCAGGCGGTGGCGCCGCCGGCGCAGTTGGTCGACGTACCGGCGATGCCGACCCACTCGGCGATCTCGCCGCCGCGGCGGACCTCGACGACCGTGCAGCCGCCGGCCGCGGCCGGGTCGTAGACCAGGCCCTCGGCGAGCGGAACCGGGTGCTCCCACTTGTCCCGGGCGCCCTTGAGCTCGTGGTTGTTGACCAGCAGCGTGACGCCGCGGTGGCCCTCGAAGGCGGCCGTCCCGTCGTGGTTGGACGGGGTGAACTCGCCCGAGTCCAGCTTCGTGACACCGCTGTGGGTGATGACGCGGTACGTGAACCCGGCCGGGAGGGCGAGGATCCCCTCGGGGTCCGGGACCAGCGGGCCGTAGCCGGGCTCGCAGGGGCGGCCGTGCTCGTCCCGCCGCGTGGTGTCCTCCGCCGCGAGCGCCCCCGGCGCGGTGGCGAGGGCGCCGACCGTCCCTGTGAGCGCGACGCCCGCTCCGGCCAGGACGGAGCGGGCGGTGAAGTCTCTACGGCTGAGCGGCATCTGTTCTCCAGGGTGGGGAGGTCTTGCCTGAGTGGGGTCGGCCGACAGGTTCCCGGCCCCACGTGAACGGCGGCTGAATTCCCCCCGACCGCCTTCCGACCGCTTGCGTCCGGCCGGAATGGCCAACTCCTGTCAACAAACGGCGCGTTAGGAATGCCGGGACCGGGCCTTGAACGCCGCCTTGCGCGCCTCCTTGGCGGCCTTCTTGTCCGGGTGCAGCCGGCCCATGGCCTCCAGCACGTAGGCCGTCGCGGGGTGCTCCACCCGCCAGGCCGTGTCGAAGAAGCCGGTGTGGTGGGCGGTCAGGCTCTCCATCAGCGCGGGCAGTTCCTCGGTCTCGCCGTCGGCGGCGAGCTGCGCCGCGATGGTGTCCACGGTCAGCCAGAACACCATCGTCTCGCCGGGCGGCGGCACGTCCGCCGCGCCGTGCTCGGCCAGCCAGACCCGGGCCAGGCCGCCCAGCTCGGCATCGTCCAGCACCTCTCGGACCACGGGTTCGGCCGCCGGGCCGGCCAGCGCGAGGGCCTGCTGGCAGCGCAGCCGGCGCAGCGGGCCGCCCTCGTCGCCGCCGCGCGCCGCGGCCAGCAGCTCCGCGACCGCCGCGGGCAGGTCGCGGGCGGCCAGCCACTGCTCGATCTCGCCCTGCGCGGCGGCCTCGGGGTAGCCGGAGACGACGTCGAGCAGCATCTCCGCGCCCTTGTCCGCCAGGTCGCCGACGGCCGGGGCCTCGACGCCCGCCTCCATCATCCGGGCCCGGATCCCGTACAGGCCGAGCGGGGTCAGCCGGACCAGCCCGTACCGGGAGACGTCCTCGTCGTCGGCGACGGCCGCCGCGGTGAACTCCTCGTCGTCCGTCTCCGCCATGAGTTCCTCGTCGAGCGGACGGAACTCCACCAGCCCGATCGGCTCCAGCTGCCGGAACTGGTCGTCCAGCCGCATCATCGCGTCCGAGACCCGCTCCAGGACCTCGTCGGTCGGGTCGCCCATGTCGTCGGGTACGACCATCGAGGCGGCCAGCACCGGCAGCGGCACCTGGCCCCCGCCGGCCCCGCCCTCGGCGACGGTCAGCAGGTACAGGTTGGCGAGCACCCCGTCGAGGAAGTCCGCCTCGCGCTGCGGGTCCCAGTCCAGCTGGTCGAAGTCGATCTCGCCGCCCGCGTCGAGGGCGTCGACGAGGTCGTCGAGGTCGGGCACGGTCGCGTCCGCGAGGACGGTGTCCAGCGCCGCCAGCCACAGGTCCAGTACGTCGCCGGGCGCGCCGCCGGTGACCAGCGCGAGGTCGGCGCCCGGCGTGGCCGTGCCGTACGCCGCGCCGTCGGCGTCATCTGCGGTACCCGACGCCGCGCCTGACGCCGTGCCCGCCGCCGCGCTTGACGCCGCACCCGCCGCCGTGCCCGCCACCGGCCCGTTCTCGTCCTCGTCCGGGTCCGTCACGTCCACCAGGCCGGTGTCCAGCGCCACCCGCCAGGCCTCGCTCGCGCTCGCCTCCCCGTCCGCGTCGGCGGGCAGCCCCAGCAGCGCGGCGGCTTCCGGCAGCTGCTCGGCGGCCAGTTCACCGCCCGCCCCGACCCGGGTCCGCGGCCCGGCCCAGCGCGCCAGCCGGACGGCCTGCGCGAACAGCGGGGCGGCGAGCGCGTCGCGGGCCAGTTCCGCATCGGAGTGCAGCCGTACCGGCGGCAGCGTGGGGCGCGGCTCAGGCGACATGGGGTGGTTCTCCTCGCGGACTTGAGCGGACGGCGGGGCCCAGCGTAGACGCAATCGGGCCGCCCCCGAGGAGCCGATGTCTTTGGTTCATCCCACAGACACTCACCGTATTCCCTGGAGACCTTGACAACTTCGCTGACAAAGAAGGAGATTGACGCGCGTAGATCTTCCTGCCCCTCACCACCACACCGGAGTCCTGCCCATGCGCTCCTCGCTTCCCCGCTCCGCCGCCGTCGCGGCCGTCGTGGCCACCGCCCTGGCCGGCGGCCTGCTCGCGGGTTCGGCCGGCGCGGCCGAGAACGACGCGGCCGCCGCCGAGCCGGTACGCATCCACGACATCCAGGGAACCACCCGGATATCGCCCCTGGTCGGCAAGCAGGTCGCCGACGTCGCGGGCATCGTGACCGGCGTACGCACCTACGGCTCGCGCGGCTTCTGGATCCAGGACCCCGACGCCGACGACGACGCCGCGACCAGCGAGGGCGTCTTCGTCTTCACCAGCTCCGTCCCCACCGTCGCCGTGGGCGACTCGGTCAAGGTCTCGGGCCTGGTCGGCGAGTACGTGCCCGGCGGGCTGAACTCGGGCAACCAGTCGGTCACCCAGATCTCCAAGCCGACCGTCACCGTGGTCTCCTCGGGCAACGCGCTGCCCGAGGCGGCCGCCGTCAACGAGTACACGGTGCCCGCCGCGTACGCGCCCGCGGGCGACCCGGCCGCGGCCGGCAGCATCAACGGCCTCGCCCTGGACCCCTCCCGCTACGCCCTGGACTACTACGAGTCCCTGGAGGGCATGAACGTCGCCATCGGCACCTCGCGGGTGGTCGGCGCCACGGACCCGTACTCGGAGCTGTGGGTCACGGTGAAGGGCTGGGAGAACAACACCCGGCGCGGCGGCACGCTCTACGGCTCCTACGAGTCCCAGAACACCGGCCGGCTCCAGATCCAGCAGCTGGCCCCGATCGCCGAGAAGCCGTTCCCCGTGGCCAACGTCGGCGACCGGCTGACCGGCACCACCGAGGGCCCGCTGGACTTCAACCAGTTCGGCGGCTACACGCTGGTGGCCCGCACCCTGGGCACCGTGCAGTCGAAGGAGCTGGCGCGCGAGAAGACCAAGCCGCAGGCGGCGCATGAGCTCGCGGTCGCGACGTACAACGTCGAGAACCTCGACCCGAGCGACTCGCAGGAGAAGTTCGACGCGCTCGCCAAGGCGGTCGTCGAGAACCTGGCCTCCCCCGACATCCTCGCCCTGGAGGAGATCCAGGACGACAACGGCGCCAAGAACGACGGCACCGTCTCGGCCGAGCAGACGCTGACGAAGTTCACCGCCGCCATCGCCGCCGCGGGCGGCCCGGCCTACCAGTGGCGCACCATCGACCCGGTGAACAACAAGGACGGCGGCCAGCCCGGCGGCAACATCCGCCAGGTCTTCCTCTTCAACCCGGCCCGGGTCTCCTTCACCGACCGCGCCGCCGGCGACGCGACCACCGCGACCGGTGTGAGCGCGGAGGCCGGCAAGGCCGCCCTCACCCACTCCCCCGGCCGCATCGACCCGGCGAACCCGGCGTGGGACGACAGCCGCAAGCCGCTGGCGGGCGAGTTCGTCTTCCGCGGCAAGACGGTCTTCGTCGTCGCCAACCACTTCGGTTCCAAGGGCGGGGACGAGAGCCTCACCTCGCACCACCAGCCGCCGGTGCGTTCCTCCGAGGCCAAGCGACTGCTCCAGGCGCAGTCGGTGAATGGTTTCGTCAAGCAGATCCTGGCCGCCCAGAGCAACGCGAACGTCGTCGTCCTCGGTGACATCAACGACTTCGAGTTCTCGGCGACGACGAAGGCGCTGGCCGATGGCGGGGCCCTGTTCCCGGCGATCACCTCGCTGCCGAAGTCGGAGCGCTACTCGTACGTCTTCCAGGGCAACTCGCAGGTGCTGGACCAGATCCTGACCAGCCCGGCGATCAAGAAGTTCACGTACGACAGCGTGCACATCAACGCGGAGTTCGCCGACCAGAACAGCGACCACGACCCGCAGGTCCTGCGCTTCCGCCCGTAGTCACGACGGGTGGGACACCAGGGGGCCCGGCCGCCGTCCCGGCCGGGCCCCCTGTCCTGTTCCCGGGGCCCTTTCCGCCCAAGAAGGGGACTTTCGGCCCTGGCGGGCGCTTGCGTGATCCTCACCACATCTGCGCGTAAACCCCCCGATGTGGTGCTTCAGTATCTGCACGCCCGCGCCCGCATCGCCCGTACTCCCGCTTGGAGGACCCGCGTGTTCCCCTCCATCTCCCTCGCCCAGGAGATCGGCCTCGCCGTGCTGGTGGCCGCCGCTCTCGTCTGGTTCGTCGGCCTCGGCCACATGATGCGGGGCAACCGCTCCCACCGCCCGGAGCCCCGTGCCTACGAGCAGGGCCTCACGGCCATCCCGGCCCAGCGCGGCGCCGCCTCCCACCCGATGGAGACGGTGGAACTGACGGAGGCCGAGGAACGCGCCTTCGCGGGCCTCATCCGCACGATCGCCCCGCACTGACGCCGGGCGGCGCACGGCAGCCGACACCACACGCACGCACGCGAAGACCCCGCACACGTACGCGAAGGCCCCCACCCGGATCCCGGGCGGGGGCCTTCGCGTACGTCGGCCCGGCGGGCGTCAGTTGTGGCTGTGCAGGACCTCGTTCAGCCCGCCCCAGACCGCGTTGTTCGGGCGGGCCTCGACGGCGCCGGTGACCGAGTTGCGGCGGAAGAGGATGTTGCCGGCGCCCGAGAGCTCCAGCGCCTTGACGACCTGGCCGTCCGGCAGGGTGACCCGGGTGCCCGCGGTCACGTACAGGCCGGCCTCGACGATGCACTCGTCGCCGAGCGCGATGCCGACGCCCGCCTCGGCGCCCACCAGGCAGCGCTCGCCGATCGAGATGATCTGCTTGCCGCCGCCGGACAGGGTGCCCATGGTGGAGGCGCCGCCGCCGATGTCGGAGCCGTCGCCCACGACGACGCCCGCGGAGATGCGGCCCTCGACCATGGAGACGCCGAGGGTGCCGGCGTTGAAGTTGACGAAGCCCTCGTGCATGACCGTGGTGCCCTCGGCGAGGTGCGCGCCGAGGCGGACGCGGTCGGCGTCGGCGATGCGCACGCCCTTGGGGACGACGTAGTCGGTCATCCGCGGGAACTTGTCGATCGAGGTGACCTGGAGATGCAGGCCCTCGGCGCGGGCGTTCAGCCGGACGGTCTCGACCTGGTCGACGGCGACCGGGCCCAGCGAGGTCCAGGCGACGTTGGTGAGCAGGCCGAAGACGCCGTCGAGGTTCTGGCCGTGCGGCTTGACCAGGCGGGTGCTCAGCAGGTGCAGGCGCAGGTACGCGTCGTGGGCGTCCAGCGGCTTGTCCTCGAGGGAGGAGATCACCGTACGGACGGCCACGACCTCGACGCCGCGGACCACGTCCGTGCGCAGGGCCTTGGCGGCGGCCGGGCCGAGGAGCTCCACGGCCTGCTCGGCGGTCAGGCGCTCGGTGCCGGCCGGGCCGGGCTCGTCGGCCAGCGCGGGGGCCGGGAACCAGGTGTCGAGGACGGTGCCGTCGGGGGTGAGGGTGGCAAGGCCGGCGGCGACGGCGCCGGTGGTACGCGTAGCAGTCATGCCTGAAACCTAACCAACGACGGCGGGTGCGGGCGAACCGGTCTCATGTGCCGGTCGCCCGGGTTCCCGGACCGCCCGCGCGCCCGTCGCCAGCACGGTTGCGCCCGCCGCCGCGCCGAGGACCGCGCACACCGGCCACAGCAGGCCGGGCGCCGCCGCGTACAGGGCCCCGCCCAGCGGCGCGGCGAGGACCACACCGGTGACGGAGGCGCCCGCGTACAGGCTCTGGAAGCGGCCCACCGCGTGCTCGGGGGCCTCGTCGGCGACGTACGCGGTGGCGGTGGTCTTGTAGAGGATCTCCCCGAGACTGAGCAGGACCATCATCGCGACGGCGGTGGCGATGCCGGCGCCCAGCAGCAGCGCCGCGTAGCCGGTCCCGACCAGCAGCAGCCCGGAACCGATGACGCGCAGCGGGGAGCGCCGGCGCAGGGCGAGGGCGACGGGCAGCTCCAGCAGCAGGATGACACCGCCGTTGACGGCGATGAGCAGGCCGTACGCGCGGGTGTCCAGGCCCTGGTCGGCGAGGTACACGGGGAAGGTGGAGTACTGCTGCCGGTAGACGATGTCGATGACGACGATCGCGGCCAGCAGCACCAGGACGGCGGGCCGCGCGCGCAGCTCGCGCCAGACCCCGCCGCGGTCCCGTCCCCCGTACGGGACCGCGGCGCGTCCGGCACCGCGGGCCGGTACGACCCGGGCGGTCCAGAAGGCCAGGAAGAGGGTGCCGACGCCGTCCGCGACGAAGAGCCAGTCGTACGAGAGCCAGGTCGCGACCAGCGCCCCGAGCGGCGGGCCCACGGTGAACCCGCCGTTGGCCAGGCAGCGGATGACGGCGAACGCCTGGCGCCGGGAGCCCTCGGGGACGGTGACGGCGACCAGCGCGGAGTTGGCGGCGCGGATCACCCCGGAGGCGTACTCGGCCAGGGGCAGGGCGATGTACAGCAGGGCGGTCGGCAGGACGGGCAGGCAGAGCAGGACCGCGCCGGCGAGCGCGGAGGCGGTGAGCAGCACGCGCCGGTGCCCGAAGCGGTCGCCGTACCAGCCGCCGGTGAAGTTCCCGGCGACCAGGCCGACGCCGCCGATGCCGACGACCAGGCCCGCCTCGGCGACGCCCAGGCCGCGCGGCCCGGTCAGGTACACGAAGACGAAGACGAAGGTGAAGCTGACGACGGCGTTGACGAAGCCGCCGCCGGCCAGCAGCCAGACCGCCCTCGGTACGTCCTTGAACGCGTGCAGCACCGCGCCCCCCTGCACTCGCGAGTAAGTTTCTTTTGGGAACTGACTATGGCAGCATGACAGCCTCGGGTCAACGGACGTAAGGACGGTTCCCATGGCCCAGCGCACGCAACTCGGTGACGCCGACTGCGCCATCGCCCAGGCACTCGACGTGGTGGGCGACTGGTGGACGCTGCTGATCGTGCGCGACGCGGCGCGCGGCCTGTACCGGTTCGACGAGTTCCAGCGGGAGCTGGGGGTCTCCCGCAAGGTGCTGGCGGAGCGGCTGCGCCTGCTCGTCGAGGCGGGGGTGCTCACGCGCGAGCCGTACCAGGAACGGCCGGTGCGGCACGCGTACCGGCTGACCCCGCGCGGGCGGGCACTGCTCCCGGTCCTGGTGGCCCTCCAGGACTGGGGTGACACCTGGATCCTGGGAGAGGGAGAGATGACGGCGACGACGACCGAAGCCTCGCGCGAGGCCGAACGGGTGCACGCGCTGAAGGGGACGCGACTGCCGGAGCTCGGGCTCGCGGCGGCCGACGGCACGGTCCGCGACCCGGTCGCGGACACCGCGTCCACCGTCCTGTACTGCTTCCCCGGCGCCTACGCCCGGGCGGAGTCCTACCCGCCGGGGTGGGCCCGGATCCCGGGCGCGCGCGGCTGCACGCTCGAGTCGTGCACGTACCGCGACCAGCTCGCCGCGTTCACGGCGGCGGGCGCGACGGTGCACGGCGTCTCCACCCAGCGCCCGGACGAACAGCGCGAGTTCGCCGAGCAGGAAGGCCTGCGCTTCCCCCTCCTCTCGGACAACGACCTCGCCCTGACGGCGGCCCTGCGGCTGCCGACGTTCCGCGCGGCCGGCACCAGCCGGCTCAAGCGGCTGACGCTGGTGATCGGGCGGGACCGTACGGTGCGCGAGGTGATCTACCCGGTCCAGGACATCGAGGCGAGCGTCGCCACCGCCCTGGCCGCGGTCCGCGCCGCGACGGCCGGCGACGCGTAGGGCCTAGGGGGCCCTGAGCACGCGGGCGAGGATCTCCCGCGCGTAGGCCTCGTCGTACGGTGCGTCGGTGAGCAGGACCTGGAGGCAGATGCCGTCCATGACCGCCACCAGGGCGCGGGCGGTGACCGGGTCCGTGCGGCCGGCCAGGGCCAGGACCACGGCCTCGCACCACTCGGCCGCGACGGGGCGCAGGGCCGGCCGGCGCAGGGCGGCCAGGTACAGCTCGTACTCCAGTTCCACCCGCCCCCGGTCGGCCTCGAACACCTCGCCCAGCAGCCGGGCCAGCGCGCCCGCGAGGTCGCCGGCCGCGTCCGCGAGGGCGGGCGAGGCGGCGACGGTCTCGGCGAAGGCGGCGTTCGCCTGCCGGAGGGCGGCGACCAGCAGCTCGTCGAGGGTAGTGAAGTGGTACGTGGTCGAGCCCAGCGGTACGTCGGCCTCCGCGGCCACGGTGCGGTGGCTGAGCCCCGCGATCCCCTTGGCGCCGACCACCCGGATCGCCGCGTCGATGATGCGCCGGCGCCGGTCCGGGTCGTAGCGCCGCACCGCGCGGGAGGCCATCAGTGCGCCCCGCCGAGGTTGAGCAGCACCACCCCGGCGATCACCAGCGCGATCCCGGCGATCTTGGCGGCGGTGGCGGCCTCACCGAGGAAGACCATCCCGATCGCGGCGATGGCGGCGGTGCCGACGCCGGCCCAGATCGCGTAGGCGGTGCCGACGGACATCGACTTCAGCGTCTGGGCGAGGAGGGTGAAGGCGATGACGTAGCCGAGGAGCGTCCCCAGCGAGGGCCACAGCTTGGTGAACCCGTCGCTGTACTTCATCGCGGTCGTCCCGGCGACCTCGGCGGCTATGGCGGCGGCAAGGAGTGCGTAGGGCATATGTACGAGCGTACACAACGATACGTACACCCGTACACAGAACGAATGCGCGACCCGCACGCGAAGGGGCCCGGCACCTGTGGGTGCCGGGCCCCTTCGGGGTGTCCGTCGGGCTCAGACGTTGAAGCCCAGGGCGCGCAGCTGCTCGCGGCCGTCATCCGTGATCTTGTCCGGGCCCCACGGGGGCATCCAGACCCAGTTGATGCGGAGCTCGTTGACGATGCCCTCCGTCGCCGACTTCGCCTGGTCCTCGATCACGTCCGTCAGCGGGCAGGCCGCCGACGTGAGGGTCATGTCCAGGGTGGCGATGTTGGCGTCGTCGATGTGGATGCCGTAGATCAGCCCCAGGTTGACGACGTCGATGCCCAGCTCGGGGTCGACCACGTCGTAGAGGGCCTCGCGGACCTCCTCCTCGGTGGCCGGCTTGAGCGCCACCGCCGCCGCCTCCGGCTCTCCGGCCGCTGCGGGCGTCGCGTTCTCGGTCATGCCGTCTTCCTCTCCGCGTCACCCAGTGCCTGGGCGGTCGCGTCCTTCCACGCCATCCAGCTCAGCAGAGCACACTTCACACGGGCCGGGTACTTGGAGACGCCGGCGAACGCGACCGCGTCCTCCAGCACCTCCTCCATGGCCTCGTCCGGCTCGATCTTGCCCTTGGACTGCATCAGCTCCAGGAAGACAGCCTGGATCTTCTGCGCCTCGGACAGGTCCTTGCCGACCAGCAGCTCGTTCAGCACGGACGCGCTGGCCTGGCTGATCGAGCAGCCCTGGCCCTCGTAGCTGACGTCCGTCAGCTTCTGGCCGTCGTACTTCACGCGCAGCGTGATCTCGTCACCACACGTCGGGTTGACGTGGTGCACCTCGGCGTCGCCGTCGCGCAGGCCACGCCCGTGCGGGTGCTTGTAGTGGTCCAGGATCAGCTCCTGGTACATCGAATCCAGCTTCACAGCGGCCTCGTCGCCTCGTCGCCCTCGTTATCCGAAGAAGTTCCGTACGTGCTCCAGCCCGTCGACCAGTGCGTCGACGTCGGCCGGAGAGGAGTACAGGTAGAACGACGCTCGCGTGGTCGCGGGAATTCCGTACCGCAGGCAGACCGGGCGGGCGCAGTGGTGGCCCACGCGGACCGCGATGCCCTGCTCGTCCAGGACCTGGCCGACGTCGTGCGGGTGGATGTCACCGAGCACGAAGGAGATCGCGGCGCCGCGGTCCTCGGCCGTGGTGGGGCCGATGATCCGCAGGTCGGGAACCTCCTGGAGGCGCCTGACCGCGTACTCGGTGATCGCGTGCTCGTGCGCGGCGATCTTGTCCATGCCGATCGCGGTCAGGTAGTCCACGGCCGCGCCGAGGCCGACGGCCTGGGCGATCGGGGGCGTACCCGCCTCGAACTTGTGGGGCGCCGGCGCGTACGTCGAGGCGTGCATCGACACGGTCTCGATCATCTCGCCGCCGCCGAGGAACGGAGGCAGGTCCTCCAGGAGCTCCTGGCGGCCCCAGAGCACGCCGATGCCGGTCGGGCCGCACATCTTGTGGCCGGTGAAGGCCACGAAGTCGGCGCCGAGCTCCTGCACGTCCAGCGGCATGTGCGGAGCGGCCTGCGAGGCGTCGATCAGCACCAGCGCGCCGACCTCCTGCGCGCGCCGGACGATCGCCTCGACCGGGTTGATCGTGCCCATGATGTTGGAGACCAGCGTGAAGGAGACGATCTTCGTCTTCTCCGTGATGACCTCTTCGATGTCGGACAGGTCGAGGCGGCCGTCGTCGGTGAGGCCGAACCACTTCAGCTTCGCGCCGGTGCGCTGCGAGAGCAGCTGCCAGGGGACGATGTTGGAGTGGTGCTCCATCTCCGTGATGGCGATCTCGGTCTCGCGGTCGACCCGGTAGGGGTCGTCCGCCCAGCCGAGCATGTTCGCGACCAGGTTGAGCGACTCCGAGGCGTTCTTGGTGAAGATCACCTCGTCGCGGCTCGGCGCGTTGATGAAGGCGGCGACCTTGTCGCGGGCGCCCTCGTACAGCGCCGTGGCCTCCTCGGCGAGCACGTGCACGCCGCGGTGGACGTTGGCGTTGTGCCGCTCGTAGTACTCGTTCAGCGCGTCGAGCACCTGGCGCGGCTTCTGGGAGGTCGCCGCGTTGTCCAGATAAACGATCTTCTTCCCGTCGTGGACCACACGATCCAGCAGGGGGAAGTCCTTGCGGATCGCCTCGATGTCGAGGAGGCCAGGCAGCTGTGTCACGCGGTCGCGCCACCCTTCACGTACTTGTCGTAGCCCTCGGCCTCCAGCTGGTCGGCGAGCTCGGCGCCGCCGGACTCGGCGATGCGGCCGTTCGCGAACACGTGCACGAAGTCAGGCTTGATGTAGCGCAGGATGCGCGTGTAGTGGGTGATCAGCAGGGTGCCGACCTCACCGGTCTCGCGGACGCGGTTGACGCCCTCGGAGACGATGCGCAGGGCGTCGACGTCCAGGCCGGAGTCGGTCTCGTCGAGGATCGCGATCTTCGGCTTGAGGAGCTCCAGCTGGAGGATCTCGTGGCGCTTCTTCTCACCGCCGGAGAAGCCCTCGTTGACGTTGCGCTCGGCGAAGGCCGGGTCCATCTGGAGACGCGCCATGGCCTCCTTGACCTCCTTCACCCAGGTGCGCAGCTTGGGGGCCTCGCCGCGGATCGCCGTGGCGGAGGTGCGCAGGAAGTTGGAGACCGAGACACCGGGGACCTCGACCGGGTACTGCATGGCGAGGAAGACACCGGCACGGGCGCGCTCGTCGACGGACATCTCCAGGACGTCCTCGCCGTCGAGGGTCACGGTGCCACCGGTGATGGTGTACTTCGGGTGACCGGCCAGCGAGTACGCCAGGGTGGACTTGCCCGAGCCGTTGGGGCCCATGATGGCGTGCGTCTCACCCTGCTTGACGGTGAGGTCGACGCCCTTGAGGATCTCGCGGGCTCCGTTCTCGGCCTCGACGGAGACGTGCAGGTCGTGGATTTCAAGCGTTGCCATGGGTGCCTCAGGACTCCTGGGTGAGGGAGACGAGCACATCGTCCCCTTCGATCTTTACGGGGTATACGGGTACGGGGCGCGTCGCGGGGAGCCCGGACGGCTTGCCGGTACGCAGGTCGAACGCCGAGCCGTGCAGCCAGCACTCGATCGCACAGTCGTCGACCTCGCCCTCCGAGAGCGACACGTTCGCGTGCGAGCAGATGTCGTTGATCGCGAACACCTCGCCCTCGGTGTGGACGATGGACACCGGCGTGCCGTCGATCTCCACCCGCTTGGGGGTGTTCTCCTCCAGCTCGCTCAGCGCGCAGGCCTTGACGTAGGACATCAGACGGACGCCTCGAGCTCGGACTCGATCCTGGCGATCAGGCGCTCCTCGATGTCCTCGACGCCGATCTGCTGGACGAGCTCGGCGAAGAAGCCGCGCACGACCAGCCGGCGGGCCTCGTCGGCCGGGATACCACGGGCCTGCAGGTAGAAGAGCTGCTCGTCGTCGAAGCGGCCGGTCGCCGAGGCGTGGCCGGCGCCGACGATCTCGCCGGTCTCGATCTCCAGGTTCGGCACCGAGTCGACCCGGGCGCCGTCCGTCAGGACGAGGTTGCGGTTCATCTCGTAGGTGTCGGTGCCCTCGGCGGACTTCTCGATCAGGACGTCGCCGATCCAGACCGCGTGCGCGCCCTCGCCCTGCAGCGCGCCCTTGTAGACCACGTGGGACTTGCAGTGCGGTGCGTCGTGGGTGACCAGGAGGCGGTGCTCCTGGTGCTGGCCCGCGTCGGTGAAGTAGAGGCCGAGCATCTCGGCCTCGCCGCCGGGGCCGGCGTAGCGCACGCGCGGGTGGATGCGGACGAGGTCGCCGCCGAAGGTGACCACGACGGACTTGAAGCTGGCGTCGCGGCCGAGCAGCGCGTTGTGCTGGGAGGTGTGGACGGCGGTGTCGTCCCAGTCCTGCACGGACACGAAGGTGACCTTGGCGCCGTCGCCGACGAGGACGTCGACGTTGGCGGCGCGCACGCCGTCACCGGTGTGGTCGATCACGATGATCGCCTCGGCGAACGGCTTGATGTCGAAGACGGTGTGACCGAAGGTCGTGCCGCCCTCGCCGTGCAGGGCGACGCGGATCGGCTCGGCGAGCACGGTCTCCTTGGGCACCGTGACGACCGTGGCCTTGGCGAACGACGAGAACGCCTGCGCGGAGACCCGGTCGACAGGGGTGCCCGCCTTGCCGAGGCGCTCGTCGCCGCGGTCGACGGACTCGACCGTCACGCCGTCGGGCGCGTCGATCTGGGCCTTCATCGTGCCGTCCGTGACCGCGGTGCCGTCGGCGAGGCCGCGCAGCCGCTCCAGCGGGGTGAAGCGCCACTCCTCCTCGCGGCCGTGCGGCACGGGGAAGTCGGCCACGTCGAAGGACGGGGGCGCGCTCATCCGGGTGGCGACGGTGGACTCCGCGGCCACCGCGATCGAGCCGGCGGTGGTGGAACCCGTCGGGATGTTCTGAGCCTCAGCCATGGCTGTCGTCTTGCTCGCTCTCTTAAAAGAACACGTCTACGTCAAAGAATGCGCTGCGGAACGGAGGCGGGCGGACTAGCCGACCGAGCCCTCCATCTGCAGCTCGATCAGCCGGTTGAGCTCCAGCGCGTACTCCATGGGCAGCTCCTTCGCGATCGGCTCGACGAAGCCGCGCACGATCATGGCCATGGCCTCGAACTCCGAGAGGCCGCGGGCCATCAGGTAGAAGAGCTGGTCGTCGGAGACCTTGGAGACGGTCGCCTCGTGGCCCATCGTCACGTCGTCCTCGCGGACGTCGACGTAGGGGTAGGTGTCCGAGCGGGAGATGGTGTCGACGAGCAGGGCGTCGCACAGCACGTTGCTCTTCGAGCCCGCGGCACCCTCGCCGATCTCGACCAGACCGCGGTACGAGGTGCGGCCGCCGCCCCGCGCCACCGACTTGGAGACGATGTTCGAGGAGGTGTTCGGCGCCATGTGGACCATCTTGGAGCCGGCGTCCTGGTGCTGGCCCTCGCCCGCGAAGGCGATGGACAGGGTCTCGCCCTTGGCGTGCTCGCCCATCAGGTAGACGGCCGGGTACTTCATGGTGACCTTGGAACCGATGTTGCCGTCGATCCACTCCATGGTCGCGCCCTCGTACGCCACGGCGCGCTTGGTGACCAGGTTGTAGACGTTGTTCGACCAGTTCTGGATCGTCGTGTAGCGGCAGCGGCCGCCCTTCTTCACGATGATCTCGACCACGGCGGAGTGCAGCGAGTCCGAGGAGTAGATCGGGGCGGTGCAGCCCTCGACGTAGTGGACGTAGGCGTCCTCGTCGACGATGATCAGCGTCCGCTCGAACTGGCCCATGTTCTCCGTGTTGATACGGAAGTAGGCCTGGAGCGGGATGTCCACGTGGACACCCTTGGGGACGTAGATGAAGGAGCCGCCCGACCACACGGCGGTGTTCAGCGAGGCGAACTTGTTGTCGCCGACCGGGATGACCGTGCCGAAGTACTCCTGGAACAGCTCCGGGTGCTCCTTGAGCGCGGTGTCGGTGTCCAGGAAGATGACGCCCTGCTGCTCCAGGTCCTCGCGGATCTGGTGGTAGACGACCTCGGACTCGTACTGGGCCGCGACACCGGCGACGAGGCGCTGCTTCTCCGCCTCCGGGATGCCGAGCTTGTCGTACGTGTTCTTGATGTCCTCCGGCAGGTCCTCCCAGGACTCGGCCTGCTTCTCGGTGGACCGCACGAAGTACTTGATGTTGTCGAAGTCGATGCCCGAGAGGTCCGAGCCCCAGGTGGGCATGGGCTTCTTGTCGAAGAGCTTCAGGCCCTTGAGGCGGAGCTTCAGCATCCACTCGGGCTCGTTCTTCTTCGCGGAGATGTCGCGGACGACGTCCTCGCTCAGACCGCGCTTGGCAGCGGCACCGGCCGCGTCGGAGTCGGCCCAGCCGTACTCGTAGTTGCCCAGACCCTCGAGCTCAGGGTGAGCAGTCTCCGTGGTCATGCGGGGTTCCTCCCGGCCGTGCTTGCAGATGCTGATGTGTTGGTCTGTGGTGCGGCGCTTCGCGGGATGAAGGTCGTGCACACCCCGTCGCCGTGGGCGATCGTGGCGAGACGCTGCACATGGGTCCCGAGCAGGCGGGAGAAGACCTCGGTCTCCGCCTCGCAGAGCTGCGGAAACTGCTCGGCGACATGGGCGACCGGGCAGTGGTGCTGGCAGAGCTGTTCACCGCTGTGCGGACCGGGAGCGCTCTTCGCCGTAGCAGCGTACCCGTCCGCGGTCAACGCCTTGGCAAGGGCCTCGGTGCGCTGCGCGGGGTCCGCCGCCTCGACCGCTTCCCGGTAGGTCTCGGCCGGCGCCGCCAGTCGCGCCCGGGCGAACGCCGCCACCGCGGCCTCGCCCCGCTCCCCGCCGCCCGCGGCCTGCGCGATCCAGCGCAGGGCGTCGGCGGCGAGCGTGTCGTACGACTGGTCGAAGGCGTCGCGGCCGCAGTCGGTCAGCGCGAACACCTTGGCGGGCCGGCCCCGGGTACGCGCTCCGTACACGCGCTGCTCACGGGGTGCGACCACGTCGTCGGCGACGAGCGTGTCGAGATGGCGGCGGACGGCGGCCTGGGTGAGGCCGAGACGCTGGGCGAGGTCGGCGACGGTGGACGGACCGTGGTCCAGGATGGAGCGCGCGACCCGGTTGCGGGTGGACCGCTCCCCGGGCGCGAGCTCCCCCTGAGGGGTCTCGTTCTGCCGTTCGCCGTTTTTCACAACACCATTGTTGCGTAATTACGCGAGGCCCGACAAGCCGTGACCGAGGCCACTCCTGGTGTCATCCATCACTAAGGGTTACCTAATCTGTCGACGCAGAGTGACGGTGCGCGAGGGGTGCCGGCTCAGCGGAGGGGCCTCGCGCGGCCCCCGCGGAGCCCCTCCGACGAGCGCGTACGTCCTCCCCCGCCGTCCCGCGGCCGCCCGCGGGACGTCCCGGACCCGTCACCTTCCGTTCCGGAGAAAGATCTCCGCGAGAGAACTACGGCGTCCGAGTGACGGACAGGGGCTCCGCCCCGGGCCCCGGAGGCCCTCCTACCGCTCCGTAGACTCACCCGCATGAGCAACGACCCCGCCGTGGTGATCCGCGGACTGGTGAAGCGGTACGGCGCCAAGACCGCGGTGGACGGCCTGGACCTCGACGTACCGGGGTCCTCGGTCACGGCGGTCCTCGGCCCCAACGGCGCGGGCAAGACGACCACGGTGGAGACCTGCGAGGGCTACCGCCGCCCCGACGCCGGCACCGTCCGCGTCCTGGGCCTCGACCCCGTCGCCGACGCCGCCGCCCTGCGCCCGCGGGTCGGTGTGATGCTCCAGTCCGGCGGCGTCCACTCCGGCGCCCGCGCCGTCGAGATGCTGCGCCACATGGCCTCCCTGTACGCCGACCCGCTCGACGTGGACCCCCTGGTGGAGCGGCTCGGGCTGGGCGACTGCGGCCGCACCCCCTACCGCCGGCTCTCCGGCGGCCAGCAGCAGCGGCTCTCCCTGGCCATGGCCGTGGTCGGCCGCCCCGAGCTGGTCTTCCTGGACGAGCCGACCGCCGGACTGGACCCGCAGGCCCGCCGGGCCACCTGGGAGCTGGTACGGGAGCTGCGCGCCGACGGCGTCACCGTCGTGCTCACCACGCACCACATGGACGAGGCCGAGCAGCTCGCCGACCGGGTCGCCATCGTGGACGCGGGCCGGGTGATCGCCCATGGCAGCCCCGAGCAGCTGTGCCGCGGCGGCGCCGAGAACACCCTGCGTTTCACCGGCCGCCCCGCCCTCGACCTCGCCTCCCTGCTCAAGGCGCTGCCCGACGGCACCCAGGCCGCCGAGCCGACCCCGGGCGTCTACCGGATCACCGGCGACGTCGACCCTCAGATGCTGGCCACCGTCGCCTCCTGGTGCGCCCAGAACGGCGTCCTGCCGGACAGCCTCTCCGTGGCGCGGCACACCCTGGAGGACGTCTTCCTGGAGCTCACCGGTAAGGAGCTGCGCGCATGAGCGCCGGTACGTTCACCCCCCGCCCGGGGGCCGCGCCCGTGTCCCGGATGATCGCCGCGCAGACGGCGCTGGAGACCCGGATGCTGCTGCGCAACGGGGAGCAGCTGCTGCTGACGGTGATCATCCCGGCGCTGCTGCTGACCCTTTTCTCCGCCGTCGACATCGTCGACACCGGCGCGGGCGAGCCGGTGGACTTCCTGGCCCCCGGCGTCCTGGCGCTCGCGGTGATGTCCACGGCCTTCACCGGCCAGGCCATCGCCACCGGTTTCGACCGCCGCTACGGCGTACTGAAGCGGCTGGGCGCCTCCCCGCTGCCGCGCTGGGCGCTGCTGACCGCCAAGACGCTGTCGGTGCTGGTCACAGAGGTGCTCCAGATCGCCCTGCTGACGGCGATCGCCCTGGGGCTGGGCTGGTCGCCGCAGGGGTCCCCGCTCGCCGTGGCCGTCCTGCTGCTGCTGGGTACGGCGGCCTTCTCGGGGCTCGGACTGCTGATGGCCGGGACCCTGAAGGCCGAGGTGACCCTGGCCGCGGCGAACCTGGTCTTCCTGCTGCTGCTGGTCGGCGGCGGGGTGATCGTTCCGCTGGAGAAGTTCCCGTCGGCGGTGCAGTCCGTCCTCGGCCTGCTGCCGATCTCGGCGCTGTCCGAGGGGCTGCGCGAGGTGCTCCAGCACGGGGCCGCCCTGCCGTGGGGCGACGTCGCGGTGCTCACCGGGTGGGCGGCGCTGGGCCTGGGCGCGGCCGCGCGCTTCTTCCGCTGGGAGTGAATCCCTTCCGCCGGGGCCACCCGGCCGGGAGGATGTACGCCTGACCACATGACGTGACGCCGGGGGGCGGGCATGGCGCAGCGAGAGGCCGCTCTGCGGCTGGACGAACGGTGGGCGAGGATCCGGTCGGGGGACGAGGAGGCCGATCCGGCCGAGCGCGAGAAGCTCCTGGACGAGCTGATCGCCGCCTTGCGCGAACCCGCCCGGACCGACCCGGAGTGCGCCGCCCGCCTCGGCCTGCGCCTGGGCGATCTCGCGGCCCGGCGCTTCGCGGCCGGGGACCGGGCGGGCGCCCTCTCCGCGATCGAGGAGGGCCTGCGCCACGCCCAGCAGGCCGCCGGCCACCACCCCGAGTACGCCCGCTGGTACGCCCGCGGCCTGATCAACCAGGGGGTCTGGCTGGCCTGGCCGCTCAGCGACGGGCTGCGGCTGCCCCGGTACCCGCTGGGCGCGGCCGCCACCGAGGGCCCGGACCCCATGGAACGCGCGTCCGGCGAACGGGCCCGCGACCTGACCCGCGCGGCCGTGGACGTCTGGGCGGGCCTGGACCAGCAGGACCCGGTCAACCACCGGGGACTCGCGCAGGCCAAGGTCTTCCTCGGCGACCGGCTCGCGGAGCTGGGCAGCGTGGCCGAGGCCGTGGCGTGGGCGGTGCACGCCGAGGGCGACTTCCGCCGGCTGCTGGTGACCGGCGAGGACCCCCAGGCCCGGCAGGAGGCCGAGGAGGCGCTGGAGCACCTCGGCCGGCAGCTGCAACTGCGGCTGCGCTTCCTCGGCTTCGAGGCCCTGGTCTCCCTGCGCGCCCAGGGCCTGCTGCCCGAACCGCTGCTGCCCCAGGCCGTGGTGGCCGCGCGGATCCAGGGCGTGGAGCCCGGGGCGATGGCCACCCGGCTGGGGCTGGACCCCGAGAACGTGGAGACCATGCTCGACGTCACCCCCTGGCTGGCGGTGTGGCGCTTCGAGGTCCGCGGCCCCGACGGCACCTGGTCCGCGCTCCCCGCGCCCTGGCACGGCGCCGCCGAGGTACGAAACCGGACAGCTGCGGACGTAGCGGACGAACTCATGGCCGGTTTCCTGGAGTCCGCCGACTACCCCGGATCCCACGGCTATTGGCGCGTCCATGTCTGGTGGCAGGAGGAGGGCGACCCGGCCGGGGCCAGGTTCCGGCTGGTCGTCGGGCCGGAACCGACGACGGCGGCGCCACTGGACACCCCCTCGTGAAAGTTTGCACAAGGGGCCGCCTACGATAGGGGCGTGTTTAACCCCTTCGCCTACCTCGCCGCGCGCTGGACCCCGTCACCCCGGATCGTCCAGCGGGCCGCACTCGCCGCCCTCGTCATGACCGTCGTCATCGTCATCACCGGCGGGGCGGTCCGGCTGACCGGCTCCGGCCTCGGCTGCGACACGTGGCCCAAGTGCACCGAAGACAGCCTGATCACGACTCAGGACCAGGGCATCCACGGCGCCATCGAGTTCGGCAACCGCATGCTGACGTACGTCGTCAGCGCGGCCGTGGGCTGGTGCATCCTCGCGTCCCGCTGCGCCAAGCCGTGGCGCCGCTCGCTGACCCGGCTCGGCTGGGCGCAGTTCTGGATCGTCTGCGCCAACGCGGTGCTCGGCGGCATCACCGTCCACACCAAGCTCAACCCGTGGAGCGTGGCCGGGCACTTCCTGCTCGCCACCGCGCTCATCACGGTGACCACGCTCACCTGGCAGCGCAGCCGCGAGGGCGACGCCGCCCCCCGGCCCCGGGTGCCGGGACCGGTGCGCAAGCTGTCCTGGGCGCTGGTGGCCACCACGCTGGTGCTGATCGCCGCCGGAACGGTGGTGACCGGTTCGGGTCCGCACGCCGGTGACAGCAGCGACGTGCCCCGGATGCCCTTCGACTGGGAGACCACCGCGCACGTGCACGCCGTCGCGGCGTGGGTCGTGTGCGCGCTGGCCGTGGCGATGTGGCTGGTGCTGCGGGTGGTGGACGCGCCGGACGACACCCGGGCCCGCGCCCGCGACCTGCTGATCGTGCTGCTGGCGCAGGGCGCCATCGGCTACGTGCAGTTCTTCACCGCGCTGCCCGAGGTCCTGGTCGCGGCCCACATGCTCGGCTCCTGCCTGGTGTGGATCGCGGTGCTGCGCGTCGTACTGAGCCTGCGCGAGCGGCCGCGGGAGCAGGCGGAGATCCCGGCCCAGGCCGACCCGGCCCTCTCGGCCGCCTAGCCAGGGCCTGTCGCGCCACTACCCGCTCCCCGCTCACCCGAGCGGAACCGGCTGGACCGCACGCGCCGCCGCGCGCCGGTCCAGCCGGTAGACGCGCCGGGCGTTGCCCGCCGCGATCATGGCGGCCACCCGCTCGGCGTCCCGCAGCGACCAGGCGCCCTCGCCGACCCAGCCGCCCAGCACCCGGCCCAGCGCCTCCCGGAACACCCGGGCGCCCACCACGTGCAGTTCGGGCAGGTGCCGCCCGCCGCTGGAGAAGAGCAGCTTGCCGAACGGCGCGAGCTCCAGCAGCTCCGCCAGCACCTCGGCGGCCCGCGCCCCGGTGTGCGCGAGCGCCGGTCCGAGGTCGGCGTACACGTGCGGGAAGGCCGCCGCCAGGTGCGCCGCGTGCCGGTGGTACGGATATCCGTGCAGCAGGACCAGGTCCGTGCCGAGACCCGCGGTCGCCCGTACGAAGTCCGTCAGCAGCAGCGGATCGGTACGGTCGATGCGCTCGACCGGATCCCCGGCGCCGGCGTGCAGTTGCAGCGGCAGCCCGGAGGCCACCGCGCTCCACAGCAGGTGCCGCAGGAGCACCGGATCCCGTACGGCGTCCCCCTTGGCCCGCCGCGCCAGCCACCGGCCGGCCGCGCCGCGCACCTCGCCGGGGCCGGGCGGCTCGGGGGCGAGCGCGAGCGCGGCGCCGTACCCGGCGTCCGCTCCGCAGGTGAAGGCCACCGCCTCGGCGGCCGCGTGGTGCAGGGCCTCGGCGAGGTTGGTGAGGAAGGCCCCGGCCGTGCCGGAGGTGTCGGCGACCTGTTCGGCCAGCAGCTCCAGCCGTACGATCTCGTGCGCCTCGGCGTCCCCGGCCAGTGCCAGCTCGCGCGGCCCGGTGAGGTCGCCCGGCGGGCCGGTGTCGACCAGATAGGTGGAGATGCCGGAGCCGCGCAGCAGCCGGCGACCGGTCTCGGCGACGCCGAGTTCACGGCGCCGGGCCAGATAGCGGGCGGGCGGGCAGTGCGGCTCCAGGCCCAGCAGCGGCGGGCACCAGCGGCGCACGGCGAAGCCGGTCTGGGTGTCGAAGAAGGTGGTGCCGGCGGCGGCCGGCCGGCCCGAACGGCTCAGCTGGGCCTCGAACGTGCCGAGACCCAGCTCCGTACGGAGCACTCCGTGGCAGTACTGGTCCACCAGGGGCGGCGTTTCGATCATCCGGTCATCCCGTTGCGGACGTGAGGCGTGATGCCCTTCCACACGTCCTAACGGGTGACGGGGGTGTCAGGTGTTGCTCGTGCTGTTGACCGAGCCGTCCCCGGGGGCGGGGTCGGTCTTCTCCGCGTCACCCTTCGCCTCGGCCTCGGCCTCAGCCTTGGCCTCCGGCTCGGCTTCCGCCTCGGTCTCGGCCTTGGCCTCCGGCGCGGGCTTGACCGCGGGCTCAGCCTTGGGCTCCGGCGCGGGCTCGGCCTCCGGCTTCACCTCGGGCGCGGCCTTGGCCTCAGGCTCGGCCTGGGGCTCCGGCTCGGCCTTCGCCGTGGGCTCGGTCTGGGCCTCCGCCGCGGGCGCGGCCTTGACCTCGGCCTCGGGCTTCGCCTCAGAGGTGGGCTTCGCCTCAGGGGCGGGCTTGGCCGCGGGCGCGGTGGCCTTGGCCTCGGCGACGGGCTCCGGCTCAGGGGCGGCCTCGGGTTCCGGCACGGCCTCCGGCTCCGGCTCGGCCACGGCGACCGGCGGGTTGGCCGGGCCGCCGATCTGGATGCCGGCCATGCGCGTCCACTCGTACGGGCCGGTGCGGACCCGGGCGGCCAGCTCCCCGTCGAAGTCCTCCTGGAGGGCCAGCCCCGCCTTGCGCGCCGCCAGCTCGGCCACCTCGTGGGTGGGGGCGACCAGGTCGCCCCAGCCGCCGTCCGCGCCGACGAGCACGATCCGGGTGCCGGCCTGGCCGATGTACGCGAGCTGCCCCTCGGCGCCGCCGTGCTGCTGGGAGAAGGCGCCGATCTGCTTCGCGAGCTTCGCCGCGGTGCGCTCCTGCTTCGTTTCTGCCATACCGCAGATGCTACCGGCGAGTAATCAACGGAGGAAGGGATCCACGGCCACCGCCACGAACAGCAGCGACACGTAGGTGATCGACCAGTGGAACAGGCGCATCTCCTTGAGCTTCGCGCCCGTCACGCCCGCCTTGGCCCGTGCCTGGAGCGCGTGCGCCTCCCACAGCCACCAGCCGCCGGAGACCAGCGCGACCGCGGTGTAGAACCAGCCGGTGTAGCCGAGCGGCTGCAGCAGCAGCGAGACGGCGACCATCACCCAGCTGTAGAGGACGATCTGCTTGGCCACGGCCCGGTTGCCGGCCACGACCGGGAGCATCGGGACGCCGACCCGGGCGTAGTCGTCCTTCACCTTCATCGACAGCGGCCAGTAGTGCGGCGGCGTCCAGAAGAAGATGACGAGGAAGAGGATGACGGCGGCCCAGGAGACCTCGTTCTTGACCGAGGACCAGCCGATGAGCACCGGCATGCAGCCCGCGATGCCGCCCCAGACGATGTTCTGGGTGGTGCGCCGCTTCAGCAGCATCGTGTAGACGACGACGTAGAAGAGGAGCGCGCCGAGGGCGAGGGCGGCCGACAGCCAGTTGACGAGCAGTCCGAACCAGACGGTGGAGACCACACCGAGGGTGATGCCGAACGCCAGGCACTCGCGCGGGCTGACCATGCCGGTGACGAGCGGGCGCTGGGAGGTCCGGTCCATCAGGGCGTCGATGTCGCGGTCGATGTACATGTTCAGCGCGTTGGCGCCGCCCGCCGACAGGTAACCGCCGATGCAGGTCGCGAGGACCAGCCACATCGAGGGCACACCCTGCTCCGCGAGGAACATCACCGGGACTGTGGTGATCAGCAGAAGTTCGATGATTCGCGGCTTGGTCAATGCCACGAAAGCCATGACCCGGGCCCCGAACGGCCGGTGACCCGGGCTCGTCCCGAGCACCCCCGCTGGACGGGATTCGACGGCCGTCACGCACACCCCTGACAGAGAATCCAGCAAGCTCCGGACGACATGAAGGCCCGGTGAAGACTTGCGCGTACCACGCCACTCTAGACGTTGCTCTTCCGTCGCCCTGCGCGGGGGTCGGCTCGTGTTGGGCCGACCGAAGCAACACCGGCGGGAACGCCACGAGCGGACAAACCCGACGTGGCAAGGTGGTGACAGGCTGCTGGCACTCGAATAGCTGCATGCCGTTGCGAGGGTAGGCTCGGAATCGCGCCGGGGACACCGTTCGTCACCGGGACATCAGACATGTGGAGAGGAGCCCTGACCAACGGTGAGCACCAAGCCGACCAGCACAGAGCTCGAGTGGACCGAACTGGACCAGCGGGCCGTCGACACCGCCCGCATCCTGGCCGCGGACGCAGTACAGAAGGTCGGGAACGGCCACCCCGGCACGGCCATGAGCCTGGCCCCCGCGGCCTACACCCTCTTCCAGAAGGTGATGCGCCACGACCCGGCGGACCCGGAGTGGGTCGGCCGTGACCGTTTCGTGCTCTCCGCGGGCCACTCCTCCCTGACCCTGTACACGCAGCTGTACCTGGGCGGCTTCGGGCTGGAGCTGGACGACCTCAAGGCCTTCCGCACCTGGGGCTCGAAGACCCCCGGCCACCCGGAGTACGGCCACACGGCCGGCGTCGAGACCACCACCGGCCCGCTGGGCCAGGGCATCGCCAACGCGGTGGGCATGGCCATGGCCGCCCGCTACGAGCGCGGCCTGTTCGACCCGGAGGCCGCTCCGGGCACCTCGCCGTTCGACCACATGATCTACGCGATCGCCGGTGACGGCTGCCTCCAGGAGGGCATCTCCCACGAGGCGTCCGCGACGGCCGGTCACCAGAAGCTCGGCAACCTGGTGCTGCTGTGGGACGACAACCACATCTCCATCGAGGGCGACACCGAGACGGCCGTCTCCGAGGACACCCTCAAGCGGTACGAGGCGTACGGCTGGCACGTGCAGCGCGTCGAGCAGCAGCCCAACGGCGACCTCGACCCCAAGGCGCTGTACGCGGCGCTGGCGGCCGCCAAGGCTGAGACCGAGCGCCCCTCCTTCATCGCGATGCGCTCGATCATCGCCTGGCCGGCCCCGCACGCCCAGAACACCGAGGCCGCGCACGGCTCGGCGCTCGGCGACGACGAGGTCGCGGCCACCAAGCGCGTCCTCGGCTTCGACCCGGAGCAGACCTTCGAGGTCGCCGACGAGGTCATCGCGCACACCCGCAAGGCGCTGGACCGGGGCCGCGAGGCCAAGGCCGCGTGGGAGAAGGACCTCTCCGCCTGGCGCACCGCGAACCCCGAGCGCGCCGCGGAGTTCGACCGCATCAACGCGAACGAGCTGCCCGCGGGCTGGGAGGACAAGCTCCCCGTCTTCGAGCCGGGCAAGGGCGTCGCCACCCGCGCCGCCTCCGGCAAGGTGCTCCAGGCGCTCGGCGCGGTCATCCCGGAGCTGTGGGGCGGCTCGGCCGACCTCGCCGGCTCCAACAACACCACCATCGACAAGAACTCCTCGTTCCTGCCGAAGGACAACCCGCTGCCGGAGGCCGACCCGTACGGCCGCACCATCCACTTCGGTATCCGCGAGCACGCCATGGCCGCGGAGATGAACGGCATCGCGCTGCACGGCCACACCCGTATCTACGGCGGCACCTTCCTGGTGTTCTCCGACTACATGCGCAACGCCGTCCGCCTCTCCGCGCTGATGCACGTGCCGGTCACCTACGTGTGGACGCACGACTCCATCGGCCTCGGCGAGGACGGCCCGACCCACCAGCCGGTCGAGCACATCGCCTCGCTGCGCGCCATCCCGGGCCTGAGCGTGGTCCGCCCGGCCGACGCGAACGAGACCGCGATCGCCTGGCGCGAGATCCTCAAGCGTCACACCAAGGTGTTCGGCAAGGGCACCCCGCACGGCCTGGCCCTCACCCGTCAGGGCGTGCCGACGTACGAGCGCAACGAGAACGCCGCCAAGGGCGGCTACGTGCTCTTCGAGGCCGAGGGCGGCGACGCCCAGGTCGTCCTCATCGGCACCGGCTCCGAGGTCCAGCTCGCCGTCGCCGCGCGTGAGGCGCTGCAGGCCGAGGGCATCCCGGCCCGCGTGGTCTCGATGCCGTCGGTCGAGTGGTTCGAGGAGCAGGACCAGGAGTACAAGGACAGCGTGCTGCCGCCGTCCGTCAGGGCGCGAGTGGCGGTCGAGGCGGGCATCGGCCTGACCTGGCACCGTTACGTCGGCGACGCGGGCCGGATCGTGTCGCTGGAGCACTTCGGCGCGTCCGCCGACGGCAACGTGCTGTTCCGCGAGTTCGGCCTGACCGCCGAGGCCGTGACCGCGGCAGCCAAGGAATCGATCACCGCCGCCGCGCGCTGACGCCGGTACGAACCAAGTAGGAGATGTAATCCCATGACAGACGCACTCAAGCGCCTTTCCGACGAGGGCGTGGCGATCTGGCTGGACGACCTGTCCCGCAAGCGCATCACGTCCGGCAACCTGGCGGAGCTCCTCGACCAGTCGCACGTGGTCGGTGTCACCACCAACCCGGCGATCTTCCAGAAGGCCATCAGCGGCGGCGAGGGCTACGAGCAGCAGCTCACCGAGCTCGCCACCCGCAAGGTCACGGTCGACGAGGCCATCCGCATGATCACCACGGCGGACGTCCGCGACGCCGCCGACATCCTGCGCCCCGTCTTCGACGCGACCGACGGCCAGGACGGCCGGGTCTCCATCGAGGTCGACCCCCGGCTGGCCCACGACACCGCGGCGACCATCGCCGAGGCCAAGCAGCTGGCCTGGCTGGTGGACCGGCCGAACACGCTCATCAAGATCCCGGCGACCAAGGCCGGCCTGCCGGCGATCACCGAGGTCATCGGCAAGGGCATCAGCGTCAACGTGACGCTGATCTTCTCGCTGGAGCGCTACCGCGAGGTCATGGACGCGTACCTGGCGGGCCTGGAGAAGGCGAAGGCCGCCGGCCTGGACCTGTCGAAGATCCACTCGGTCGCCTCGTTCTTCGTGTCCCGCGTGGACAGCGAGATCGACAAGCGCCTGGACTCGGTCGGCACCGACGAGGCCAAGGCCCTCAAGGGCAAGGCGGCGCTCGCCAACGCCCGGCTGGCCTACGAGGCCTTCGAGCAGGTCTTCGCGGGTGAGCGCTGGGAGGCCCTGGACAAGGCGCAGGCCAACAAGCAGCGCCCGCTGTGGGCCTCGACCGGCGTGAAGGACCCGGCGTACAAGGACACCATGTACGTGGTGGACCTGGTCGCCCCGGGCACCGTGAACACCATGCCCGAGGCCACCCTGGAGGCCACCGCCGACCACGGCGTGATCTCCGGTGACACCGTGCGTGCGACCTACGACCAGTCCCGCGAGGAGCTGGCAGCGGTCGCGAAGCTGGGCATCTCGTACGACGATGTCGTGCAGCTGCTCGAGGACGAGGGCGTCGAGAAGTTCGAGGCGTCCTGGAACGACCTGCTGAAGTCGACCGAGGCGGAGCTCCAGCGCCTCGCCCCTGCGGAGGACTGAGCATTTTGTCTGTGAACGGAGCGAACCCGCTTCGTGACGCACAGGACCGGCGGCTCCCGCGTATCGCGGGGCCGTCGGGCCTGGTCATTTTCGGCGTTACGGGTGACCTGTCGCGCAAGAAGTTGATGCCCGCCGTCTACGACCTGGCGAACCGCGGCCTGCTGCCTCCGGGCTTCTCGCTGATCGGCTTCGCCCGCCGTGAGTGGGAACACGAGGACTTCGCCAGAGAGGTGCACGACGCGGTCAAGGAGCACTCGCGCACGCCCTTCCGCGAAGAGGTCTGGCAGCAGCTCGTCCAGGGCTGCCGGTTCGTCCAGGGCGACTTCGACGACGACGCGGCCTTCGAGACGCTGAAGGCGACGATGGAGGAGCTCGACAAGGCACAGGGGACGGGCGGCAACTTCGCCTTCTACCTGTCCGTGCCGCCGAAGTTCTTCCCCAAGGTGGTCCAGCAGCTCAAGGACCACGGGCTGGCCCAGAAGGAAGGCTCCTGGCGGCGCGCCGTCATCGAGAAGCCCTTCGGCCACGACCTCAAGAGCGCCGAGGAGCTCAACAAGGTCGTCCACGAGGTCTTCCCCCGGGACGAGGTCTTCCGGATCGACCACTACCTCGGCAAGGAGACCGTCCAGAACATCCTGGCGCTCCGCTTCGCCAACACGATGTTCGAGCCGATCTGGAACCGGTCGTACGTCGACCACGTGCAGATCACCATGGCCGAGGACATCGGCATCGGCGGCCGCGCCGGCTACTACGACGGCATCGGTGCCGCGCGCGACGTCATCCAGAACCACCTGCTCCAGCTGCTCGCGCTGACCGCGATGGAGGAGCCCGGCTCCTTCCACCCCAAGGCGCTGGTGGCCGAGAAGCTGAAGGTGCTCAGCGCGGTCGAGATCCCCGAGGACCTGGGCAAGCACACGGTGCGCGCGCAGTACACCTCGGCGTGGCAGGGCGGCGAGAAGGTCGTCGGCTACCTCGAAGAGGACGGCATCGACCCCAAGTCGAAGACCGACACGTACGCCGCCATCCGGCTGGAGATCAACAACCGCCGCTGGGCGGGCGTCCCCTTCTACCTGCGGACGGGCAAGCGCCTGGGCCGCCGGGTGACGGAGATCGCGGTGGTCTTCAAGCGGGCGCCGTACCTGCCGTTCGAGTCGGGCGCGACCGAGGAGCTGGGGCAGAACGCCCTGGTCATCCGGGTCCAGCCGGACGAGGGCGTCACGGTGCGGTTCGGCTCCAAGGTGCCGGGCACCTCCATGGAGGTCCGGGACGTCACGATGGACTTCGCGTACGGCGAGTCCTTCACGGAGTCCAGCCCCGAGGCGTACGAGCGGCTGATCCTGGACGTGCTGCTGGGCGACGCGAACCTCTTCCCGCGCCACCAGGAGGTCGAACTGTCCTGGAACATCCTCGACCCGATCGAGGAGTACTGGGACAAGCACGGCAAGCCCGCGCAGTACGCGGCGGGCACCTGGGGTCCGGTCGAGGCGGACGAGATGCTCGCACGAGACGGACGGAGCTGGCGCCGGCCATGAAGATCGACCTCACGGAGACCACCTCCAGCAAGATCAACTCTGCGCTGGTGCAGGCGCGCCGGGACATCGGCACGCCTGCCATCGGCATGGTGCTGACGCTGGTCATCGTGACCGACGAGGAGAACGCGTACGACGCGCTCAAGTCGGCCAAGGACGCCTCCCACGAGCACCCCTCGCGGATCATCGTCGTCATCAAGCGGGTCAGCCGCTCGCCGCGCAGCCGGCGCGACGCGCGGCTGGACGCGGAGGTCCGGGTCGGTGCCGACTCGGGCACCGGCGAGACGGTCGTGCTGCGTCTGCACGGTGAACTCGTCGACCACGCCCAGTCGGTCGTCCTCCCCCTCCTGCTGCCCGACGCCCCCGTGGTGGTCTGGTGGCCGGAGGGCGCCCCCGCGGACCTGGCGGGCGACCCGCTCGGCGCGCTCGGTCAGCGGCGGATCTCGGACACCTACGCGTCGGAGGACCCCGTCAAGGGCCTGGCCGCGCGGGCCGGGGCGTACGCCCCGGGCGACACCGACCTGTCCTGGACCCGGATCACGCCGTGGCGCTCCATGCTGGCGGCGGCCCTGGACCAGCAGCACGTCCAGGTCGTCTCGGCCTCGGTCGAGGGCGAGGACGACAACCCGAGCTGCGAGCTGCTGGCCATGTGGCTGGCGGACCGGCTGCAGGTCACCGTCCGGCGTTCGGTCTCGACCGGTCCCGGTCTGACCTCGGTCCGGCTGGAGACCAAGGACGGCGTGATCGTCCTGGACCGGGCGGACGGCTCGCTGGCGACGCTGTGCATGCCGGGTCAGCCGGACCGGGCGGTGGCGCTGAAGCGGCGTGACACGGCGGAGCTCCTGGCGGAGGAGCTGCGGCGGCTGGACCCGGACAACACGTACGAGTCGGCGCTGAAGTTCGGGGTGGCCCGGCTGGAGGGCCGACCGGCCACCACCGAGCCCCCGGCCGAGCCGCCGGCCGCCGCGCCCGCCGCGAGGCCGGCGACCAAGCCGGCCAAGCCGGCGAAGAAGACGGCAACGAAGTAACCCCCGGGCCCGCCGCCCGCCGTCCCCGGCGGCGGGCCCGTTCCCCACCCGGCGCCTCAATCGCCGGCGGGGCTGGAGTTGGTGCCCGGCGACGCGGGAGCGGACGCCCGGCGCGGCCAGCGATGCGGGGGCTCCGCCCCCGTACCCCCGCGCCTCAAACGCCGGCGAGGCTGGAATGGGGCTCGGTGGCGCCATTCCAGCCCGCGCGGCGTTTGAGCGCACGGGCGCGAAGCGCACGTACGGGGGTCCGGGGGCGCAGCCCCCGATCTTTGAGCCCCGCCGTCGATTGAGGCGCGGGAGTCCGGGGCGGAGCCCCGGTTTCGGGAAGGCGCGGGGTGGGGAACAAGCTCCGCGCAGCGGACCCGGACCCGGACCCGGACCCGGACCCGGACCCGGACCCGGACCCGGACCCGGACCCGGACCCGGACCCGGACCCGGACCCGGACCCGGACCCGCGACCGCGATCCGCAGCAATCCCACCCGACAACCAGAAGGCGGCACCACCATGGGTATGACGACTCCTCAGGTCGTCGTCCACCGGGACAAGGAACTGATGGCGCAGGCCACCGCGGCCCGGCTCATCACCAAGATCGTCGACGCCCAGGCGGCCCGCGGCTCCGCGTCCGTCGTGCTCACCGGCGGCCGCAACGGCAACGGCCTGCTCACGGCCCTCGCCGCCGCGCCCGCCCGCGACGCCGTCGACTGGAGCCGGCTCGACCTCTGGTGGGGCGACGAACGGTACGTCCCCGCCGACGACCCCGAGCGCAACCACACGCAGGCGCGCGAGGCCCTGCTGGACGCCGTCCCCCTCGACCCGGCCCGCGTGCACGTCATGCCCGCCTCCGACGGCCCGTACGGCCCGGACGTGGACGCGGCGGCCGCCGCCTACGCCGAGGAGCTGCGCAGGGCCGCGACCCCCGAGGACCACGGCTCCGTGCCCAGCTTCGACGTGCTGATGCTCGGCGTCGGCCCGGACACCCACGTGGCGAGCCTCTTCCCCGAGCACCCGGCGGCCCGGGAGACCGAGCGCACCGTGGTCGGCGTGCACGGCGCGCCCAAGCCGCCGCCCACCCGGATCTCGCTGACCCTGCCCGCCATCCGCGCGGCCCGCGAGGTGTGGCTGCTGGCGGCCGGCGAGGACAAGGCCGGCGCGGTCCTCCTCGCCCTCGGCGGCGCGGGCGAGGTGCAGGCACCGGCCGCCGCCGCGTACGGCCGTACCCGCACCCTGTGGCTGCTCGACCGCACGGCCGCCGCGAAGCTCCCGGCCGGAATGTACCCGCCGGCGCTCTCCTAGCCCCGGCCCTCGGCGACGAGCGACGGCCAGGGTCCTGTCCAGGGGGCCTACGGCAGCGCGAGCGGGAGCGGCTCGTTCGCGCTGCCCTTGAACTCCACCGTCACGAACACCAGCGGGCCGTCGCCCGTGTTCTCCAGGGCGTGCAGCAGGAAGCCGCCCGGCCCGAAGGCGAAGTGCCGGGTCTCGCCGGCCTCGTAGGAGACCTCACACGTCGTGCCGTCGTCCGTGTGCTGGCGACTGCGGCCCGCCGTCACGGCCGTCCAGACGTAGTCCAGGACGTGCCGGTGGGCCGGCAGCCGCTCGCCGGGGGCGAGGCGGATCTCCCACACCCTGGCCCGGTCGCTCTCGCCCAGCAGCCGTCCGCCGACGTGCCCGTTGAACTCGTGGGCGGCGAACTCCGCCCGCAGCTCCGGGGACCAGCCGTCGAAGTCCTCGGCCACCGGCGTCCCGGCGAGCGGCAGGCCGGGCGTGCTCATCCGGTGATCCCCATCTGGGCCCACCTTGTCCAACCAGGTCAGAGCGCTGGAGCGGGATGTCGGCGGCCCGCTGCTGGAGCGGCTGGCGCGCTCGGTGCGGCTCACCCCGATGGGCCGGGCGATGCTGCCGCACGCCCGCGCCGCGCTCGCCGACGCCGAACGGGCCCGGGGCTCCCCGCCCGGCAGGCAGCCGGCCTGGAGGGCGGCGAGATCCGGATCGCCAGCGTCCACTCGCTCGCGCTGGGCGTGCTGCCGCCGGTCCTGCACGCCTGGCACGCCCGCCATCCGCGGGTCCGGGTCCGGCTGCTGGAGTTCCCGCACACCCGCGCGCTGCAGGCGGCGATGCCGGCCGGCCGCGCGGGCCTCGCGGCCGGCCCGCTGCCGGCCGACTGGGAGGCCCGGTCAGGGAGCTCGGCACGGAGGAGTTCGTGGTCGTGCTCCCGGCCGACGACGAGCCGGGCGCGACTGGGTGCACTACGCGCCGGGCCACGGCCTCGCCGAACTGCTGGACGCGGCCTGCGCCGAGGCCGGGTTCCAGCCCCGTACGGCCGCGCACACCGAGCAGACGGCCGCCGCGCCCCTGCTGGCCGCCGCCGGTCCGGGCCCCGCCCTGGTACCGGCCGACCTGCTGCCGCACGGGTTCGCGGGCCGGGTGCTGCGCCCCGACCCGCCGGTCCGGCGTACCCTCGCGGCGCACACCCGGTCCCACCCGGGCCCGCTCACCACGGCCTTCCTGGACACCCTCCAGTCCGTGGCCCTCGTCCAGCCCCGCGACCGGAAAGGCTCACCGCACCAGGTGACCCGTCAGCGGCCGCGCAGCTCGCGGTACTTCGCCACCAGCGCCTTCGTCGACGCGTCCAGCCCCTCGACGTCCGCGCCCTCGGTCAGGGCCGGCTCCACCCGCTTCGCCAGGACCTTGCCGAGCTCGACGCCCCACTGGTCGAAGGAGTCGATGTTCCACACCGCGCCCTGCACGAACACCTTGTGCTCGTACAGCGCGATCAGCTGGCCCAGCACGGACGGGCTCAGCTCCGGCGCCAGGATCGTGGTGGTCGGGTGGTTGCCGCGGAAGGTCTTGTGCGGGACCAGTTCCTCGGCGACGCCCTCCGCCCGGACCTCCTGCGGCGTCTTGCCGAAGGCCAGCGCCTGCGTCTGCGCGAAGAAGTTCGCCATCAGCAGGTCGTGCTGGGCGGCGAGGACGGGCGAGAGCTCCGTGACCGGGCGGGCGAAGCCGATGAAGTCCGCCGGGATCACCTTCGTGCCCTGGTGGATCAGCTGGTAGTAGGCGTGCTGGCCGTTGGTGCCGGGCGTGCCCCACACCACGGGGCCGGTCTGCCACTCCACCGGGTTGCCGTCCCGGTCCACCGACTTGCCGTTGGACTCCATGTCCAGCTGCTGCAAGTACGCGGTGAACCGCGAGAGGTAGTGGCTGTAGGGCAGCACGGCGTGCGACTGCGCGTCGAAGAACGCGCCGTACCAGATGCCCAACAGGCCCATCAGCAGCGGCACGTTCTCCTGCGGCGGCGCCGTACGGAAGTGCTCGTCCACGAGCCGGAAGCCGGCCAGCATCTCCCGGAACGCGTCCGGGCCGATCGCGATCATCAGCGACAGCCCGATCGCCGAGTCGAAGGAGTAGCGGCCGCCGACCCAGTCCCAGAACCCGAACATGTTGTCCGTGTCGATGCCGAACCCGGTGACCTTCTCCGCGTTCGTCGACAGGGCCACGAAGTGCCGGGCGACGGCGGCCTCGTCGCCGCCCAGGCCCGCCAGCAGCCAGGTGCGCGCCGACGTCGCGTTGGTGATGGTCTCGATGGTGGTGAAGGTCTTCGACGCGATGATGAAGAGCGTCTCGGCCGGGTCCAGGTCGCGCACGGCCTCGTGCAGGTCGGCGCCGTCCACGTTGGAGACGAAACGCACCGTCAGATCCCGGTCGGTGAACGCGCGCAGCGCGTCGTACGCCATCGCCGGCCCGAGGTCGGAGCCGCCGATGCCGATGTTGACGACGTTGCGGATGCGCTTGCCGGTGAAGCCCTTCCACTCCCCCGACCGGACGCGGTCGGAGAAGGCGGCCATCCGGTCCAGGACGGCGTGCACGCCCGGGACGACGTTCTCGCCGTCCACCTCCACCACCGTCTCGGGGGCGGCGCGCAGCGCGGTGTGCAGGACCGCCCGGTCCTCGGTGGTGTTGATCTTGTCGCCGCGGAACATCGCGTCGCGCAGTTCCGCCACGCCCGTGGCCGCCGCGAGCTCGCGCAGCAGCGCCAGCGTCTCGTCCGTGACGAGGTGCTTGGAGTAGTCGACGTGCAGGTCCCCGACCCGCAGGGTGTAGCCGGCGCCGCGGTCCGGGTCCGCCGCGAACAGCTCCCGCAGATGGGTCCGGCCGAGCTCTTCGCGGTGCTTGCCGAGTGCCAGCCACTCGGGCGTCCGGTTGAGCTTCACACGGCTTTCTGCGTTCATCTCGGACATCAACCCACTTCTTCCGTCCTGTCGTGCCCCGCCAAGGACCAAACCTAAGGGATCCGGTGCCCGTCATCGCACACAAAGAGGCCCGGCCCGCGGGAGATGGTCTCCCACGGGCCGGGCCCTTGGTCCGCTCGTGCGACAGCGTGGCTAGATCTCGCCCCGGAGCTTGGCGAGCGCCTCGGCGAGGATCGCCTCGCCGTCGGCGTCGGTGCGCCGCTCACGGACGTACGCGAGGTGCGTCTTGTACGGCTCGGTGCGCGGCGGCGCCGGGGGGTTGTCCCGGTCCTGGCCGGCCGGGAACCCGCAGCGCGGGCAGTCCCAGGTGTCCGGCACCTGCGCGTCGCTGGCGAAGCTGGGCTGGGTCTCGTGCCCGTTGGAGCACCAGAAGGAGATGCGCAGACGGGGCGCGGACTCGCCGCGCTCGGCCTCGCCCATCGGCCCCGCTCCGACCCGGCTTCCACGGATCGCGTTGCCACTTGCCACGGTCGTAACTCCCTGCGTGATGGTGCCGCGAAGCGTGAGTGTACCGCGCTGTACCCGAGTTGGGGTCAGCTGTTGGCCTTCATCAGCAGGCCGAGGACGACGATGCAGGCGAACCAGAACAGACCGATCACGACCGTGATGCGGTCGAGGTTGCGCTCGGCGACCGAGGAGCCACCGACGGAGGACTGCATGCCGCCACCGAACATGTCGGAGAGGCCGCCGCCCTTGCCCTTGTGCATCAGCACCAGCAGCATCAGCAGCAGGCTGAAAACGATCAGGGCGATCGAGAACCCCAGAATCACGGCTGGACCCTACTTCCTTGGAATTGATGCGGGGGCCAGTGGCTGCTGATTCAGCCCGCTGGCCCCCGCAAGGGTACGACGGATCCGCCCTAGCGCATACTCACGCCCGGCGCATCCTCACGCCCGGCGCATGCCTGCGCCGGGCGCATGCTCACGCTCACTGGTCGCGGAAGCGGACGATCTTGACGAACTCGTCGGCGTCGAGCGCGGCGCCGCCCACGAGGGCGCCGTCCACGTCGGGCTGGGCCATGATCGCGGCGATGTTGCCGGACTTCACCGAGCCGCCGTACTGGATGCGGACCTTCTCGGCCAGCTCCGGGGAGTACAGCTCGGCCAGCCGGCGGCGGATCGCCCCGCAGACCTCCTGGGCGTCCTCGGGGGTGGCGACCTCGCCGGTGCCGATCGCCCAGACCGGCTCGTACGCGATCACGATGGACTCGACCTGCTCGGCCGGGACGTCCTTGAGGCCGCCGTCGACCTGCTCCAGCGTGTACGCGACCTGGTTGCCGGCCTTGCGGACGTCCAGGCCCTCGCCGACGCACAGGATCGGGGTGAGCCCGTGGGCGTAGGCGGCCTTGACCTTGGCGTTGCACTGCTCGTCGGTCTCGCCGTGGTACTGGCGGCGCTCGCTGTGGCCGACGGCCACGTACGTGCACTTCAGCTTCGCGAGCATCGCGCCGGAGATCTCGCCGGTGTAGGCACCGGACTCGTGCGCCGAGATGTCCTGGGCGCCGAACTTGATCTTCAGCTTGTCGCCCTCGACGAGGGTCTGGACCGAGCGCAGGTCGGTGAAGGGCGGCAGGACCGCGACTTCCACGGCCTCGTAGTCCTTGTCGGCCAGCGCGAAGGCGAGCTTCTGGGTGTGGGCGATGGCCTCGAGGTGGTTGAGGTTCATCTTCCAGTTGCCCGCCATCAGCGGGGTACGGTCAGTCACGGTGGTTCAGTCCTCCAGTGCGGCGAGGCCGGGCAGCGTCTTGCCCTCGAGGTATTCGAGGCTGGCGCCGCCGCCGGTCGAGATGTGGCCGAAAGCGTTCTCGTCGAAGCCGAGCGTACGCACGGCCGCGGCGGAGTCGCCACCGCCGACCACGGTGAACGCGTCGCTGTCGAGGAGGGCCTGCGCGATCGCGCGGGTGCCGCCGGCGTAGTCGGGGTGCTCGAAGACGCCCACCGGACCGTTCCAGAAGACGGTCTCGGCGTCGGCGATCTTCGAGGCGTACAGCTCACGGGTCTTCGGGCCGATGTCGAGGCCCTCCTTGTCGGCGGGGATCGCGTCCGCGTCGACGGTGGTGAAGTCGGCCGGGGTCTTGCCCTTGAGGTCGGGGAAGTCCGCCGCGGCCAGGATGTCGACCGGCAGGACCAGCTCGACACCGCTCTTCTCGGCGCGCTCCATGTACTCCAGGACCGTCGGGATCTGGTCCTCCTGGAGGAGGGAGATGCCGACCTCGTGGCCCTGGGCCTTGAGGAAGGTGTACGCCATGCCGCCGCCGATGAGCAGGCGGTCGGCCTTGCCGAGCAGCTCGTCGATCACGGCGAGCTTGTCGGAGACCTTGGCGCCGCCGAGGACGACCACGTACGGGCGCTTGACGTCGTCGGTGAGCTTCCTCAGGACGCCGACCTCGGTGGCGATCAGGTGGCCGGCCGCGTGCGGGAGGCGGGCGGGCAGGTCGAAGACCGAGGCGTGCTTGCGGTGCACGGCGCCGAAGCCGTCGCCGACGTAGAGGTCGGCGAGCTCGGCGAGGCGGTCCGCGAAGGCGCCGCGCTCGGCGTCGTCCTTGGCGGTCTCACCGGCGTTGAAGCGCAGGTTCTCGAGGACGGCGACCTGGCCGTCGGCGAGGCCGGCGACGACCGACGCGGCCGACTCGCCGACGGTGTCGGTGGCGAACGCGACGTCCTGGCCCAGCAGTTCACCGAGCCGCGCGGCGGCAGGGGCCAGCGAGAAGGCCGGGTCGGGCGCACCCTTGGGGCGGCCCAGGTGCGAGGCGACGATCACGCGGGCGCCGGCCTCGGCGAGCCCGGCGATGGTCGGCAGGACGGCGCGGATCCGGCCGTCGTCGGTGATCTTGGTGCCGTCGAGCGGCACGTTCAGGTCGGCGCGGACGAAGACCCGCTTGCCGGCGACGCCCTCGGCGAGAAGTTCGTCGATCGTCTTCATTATGTGTGTGACTCCTTGAAGCAGTGAAGCCGTGCTGAGGCAAGCAACAGGGCCCGTACGGCGCTTCATCGCGCTGCCCGAGCCCTGTGCTTCACATCGTGGTGCCCGCCCTAGGTCCTAGAGCCGGCCGCCGACGAAGACAGTGAGGTCGACGAGACGGTTGGAGTAGCCCCACTCGTTGTCGTACCAGCCGACGACCTTGACCTGCTTGCCCTGAACCATGGTCAGGGAGGAGTCGAAGGTGCAGGAGGCCGGCCAGTTCACGATGTCGGAGGAGACGATCGCGTCCTCGGTGTAGTCGAGGATGCCCTTGAGCTGGCCCTCGGAGGCCTTCTGGAAGGCCGCGTTGATCTCGTCCTTGGTGACCTCGCGGTCGAGCTCCAGGACGAGGTCGGTGACCGAGCCGGTGGGGACCGGGACGCGCATGGCGATGCCGTCCAGCTTGCCCTTGAGCTGCGGCAGCACCAGCGCGGTGGCCTTCGCGGCACCGGTGGAGGTCGGGATGATGTTCTCGGCGGCGGCGCGGGCGCGGCGCAGGTCCGAGTGCGGGAAGTCCAGGATGCGCTGGTCGTTCGTGTACGCGTGGACCGTCGTCATCATGCCCTTGACGATGCCGAAGTTCTCGTCGAGGACCTTGGCCATCGGCGCCACGCAGTTGGTGGTGCAGGAGGCGTTGGAGATGACGTCGTGGCTGGCCGCGTCGTACTTGTCCTGGTTGACGCCCATCACGATGGTGATGTCCTCGTCCTTGGCCGGGGCCGAGATGAGGACCTTCTTCGCGCCCGCGGCGAGGTGCTTGGCGGCGTCGGCCTTCTTCGTGAAGATGCCGGTGGACTCGATCACGATGTCGGCGCCCAGCTCGCCCCAGGGCAGGTTCGCGGGGTCGCGCTCGGCGAAGGTCTTGAAGGTGTTGCCGCCGACGGTGATCGTGTCGTCGGTGTGGCTCACCTCGTGCTTGAGGCGCCCGAGGATGGTGTCGTACTTCAGGAGGTGCACGAGGGTGGCGTTGTCAGTCAGGTCGTTGACACCGACGATCTCGATGTCCGCCCCCTGCTCCAGAAGAGCACGGAAGTAGTTGCGGCCAATTCGGCCAAAACCGTTGATGCCTACGCGGATCGTCACGAACCGATCTCCTCGTTGGTGCGCCGGTTTGGACGCCGGCGATCTGTATGGGATGTCCCCGACCGCTTACGACCCTACCTCTCTGTGAGGCGTGGAGTGACATCGAGACAGCCTTGACACTCCCCAGGTCTCCCCGTGGATACCCGCGACGGCCCGTACCCATGGGGCGGGTACAGGCCGTCCGGGACCAAAGCCCTCATCACTCAGAGTCAGCTCCGGGTCAGCGGCGCAGGGCTCGCAGGGCCTTACCGACGAGTACGGCGCGGTCCTCGGCCGCCCGCAGGTGCTCCAGGCCGAAACCGAGGAGCACCGTGTCACGCGTGGTGACCGAGGAGAAGGACTGGAACAGCTCGCCGGTACGGGACCACTCGCCCTCGACGACGGGGCTTCCGGCCGGCGCGCCCTGCGCCGCCCAGCTCCCGAGCGAGGTCTCGAAGCCCTCGGACTCCTTCTCGGCGCCGCCGACGATCAGCTTCGCCTCGTCCGCGAAGACACCGCGGCCGCCCGAACCGGGGTCGGTGACGTACGAGAGGGACAGCTCGACCTTCTGGCCCGCGTAGGCGCCGAGGTCGAAGACCGCGTCCTTCCAGCCGCCCGAGGAACCGGTGAAGCTGTTCCAGGTGCCGCTCGTACCGCTGGCCTTGCAGGCGCCCGCCTCCACGGTCAGGTAGTGGCGCAGGAACGGGTGGCCGTTGACGAAGTACCCGGCCTCGCACTCCTCGGGCACCGCCGTGCCGGTCAGACCGGTGGCCTCGGGCAGGGTCGTCCAGGCCTCGGTGTCGCCGCCGGTGACGGGGTGGGCCTCCAGCAGGGCGTGGTCGTAGCCGCCTTCGGTGTTCCAGTTGAGCGCCAGCTTCAGCTGCGGCTTGTCGGCCGCGGTGACGCCGGTCAGGTCGACCGTGCGCACCAGGCGCCGCCAGTCGCCGTCGGCGTGGGTGGCCGAGGCCATCCAGGCGCCGGAGCGGGGGGCGTACGGGTTCACGACCCCGGCGTACCCGCCCGTCTGCGCGCTCCTGAACTGCGGGAACTGGTCGGCCGGCAGGGTGTCGGAGGTGACGGTGTAGGAGCCGGGGGCGTTGAGCGGGTTGCCCGCGGCGTCGCCCAGGGCCCCCTTGGCGCCGCCCAGGGCACCGGCCCCGGTGAAGCCGGTCGCGCCGCGGACGGTCGTACGGCCGAAGGCACCGAGGTAGTACTGGCTGAAGTCGTCCGTGGCGGCCCGCCCGACCTGGGCGCGGCCGCCGGCCAGCTCACCGGCCTCGATCAGCTTGCCGCCCTCGTTGAGGTAGTCGCGCACGGCGAGCTGGGTGTCCCCGCCCGGGGCCTGGGCTCCCGTGTAGTGGACGGCCGTGCCGAAGTGGGACAGCACGCCGAGGTGGTGCGGCACGCCCTGGGCGGCGACGTCCCAGACGGCCGCCGACCGGCCGTTGGCGCGCAGCGCGTCCACGTACGCCTGGGCGTGCTGGGCCGGGGCGCCCTCCTCGGCGACCACCAGCACGTCGGCCCGCGGCCGCTCGGCGGCGGTGTACGTGAAGTGCTCGCTGCTGACCCGCTTGCCGTCGCGGTCGCGGCCGGTGAACCAGACCTCGACCTTGTCGCCCGGACGGGCACCCTCCACCTTCGCGCGGTACTCGTCGAAGTGGAGGTTGTCGTCGCCGCCGTAGATCTCGCCGCCCTTCCAGGCCCTGAGGTCCTCGTCGTGCGTACGGCCGCCGTTGATCCGGTAGTTGAGCTCCTTGTCGCGCAGCGACTTGCGGGCGGTGACGGCGACCTGCTGGTCCTGGCCGCGGGCCGCGTAGGAGGTGGCGAAGGCGTCGACGGTGAAGTCGGCGGCGGTCATGCCCACGGCCGAGGACGGCCGGTCCGGGTGGGCGGCGGTCTCGGCGACGGAGAGCGCGAAGGGGATGTTCTTGGCGAACTCCGCCTGGATGAGCTTCTCGTCGTCGGGGAAGTTGAAGCCGGAGGCGCAGTCCTCGGGCTTCCAGCGGTCGTCGGGGTCGATCTGCGAGGCGGTCTGGCAGGTCGTCATCTCCGGCGTGAACATCATCATGCCGTTGACGTTGGCCGCGTGTCCGTCCGCCTCGCCGTTGGTGGTGTAGAGCTCGGAGGAGAGCTGCGGGTAGTAGCCGGGGATCGCCGGGTTCTCCGGGGTGCCGGCGAGCGCCTTGTAGAGCACGTCGTCGGGGGTCGGGGTGGCCACCTGCCAGCCCACGCCGTAGAGCAGCAGCTCGGCGGCGGAGTGGTAGTTGATGCCGTACTCGAAGCCGATCCGCTTCTGGAAGGCGTGGAGGGCGACGGTCTCGGGCTCGGAGTTCGGGCCGGTGCCCCGGTAGGTCTCGCTCGCCGGGTTCGGCGAGGAACCCTCGTTGTCGTAGCCCCACTTGTAGGCGAAGTTGCGGTTGAGGTCGACCCCGTCGCCCGGGGTGATCCTGCCGTCGGCGTTGTTGTCGCGGAGGTTCTTGCGCCACAGCCGCTGGCCGTCGGGGGCGTGCGAGTAGTCGTACCCGTCGGGGTTGGCGGAGATCAGGAACCACAGCTCGGTGGAGTCCACGAGCCGGGTGATGCGGGCGTCCTTGCCGTAGTTGTCGACGTAGTGGTGCATCAGCCGCCGGGTCATCTCGGGGGTGATCCACTCACGGGCGTGCTGGTTGGACATGTAGAGCACGGACGGCTTGGAGCCGTCGCGGCTCTGGCGGGCGTTCCTGGTGAGCTTCAGGGCGAGGATGTCCTTGCCCTGGACGGTCTTGCCGATGGAGACGACCTTGGCGATGCCCGGGTTGGCCTCCCCGGTCCTGACGATCTCCTCCCGCAGGCCGCCGCTGCCGCTGTAGGGGCGGAAGACGCCGTCGCCTTCCGCCTTGCCGCGGGCCGCGTCCCGGCCGGGTACCGTGCGCTCGGCGAGCCGGATGCCCTGGGCGCCGAGGTCCTTGGCCTGGGCGGCGGTGAGGAAGAGCTCGACGCGGGCGGTGCCGTGCTCCGGGGCCCGTTCGCCGAGCTCGTGGGCGTCCTGGCCGGCGGCGAGGACGAGCGGGACCTGGTCCTGGGTGATGTCGGCGTCGTAGACCCGGACCTCGTCGGCGGCGGGTCCCGCCTCGGCGGCGGGCCGGGCGTGGGCCGCCGGTACGGCGGCGAGTGAACCTAATGCGAGTGCGCTGGCGGCGAGGATCGATCTCGCGCGGTGCCTCATGTGCCCCCCTGGGCGTCGTCTGCCACGAAAGCGGTTCGACGCACAGGCTCACGATCGCCACATGGCCATGTCAATGGGGCGTGCCGCGCCGGTACGTGGAAGGACCCGCACGCGTGACACGTGCGGGCCCTTCGGCGTACGGAGTACGGACCGCGGCGGGCCGTCGGGCCGGGTCCGGCAGCATCCGGCAGCGCCCGCGGGTACTACCCGGCCAGGTTGTCGGCCATCTCCTCGGTGAGGTTCGACTCCGTGCCCGGGATGCCGAGGTCCTGCGCGCGCTTGTCGGCCATCGCCAGCAGGCGGCGGATCCGGCCGGCGACCGCGTCCTTGGTCAGCGGCGGGTCGGCCAGGGCGCCGAGCTCCTCCAGGGAGGCCTGCTTGTGCTCCATGCGCAGCCGGCCGGCCGCGGCGAGGTGCTCGGGGACCTCCTCGCCGAGGATCTCCAGCGCGCGCTGCACGCGGGCGCCGGCGGCGACCGCGGCCCGGGCCGAGCGGCGCAGGTTGGCGTCGTCGAAGTTGGCCAGGCGGTTGGCGGTGGCGCGCACCTCGCGCCGCATCCGCCGCTCCTCCCACGCCAGCACCGACTCGTGGGCACCGAGCCGGGTCAGCAGCGCGCCGATCGCGTCGCCGTCGCGTACGACGACCCGGTCGACGCCGCGGACCTCGCGGGCCTTGGCGGCGATCGACAGCCGGCGGGCGGCGCCCACCAGGGCCAGGGCGGCCTCCGGACCCGGGCAGGTGACCTCCAGCGAGGAGGACCGGCCGGGCTCGGTCAGCGAACCGTGGGCCAGGAAGGCGCCGCGCCAGGCCGCCTCGGCGTCGCAGGTGGCGCCGGAGACCACCTGCGGCGGCAGCCCGCGGATCGGCCGGCCGCGGCCGTCCACCAGGCCCGTCTGGCGGGCGAGCTGGTCGCCGCCGGCGACGACACGGACGACGTACCGGCTGCCGCGGCGCAGGCCGCCCGGAGCCATCACGACCAGGTCCGAGGAGTGACCGAAGATCTCCAGGATGTCCTTGCGCAGCCGGCGCGCCGCGATCCCGGTGTCGAGCTCCGCCTCGATGACGATCCTGCCGCTCACCAGGTGCAGCCCACCGGCGAACCGAAGAATGGCCGAGACCTCGGCCTTCCGGCAGCAGGTCCGGGTGACGGGGAGCCGGGAGATCTCATCCTTCACCGCTGGCGTCATCGCCATGGGCCGATCCTTCCATGCATCCGAAAAATACGGTCGTACGCGGCGGCCAGCAGCTCCGGGTCGTGTTTCGGAGAACCTGCTTCCCTGGCCACCGGCGCCAGCTCGACCGCGGCACCGAAGCGCTGGGCGGCATCGGCGAGGGACTCGCGGTCGGGCACGGCGGCCTGGTCGGCCAGCACCACGTCCAGGGCGAGTTTAGGGGCGTGTCGGGCCAAAACCTCCAAATGACGCTGCGGAGAGAAGCCCTCTGTTTCACCCGGCTGCGGCGCGAGGTTCAGCGAGAGGACCCGGCGGGCCTTGGTCGCGGTGAGCGCGTCGAGCAACTCGGGCACCAGCAGGTGCGGGATCACCGACGAGAACCAGGAGCCGGGGCCGAGCACGACCCAGTCCGCGTCCAGGACGGCCTCGACGGCCTCCGGCACGGCCGGCGGGTCGTTCGGCACCAGGTGCACGGACTGCACCTCGCCCGGGGTCAGGGCCACGGTGGCCTGGCCCCGTACGGTGTCCACGTCGTCCGGACGGGCCGGGTCGTGGCCCCGTACCAGCGCCTGGAGCTCCAGCGGGACCGCCGACATCGGCAGCACCCGGCCCTGCGCACCGAGCAGCTTGCCCACCAGGTCCAGGGCCTGGACATGGTCGCCGAGCTGCTCCCACAGGGCGACGATCAGCAGGTTGCCGACCGCGTGCTCGTGCAGGTCGCCGCGGGAGGAGAAGCGGTGCTGGATGACCCGGGCCCAGGTCTGGCCCCAGTCGTCGTCGCCGCACAGCGCGGCCAGCGCCTTGCGCAGGTCGCCGGGCGGCAGGACGCCCAGCTCCTCGCGCAGCCGTCCGCTGGAGCCGCCGTCGTCGGCGACGGTGACCACGGCGGTGAGGTCACCGGTGATGCGCCGCAGGGCGGCCAGCGAGGCCGACAGGCCCCGCCCGCCGCCCAGCGCGACCACCTTGGGCTGCGCACCCCGCCGGCGGACGGAGCGGCCGTGGTCCTCGGCACGCCCCGCGGTCACCCGGCGCAGGCGGCGCAGCCGCAGGCTCCGTCCGGTCACTCGCGCCCCATGTCCCGGTGGACGACGACGGTCTCGACTCCCTCGGAGGCGAGGCGGGCGGCGAGCTTCTCGGACATGGCCACGCTGCGGTGCTTGCCGCCGGTGCAGCCGACCGCGATCGTCACGTACCGCTTGCCCTCGCGCCGGTAGCCGGCGGCGATCAGCTGGAGCAGCTCGGTGTAACGGTCCAGGAACTCCTTGGAGCCGGGCTGGCCGAAGACGTACGCCGAGACCTCTTCGTTGAGCCCGGTGAAGGGGCGCAGCTCCGGCACCCAGTGCGGGTTCGGGATGAAGCGGCAGTCCACGACGAGGTCGGCGTCGACGGGCAGGCCGTACTTGTAGCCGAAGGACATCACGGTGGCCCGCAGCTCGGGCTCCTCGTCGCCGGCGAACTGGGCGTCCATCTTCGCGCGCAGCTCGTGCACGTTCAGGCTGGAGGTGTCGATGACCAGGTCGGCGTCGCCGCGCAGCTCGCGCAGCAGGTCGCGCTCGGCGGCGATGCCGTCGGTGATCCGGCCGTCGCCCTGGAGCGGGTGCGGGCGGCGGACCGACTCGAAGCGGCGCACGAGCGCGTCGTCGGAGGACTCCAGGAACACGATGCGCCGGGTGACGCCGCGCGTGTCGAGGTCGGCGAGGGACTCGCGCAGGGCGTCGAAGAACTGCCGGCCGCGGACGTCGACGACGACGGCGATGCGCGCCACGTTGCCCTGGGACCGGGCGCCGAGCTCCACCATGGTGGGGATCAGCGCGGGCGGCAGGTTGTCGACGACGAACCAGCCGAGGTCCTCCAGGCACTTGGCCGCCGTGCTGCGGCCGGCTCCGGACATGCCGGAGATGATCACCAGCTCGGGGATGGCCGCCTCGGCGGCCTCGCCGGGCTCCACTGTCGTGCCCGTACTCACCTGTGCTCCGTCTCGGTCGTACTCGGTCATTGCTCGGTCCCCCGTTCGGACGTCGCTCCCGCGGATGCGGGGGGCTCGTCCTCCATGATCTCTCCTGTGGCCGTGTTCACGGCAGGAGCCGCGGGGACGGCCCGGGCGAGGGCCGCGGCCACGGTCTCCGCGGTCTTGCGTCCTATGCCTGGGACCTCGCAGATCTGGTCGATTGTCGCCTGTCTCAGCTTCTTCACCGAACCGAAGTGCTTCACCAGGGCCTGCCGGCGGCTCTCCCCCAGGCCCGGTACGTCGTCCAGCGGGCCCGATGTGAGGCGTTTGCCCCGCTTGGCGCGCTGGTACTGGATGGCGAACCGGTGCGCTTCGTCACGGACCCGTTGCAGCAGGTAGAGGCCCTCGCTGGTGCGCGGCAGCACGACGGGGTCGTCCTCGCCGGGCAGCCAGACCTCCTCCAGCCGCTTGGCGAGGCCGCACACGGCCACGTCGTCGATGCCGAGCTCCTCCAGGGCCCGCTGGGCGGCCGCGACCTGCGGGCGGCCGCCGTCGACCACGACCAGCTGGGGAGGGTAGGCGAAGCGCTTGGGGCGGCCGTCGTCCTCGGCGGGGGCGTCGTCGCCGTCCTCGGGGACCCACTCGCCGGTCTTGAGCTTCTCGCGCAGATAGCGCCGGAAGCGCCGCGAGACGACCTCGTGCATGGAGCGGACGTCGTCCTGGCCGGCGAAGGACTTGATCTGGAAGCGCCGGTACTCGCTCTTGCGGGCGAGGCCGTCCTCGAAGACGACCATGGAGGCCACGACGTCGTCGCCCTGGAGGTGGGAGATGTCGAAGCACTCGATGCGCAGCGGCGCGCTGTCCAGCTCCAGGGCCTCGGCGATCTCCTCCAGGGCGCGGGAGCGGGTCGTGAGATCGCTGGCGCGCTTGGTCTTGTGCAGGGCCAGGGACTGCTGCGCGTTGCGGTGGACGGTCTCCATGAGCGCCTTCTTGTCCCCGCGCTGCGGGATGCGCAGGCTGATCTGTGAGCCGCGCCGCTCGGCGAGCCACTGGGCGAGCGCCGGGGTGTCCTCGGGGAGCGCCGGGACCAGCACCTCCTTGGGGACGCTCTCGCCGCTCTCCTCCCCGTACAGCTGCTGCAGGGCGTGCTCGACCAGGCCGGCGGTGTCGACGGCCTCGACCTTGTCCGTGACCCAGCCGCGCTGGCCGCGGACCCGGCCGCCGCGTACGTGGAAGATCTGGACGGCGGCCTCCAGCTCGTCCTCGGCGACGGCGATCAGGTCGGCGTCGGTGGCGTCGGCCAGCACGACGGCGTTCTTCTCCATGGCGCGGCGCAGCGCGCCGATGTCGTCGCGCAGCCGGGCCGCCTTCTCGTACTCCATCTCCTCGGCGGCCTCGTGCATCCGCTGTTCGAGGCGGGAGAGGTGGGTGCCGGTGCGGCCCGCCATGAAGTCGCAGAAGTCCTCGGCCAGTTCCCGGTGGTCCTCGGGGCTGATCCGGCCGACGCAGGGCGCGGCGCACTTGCCGATGTACCCGAGCAGGCAGGGCCGGCCGATCTGCGCGGACCGCTTGAACACTCCGGCGGAGCAGGTGCGTACGGGGAAGACCCGGAGCATCAGGTCGACGGTCTCGCGGATGGCCCAGGCGTGGGCGTACGGCCCGAAGTAGCGCACGCCCTTCTTCTTGGGGCCGCGCATGACCTGGACGCGCGGGTACTCCTCGTTGAGGGTCACGGCCAGCGAGGGGTAGCTCTTGTCGTCCCGGTACTTGACGTTGAACCGGGGGTCGTACTCCTTGATCCAGGAGTACTCGAGCTGGAGCGCCTCGACCTCGGTGGCGACCACGGTCCACTCGACGGACGCGGCCGTGGTCACCATCGTGGCGGTGCGGGGGTGCAGGCCGGCCACGTCCTGGAAGTAGTTGGCCAGGCGCTGGCGCAGGCTCTTGGCCTTCCCGACGTAGATCACGCGCCGGTGCTCGTCGCGGAACCGGTAGACCCCCGGGGAGTCGGGGATCTGACCCGGCTGGGGGCGGTAGCTGGAAGGGTCGGCCATGGGTCCAACCCTACGTGCGGGGTGTGACAACCGGACCTCTGCGCCCCGCCCGGGCGGGCGGGGCGCAGAGGGGGTCAGGCCCGGGCGTCCGGCCGGCGGGCCCGGCGGACGGCGAGCAGGCCCAGTGTCCCGAGGGCGAGCGCACCGGCCGCTGCTCCGGCGGCCGCGGGGACGCCGTTCCCGGCCCGCTCCGGGCCCGGGGCGGCCTGCGCGGCCGGGACGTGCGCCGGGGCGTGCGCCGGGTCCTGGGCCTGGCCTTGGCCCGGGTCCTGGCCCTGGTCCTGCCCCTGCTCCTGTGCCGGGGCGTAGCCGCCGGCCGCGCCGGACTTCGCGTACGCCGAGCCCGGCAGCTTGCCGCCGTACGCCTTCGTCACCCGGGCCCGGTAGGCGTCGAGGGTGGTGCCCCCGGCGCCGACGGCCGTCACGGCGTCCTCGTCGAGCGGCAGGACCCGGTTCTCCCGGGCGACGTACCAGGCGTCGGTCTGGGGCTCGCGGAACACCGTCCCGCCGGGCAGCGCGGCGGCGCCGAGGGCGGCGTAGCGGAACTCGTCGTCGCCGCTCGCGATGTTCACGACCTGCCAGCCGGACCCGGTGCGCGCCGTCCACAGGGCGGCCTGCCGGCCGTCGGCGGAGACCGCCCTGCTGGCGAGGAACTCCAGCCGGGCCACGGGCGCGTCGGCCCGGCCGGCCACGAAGTCCGGGGAGAGGTAGTGCACGGGCAGGGGCTCGCCCTCGATCCGGGGCTGCGCGGCGGCGAGCGTGACCTGCCCCTCGCGGGCGAAGAACTTCGCGAGGGTCTCCAGGGTGGCGGGCGCGGTGGCGGCCTGCCGGGCGGCCTCCCTGGTCTCGGCGGTGGCGGTCCGCGGCTGCGGGACGGGGGCCGCGCCGGCCTGCGGGGCGAGCCCGAGCAGGGTGGCGGCGGCGAGGATCGCGGTCAGGGCGGTGGCGCGGCGGGGCACGGTCATGGCGGTCACGCCCCGATCCGGTAGAGGGAGTGGGTCCAGGAGAAGGTGCTGTTGTCGACGTACCAGGCGTGCGAGGCCCAGTTGTAGCGGTCGCTGGAGGGCCAGGGGTCGCCCCAGTAGACCCAGCTGCTGGCGGTGTCGTAGCCGTAGATGACGTGCATGTGGCCGCCGCCGCCCGACCACTGGATGCGGGTCTCGACGGGCCGGCCCGCGTTGATCTCGGTCTGGACCGTCGGATAGCGCAGCCATCCGGTCACGTACGAGCCGGGGTTGACGCCCGCCCAGCTCAGGCCGTTCTGGACGTTGCCCAGGGTCGCCTGGTTGTTGGGGCATTCGGTGCCCTGCTGGCGGTTGAAGGCGGCGTTGCAGAACTGGTTCTGGCTGTAGCCGCGGCCGAACCAGGTGGCGATGGTGTTGCCGCCGGCCGCCCAGCACCAGTTCGTCTTCTGCTGTGCCTGCATGGTGATGTTCAGCCGCTTGGCGGCCAGGGCCGCTCTGCCGTCCGCTCTGCCGTCCGCACCGGCGTCGGCGGCGGTTGCCGTGCCGGTGGGCAGCGCGAACAGACAGGCCGTGACGAGGGCGGCCAGGGGGAGCCGCCGGCTTCGGTTGCGCATCGCGTTCCTCCCGCGGTGGGGGGTGGGGATGAGAGGAGCGCGTCCGGACGCTGTGGAGGAGCATCAGGGTGTTGTCGCGATCAGGTCAACACGCTTCAATACACGGTGACATTGCAGTGTGAATGGCGAGACTGTGATGTGAACGTCTGCCGTCCTGCCACCTGCACCCCTGGTGGCACCGGACCGGCCGTCCGCCCCGTCACGCGTGAACGTTCACAGGAGGAGCCGCCGTGCGGCCGATCGGTGACCCCGCCGCTGATCTCGCGCAGACGCTGCGCGCCGGGCCCTTCCACCTCGCGCTGCGCGGCGCGCTGGCCGCGCGCGGCCTGCCGCTGCACCGGGTGCAGCACCGGCTGGCGGCGCGCGGCATCAAGGTCGGGGTGACCAGCCTCAGTTACTGGCAGCAGGGGGTCCGCCGGCCGCGCCGTCCCGAGTCCCTCAGGGCCGTACGGGCACTGGAGCAGATCCTGGACCTGCCCGACGGGGCGCTGGTCCGGCTGCTGGCGGTGCCGCAGGGCTCCGCGCCCGACTCCGGGCCGGCCACGACCGGCCGTTCCTACCGGCAACTGGTCAGCGTGGGGGCGGCCGTGGAGGCCCTGGTGGCGGACCTGGAGCTGCCGGCGGACGGCGGCCTGCACACGGTCGGCCACCACGAGCGGGTCCGCATCGGCCCCGCCGGGGAACTGTGTGGCCGCGAGTCGCAGCACGTCGTGCGGGCCCACCGCGACGGCATCGACCGCTACGTGGCCGTCCACCACGGCGACCCGGAGTGCGAGCCGGCCCGGGTCGAGGTCCGCGCGTACGAGAACTGCCGCCCCGGCCGGGTGCGCCGGCACCACGAGGCCGGGGTGGTCGTCGCCGAGCTCCTCTTCGACGCCCGGTTGCGCGCCGGGGACACCTACCTCTTCGGCTACGGCTTCGAGGACGGTACGGGCGGCCGCAGCCGCGAGTACGTGCGCGGCTTCCCGTACCCGGGCGGCCAGTACGTGCTCCAGGTCCGCTTCGACGAGGCCGCCCTGCCGGTCCGCTGCCGCCGGTTCGCGCAGAGCGCCGCGGGGGCGCCGCGCGGCCACCTCGCCGACCTCACCCCCAGCGGCCGCCACCGGGCGGTCCACCTGGTCGAGCAGGGGGTGCGCCGGGGCATCCTGGGCATCGCCTGGGACTGGGACTGAGGCGCGCGCCGCGCGCGCCGCGCGGGATCCGGCGTCGGCCCGCGATCAGCCGGCGATCAGCCTGCCGTTCTCGGCCCGGACGGGCACCGGCGGGAGGGGGTCCGTGGCCGGGCCGCGCAGCGGCTTGCCGGTGGTGACGTCGAAACGGCTGCCGTGGCAGGGGCAGTTGCCCTCGCCGTCCTTGATCTTGTCCAGGACGCAGCCGGCATGGGTGCACTGGGCGCTGAACGCCTTGTACTGCCCCTCGGCCGGGCAGCTGACCAGCACCTTCTCCTGGCGGAAGAGCTTGGCCCCGCCGACCGGGACATCGGCGGCCGCGCCCAGTTCGACGGGGGCGGTGGGGGTCGGCGGGGTCGCGCCTCCGCTGTTGGTCGCGGTGGAGCAGGCCGTGAGGGCCCCGGCACCGGCGGCCCCGGCGAGGGCGGCGGCGCCCTTGAGCACGGTACGGCGGGCGGCGGGCTGCGCAGGCATGGGTTTCTCCCGGGACGGGCGGTACGGCTGACCTCCGACGATACCGGCGGGGCGGGGGTGCGATACGAGCGGTACCGGGGCCTCCGCCCGGTGGGATACGTTCCGCGGTGTGATCGTCGTCGGCGGAGAAGCCCTGATAGACCTCGTGCCGGTGGCCGCGCCTCCGGGCGCGCTGCTGCCCCGCCCCGGCGGGGGCCCGTACAACACCGCGCTGGCGCTGGGCCGCCTCGGCGCGGAGGTCGCCTTCTGCTCCCGGGTCTCCGAGGACGGCTTCGGCGAGACCCTGCTGGCCGGGCTGCGCGCGGCCGGCGTGGACCTGTCGCTGGTGCGGCGCGGGCCGGAGCCGACGACGCTGGCAGTGGCCTCGCTGGCCCCGGACGGCTCGGCGGCGTACTCCTTCTACGTCGAGGGCACCGCGGACCGGCTCTTCGCCCTGCCGCCCGCCCTGCCGTCGCGGGCGCGGGCCCTGGCGCTCGGCACGTGCTCGCTGGTGCTGGAACCGGGCGCGAGCGCGTACGAGGAGCTGCTGCGCCGGGAGTCGGGGCGCGGGCTGCTGACCCTGCTGGACCCGAACATCCGCCCGGCGCTGATCGCGGACCCGGCGGCGTACCGGGCCCGGTTCCGGTCCTGGCTGCCGTACGTGTCGGTGCTGAAGCTGTCCGAGGAGGACGCCGCCTGGCTCGGCGGCCGCGTGGACGACTGGCTGGCGGCCGGGCCGCGGGCGGTGGTGCTGACCCGGGGCGCGGCGGGGCTGACCGTACGGACGCGGGAGGGCGGGGAGCACACGGCGGCCGCGCGGCCGGTGACGGTCGCCGACACGATCGGCGCGGGCGACACGGTCAACGCGGCGCTGCTGCACCGGCTGGCGGGCGGCGGCCCGGTCGACTGGCCGTCCACCCTGGCCTACGCCGCGCGCGCGGCCGCCCTCACCTGCACCCGCCCGGGCGCGGAACCCCCGTTCGCGACGGAGCTCACCGCCTAGGGCGGACCATGCCCCGGCCCCGGGGGCTCCGCCCCCGTACCCTGCGCCTCGAACGCCGGCGGGGCTGGAAGGGTGCCCGGCGGCGCTGGGAGGTTGCACGGCAGGGGGCGGGGAGGCTGCCCGGCACGGGTGCCCGCCGCGGGGCTGGGATGCCGCGCAGCGGCATGTCCAGCCCGCGCGGCGTTTGAGCGCACGGGCGCGAAGCGCACGTATGGGGGCCCGGGGGCGCAGCCCCCGATCTTTGAGCCCCGCCGGGCACCACCCCAGCCCCGCCGGCGTTTGAGGCGCGGGGCGTCCGGGCCGGGCCCGGGGCCGGGGCCGGGCCCCGACCGCACGGCCCCGGTCGGGGGCGTCAGGCCTTGCGGGTCCGGGGCGTGCGCTTCGCCGCCGCCGTCGTCTTCCGCGCCGCCGTCTTCCTCTTCACCGGCGCCCCCGCCAGCGCGGCCGCGTCCGAGATCCGGTCCGCCCCGAGGATGTCCCGCAGGAACTTGCCGGTGTGGCTCGCGCCGACCGACGCGACCTGCTCCGGCGTGCCCTCGGCGACCACCAGGCCACCCCCGTAGCCGCCTTCCGGACCCATGTCGATGACCCAGTCCGCGGTCTTGATGACGTCGAGGTTGTGCTCGATGACGATCACCGAGTTCCCCTTGTCCACCAGCCCCGACAGCACCTTGATCAGCTTCGAGATGTCCTCGAAGTGCAGACCCGTCGTCGGCTCGTCCAGGACGTACACCGTCCGCCCCGTCGACCGCTTCTGGAGCTCGGACGCCAGCTTCACGCGCTGCGCCTCACCGCCCGACAGGGTCGGCGCCGACTGGCCGAGGCGGACGTAGCCCAGCCCCACCTCGTTCAGCGTCTTCAGGTGCCGTGCGATCGTCGGGACCGCCTCGAAGAAGTGCAGGGCCTCCTCGATCGGCATGTTCAGGACTTCCGCGATGGACTTGCCCTTGTAGTGGACCTCCAGCGTCTCCCGGTTGTACCGGTCGCCGTGGCAGACCTCGCACGGGACGTACACGTCCGGCAGGAAGTTCATCTCGATCTTGATCGTGCCGTCGCCGGAGCAGTTCTCGCAGCGGCCGCCCTTGACGTTGAAGGAGAAGCGCCCGGGCAGGTAGCCCCGCACCTTCGCCTCCATCGTCTCCGCGAAGAGCTTGCGCACGTGGTCGAAGACGCCCGTGTACGTCGCCGGGTTGGACCGCGGAGTCCGTCCGATCGGGGACTGGTCGACGTGCACGACCTTGTCGACGAGGTCGTCGCCGTCGACCCGGGTGTGGCGGCCCGGCACCGACCGCGCACCGTTCAGCTCGCGCGCCAGGTGGGTGTACAGGATGTCGTTGACCAGCGTCGACTTGCCGGAGCCCGAGACACCGGTCACGGCCGTGAGCACGCCCAGCGGGAACGATACGTCGATGTCCCGCAGGTTGTTCTCGCGCGCGCCGTGCACGGTCAGCCGGCGCTCGCCATTGACCGGGCGGCGGGCGTCCGGGATCGCGATCGACTTCTTGCCGGACAGGTACTGCCCGGTCATCGACTCGCCGTTCTTCAGCAGCTCCTTCAGCGAGCCGCTGTGCACGACCTTGCCGCCGTGCTCGCCGGCGCCGGGGCCGATGTCCACGACCCAGTCGGCCACCTTGATGGTGTCCTCGTCGTGCTCGACGACGATCAGCGTGTTGCCCATGTCGCGCAGCCGGACCAGCGTCTCGATCAGCCGGTGGTTGTCGCGCTGGTGCAGGCCGATCGACGGCTCGTCCAGCACGTACAGCACGCCCACCAGGCCGGAGCCGATCTGCGTGGCCAGCCGGATGCGCTGCGCCTCACCGCCCGAGAGGGTGCCGGCGGCGCGGTTCAGCGAGAGGTAGTCCAGGCCGACGTCGACGAGGAAGCGCAGCCGCTCGTTGACCTCCTTGAGCACCCGCTCGGCGATCTTCTTGTCGCGGGCGTCGAGCCGCAGCTCGCCGAGGAACTCCGCGCACTCGCTGATCGACATGGCGGAGACCTCGGCGATGGACTTCTCCATCACCGTCACCGCGAGCACGATCGGCTTGAGCCTGGTGCCCTCGCAGGTGGGGCAGTGCACCTCGCGCATGTAGCCCTCGAAGCGCTCGCGGCTCGCGTCGCTCTCGGCCTCCGAGTGCCGGCGCTTGACGAACGGCACGGCGCCCTCGAAGGCCGTCGTGTACGCCCGCTCCCGCCCGTACCGGTTGCGGTAGCGGACCTCGATCTGGGTCTTGTGGCCGTACAGCAGGGCCTTCTTCGCCCGCTGCGGCAGCCCGGCCCACGGGATGTCCGTACGGAAGCCCAGCTCGCCGGCGAGCGCGCCGATCAGCCGCTGGAAGTAGTCCTTGGTGTGGCCCAGCGACCACGGCGAGACCGCGCCCTCGTCGAGGGACTTCTCCTCGTCGGGGACGATCAGCTCCGGGTCGACCTCCATGCGCGTACCGATGCCGGTGCACTCGGGGCAGGCGCCGAAGGGCGAGTTGAAGGAGAAGGAGCGCGGCTCCAGCTCCTCGAAGGACAGGTCGTCGTACGGGCAGTAGAGGTGCTCGGAGTACATCCGCTCACGCTCGGGGTCGTCCTCGGCGAGGTCGACGAAGTCCAGGATGACCATGCCTCCGGACAGGCCGAGGGCCGTCTCGACGGAGTCGGTCAGGCGCCGCTTGGCGCTCTCCTTCACGGTCAGGCGGTCGACGACCACCTCGATGGTGTGCTTCTCCTGCTTCTTCAGGGTGGGCGGCTCGGAGAGCTGGATGGTCTGCCCGTCCACGCGCGCCCGGCTGTAGCCCTTGGTCTGCAGGTCCGCGAAGAGGTCGACGAACTCGCCCTTGCGCTCGCGCACCAGCGGCGAGAGCACCTGGAAGCGGCTGCCCTCGGGCAGTGCCAGCACCTTGTCGACGATCGCCTGCGGCGACTGCCGGGAGATGGGGCGGCGGCACTCGGGGCAGTGCGGCTTGCCGATGCGCGCGAAGAGCAGGCGCAGGTAGTCGTAGACCTCGGTGATGGTGCCGACCGTCGAGCGCGGGTTGCGCGAGGTCGACTTCTGGTCGATCGAGACCGCGGGCGAGAGGCCCTCGATGAAGTCCACGTCGGGCTTGTCCATCTGCCCGAGGAACTGCCGGGCGTACGACGACAGCGACTCGACGTAGCGGCGCTGGCCCTCGGCGAAGATCGTGTCGAAGGCCAGGGAGGACTTGCCCGAACCGGACAGGCCGGTGAAGACGATGAGGGAGTCGCGGGGCAGGTCGAGCGAGACGTTCTTCAGGTTGTGCTCGCGAGCGCCACGAACGATGAGACGGTCGGTCACGCCGGTCCGCACCTTTCTTGAGAGAGCGGGGCACGGAGCCCCGGCCGTTCCAGGGTAGGGGGCCGGGGGACGACCTCGGCAGCGGATGAAGTCTTCGGAACACCGAGCGTATAGCACGCGCATTCGATTTTCGGCACTCGGTCGGGCGCTTCACCCGATCGTGTGGCGGCGACTAGGGTCGGATCATGATTGATCATGTGCACGACCTGCGATCTGTACGTGAGGCCACGGACCGACTGCTGACCGCGGTCGCGAAACTGGACAACGCGGCTCTGGCGGAGGAGTCACTGCTCCCCGGCTGGACCCGCGGCCACATCCTCGCCCACCTCGCCCGCAACGCGGACGCCCTCGTGAATGTCCTCGAGGGCCGCCCCATGTACGAGAGCGCGACCGCCCGCGACACCGACATCGAGCAGGGCTCCGGCCGGCCCCTCGGAGAACAGCTGACGGACCTGCGGAATTCCGCGGCCCGGTTCCTCGCGACCGGCGAGCCGGCGCAGGACTGGTCCCGCACGGTGGAGCTGCGGGGCGGTGTCACCGACAGCGCCTCCCGGGTGCCCTTCCGGCGCCTGGTCGAGGTCGAGCTGCACCACGTGGACCTCGGCATCGGCTACACGCTCGCCGATCTGCCCGAGGAGTTCACCGACCGCGAGATCGAGTTCCTCGCCGACCGCTGGTCCGGGCGCGCGGACGTGCCCCCGGTCACCCTGCGCCCCTCCCACGGCGAGGGGGTCTGGCACACCGGCGGCGCCGACGGCACCCCCGTGACCGTCTCCGGGCCCAAGGACGAGCTGCTGGGCTGGCTGGCCGGACGCGGCCGCAAGGGCGCGCAGCTGGCCGTCGAGGGCGGACCCCTGCCCGGGCTCCCGCCGCTCTAGGATTGCGGACATGACGTACAGCGGAGCGGTGAAGGTCGGCGGTCCGGCCGACGTGCACGAACTCACGGACCTCATGATTTCCAAGGTCGCGGTCGGCCCGATGAACAACAACGCGTACCTGCTGCGGTGCCGGGCCACCGACGAGCAGCTGCTGATCGACGCGGCGGCGGAGCCCGAGACCCTGCTGCACCTGATCGGCGACGACGGCATCGCGTCCGTCGTCACCACGCACCAGCACGGCGACCACTGGGGCGCCCTGCGGGAGGTCGTCGACGCCACCGGCGCGCGGACGTACGCCGGCGCGCTGGACGCCGAGGGCATCCCGGTGCCCACCGACGTGCCGGTCCGGGACGGGGACACCATCACGGTCGGGCGGGTCACGCTGACCGCCCGCCACCTGGTCGGCCACACCCCGGGCTCGATCGCGCTCGTCTACGACGACCCGCACGGCCACCCCCACGCGTTCACCGGTGACTGCCTCTTCCCGGGTGGTGTCGGCAACACCCGGGGCGACGCGGAGGCCTTCGCCAGCCTGATCGGGGACGTGGAGGAGAAGATCTTCGGACAGCTGCCGGACGAGACCTGGGTGTACCCGGGCCACGGCAACGACACCACGCTCGGCGCCGAGCGGCCGCACCTGGCCGAGTGGCGCGAGCGCGGCTGGTAACCCCCACCACCTGCGCGGCCCCCGGCCCTCCCGTGCGCGGGAGGGCCGGGGGCCGCGGTGCGCGGCCGCGCGCTGGCGAGATCTCGGTGGTGGTCCGTCAACCCCGGGATACGGTGCATTCCTTCCGGTCGAGGATGGACTTTCGCACCTCCTGAGCGTGCGGGAAGGGGTAGTTGCAGCCTCATGCACGATGATCACTCCTCCGCTTCCGCCCATGTCGCCGGCCCCGTGTCCGGCCCCGGCTCCCCCGACTCCGACATCCCCGACTCCGGCCCTGGCCCCGACTCCGACTCCGACTCCGACCCCGACCCCGGCCCCGGCTCCTCCGGTGCGACGCGCGGCCCGTCGATGCTGCGGCTCGCCTCGGCCTCGCTCGCCGGCACCGCCATCGAGTTCTACGACTTCTTCGTCTACGGCACCGCCGCGGCCCTCGTCCTCGGCCCGCTGTTCTTCCCGACGTTCTCGCCGCTCGCCGGGACCCTCGCCGCGTTCGGCACGTTCGGCGTCGGCTTCGTCGCCCGGCCGCTGGGCTCGGCGGTCTTCGGGCACATCGGCGACCGGTACGGCCGCCGCCCGGTGCTGCTGGCCTCGCTGCTCCTGACCGGGCTCGCCACGGTGGCGGTCGGCTGCGTGCCGACGTTCGACTCGATCGGGGTGGCCGCTCCCCTGCTGCTGCTCGTCCTGCGCTTCCTGCAGGGCCTCGGGCTGGGCGGCGAGTGGGGCGGGGCGGTCCTGCTGACCGCCGAGCACGCCCCCGAGCGGCGGCGCGGGCTGTGGTCGAGCTTCCCGCAGATCGGCCCGGCGGTGGGCTTCCTGCTCGCCAACGGCATGACCCTGACGCTCTCGGCGACGCTGACCGACGCCCAGTTCCTCTCCTGGGGCTGGCGGGTGCCGTTCTGGGCGGCCGGTGTGCTGGCGCTGGCCGGGCTGTGGCTGCGCCGGGCGGTGGAGGAGACCCCGCAGTTCCGGGAGCTCGCCGCGCAGGGGCAGCGGGCCCAGGCCCCGCTGGCCGAGGTGGTGCGGGGCCACTGGCGGCTGCTGCTGCTGACCGGCGGGGCGCTGGCCGTCGGGTACGCGACGTTCTACGCGGTGACCACGTGGGCGCTGGCGTACGCGACGGAGCGGCTGGCGGTGGACCGTACGGTGATGCTGGCCTGCATCATGGCGGCCGTCGCGCTCAAGGGGCTGGTGACACCGCTGGTCGCGGTGCTCGGCGACCGGTACGGCCGGCGCCCGCTGTGCCTGGCGGGCTGCACGGCGACCGCGCTGTGGATGTTCCCGTTCGTGGCGCTGCTGCGCACCGCGGACCCGCTGTGGATGACGGTGGGATCGGTGGGGGCGCTGCTGGCGATGGTGCTGTCGTTCGCGGTGGTGGGGGCGTACCTGCCGGAGTTGTACGCGCCGCGGATCCGGTGCACGGGCGCGGCCGTCGGCTACAACCTGGGCGGGGTGCTGGGCGGGGCGCTGACCCCGATCGTGGCGACGGCGCTGGCGGACGGGGCGGGGCCGCCGTGGGGCGTGGCGGCGTACCTGTCCGGGATCGCCCTGCTGAGCCTGGCCTGCTACGCGCTGCTGCCCGAGACGAATCCGGCGCTCGTGGAGACGCGGAAGGGGGCGGCCGAAGTGGCCGCCCCCGCGTGATCCGCACCTGACGCGCGACGCCATGGGCGCCGGGGCGCCATGGAGCGTCTGTCAGGCGTCGACGCTGTCCTGGCGGGCGGCATCCTCGGCCGCCTGCTTCTTCGAGGCGATCAGGCTGGTGATGGTGGTGATCACGAGGACACCGCAGATGACGCCCAGGGAGACGGGGATGGAGATCTGCGGGACGTGGACACCGGACTCGTGCAGGGCGTGCAGCACCAGCTTGACGCCGATGAAGCCCAGGATGATGGACAGGCCGTAGCTGAGGTGGACCAGCTTCTCGAGCAGGCCGCCGATGAGGAAGTACAGCTGGCGCAGGCCCATCAGGGCGAAGGCGTTGGCGGTGAAGACGATGTACGGGTCCTGGGTGAGGCCGAAGATCGCGGGGATCGAGTCCAGGGCGAAGAGGACGTCGGTGGTGCCGATGGCCAGCATCACGATCATCAGCGGGGTCAGGATCCGCTTGCCGTTGCGCTGGATGAAGAGCTTGGTGCCGTGGTACTGGTCGGCGACGCCGAACTTCTTCTCGATCGACTTCAGGAGGCGGTTCTCCTCGAAGTCGTCCTCGTCCTCGTCCTTGCGCGCCTCCTGGATGAGCTTCCAGGCGGTGTAGATCAGGAACGCGCCGAAGATGTAGAAGACCCACGAGAAGCTGGCGATGATCGCGGCGCCGGCGGCGATGAAGATCGCGCGCAGGACGAGGGCGATCAGGACGCCCACGAGCAGCACGCGCTGCTGGAGGTGGGAGGGCACCGCGAACTTCGCCATGATCAGGACGAAGACGAAGAGGTTGTCGACGCTCAGCGACTTCTCGGTGATGAAGCCGGCGAAGAACTCCCCGGAAGCCTGGGGGGTGCCGAAGAACCACAGGCCGAGGCCGAAGAGGACGGCGAGGACGATCCAGACGACCGTCCAGGTGCCGGCCTCCTTGATCGACACGTCATGGGGCTTGCGGCCGATCAGGAAATCGGCGCCGATGAGGATGCACAGACCGGCAATGGTCAGCACCCAGGTATACAACGAAACGTCCACGGTTCACGCCTCCGGCAGATGGCTCAACAAGGTCAGCGACATCGCTGCCGGAGGTCTCTTCCACCCGGGCCGCACCGCGGCCGCGGGCCGGCACCCCGGGACCGGTCACGGTCCGTACTGACGGGAACGCCGCGCAGGAAACAGCAGGAATACTCCCCTCCGCGCCCCCAAGGGTACCGGTAGGAGGCGCCCAAGGTAAAGAGAACCCCAAAGACGGGTCAGTGAATGGTCACGACCTGCGGGCGTGGGCGACCCGTGCCAGCACCTGCTCCAGCACCTGGCTTCCCGCCGGCGGCAGGGCCGGCTCGAAGGTCCAGGCGTGGCCGACCCAGGGGTCCGCGAGGTGGTCGTCCGGCACCGGCGAGAGCCGCATCAGCGAGCGCCACAGCGGGTCCAGCAGCGGCCCGTACGCGGAGGCCTCGTCGCGGTCGGCGACCATCAGCAGGTTCACGCCGACCCGGGGGCCCTCGTCCGCCAGGTACCGCAGCTGGGTGACGGCGCGGTCGTCGAAACCGTGCGGGAAGTCGTGGACGATCAGCAGCTGCTCGCGGGTATCCAGGTCCGGCGGCAGGTCCTCGGGCGCCCCGGCCCGGACCGCCATCTGGACGAGGTCCACCCGGCGGGTGAGGTGGGCCAGGGTCTGGGTGACCCCCACGGCCCCGGCAGCGGGCGGCGTGGCCAGCACCCCGGAGCGCACCAGCGGCTCCAGTGAGGCCGCGCCCGCGCCGGCGGCGTCGATGACGTGGACGGAGAGCGCGCCGTCGGGGTGGACGGCGAGCATCCGTACGGCGTGCGCGACGGCCATGTCCATGGCCAGGCGGCGCAGCCGGGCGGTGTCCATGGTCATCGCGGCCTCGGAGCCGGTGCGGCCGTTGTCGATCCACAGGCCGCGCTCCAGCGGGAACCGGACGAGCATCGGGATCCGCAGGTCCGGGCGCTCGGGCAGGTGCAGATCGCCCAGCCGTACCGCCATCGGGGGCTGCTCGGGCATGCCGTGACCGTGCCAGACGGGGTTGTCCCAGCGGGCGTAGGCGCTGGGCAGCGCGGGCTCGACCACCTCGGTCTCGGCGGTCAGCTGGGCGAGGTCGCGGTCGAGGACCGCCTTGGCCTGGGCGACCAGCTCGTCGCGGCGGGCCTGGGCGGCGTCGCGCGCGGCGTTGCCGGAGCCGCCGATGCGGTGGCGGGGGTCGGAGAGCGCGTCGTCGAGCTCGCGGTCCATGCGGGTGTCGGCGAAGTCGACGGCGCTGCGGTACGCGGCGGCGGCCCGGGCCAGGTCCTCGAACATGCCCCAGACCTGGTTGTACAGCCGTTCCTCCATGGACCAGCCGGTGGCGTCGCCGGCCACCGGGCGGGCCGGCTCGCCCGGCTGGGCGGGCGGCGCCTGAGGCGCCGGCGGGGGAGGTTCGGTCCGGCCGCGGCGCGGGTGCGCGTACGAGATGGTGGCGGGCCCGCCGAGGCCGGCGGGCGGCGCCGGCGGCTGGTCGGGTCCGGTGGGCGCGGGGCCCGGCGTACCCGGGTAGGGGACGCCGGACACCGGGACCGGACCGGGTGCGACGGGGGCCACCGGGGCCCCGGCGGACGCGTGGATCCTGGCCGCCAGATCGGCGGCGGCCGGGGGGTTGAGCCCGTGGTCGGCGAGGAGGCCGGGAAGGCCGTCGGCGTAGCCCTGGCCGACGGCCCGGACCTTCCAGGCGCCCTGGCGGCGGTAGAGCTCCAGGGCGACGACGGCCGTCTCGGCGTCCAGCCCGGTCAGGGTGAACCCGGCGAGCTCGGGGCCGTCCGCGGTGGCGACGCTGACGTGCGGCGCGGCGACGGCCCCGAACCGCGTGGGGCCGCCCTGCGGCAGCGCGAGGAGCACACCGATCCGGTGCACGCCCGCGCCGACCGCGTCGAGGTCGACGGCGAAGCGGTGCCGGTCGGCGGAGGCGGCGGGCGCCTCCACCCCCGGAAGGCTGCGCGCACCGGGGTGCGCGCAGCTCTCGGGCCCGGGCAGTGCCCCCTGCTCGTCGCCGAGCGAGGCCAGGGCGAGCACCGGAGTGCCCGCGGTGACCCTGATCTCCACCCGGCTGTCGGGCAGAGGGTGGTTCTGCCCCCGGACCAGCTCGGCCGCCATCGTCGTGTCTCCCCCGGTGCTTCTTCTGTGTGCCGTGTTCCCGGTGCCGCTTCGCCTACAGGTGCGGCAGGATCGCCGGCAGCAGGTCCTGGAAGGTCCGGCCGTTGGCCGGGTTGCCCAGGGCCGTCATCTTCCAGCCCGTGCCCGCGCGGTGCACCTTGGCCATGATCTGCGCGGTGTAGGCGCCGCCGCCGTCGAGGGTGTAGCGCGCCAGCTCCTGGCCGTTGGTCTCGTCCACGATGCGGCAGAACGCGTTCTGCACCTCCTGGAACGTCTGGCCGGTGAACGAGTTCACCGTGAAGACGATCTGGTCGATGTGGACCGGCACCCGCTGGAGGTCGACGAGGATCGCCTCGTCGTCGCCGCCCTGGCCGACGCCGCCGACCAGGTTGTCACCGGTGTGCCGGACCGAGCCGTCGTCGCTGCTCAGGTGCCGGAAGAAGACCACGTCGACCGGCTGCTTGTCCGCGAACAGCACCGCCGAGGCGTCCAGGTCGATCTCCCGGGTCCGGGAGCCGAACAGCCCCCGGCGCTTGGCGGCCTGCCAGCCGAGGCCCATCCGGACCGCGGTCAGCGTCCCTCCGTCCGCCTTCTGCAGACTGATGGCCTGACCCTTGGTCATGTTGACCGTCACGCGCTGTCCCCTCTCCTGTGTCGCCCGCGGGCACTGCGGTGCCCGCGGCCCCGCCGCAAACATTACTTACCGGCCAGGCCTCAGGCGAGGCCCGCTTCCTTCATCTGTCGGAGCTCCTTCTTCAGTTCGCTCACCTCGTCCCGGATCCGGGCGGCGACCTCGAACTGGAGATCGGCGGCGGCCGCCCGCATGCGCGCGGTCATCTCCTCGATCAGATCGGCCAGTTCCGCTGCGGGGCGGTCGGTGACCACGGCGCCGGCCTTGGCCTTCGTCCCCTTCGCGCCCTTGGCCGGCTTCGGGGCGTGCGCGGCGAGGGCGGGCACCGGGGCCTTGGCGCCCTTGCCGTCCTTGGCCTGCCGGTAGCCGCTGCCGAGGAGCTCCTCGGTGTCGACCTCCTCGCGGGCGATGGTGGCCACGATGTCGTTGATCTTCTTGCGCAGTGGCTGCGGGTCGATGCCGTTCGCCGTGTTGTAGGCGATCTGCTTCTCGCGGCGCCGGTTGGTCTCCTCGATGGCCTTCTCCATCGCGGGCGTCATCCGGTCCGCGTACATGTGGACCTGGCCGGAGACGTTGCGCGCCGCGCGGCCGATGGTCTGGATCAGCGAGGTGCCCGAGCGCAGGAAGCCCTCCTTGTCGGCGTCGAGGATCGCCACGAGCGACACCTCGGGCAGGTCCAGGCCCTCGCGCAGCAGGTTGATGCCGACCAGGACGTCGTACTCGCCGGCGCGCAGCTCGCGCAGCAGCTCGATGCGGCGCAGGGTGTCGACGTCGCTGTGCAGGTAGCGGACCGCGATGCCCAGCTCCAGGAAGTAGTCCGTGAGGTCCTCGGCCATCTTCTTGGTCAGGGTCGTGACCAGGACCCGCTCGTCCTTCTCGACGCGGCTGCGGATCTCGTGCACCAGGTCGTCGATCTGCCCCTCGGTGGGCTTGACGACGACCTCGGGGTCGACGAGGCCGGTGGGGCGGATGATCTGCTCGACGAACCCGTCGGCGCGCGAGAGCTCGTACGCGCCGGGGGTGGCCGACAGGTAGACGGTCTGGCCGATCCGCTCCTGGAACTCCTCCCACTTCAGCGGCCGGTTGTCGAGCGCCGACGGCAGCCGGAAGCCGTGGTCGACCAGGGTCCGCTTGCGCGAGGCGTCGCCCTCGTACATCGCGCCGATCTGCGGCACCGTGACGTGCGACTCGTCGATGACGAGGAGGAAGTCCTCGGGGAAGTAGTCGATGAGGGTGTTGGGCGCGGAGCCGCGCTCCCGGCCGTCCATGTGCAGCGAGTAGTTCTCGATGCCGGAGCAGGAGCCGATCTGCTGCATCATCTCCAGGTCGTACGTGGTGCGCATCCGCAGGCGCTGGGCCTCCAGCAGCTTGCCCTGCTTCTCCAGCTCCGCCAGCCGCCCGGCGAGCTCGGTCTCGATGCCGCGGATGGCGTTCTGCATGCGCTCGGGACCGGCGATGTAGTGGCTGGCGGGGAAGATGTACAGCACCTGGTCGTCGCTGATCACCTCGCCGGTCAGCGGGTGGAGGGTGGAGAGGGCCTCGATCTCGTCGCCGAACATCTCGATGCGGACGGCCAGTTCCTCGTAGACCGGGAAGATCTCGATGGTGTCGCCGCGGACCCGGAAGGTGCCGCGGGTGAAGGCCATGTCGTTGCGCGTGTACTGGATGTCGACGAAGCGGCGCAGCAGCTGGTCGCGGTCGATCTCGTCGCCGACCTTGAGCGGGACCATGCGGTCGACGTACTCCTGCGGGGTGCCCAGGCCGTAGATGCAGGACACCGAGGCCACCACGACGACGTCGCGCCGGGTGAGCAGCGAATTGGTCGCGGAGTGCCGCAGCCGCTCCACCTCCTCGTTGATGGAGGAGTCCTTCTCGATGTACGTGTCCGACTGCGGGACGTAGGCCTCGGGCTGGTAGTAGTCGTAGTACGAGACGAAGTACTCGACCGCGTTGTTGGGTAGGAGCTCGCGGAACTCATTGGCCAGCTGCGCGGCGAGCGTCTTGTTCGGCGCCATGACCAAGGTGGGACGCTGAAGCTTCTCGATCATCCAGGCGGTCGTCGCCGACTTGCCGGTACCTGTCGCACCCAGCAGTACGACGTCCTTCTCACCTGCACGGATGCGCTTCTCCAGCTCGGCGATGGCCGTCGGCTGGTCACCGCTGGGCTGGTAGGAGCTGACGACCTCGAAAGGCGCCACCGTGCGTTCGATCTTCGATACGGGCCGCATGGGTCCACCGTACGGCCCCCCACTGACACTCACGCATCCGCGCGCCCGGGCCGGGCCGTGAGCAGCAGCGGGCCGAGCAGGACCAGGAAGCCGGCCCCCACCAGCAGCACCAGCGGACCGGCGAGCATCGGGGCCAGCGACGGGGCCACCGGCTCCCCGGCGGCGACGGGCCCGGGGTCCAGCCGGACCCGCAGCGCCGCCATCCCCGCGTAGTGGGTGCCGGTGGCCGCGGCGCCGGTCAGCAGGGCCGCCGCCAGCGTGGGCAGCGGGCCGCGGCGCCGGACCGCGATCGCCACGGCGGCGGTCAGGGCGACGACCGCGATCACGACGGAGAGGGCGACGAGGAGGTTGTCGTAGACGAACCGGCCGTGCAGCCGCACCCCCGCCATGCACAGGTAGTGCGAGGAGGCGACCCCCAGACCGGTGATCGTGCCGCCGGTGAGGACCGACAGCACCGAGCCCCGGCCGTGCCGGACGATCACGATGCCCGCCCCGGCCATCACCACCGCGACCGCCAGGCTCGCGGCCATGGTCCGTTTGTCGTAGTTCAGTGGCGACCCGGTGATCGTGAAGCCCATCATCGCGATGAAGTGCATCGTCCAGATCCCGGAACCGATGGCCGTGGCGCCCAGCGCCGCCCAGCCCGGCCGCCACGAGCGCTCGACGAGGAGGGACCGGGTGGTGCAGCGCAGGCCGAGCGCCCCGCCGAGACAGGCCGTCAGGAACCCCACGAGGGGCGTGATCCAGCCATAGCCGCCCACGCCGACGACCGCGCCGTGCATCCCACCCTGCATCCCTGCCCGCCCTTTCGCCACCCCCGGCCCCCGCCCGCTCCCCCGTGCGCCGTGCCGGGCCCGGCACGGCCCGAGCGTAGGGCGGCAGGCCGCCCTCGCGCACCGCCTCGGGCCGGATTGGCCGTGATCCATTTCCGGCCGGGCCGCCCGCCGACGCTGTTTCGACCGAGGAGAACGCACATGTACGTCCGACCCGTTGCCGCGGCCGCCGCCGCCTTCCTGGGCCTCGCCCTCACCCTCGCCGGTACGGCCTCCTCCGCCACGGCCACCACCCCCGCCCCGTCGTCGCCCTCGTCCCCGTCGTCGCCCTCGTCCCGCGCCGGCTCCGACCCGGTACGGCTGGTGGGGGCGCCCGTGGTGTACGCCCACCGGGGGGCCTCGTCGTACGCCCCCGAGAACACCCTCGCGGCCGTCGACGCCGCGGCGGCCATGTACGTCGACTGGGTGGAGAACGACGTGCAGCGCACCAAGGACGGCGAGCTGGTCGTCATCCACGACGACACGCTGACGCGGACGACGGACGTCAAGGCGCGCTTCCCGGACCGCAAGCCGTGGCGCGTGCAGGACTTCACGGCCGCCGAGATCGCCACGCTGGACGCGGGCAGCTGGTTCGGCGCCCGGTTCGCCGGGGCCCGGGTGCCGACGCTCCGCCAGTACCTCGACCGGGTGGACGACAACCAGCAGCGGCTGCTGCTGGAGATCAAGAAGCCGCAGCTGTACCCGGGGATCGAGCGGGACACCCTGCGCGTCCTCCTGGAGGCGGGCTGGCTCGACGAGCAGCACGTCAGGCGCCGGCTGGTCGTGCAGAGCTTCGACGCCGACTGCGTCCGTATCGTCCACGCGCTGCGACCGGACGTCGTGACGGCGTTCCTGGGCACCCCGCCGGAGGCGGACCTGGCGCGGTACGGGCAGTTCGCCGACCGGATCAACCCGTGGCACACGACGATCTCGGCCGAGTGGGTGGCGGCGGCGCACCGGGTGACCGGGGTGCACGGCAGGGCGATGGAGGTCGACACCTGGATCGTGGACGACCCGGCGACCGCGCGGAAGGTGCAGGCGATGGGGGTGGACGGGATCATCAGCAACGCCCCCGACGTGGTGCGGGAGGCGGTGGGCGGGTTCTGACGCCGCGCGCGCGGGCCGCGATGTCGGTGGGGCGCCGTACGGTGGAGGCGTGGACAGCACATCGGTGGACGGCGACGGGCGTGACGTGGGCGGCCGTGACGGCGGTGGGCGTGACGGCGGCGGGCGTGACGTGGGCGGCCTTGACGGCGGTGGGCGTGACGGCGGCGGGCCGCCGGCCGGGCCGCACCTGGAGTGGACCGTCATCGGCAGTGACATCGGTCCGCTCTTCCTGGCCTCGACCGAGGAGGGCCTGGTCCGGGTGGAGTTCCATGCCTCCACGGACTTGATCGACCCGCTGGCGGCCCGGCTCGGCCTGCCCGCCTGGCGCCCGGCGGAGGGCGCGGAGGTGCGGCTGGCCGAGCCCGTGCGCCGGATCGCCGCGTACTTCGCGGGCGGGCTGCGGACCTTCGACCTGCCCCTGGACTGGCGGCTGACCTCCGGGTTCAACCGGCTGGTGCTGCGGGAACTGGCCGCGTCGGTGCCCTACGGACAGGTCGTCGGGTACGGCGAACTGGCGGCCCGGGTCGGCCGGCCGGGCGCGGCCCAGGCGGTCGGCGCGGCGATGGGCGCCAATCCGCTGCCGCTCGTGGTGCCGTGCCACCGGGTCGTGGAGAACGACGGCGGCATCGGAGGGTTCGGCGGAGGCGTGGAGACCAAGCGGGCCCTGCTCGCACTGGAGGGCGTCCTGCCGGCCCCGCTGTTCTGACCGGACGCGCCCGCGGCTGTCGCTGCGGGCGGGGCCGTACGCGGCGGTCGCTGCGGGCAGGCGCGCGCGGCGGTCGCTACGGACGGGCGCACACGCAGCGGTCGTTGCGGGCAGGCGCACACGCGCCGGTCGTCGCCGGCAGGCGCACACACGGCGGTCGTCGCCGGCAGGCGCACACACGGCGGTCGCTGCCGGCAGGCGCGTACGCGGCGGTCGCTGCCGGCAGGCGCGTACGCGGCGGTCGCCCGGCCTGCCGCGCATCCGCCCGGGCGGATTTTCCGTTTCGCTCGGCGGTGCGGGCTGGAAGACTGCGCCGGTGACCACCTCGCAGACCTCCGCGCGACCACTGCCCGCCGTGACCCCCGACGACCTGCCCCGACTGCGGCGGCGCACCACGTCCGTCCTGGTGGCCAGCCAGGTCGTGGGCAGCCTGGGTGTGCCCATCAGCATCGCGCTGGCCCCGGTTCTGGCGACCGAGGTCAGCGGCACCGAGGAGTTCTCGGGGCTCGCCTCCACCGCCTCGGTGGCGGGCACCGCGCTGGTCTCCCTGCCGCTCGCCGCGCTGATGACCCGGCGCGGGCGGCGGGCCGGGCTGGTCCTGGCGTACCTGATCGGCGCGGTGGGCGCGGTGGTGGTGGTGCTGGCGGCGGTCGTGGCGAACTTCCCGCTGCTGCTGCTCGGCATGGCCGCCTTCGGCGCGGCCTCCTCCGCCAACCTCACGGCGCGGTTCGCGGCCGCTGATCTCGCCGAACCCGACCGGCGGGGGCGGGCGATCGCCTTCGTGGTGTGGTCCGCCACGCTCGGCGCGGTGCTGGGCCCGACGCTCTCGGCGCCGGCCAGCGAGAGTTTCGAGGGCGGTTCCATACCCGCGGCGGCGGGCCCGTTCCTGTGGGCCGCCGCCATCTTCGTCCTGACCGCCCTGCTGGTCGGCGCCCTGCTGCGGCCCGATCCGCTGCTGACGGCCCGGGCCCTGGCCGCGCCCGGGGAGGAGACGCGCGAGGGCCGCTCGCTGCGGGCCGGGATCGCCGCGGTGAAGGCGTCGCCGCGGGCCCGGCTGGCCCTGACGACCGTCGTCGTCTCCCACACCACCATGGTGTCGATCATGGTGATGACCCCGCTCGACCTCGGGCACCACGGGGCCGGGCTCCAGCTGATCGGCCTGGTCATCAGCGGCCACATCGCGGGGATGTTCGCCTTCTCGCCGGTGATGGGCTGGCTCGCCGACCGGATCGGACGGCTGGCGGTGACCGGACTGGCGGCCGGGCTGCTCTCGCTCGCCGCGCTGCTCGCCGGTACGGCCGGACCCCGTCACGGGCAGACCGCGGCCGGCCTGTTCCTGCTGGGGCTGGGCTGGTCGGCGGGGATGGTGGCGGGCTCGGCCCTGCTCACCGACTCGGTGCCGCAGCCGGCCAGGGCGGCCGTCCAGGGCCTGTCGGACCTGGCGATGAACACGGCCGCGGGCGTCGGCGGCGCCGTCGCCGGCCTGATCGTGGCCCAGGCGGGCTACGGCTGGCTCAACGCCGGCGGCGCGGCGCTGCTGCTGCCGATGGCGGCGCTCGCGTTGTTCACGGCGCGCCGCCATCCGGAGCGGGACGCGGCCGCCGAGGCCGGGGCCGGCGTCGAGGCCGGCGTCGAGGCCGGTCCGCGGCCCGGCAAGGGCGTCACAGACTGATGTGGTAGGCCTTGCGCAGCGTCTCGTGGACGGTCCAGGTGGTCTTGTCGCCCTCCCGGAGCACGCAGGCGGAGCCGGGGCCGACCTCCAGCGTGGGCCCGCCCTCGACCTCGATGGTGGCGCGCCCGCTGACCACGACGAACAGCTCGTCGGCCTCGGTGTCGGTGACCACGCCGGGCGTGATCTGCCAGATGCCGCGCACCTGCGTACCGTCCGGGGACTCCCACAGCACCTTGCCGGTCACGACGGGCTCACCGGAGACGATCTGCGCGGGGTCGAGGTCCTCGGCCTCCAGCTCGGCGTCCGGGATGTCGGGGACGGAGACGGCGAACGAGGCGGGGGCGGGCGTGTGATCACGGGTGCTCATGGCCCGCCACCCTAGCCGCCGCGCGAGGCCGCCGAGCCTGGTCAACCCGTCCACGATCGGCGCCGCCGACGTGTCACTCTGCCCAGTTCACGGCGCCGGGTTCGGCGTACCGGGTTCACTGTGCCCGGTTCACGGCGCCGGGTTCGGCGTACCCAGGTCCGTCGTACCCGGTTCACGGTGCCCGGCCGGGCAGCCCGGGGACGTGCCGGCCGGGGCGGCGATCACGTCGTGCTCGGTCAGCAGGTGGGGCAGGGCGTTGTCGGCGCAGACGACGGCGTCGGGTGACCGTGCGCGGCCAGGCCCAGGGCCTGGGTGCCGATGCCGCAGGCGTTGTCGAGGACGGTGTGCGGGCCGGGACCGAGGGCGGCGGTGAGCAGGGCGTCCAGGGCGCGGCTCTGGCGGGCGGTGCTCGCGTCCCAGTCGGCGTACATGAGGTGGTAGCGCGCTGACAGCCGGTCGTAGAAGCCGCGGGGGTCCATGGGGGGACGGTAGTCGGACAGCCGGGGCCGGGCGGCGTTTGGAGGCGCCCGTCCCGTGCCATGGATGGGGACATGCCACAGCACACCGTGATTCCGGTCCTGTCCGAAGAGGTACGCGAGGCGCTCGAGGGGGGTCAGCCGGTCGTCGCCCTGGAGTCGACGATCCTCGCGCACGGCCTGCCGCGCCCCCGCAATCTGGCGGTGGGCGAGGAACTGGAGGCGATCGTCCGCTCGGAGGGCGCGGTTCCGGCGACCGTGGCGGTGCTGGACGGGGTGCCGTGGGCGGGGCTGGACAAGGAGCAGCTGGAGCGGATCGCGGGCGGCGAGGACGTACGCAAGTTCGGCCACCGGGACCTGGCTCCGGCGGTGGCGGCGCGGGCCACGGGCGCGACGACGGTGTCGGCGACGGCGTTCCTGGCCGCGCGGGCGGGGCTGCGGGTCTTCGCCACGGGCGGGCTGGGCGGCGTACACCGGGAATGGACGCACACGCAGGACGAGTCGGCGGACCTGGCGCTGCTGGCGCGCACGCGGATCACGGTGGTGTGCGCGGGCGTGAAGTCGATCCTGGACGTGCCGGCGACGCTCCAGCGGCTGGAGACGCTGGGGGTGACCGTGCTCGGGTACGGCACGGCGCACTTCCCCGGGTTCTACCTGACGAGTTCGGGCGAGCCGGTGGACTGGACGGTGCACTCGCCGGAGCAGGTGGCACGGGTGATGGCCGCTCAGGACGCGCTGGCCGGGCCCGCGTCGGCGCTGCTGGTGGCCAATCCGGTGGCGGAGGCGGAGCAGCTGGATCCGGCGCTGCACGACCGGGTGCTGGCGCAGGCGCTGGAGGAGTGCCGGGAGCGGGGCATCACGGGGCAGGCGGTGACGCCGTTCCTGCTGGACTTCCTGGTCGGGGCGACGGGCGGGGCCTCGCTGGAGGCGAACCTGGCGGCGGTGCGCGGGAACGTGCGGCTGGGCGCGCGGATCGCGGCCGCGTGGGCGGAGCCGGGGGCGGGGGCGGCGCGGTGAGCGGAGGAGCGCTGCTGGTCATCGGGGACGTGGTGACCGACGTCGTCGCGGTGCATACGGAACCCCTCGCGCCGGCGACGGACACGGCCGCCCGGATCCGTACGCTGCCGGGCGGGGCGGGGGCCAACGCCGCGTGCTGGGCGGCGCGTCAGGGGGCGGCCGAGGTACGGCTGCTGGCGCGGGTGGGCGCCGAGTCCGCCGCCTGGCACGAGAGCGCGCTGCTGGCGGCCGGGGTGCGGCCGCACCTGGTGGTCGACCCGGCGGAGCCGACCGGGACGGTGGTGGCGCTGGTCGGCAAGGACGCGGAGCGGACCTTCCTGACCGACAGCGGGGCCGCGCTGCGGCTGTCGCCCGCGGACTGGACGCCGTCGCTGCTGGACGGGGTGGCCCGGCTGCACCTGTCGGGCTACCTGTACTTCGCCGACAGCAGCCGGGCGCTGGCGGAGCTGGCGCTGCGGTCGGCCACGGCCCGGGGCGTGCCGGTGAGTGTGGACCCCGCGTCGGCGGGGTTCCTGGCCCACCTGGGGGTGAAACGTTTCCTCGCCGCGGTGGCGGGCGCGGACGTGCTGCTCCCCAACGAGGACGAGGCCCGGCTGCTGGCCGGCACGGCGGACGTGGCCCGGGCGGCGGCCGCGCTGAGCCTGCGCTTCCCGCTGGTGGTGGTCACCCGGGGGGCGGCCGGGGCACTGGTCGCCGAGGCGGGCGCGGTGAGCGCCGAGGTGCCGGCGGAACCGGCGACGGCGGTCGACACCACGGGCGCCGGCGACGCCTTCACGGGCGGCTTCCTGGCGGCCCGCCTCGCGGGTGCGGACCCGGCGGAAGCGGCCCGAGCGGGCTGCCGCGCAGCCGCGTCAGCGGTAACCCGCCTGGGCGGCCGCCCGTAACCCGACCCCCGCCGCGCGGCGCCACCGCACGCGGCACGCACCCCGCTCGGGGCCCCGTTCCGAGGAGCACGGGAGGCCCCGGGCCCCGGGCCGACAGGCCGGCGCGCCCGGGCGACAAGCCGGTGGCCCCGGGCAGCCGGGCAGCCGGGCAGCCGGGCAGCCGGGCAGCCGGGCAACGGACTGGTAGCCCCGGACGGCAGGCCGATAGGCCGACGCGCCTGGGCAGCAGGGCCGACAGGCCACTGAGTCCGGGCGGCGGGCCGGTGGACCCGCCGCCAGACCAGCGCCCCCGGACGGCACGCCGGCAGGCCGGTAGTCGGGGGCGGCAGGCAGGAGGGGCAGTGGCCCCGGGGGCGGCGAGTGGGGGGCGGGTCAGTTCGGGAGGCCCGTCCAGGCCGGGTGGCGGGGGTCGTCGGCGCGGACCAGGGTGTCGGCCGCCGTGCCCGGGTCGGTCTCGGCCTCGTAGCGCGCGAACGCCGGCAGGGTCCAGCGCTCCGCCTCCGGCGTACGGCGGGCCAGCGCGCCCGGGGAGAGCCGGATGTGGACGCTGAGGTCGAAGGGGAACCAGTGCCCCAGCAGCAGCGGACCGTGCACGATCACCACGGCGCCGGGCGGGAGTGCGGTGTACGGGCTGCGCGTGGCCCGGTCGGTCACCGGGTCCCACAGGTCGGGCAGGACGCGCCCGGTGCCGCCCGGCTCCAGCGGGGTGAACACCTCGCGCCAGAGCGCGGCGGTGTCGTACCAGCCGCGCAGGTACGACTCCACGTCCTCGCGGCCGAACTCCAGCCGCAGCGAGGCCGGCCGCAGGAACCCCTGCGCCGGGACGACCAGGACGGAGCGGCCGCGCAGCCGCAGCGCGGACGCGGTCAGCTCGGCCAGCGTGCCGGTGCCGGCGGCGGGCGCGCCGTCGACCGCCATCCGCAGCCAAGGGGCCTCGTCCCGGCCCCCGGTCCGCGCTCCGGTCCGCTCGACGACGCGGGCGGCGAGGCGCTCGGCCATCCGCTCCCAGGTGATCGGTTCCAGCTGCACCACCCCATTGTCAGTGGTCGCCCGTAGCGTTTTCCACGAGGGGAACACCGGCGCGAACAGGGCCGTCGGGCCCCACCGTGGGGAGGGGTCTGTCATGGCTCGCGAGACGACGTACCTGGAGCTGTCGCAGGAAGGCGGCGGGGCGCACAAGTTCTACGAGGTGACGGTGGACGGCACGGCGGTGGCGGTGCGCTACGGCCGGATCGGCGCCGACGGCCAGCTGCAGACGTCCTCGTTCCCGACCGTCGAGAAGGCGCGCGCGGCCGCCGCGAAGAAGATCGGCGAGAAGGTCCGCAAGGGCTACGCGCCGGCGGTCCAGGGGCAGCGTGCCGCCCGGGCGGTGACCCGCCGTCAGGTGACGTCGGCGCCGTCGACGGCCCGCGCCGTGGCCCCGGTCCTGTGGCGCTTCCGCACGGGGGCGGCGGCGTTCGGCATCCATGTGGACGAGGACCGCTGCTGGGTCGGCAACCAGTCGGGGGACGTCTACACGCTGAGCCACGGCGGGGAGGTGCTGGCCCGGTATTCGCTGCCGGACGGTGTGAAGTGCCTGGTCGCGGACGAGTTCTGGATATACGCGGGGTGCGACGACGGCACGGTGTACGACCTGTCCTCGAAGGTGCCGTTCGGGGCCTACGACATCGCGCCGGACGTGGACATCTTCTGGCTCGACATCCGTGAGGGCGTCCTCAACGTCTCGGACGCGGGCGGCGGCCTGACCGTCATCGACCACGAGGACGAGTACCAGTGGTCGCGCAGGTCGGCCGGGTCGAACGCCTGGATGGTGCGGGCGGACGCGGATGCCGTGTACCACGGGCACACGCACGGCGTGACGGCGTACGCGCCGGACGGCGGCGGGGAGCTGTGGCACACCCGGACCACCGGCGGGGTGCTCTTCGGCTGGCAGGAGGCGGACGCGGTCTACGCGGGCACGGGCCACAACATCGTGCAGCGGCTGGCGAAGGCGACGGGCGCGATCGAGGCCTCCTACCGGTGCGACGCGGCGGTGTACTCGTGCGCGACGTCCCCGGACGGCCGGCACGTGTTCGCGGGTGACTCCTCCTCGTCGGTGTACTGCTTCGACGCGGACGGGCGGCGGCTGTGGAAGCTGCGCACGGGCAGCGGCTCGGCCCTGTCGATGCAGTACCTGGACGAGCGGCTGTACCTGGTCACCACCGACGGGTCGCTGGTGTGCGTGGACGCGAGCGAGGCGGCCATCGCCGCGGCCCAGCAGGGTTCGGTGCCGACGGCGCTGGACGTGAAGTCGGCGGCCGCGCTGCCCGTGTACACCCCGGCCGCGTCCGCCTCGATGGTGGCGACCGTGTCGGCGGCGCCTGCGGGCGGCGTGGTGGTGGAGTGCGTCCAGCAGAGCGGCAGGCTGCGGGTGCAGGTGGTGTCGGGGGACTTCGACCGGTCGTGGAACGTGCAGTTCCCGCGCGGGATCCGGGAGCCCGGCGCGCGGTACGTGGTCGACGGGCTGCATGCCGCGTCGGGAGGCTTCTACCGGGTGCGCGGCGAGATACGCCGACTGGTCTGAGCCCGCGCGGCTCCCGGGCGCGGGGTGCGAGGCCCCCTGCCGGTCCATGGTGAACTGGGACCAGCATGGACGCAGCCCCGCACCTCCGGCGAACCGGACCCGGTGATCTCCTGGACCGGATGGAGCGCAACCTCGCCGAGCACGCCTGCCATCTGCACCGGCGGCTGTCCGGTGCCACCGTGACGGAGGAGCCGGATCTGCTGGTCGCGGACAGCGGGATCGGGGACGACACCTTCAACGTCGTCGCGGCCGCGCGGTTCACCGCCGCCGGGGCGCCGGAGCGGATCGCGCGGACCGTGCGGGAGCTGTCGGCCACGGGGCGGCCCTTCTCCTGGTGGGTGGGGCCGGCCTCCACCCCGGCGGATCTGGGCCGGCTGCTGACCGCGGCCGGGCTGCCGGTGACCGAGAGCACGTACGCGATGTGGGCGGAGCCCGGCGACCTGCCGCCCGTGCCGGAGCCGGAGGGCCTGCGGATCCGCCGGGTGACGACCGTCGACGGGCTGGCGGACTACGCCGCCGTGCTCGCCGCCAACTGGCAGCCGCCGTCGGCGACGGTGCTGGACTTCTACGCGAGGTCGCGGGACGCGCTGCCGTGCTCCAGGCCTCGGCTGCGGGCGAGCCGCTCTACCGGCGCCTGGGCTTCCGCACCGCCGGGAACTTCACCGAGCACGCGATCGGCGCCCGGGGCTGACGCCGGATGTCCGGCGGGGCGGGCGGGGCGGGCACCTCGACGGCGAACGGCCGGTCCTCGGGCAGGTCGTAGCGGACCTCTATCACCACCGGCTCGGTTCCGAGGTTGCGTCCGATGTGGGCATGGCGGATACCGGCGGGTTCGATGAACGCGCCGCCCGCCGAGGTGACCTCGACGGAGCGGTCCCGCAGGATCCGGGTCAGCGTGCCGGACTTCACGACGGCGGCGATCTCGCACACGTGGTAGTGCCATCCGGTGGAGCCGCCGGGCTCGATGACCACCTCACGCACCACTAGTCCCATGAATCACACGATAGGACGAGTGGCTTGAACTGACGAGGAGTTGGCGAAGCACCGTCCGCCGCGACGGCGCAGGTGGTATGTCCGCGCAGGTGATATGTCCACCGGGGAGCGGTATCAACTCGTCATGAACCTGGTGGTGTTCGAGTCACGGAAGCAGATCCACTGCGCCGGGTGCCGACAGGGCCCGCTGCCGCGCCTGGTCCGCCTGTCCGGGGTGCCCCGCTGTCTGGACTGTGCCGACCTCGGGCATCTGGTATATCTGCCGCGCGGTGACGCGGCGCTCACCCGCCGGGCCCGGACGGGCAGTTCGCTTTCGGCCGTCGTGGTGCGCTTCAACAAGCGTCGGCGGCGTTACGAGCGCCAGGGTCTGCTGGTCGAGGCGGAGGCTCTGACCCGGGCGGAACGGTCCTGCCGGGCGGACGCCGAGTCCCGCGCCCGCGGCCGCGACCGCGCCCGGCTGCGCCGCGCCGCGCAGGACGTCGTGTTCACGGCCGCCTTCGCCGCCGAGATACGCCGGCTCTTCCCCGGGTGCCCGCCCGACCGCGCCGCCGCCATCGCCGCCCACGCCTCCCTGCGCGGCAGCGGCCGGGTGGGCCGCACCGCGGCCGGCCGCGCCCTGGAGGAACCCGCCGTCTCGGTGGCGGTACGGGCGGCCGTACGCCACCTCGACACCGAGTACGACGCCCTGCTCGCGGCGGGAGTGCACCGCTTCGAGGCCCGGGCGCGGCTGGCTCCGCGGATCGACGCGATCCTGGACGCCTGGCGGACCCCGCAGCTGTCCGCCCCTGATCCGCCGGACACCCCCTAGCCGAGCCGGAACCGCCGGTAGAGCAGCGCCCCGCCGAGCAGGAGCGCCCCGCCTCCGGGCAGCAGGTATCCGGCGGCGTCCGCCCCGGTGTGCGCGAGCGCGCCCGGCCCGGACTCCGGCTCGGGCGCCGGCAGCGGGGCGGGCTTCGCCGGTTCCACGGGCCGCACGGCGGGCGGCGGCAGGACGGGCTTGGCGGGCGTCGTCCCGTTGACCGAGGTGTTGCCGCCGGCGCCGTTGCCCACACCCACCACGTTGACCGAGTTCCCGGTGACGTTGACGGGCAGGTCCACCGGCAGCTGGATCCCGTTCCCGGAGAGCACCCCGGGTGAATCCTTTCCGCTTCCCTCGGCGCGCGCACCGCCCCCGTTCCCGCTCCGGTCGCCGCCGCCCGCGCTCTTCCCCCCGCCCGGTTTGGAGGGGTGCGAGGACCGCTGCCCCGGATGCCCGCCCCCGTCGTTGGCGCACCGGTTCCCCGCGGCCGGGTTGAGCACCCCGACGACGCTGACCGTGTTCCCGCAGACGTTCACCGGTACGTGCACCGGCAGCTGCACCAGGTTCCCGGAGAGCACCCCCGGTGACCGCTGGGCCTGCCCGCTCGCCCCCGCGTCGGCGACGGCGAGTCCGCCCGCGCCCACGGCGGCCAGCCCGCCTCCCGCAACCACCGCCGCGATCAAGCCACTTCGACGACTGTGCCGCATCAGTTTCCCGCTTTCCGTCAGGAGTTCACGGGCGAACCACCCGCACCGGTATCAACGCGGTAGACCCATACGGGTTATAGGTCCGATAGGCATTTCACTCCATCGTGTACGGGGATGTGCCTATATACCGGTGCCGGGAACCGGGCCGCGCAGGGCGACCACCGGGTCCGGGGAAGGGCGGCCCCGGGGCCACCAGTCGTCGTCGCCCGGGCGGGACTCGTACGCGTACCAGAGGCTGTCGCGGCCCAGGCGGAGCTGGAGCGTGGCGAACGTGAGCCGGTTGCGGTCGGGGCGGAAGGCGCCCTCGCCCGCGGCGAGGAGGGCGGGGCGGGCCCGGTCGAAGGGGCCGGCCGGCGGGTCCCAGGGCTCTTCGAGGGCGGCGAGGGCGGCGGGGCCGCCCTGTCGCCAGGCCGCCGCGGCGCGGGCGAGGTCGGTGGGGGTACGGCCGGTGGCGCGGGCCAGGTCGCGGTAGAGGGTGCGGGCGGTGCCGGTCAGGCCGGCCGTGGCGTGCGCGGAGGCGAGCCGGACGGCGTCCTGCCACAGGGTGAGCCCGGCGAGCGGGTCCGCACCGGTGCCGAGCAGGGCCAGCGCCCGCGCGGCCGCGTCGGTGGCCAGCTGGTCCAGGGCCAGCGGGTCGGGGGCGCCGGGGTCGGCCGGGTAGCCGGGCGGCAGGCCGGCGGCCCCCGGGACGGGGCGCGGCACGGGCAGCGGCAGGACCGGGCGGGCGAGGGCCGCCCCGGCCGCGACCGTGGGGAGGTCGGGGGTCCGCTCGGGCTGTTCACGGGCGGCGTGGGCCGCGCTGCGCCGGGTGAGGGCGTCGAGCAGCTCCCGCTCGCCGCGGCCCCGCAGCAGCAGGAGGACGAAGGGGTCCTGGTCCAGGAGCCGGGCCGCGCGGTGGCCCAGCGCGGCGGCGTGCTCGCAGGGCGGGCGATCGGCGTCCGGGCAGGAGCAGCGCGCGAGCAGCTCGCCGGGGACCGGCAGCAGCAGGTCGGCCAGCGACCGGGGGAGCTCGCGTTCGAGGAGGGGCGCGAGGGCGGCCGGGTCGCCGGCCAGCGTCTCCAGCAGGTCGTCCCACTCGGCGTCCGGGAAGGGCGTCAGGGCCAGTTCCGTCCGGTAGGGGCGGGGCCGGCTGCCGCGGACGTACGCGACGATCCGGCCCGGGGTGACGGTCACCGCGTCGACACGGCCGGCCTCGGCGGGTCCGTGGCCGCGGGCCGGGGGGCGGGCGCTGTCGCGCGCGAGCCGCTCCAGGGCCGACACCCAGGCCCGGCCCCACCAGGTGGTGGCCGCCGCCCCGGCCGCCTCCCCGGCCGCTTCCCCGGCCCCCGTCCCGGCGGTCCCCCCGGCCGGTACGGAGTCGAAGGTGCGGCGGCGGTCGTCGCGGGCGGTGATCATGCGGGCCTCCGCAGGGCGACGAGATCGGCGAGCTCGCGGTCGGTCAGCTCGGTCAGCGCCGACTCGCCCGAGCCGAGGACCGCGTCCGCCAGCGCCCGCTTGGCCTGGAGCAGCTCGGCGATCCGGTCCTCGACGGTGCCCTCGGCGATGATGCGGTGCACCTGGACGGGCTGGGTCTGGCCGATCCGGTAGGCGCGGTCGGTGGCCTGCTCCTCGACGGCCGGGTTCCACCAGCGGTCGAAGTGGACGACGTGCCCGGCACGGGTGAGGTTCAGCCCCGTACCGGCGGCCTTCAGCGACAGTAGGAAGACGGGGACCTCGCCGGACTGGAAGCGGTCCACCAGCTCCTCGCGGCGCGGCACGGGCGTGCCGCCGTGCAGCAGCTGGGCGGAGATCCCGCGCGCGGCCAGGTGCGCCTCAAGGATCCGGGCCATCGTCACGTACTGGGTGAAGACCAGCACGGAGGCGCCCTCGGCCAGGATCGTGTCCAGCAGCTCGTCGAGCAGGGCGAGCTTGCCCGAGCGGTGCGCGATCCGGGGGCGCTCCTCCTTCAGGTACTGCGCCGGGTGGTTGCAGATCTGTTTGAGCGAGGCCAGTAACTTCATGATCATCCCGCGCCGCTCGATGCCCTCGCTCGCCTCGATCACCGCCATCGCCTCGTCCACCGCGGCCTGGTAGAGGGAGGCCTGCTCCCGGGTGAGGGAGACCGGATGGTCCGTCTCGGTCTTGGGCGGCAGCTCGGGCGCGATGCCCGGGTCGGACTTCTTGCGGCGCAGCAGGAACGGCCGGACCAGCGCGGCCAGCCGGGCCACCGCCGCCTCGTTGCCCCCGTCCTCCTCCTGCTGGTGCTCCACCGGGCGGGCGTGCCGGGCGCGGAAGGTGGTCAGCGGGCCGAGGAGGCCGGGCGTCGTCCAGTCCAGCAGCGCCCACAGCTCGGACAGGTTGTTCTCGACCGGGGTGCCGGTCAGCGCCACCCGCGCCGGGGCGGGGAGGGTGCGCAGCGCCCGGGCGGTGGCCGAGTGCGGGTTCTTCACGTGCTGGGCCTCGTCGGCGACGACCATGCCCCAGCTCTGCCCCGCGAGCCGGGCGGCGCCGGCCCGCATCGTCGCGTACGTCGTCAGCACGAAACCGCCGGTGCCGGGCTCCAGGCTGCGCGCGCTGCCGTGGAAGCGGCGCACCGGGACCCCGGGCGCGAACTTCTCGATCTCCCGCTGCCAGTTGCCCAGCAGCGACGCCGGGCACACCACCAGCGTCGGCTCGGGCCGGTCCCGGTGCAGGTGCAGGGCGATCAGCGTGACCGTCTTGCCCAGGCCCATGTCGTCGGCGAGGCAGCCGCCGAGCCCGAGCGAGGTCATCCGGTCCAGCCAGGCCAGGCCGCGCGCCTGGTAGTCGCGCAGGGTGGCCTTGAGGCCGGGGGGCGCGGGCAGGGGCTCCAGCTCCCCGGTCAGCCGTTCCCTCAGCTCGGCGAGCGCGCCGGCCGGCACCGCCGGGACCGTCTGCCCGTCCACCTCGGCCGTGCCGCCGAGCGCGACAGCCAGCGCGTCCACCGGGTCCAGCAGTCCCAGCTCGCGCTTGCGGGCCTTGCGCACCAGCTCCGGGTCCACCCGGACCCACTGGTCGCGCAGCCGCACCACGGGCCGGTGTGCCTGCGCGAGCGCGTCCATCTCGCCCGGGGTCAGCCGGTCGCCGCCCAGGGCCAGTTCCCAGGAGAAGGCGAACAGGGCGGCCGCGTCGAAGAAGGCGGTGCCGTCGGTGGCCGAGCCGGGCGCGGTGGGGCGGACGACCGCGGTCGCCGTGAGCGTACGGGCCAGCTCGCGCGGCCAGTGCACGAGGACGCCGGCCGCGGCCAGGGCGGCCGCCGCCGTCCCCAGCAGGTCCTCCAGCTCGGGGTCGGACAGCGCGAGGACGTCGGGCACGGGCTGCTCCAGCAGCCGCAGCAGCGGCGGCCACACCCGGGCCGCCCGGCGCAGCGCCAGCACGGCGTCGATCCGAGCCCGCGGGCCGAACCCGGCGGCCGCCGTCCCCGCCCACAGGGCGGCGGCGTCGGCCACCAGCGTCGGGTCCGCGAGGCTGTGCACCTGCACCACGGCCGCACCCGCCCGGCGGACGTCGCCCCGCGGCGGCGCGTCCCCCCGCGCGTCCCCCCGCGCGTCCCCCCGCGCGTCCGCCCGCGTCTCCCTCGGCGTATCCGTCCGGTCGGCGTCGAAGAGCTGGTACGAGGACAGGTCCAGGCGCAGCGATATCCCCACCCCGGCATCGGCTCCGGCCGCGACCTGCGCCGCCCAGTCCCGTATCCCGGGCACCCGCTGCGGCTCGGCGGCCGCGAAGGGCCGGCCCGCGGCGTACGGCGCCGCCGGGGTGCGCGGCAGGACGTCGGCGACGGCGTCGGTGAACGCCCGCACCAGCGCCTCCGGTTCGGGCACCTGGAGCGGACGGCCGCCGGCCCGCGCGGTGGCGTACGCCTCGAACGGCAGCGCGGCCGCGACCGCCCGCAGCTGTGCCACGTCCTCGGCGTCGAGCGGCCCCGCCCGCCAGGCGTCGATGCCCTCGGCGGTGACCCCGGGCAGCAGCCGGCCGCGCGCGACCAGTCCCAGGGCCTGCCGCGCGGCGGCCCCCCAGGCCCGCGCGGCCGGGTGCGCCGCCCGCCCGCCGGCGCGCACGAGCAGCGGCAGCGCCTCCGTGATCCCCAGGGTCACGGCGGGCACGGTCCGGCGGCGCACCCCGCTCCCGTGCGGCCGGACGACCGTGAGCGTCCCCGCCGTACCGCACCCCTCCGGGAGCGGTTCACCGTCGGGGGACCAGAACGCGAGGGCGCCCTCGCGAGGGACGCGCGCGGGCAGGAAGACGGCCGCGTGGCGCAGCAGCGCCTCGGTCATGGCGTCCCCCTTCCGCTCGCTCAGGGCCCCGCCGGTCCTGGCGGGTCCACTCCTCAGGCGAGTCTAGGCGCGCCCACTGACAGCGCTCCTGACCAGCGGGTTCGGCGCGGTACGGCCGGTGGTCGGCCGGTGGTCGGCCCGTGGTCAGCCCGTGGCCCAGCCGCCCTGCTCGGGGGCGTACCCGTAGCGGGGACGGGCGCCGGGCGCGGCGGTGTGCAGGACGGCGCCGCGGTCGTCGATCCGGGTGGTGCCGGAGCCGCCGGGGGCGGACCAGCGCAGGTCGAGATACCAGTCGCAGTCGCATCCGGTCGTCGTGGCCTCGACGCGCAGCACCACGGGCTCGGCGGCCGAGAGCCGCAGCGGGAAGGCGGGGGCGGCGAGCGTCCGGCCGGCGTCGGAGCCGGCGACGGGGCGGGCCAGCGGACGCGGGGCGTCCAGGTCGACCCGGAAGCCGGCCGGGGTGAGCGCGCCGCCGCAGCCGCTGGACATCTCGTACACGTTCCAGGCCGGCGGGGTGCGGCGGGCGGTCACCCGGACGTCCAGCCCCTGGAGTACGACGGCCTCCGCGCCCCTGCCGTGCAGCGTCACCTCCACGATCTGCCGTCCCGCGTGCACCGCCTCCCGCTCCGCCGCCCAGCGCGGGGCGTCGGCCTCCACGGGCGGCGCCGGCACGGCCTGCGGCCCCTGCCGCACGAGGTAGGCGTGATCGCACCCGTACGCCCACACGTGCGAGCGCACGGCGGCGGTGAACGGCACCGCGACGGGCGCCACGGCCGACGGCGTCGTACGCGGCTCCGCCGGCGTACCGCTCGGCGCGACCGGACCGCCGGTGGGCCCGGAACCGCCGCCGGACGCGTCGGCGGACGCCGTGCCCGTACGCGTACCCGTGCCCGGTGCCGGGCCCGGCGCCGGCACCCCTGAGGAAGGCGCCCCCACGTGAGGGGCACGCCCGAGGGCGCTCGGCCCCGGCCCGCCCCGGGCAGCGCGAACGCCGCGGCGACGGCCAGCGCGCCCACGGCGAACCCCGCCCCCGCCCCGGCGACCACCCCCCGCCGCCGGTACCAGACCCGCCGCCCGGGCGCCCCGGGGTCCGGCTCCGGCACGCGGTCCGGCACGGCCGCGGCCCCGGCTGCCTGCTCCGGCACGCGGACCGGCACGGCCGCGGCCCCGGCTGCCGCCCCGGTGAGCGGCACTGCCCCCGGCACGGAGCGGTGCGCGGACGCCGCCCCGGGCCCGGCGGTGTCCGGCCCGGCCACTCCCTCCGGCACGGCCCCGGACCCCGCAGCAGTGCCCAGGGCGGGCGCACCTGCCTCCGGCTCCGGCCCGGCCTCCGCCGACCGCTCCTTCACGGACGCCGACGCCGCCGCACCCCCCGGCGCACGCACCGCCGACGTACTCCCTGGTGCGCCCTCCGACGCTGCCGCCGCCGTACTCCCCGACCCGCCCGCCGCCGCGGCCTCCCGCCCGCGGACCCCGGCGTCCGGCTCCGGCTCGGGGCCCGGCATGGCCGCCGCGCCGGCCGCCGGAGCGGCCGCGGGGGGCCCGGTGATCGTGGGTGGTGTCGTTCGGCGCCGGTCGCCGGTGCGTTCCGCCGCGCGGCGGCGGGCGTCCGCCAGGAGCCAGGCGCGGTGGAGGTCCACCGCCTCCCCCGGCGTCGCCCCGCAAGCCCGCGCGAAACGGTCCACCGCCGCGAACTCGCCCGGCACCGCCTCGCCGTTGCAGTAACGGTGCAGGGTCGACGTGCTGGTGTGCAGCCGTCGCGCCAGGAGGCCGTAGCTCAGCCCCGATCGTTCCTTCAGCTCGCGCATCAGCCGCGCGAACCGCTCCGTCTCCGCGGGCCGTCCCTCCGGCCCGTCCGCCTCGCCCACGGCTTCCCCCCGTCCCGTGCCGCCGTTCCATGCCGGGGGTGTTCCCCCAGGTGACAGCACATATGGCCATTCCAGTGTCCCGAATCGACCGGATTCCGTCGTCCGACACCCCGGCCCCGGGGAAGGCTCTTCACGAGATCGCACCGCACTCGCACCTCTTCACGATGAACGGGGAGTACCACCGTGTTCCGACGCACCAGCGCCCTCGCCACCGCCGCCCTCGCGGCGGCCGCGGCCCTTGTCCTCGCTGCCTCGACCACTGCCACGGCCGCCTCCGCGCCGGGGTTCATCCAGCCCCGCGACCTGCCCCCGCACCCCAGCTCCCCGTGGTCCGCCGGCCCGGTCACCTCCGGCCTGCCGGACCACCCGGTGTTCTGCCTGGACGGCGCCCTGCCGGCGAACAACGGCTGGCACCGCCGGTACGGCACCGAGTTCGACACCAGCGCCCTGCAGATCTCCTGGCGGACCGCCTCCGGCAAGGCGGCCGCCAAGCTCGCCGCCTCCCTGGAGCGCAGGATCGCGGCCTGCGCCGCCGACTGGCTGCGCGCCAACCCGGGCGGTACGGCGTCCTGGCAGGACTACGGCCCGGTCCGCGTCGAGGAGGGCGCGCACGTCTACGGCGTGCACACCTCCATCCCCGATTCCGAGCCCGGTGTGACCCTCTTCGGGGTCGGGCGGGACGGTGCCACCGTGACGGTGGTCAAGTGGAGCCAGATGGGGTACCTGGCCGACGCCCCGGTGCGCGACTTCAGCGGGACGACGGCCACGGCCGTGAACCGCCTCGATCCGTGACGAACGTGCGTACGCGGCCCGGCGGAGGCCGCGGGCGGGAGTCACGAGCAGGGGCTGCGGGCGGGAGCCGCGGGCGGGGGCCGCGTGGGACCATGGACATGAGCCCCGGAGGCGATGTCCATGCGTTCCGGAAACGAGCCGGTGACCGCCCGCAGTCCGCTGCGGCTGCGGTTGTGGCTGAGCGTCTGGGGGCTGATCTGGGCCGTCGGCGGGGCGGCCGTGTTCTCGATGGTCGGCCGTTCCGGGTGGGCGGCCGCCTGCGCCGCCCTGGCGCTGATCGTCGCCGTCGACCTGGTCCTGGTGGTCCGCCACATCCGTCAGGGCCCGCACTGGCAGCCCGGCCCGGACATCCCCCCGTACGAGCCGCCGCACCGCTGACGGCGGCCCGCCCCGCCCTCCGCTCAGTCGGTCTCAGTCGGTCTCAGTCGTCGAAGCGGGCCGCTTCCAGGTACTCGGGCTGCGGGTCGAGGGCGGCGGCCAGCCGGAAGTGCCTGCGGGCCCGCTCGGGCCGTCCGGAGCGCTCGTGGGTGCGGGCCAGCGCGAAGTGCGCGAAGGCGTTGTCCGGCTCCCGCTCCAGGACCAGCTCGAATTCCAGCTCCGCCGGCCGCAGTTGGGCAGCGGCGAAGAAGGCGCGCGCCCGCAGCAGGCGGGCCGCGGTGTTCTCGGGGTGCGCGGCTATGACCGAGTCCAGCAGTTTGACCGCGCCGCTCGGGTCGCGGGCGGCGAGCAGCTGCTCGGCGGCCCGGTAGTCGATGACGTGGGTCTCCGGGGTGGCGGAGGCGGGTGCTCCGGGCGGCGGTGGCGTGGTCTCGGACACAGTCGATTCCTTCCCTCTACGGGACCGGTCAACGCCCCGGCCCCGCCCGGTATTTCCGTGAGCACGTCACCCAGCGGGCCACGGCCCCGCAGCCCGGCCGCCCCTGCGGCTCCGCAGCCCCGCGGCCCCGTCGCCCCGCGCCCCTCAGGCGCGCGGCGCCGCCGCGCGGGCCGTCAGTTCTTCCCAGACCTTGCGGACCTGCGGTTCCAGGGCCTCCAGCGGCCCGTCGTTGTCGATCACCAGCGTGGCCACCGCCAGCCGCTGCTCGCGCGTGGCCTGCGCCGCCATCCGGGCGCGCGCCTCGTCCTCGGCCATCCCGCGCCGCGCGGTCAGCCGCGCCAGCTGGGTCTCCGGCGCCGCGTCGACCACCACGACCAGGTCGTACAGGCCCGCCAGCCCGTTCTCGGCCAGCAGCGGTACGTCGTGCACGACGATCGCGTCGGGCCCGGCGGCGGCCTCCAGCTCCGCGGACCGCGCCCCGACCAGCGGGTGCACGATCGCGTTGAGGGTGCGCAGCTTCTCGGGGTCGGCGAAGACGATGGCACCGAGCCCGGGCCGGTCCAGCGTGCCCTCGGGTGTCAGCACCTGTGGTCCGAACGCCTCGACGACGGCCGCGAGACCGGGCGTTCCCGGTTCCACGACCTCCCGCGCGATGCGGTCCGCGTCGACGACGACCGCCCCGTACCCCGCCAGCAGTCGCGAGACCTCGCTCTTGCCGGCACCGATTCCGCCCGTCAGGCCTACCTTCAGCATGGGCCGCAGCTTAGACGCAGCGTGCCCGTCGCCGTACCGCCCCTGCCCCATCTGCTCCGCGACGCCGCGACGCCGCGGCTACGCCTCGCCCTCGCGCTCCGCCAGGAAGCGCTCGAACTCCCGCCCGATCTCGTCCGCCGACGGGATCTCGGCCGGCTCGGCGATCATGTTGCCCCGGGACTCGGCGCCGGCCACCGCGTCGTACTGGTGCTCCAGGCCCTGGACCAGCGCGACCAGTTCGTCGTCGCCCTCGCGGATCTGGCGGTCGATCTCGGTCTGGGTGCGGTGCGCCTCGGTGCGCAGCGCGTGCGCGACACCGGGCAGGACCAGACCGGTCGCCGCCGTGATCGCCTCCAGGGCGGTCAGGGCCGCGTCCGGGTACGGGGAGCGGGCCACGTAGTGCGGCACGTGCGCGGCGACGCCCAGCACGTCGTGGCCGGCCTGCGCGAGCCGGAACTCCACCAGCGATTCGGCGCTGCCGGGGACCTGTGCCTCGTCGAAGGGGCTCTGGTGGCCGGGCATGAGGTCGATGCGGTTGCCGTGCGGGGTGATGCCCACGGGGCGGGTGTGCGGGACGCCCATCGGGATGCCGTGGAAGTTGACGGACAGACGTACGCCGAGGCGCTCGACGATCTGGCGGACGGCGACGGCGAAGCGCTCCCACTCCACGTCGGGCTCGGGACCGGACAGCAGCAGGAACGGCGCGCCGGTGGCGTCCTGGACGATGCGGACCTCCAGCCGGGGCTGCTCGAACTCGGTCCAGCGGTCGCGCCGGAACGTCAGCAGCGGGCGGCGGGCCCGGTAGTCCACCAGCCGGTCGGCGTCGAAACGGGCCACGACCTGGTGCGGCAGCGTGTCCAGGAGCCGCTCGACGATCTGCTCGCCGGTCTCGCCCGCGTCGATGTACCCCTCGAAGTGGTACAGCATGACCAGCCCGGCCGACTCCTGGGCCAGCGCCATGTCGACCACTGCCAGGCCCTTGGCGTCCCACTCGTACAAACCCTGTGGATCAAGCACCGTCACCACTCCTCGTCGCCCGCGTTCACAGCCAAGAACGTCCAAGGGGCCTTGGTCATTCCCCCGTTGACGCTCTTTGACATGAAAGGGGCGGGAAGCGGACGCGGAACAAGCCGGGAGGCGGGCCCGGAACAGGGCCTCGAACGCGGTGAGGCCCGCCCCCCCTGAGGGGAGCGGGCCTTACCGTTTCAGCTGTGCGGCTTCCGGTCGGTCACCGACCGGGAGGCTGCGCCGTGATCAGCTCTGGCCGCCGGCCAGCTTCTCGCGGAGCGCGGCCAGGGCCTCGTCCGACGCCAGGGCGCCGGAGTTGTCGTCCGACTCCGAGGAGTACGAACCACCCGAGATGCCCGCACCGGCGTTGCCGGCGGCCGGGGCGGCAGCGCCCTCGGCAGCGGCGGCCTCGTCGGCCTCGCGGCTCTTGATGACCTGCGCCTGGTGCTGCTCGAAGCGGACCTGCGCCTCGGCGTACTGGCGCTCCCACTCCTCGCGCTGCTTCTCGAAGCCCTCGAGCCAGTCGTTGGTCTCGGGGTCGAAGCCCTCGGGGTAGATGTAGTTGCCCTGGTCGTCGTAGGACGCGGCCATGCCGTACAGGGTCGGGTCGAACTCGACCGACGCCGGGTCGGCACCGAAGGACTCGTTGGCCTGCTTCAGCGACAGCGAGATCCGGCGACGCTCGAGGTCGATGTCGATGACCTTGACGAAGATCTCGTCGTTGACCTGGACGACCTGCTCCGGGATCTCCACGTGGCGCTCGGCCAGCTCGGAGATGTGGACCAGGCCCTCGATGCCCTCGTCCACGCGGACGAACGCACCGAACGGAACCAGCTTGGTGACCTTACCCGGGACGACCTGACCGATCTGGTGGGTCCGGGCGAACTGCTGCCACGGGTCCTCCTGCGTCGCCTTCAGCGACAGGGAGACGCGCTCGCGGTCCATGTCCACGTCGAGAACCTCGACGGTGACCTCCTGGCCGACCTCGACGACCTCGGACGGGTGGTCGATGTGCTTCCAGGACAGCTCGGAGACGTGGACGAGACCGTCGACGCCGCCCAGGTCCACGAAGGCACCGAAGTTGACGATCGAGGAGACGACGCCGGAGCGGACCTGACCCTTCTGCAGGGTGGTGAGGAACGTCTGGCGGACCTCGGACTGGGTCTGCTCCAGCCAGGCGCGGCGGGACAGGACCACGTTGTTGCGGTTCTTGTCCAGCTCGATGATCTTCGCCTCGAGCTCCTTGCCCACGTAGGGCTGGAGGTCGCGGACACGACGCATCTCGACGAGGGAGGCCGGCAGGAAGCCACGGAGGCCGATGTCGAGGATGAGACCACCCTTGACGACCTCGATGACGGTACCGGTGACGATGCCGTCCTCTTCCTTGATCTTCTCGATCGTGCCCCAGGCACGCTCGTACTGAGCGCGCTTCTTGGACAGGATCAGACGGCCTTCCTTGTCCTCCTTCTGGAGAACCAGGGCCTCGATCTCGTCGCCGACCTTGACGACCTCGTTGGGGTCGACGTCGTGCTTGATCGAGAGCTCGCGGCTCGGGATGACGCCTTCGGTCTTGTAACCGATGTCGAGCAGGACCTCGTCCCGGTCGACCTTCACGATGACGCCGTCGACGATGTCGCCGTCGTTGAAGTACTTGATCGTCTCGTCGATCGCGGCGAGGAAGGCTTCCTCGTTACCGATGTCGTTGACCGCTACCTGCGGAGTGGTAGAGGTGGTCTCGGTGCTGCTCGTCATGTGGGAAAGGGCTCCGGTTACGGACAGAAAGTCGTAGGTACTGCTACGCCGGGAGCCCTTATCGCCTCTGCATACGCCGGACAGCCAAGGAGGCCGCGCATCACCGTCCAGGAGGACGGCGCGGGCCTCGAAAACCGAGGGGACTACGACAGACGCGAGCGCAGCCTGCTAGGTCTGAGGAGCACAGGCTCGCAGCGCAACTTGTAGCATACGGGGGGAGCCGGACAGGGTCAATGCGCGAAGGCGCACACCCGGGGCGGATCGCCGCATTTCCGGCACAACTCGTGGGCGCGGGCCCACCGAAGACACCGAAGACTACGACGACGGGCCCCATGAACCAAGAGGACTACCTCCCCCAGGACGCGTACGAAGCCGAGGGCGACGCCCCGGACGACGCCGGGGACGACACCGAGGCCACGCGGCGTGCGGCCGGGGAGGCGGAGAGCAGCCGCGCCAGCCGTGGCTGGTGGGACCGCAACGCCGACGAGTACCAGAGCGAGCACGGCGCGTTCCTGGGCGACGACCGCTTCGTCTGGGGACCGGAGGGCCTGGACGAGGCGGACGCCGCGCTGCTGGGCCCGGCGGCCGCCCTGAAGGGCCTGGACATCCTGGAGATCGGCGCCGGGGCGGCGCAGTGCGCCCGCTGGCTGGCCGCGCAGGGCGCCCGCCCGGTGGCCCTGGACCTCTCGCACCGCCAGCTCCAGCACGCGCTGCGGATCGGGGACGAGGTCCCGCTCGTGGAGGCGGACGCCGGTGCGCTGCCCTTCCGGGACGGCTCCTTCGACATGGCGTGCTCGGCGTACGGGGCGGTGCCCTTCGTCTCCGACCCGGTGAACGTCTTCCGCGAGGTGCACCGGGTGCTGCGGCCCGGCGGCCGCTGGGTCTTCTCCGTCACCCACCCCGTCCGCTGGGCGTTCCCCGACGAGCCGGGTCCCGAGGGCCTGTCCGTCTCGGCGTCCTACTTCGACCGGACTCCGTACGTCGAGCAGGACGAGCACGGCCGGGCGGTGTACGTGGAGCACCACCGCACCCTCGGCGACCGGGTGCGGGACCTGGTGGCGGCCGGGTTCCGGCTGGTGGACCTGGTGGAGCCGGAGTGGCCGGCGTGGAACCGGCAGGAGTGGGGCGGCTGGTCCCCGCTGCGCGGCAACCTGATCCCGGGGACCGCGGTCTTCGTCTGCGTCCGCGACGGCGGCTGAGGGGGCCACGAGCGTGATCCGTACCGCCGCGCTGGAGGCCCTGCCCGTACGGGAGGCCGTGCCCGCCCTCGTCGACGCGCTGGACGCGCACGGGGCGGCGGTGCTGTGCGCGCCGCCCGGCACGGGCAAGACCACGCTGGTGCCGCTGGTCCTGGCCGGGCTGGTGGGCGGCGGGCCCCGGCGCCGGGTGGTGGTCGCCGAGCCCCGGCGGATCGCGGCGCGGGCCGCAGCGCGGCGGATGGCGTGGCTGCTGGGCGAGCCGGTGGGCGCCGCGGTCGGTTTCACGGTGCGCGGCGAGCGCGTGGTGGGGCCCCGGTGCGCGGTGGAGGTGGTGACCACGGGCGTGCTGCTCCAGCGGCTCCAGCGGGACCAGGAGCTTGCGGGCGTCGACGTGGTGGTGCTGGACGAGTGCCACGAGCGGCACCTGGACGCCGACACGGTCGCCGCGTTCCTCCTCGACGTACGCCAGACCCTGCGCCCGGAGCTGCGGCTGGTGGCGGCGTCGGCGACGACGGACGCGGCCGGGTGGGCGCGGCTGCTGGACGACGCGCCGGTGGTGGAGGCGGCCGGGGTCGCGTACCCGGTGGAGGTCGTGTGGGCGCCGCCGGCCCGGCCGGTGCGGCCGCCGCACGGTATGAGGGTGGATCCGGCGCAGCTGGCGCATGTCGCGTCGGTCGTCCGGCGGGCGCTGGCGGAGCGGACGGGGGACGTGCTGTGTTTCCTGCCCGGCGTCGGGGAGATCGCGCGGGTGGCGGGGCAGCTGGCCGGGGTGGACGCGGAGCTGTTGCAGGTGCACGGGCGGGCGCCGGCGGCGGTGCAGGACGCGGTGCTGTCCGGGGGCACCGGGCGCCGCCGGGTGGTGCTGGCGACGTCGGTGGCGGAGTCGAGCCTGACCGTGCCGGGGGTGCGGGTGGTGGTGGACTCGGGACTGGCCCGGGAACCGCGGGTGGACCATGCGCGGGGGCTGGGCGCGCTGACGACCGTACGGGCGTCGCGGGCGGCCGGGCGCCAGCGGGCGGGACGGGCCGGGCGTGAGGCGCCGGGTACGGTGTACCGCTGCTGGTCGGAGCCGGAGCACGACCGCCTGCCGGCGTTCCCGGCGCCCGAGATCCGGCTGGCCGACCTGACGGCGTTCGCCCTCCAGGCGGCGTGCTGGGGCGACCCCGACGCGTCGGGCCTGGCCCTGCTGGACCCGCCGCCGGCGGGTGCGCTGGCCGCGGCCCGTGAGGTCCTGGCGGCGGTGGGCGCGGTCGACGCGGCCGGCCGGGTGACGCCCCGCGGGATCCGCATGTCGCGCCTCGGCGTGCACCCGCGACTGGCCCGCGCCCTGCTGGACGGCCCGCCCGGGGCGGCGGAGGTGGTGGCGCTGCTCAGCGAGGAACCCCCGCGGGAGTACGGCGCCGACCTGGCCACGGCGTGGCGCCGGGCCCGCGCGGGCGGCGACGCGTACGCCGCCCGCTGGCGCGCGGAGTCCCGCCGCCTGTCCCGATCGGCCGCCACCGCCGCCGAGCCGGGCGGCACCGTGCCGGGAACCGTGCCACACGGATCCACCGCCCCGGCCGCCATCGCCGCGGAGCCGAGCGGGGCCGTGCCCGGAACCGTGCCGCACGAATCCGCCGCCCCGGCCGGCATCCCCGCGAAGCCCTCCCCCACCCCGCCCCTTCCCGCAACCGGGGCAGCGCCCCGGACCCCGGGCGACGCCGGCGCGGCGGCCGGGGCCGCGGCCCGGACGACCTCGCACGGGGTCGGCGACCCGGCCGGGTCCGGCGCCTGGACGCCTTCGGCCGGGGGCGATGACACGGCCGCAACCGCACGCCGGGCTCCGTCCGGCGGCAGCACCGGCGCCGTACCCGGAGGCGCCGGGGGGTGGGGGGCCACGGGCGGTGGCTCGCCCCGGACGCCGGGCGAGACCGGCGGCGGTACGGGGGCACGGAACGCACACCCGGGCGGCGACGGCGCCGCGCCCCGGACCCCAGGGGGGAGCGGTGGAGGTGTCCGGGGCGTGGGCCGTGGCGACGTCGTCGGGGGCCGGGCGGCGGGGCAGGACGTGGGGTCCGACGATGTGGTTGCCGGGAGGGTGGCCGCGCTCGCGTTTCCCGAGCGGGTGGCCCGGGCCAAGGGGGCCGGGGCCTTTCTGATGGCCTCCGGGACGGCGGCCGAGGCCGCCGACGGCTCGGGCCTGCGCGGCGCGCCCTGGCTGGCCGTCGCCGTCGCCGACCGGGCCGCCGGGGCCGCGTCCGCGCGCGTACGGCTCGCCGCCGTCATCGACGAGGAGACCGCCCGCGCGGCCGCCGCGCACCTGCTCGACGAGCGGGAGGAGGTGCACTGGGAGGACGGGGACGTCGTCGCCCGCCGGGTCGAGCGGCTGGGCGCCGTCGAGCTCACCGTGCGGCCGCTGAAGGCCCCCGGCCCGGCCCTCGTACGGGCCGCCCTCCTGGACGGCCTGCGCGCCGAGGGGACGGGGCTGCTGCGCTGGTCGGCCGACGCCCACGCGCTCCGCGCCCGCCTCGGCTTCCTGCACCGCACGCTCGGCGCACCCTGGCCCGACGTACAGGACGACGCCGTCCTCGTCGCCCGCGCCGACGACTGGCTGGAGCCGGAGCTGTCCCGGGCCCGGCGCCGCGCCGACCTCGGCCGGATCGACGCCGGCCAGGCCCTGGGGCGGCTGCTGCCCTGGGCCACGGGCGAGGCGGCCCGGCTCGACGAGCTGGCGCCCGAGCGCATCGAGGTGCCCAGCGGCTCCCGGATACGCCTGGACTACACCGGTGACCAGCCGGTCCTCGCCGTCAAGCTCCAGGAGCTGTTCGGGCTGGCCGAGACGCCGCGCGTGGCGGGCGTACCCGTCCTGGTCCACCTGCTCTCGCCGGCCGGGCGGCCCGCCGCGGTCACCGCCGACCTGGCGTCGTTCTGGCGCGAGGGCTACCGCGCCGTGCGCGCCGAGCTGCGCGGCCGCTATCCCAAGCACCCGTGGCCGGAGGACCCGGCGGCCGCCGAGCCGACCCGGCACACCAACGCCCGCCTCAGGCGCTGAGGGGCCCGGCGGCCGGAGCGGGCCGGCGGCGGTCCCGCGCCTCCATCCACAGCGCCAGCCCGAACAGCACCACCGCGCTCACGCCGAGCCCGATCGGCGCGTACGTGTGCAGGGCGAGGACCTTGCTCCGGTTCGCCGCCACCAGTTCGCGGGTGTGGGCGGCGTAGTCCTCGCGCATCTTGACGTGCCCGGCGAAGACGGTGAGCTTCCCGTCCGGTGCCCCGGCCGCCAGCCCGCCGCGCATCTCCTGCTCGATGACCTGCTCGGCGTTGACCGGCGCGCCGGTGACCGGGTCGACCCAGAACATCGCCTTGACCTTGTACCAGAGGCTGGTGCCGGTGGTCTGCTCGAAGGTCGCCGGGTCGATGCCCTCGATCGGCATCTTCTTCGGGAGCGGGACCTTCGTCCACGGCACGTTCTGCTCGTAGTAGTAGACGTCCATCCCCTTGTACGTACGCGGGCCGACGTAGTGGATGGGCGAGGCGGTGCGGGTCTGCGCGTCGAAGTAGAGGTAGTCGCGCGGCTCGGTGAAGAACGGCCACTTGAACTCGATGCCCTCGCGCTTGACCGGGTCCCCGTCGACCATCTCGCCGGTGGCGTGGACCGGGTCCTGGGTGTGGGCGTCGAAGATGTAGCGCTCGGGGATCTGGGAGACCGTCTTCCCGTCCGGCCCCACGATGTGGGAGAGCGTGTCCCAGACGACGACGTCCTTGCCGGCGCTCGCCTCGATCTCCCTGGACGCCTCGACGTTGCCCTTGAGGGTCTGGATGATCGTGACCTTGTCGACCTTCTTGGGCGCCAGGCCGGCGGTGTAGTCGAGGAGGGTCGCGTCCTTGGCCTCCAGGACCATCTCCTGGTACTGGCCCGGCGGGATCTTGGCGAGCCGCGGGTACGCGTACCAGCGCAGCAGGGGCGCGAAGGCGGTGCAGAACACGGCAAGGGCAAGCAGGACGAGACTCGCTCTGCGTCGCATGGCCGGCCTCCTTGACTACTGTCCGGGCGCGGCGGGCGCGGTGGTGAGCAGCGGCTTGGGCGACGTCGTGCCTTCCGAGGTCCCGACCGCCGTGAGGGCGAGGACGAGGGCGATGGCGGCGGCCAGCCCGATGGCGGCGGCGACGAGTGCGCGCATGCCGGCCTCCGAGATCTGATGGGGTGTCAGGGCGGAGGCACCGTAGCAACGCGTGGCCGAGATGAGAACCGTCTGGCGCCCACGTCCCCGCCCCTCCCGCCATGACCACGGCCACGGCCACGGCCACCGCCCCACGGTCCGGGCCGCGCCCCCGGCCGTGGCGGGGTCACGGGGTCGGGGTCGGGGCCGGTGACTTCGTCGAGGTCGCCTTGGGCGTGCCCGTGGGCGTGCCCGTGGGCGTGGGCATGGCCGTGGCCGTCGGGCTGGGCTTCGGCTTCGCGCTCGCCGTCGGGGTCGGCGTCGGGGTCGGCGTCGGCGTCGCCGAACCGCTCGGCGTCGGCGTCGGCGAACCGCTCGGCTTCGGGGACGGAGTCGGCTTCGGCTTCGGCTTCGGGGTCGGCGTCGGGGTCGGCTTCGGCGTCGGCGTCGGCTTGGGGCTCGGCGTCGGCTTCGGCTTCGGGTCCGGGCGCGTCGGGCCGGGCGCGGCCGGGGTGTCCGGGGTCTGGTGGGCGCCCTGGAGGTAGTACGTGAACCAGGAGCGGACCGTACGCAGGTATTCCGTCGAGTGGTTGTACGACAGGACCGCCCGGTCCAGGTCGGCCGGCAGCCGCAGGTCGCGGTTGCCCGCGCACAGGTAGCGTCCGGCGGCCAGGGCCGCGTCGTACACGTTGTTCGGGTTGCGGCGCCCGTCGCCGTCCGCGTCCTGGCCCCACGCGGCCCACGTGGACGGGATGAACTGCATCGGGCCGACCGCCCGGTCGTACACGGCGTCCCCGTCGTACACGCCCCCGTCCGTGTCGGGGATGTTGGCGAACGGCCCGCCGTTGAGCACCGGCCCGAGGATCGGCCGCAGCGTCGTACCGGCGGCGTCGACCTGCCCGCCGCGCGCCTGCCCGGACTCGACCTTGCCGATCGCCGCGAGCAGCTGCCAGCGCAGCCCGCACCGGGGGTCGTCGCGGCCCACCGTGCGCTCCGCGCCCTGGTACGCCGCGAGCACGCTCGCCGGTATCCCCCGCGCGCCCTCGCCCGCGCCCACGGCGATCACCGTTTCGGGGCGCGCGGCGGCGTCGCCGGAGGCCGGCGCGGGCGTCTGCGCGGGCGTCGGCTCGGGCGCGGGGGCCGTCGGCGGCACGGCCGGCGGCTGCGGGCCGGTCAGCGGCGGGAGTTCGGTGAAGTACGCCGAGTCGCCGCCCCCGGTGGCCCCGGCGGCGGCCCCGGTCCCGGCCGGCGCGGGCGGCGACGCGGATGGCGCGCGGCCCTCACCGGCCGCGCGTATCCGGTCCCCGTGCCCGCGGTCCGGCCCCTGCGAGGCGGTCACCGCGGCGACCACCAACGTCGAGACCAGGGCGGCGGCCCCACCCCTGCGCAGCTTGCGTCCGAATCCAGCCGACATGGGCCGGGCCCCCTCCCCCTCGCCGTGCGCGTGACCCTACGTCAGTTCCCTTCGTCATGCACCGATCAGGAACCTACTTCACACCTTCCCCACGACTTCCGCAGGTCACGCATACTGAACAGCACGCAGAGCGAGGGGAAATGCCATGCCGTTCACACTCAGCCACGCGGCGGCCGTGCTGCCCGGGCTGACCCGGTCGGGCCGCGGGCGGGGGGCACTGGTGGCCTCGGCGCTCGTCCTGGGCTCCTTCGCCCCCGACACGTTCTACTTCCTGGACGCGGTCGTCGAGGGGGTGATGCCGTACGGGGACTTCACCCACTCCCCGCTGGGCGTCGTGACGGCCGACGCCCTGCTGACCGCCGCGCTCGTGGCCTGCTGGCTGCTGCTGCGAGAGCCGCTGGTCGCGCTGCTCCCGCGGGCCTGGCAGGGCAGGGTGCACACGTTCGTGCGCGGCGAGCGGTGGCGGCGCGAGCGCCGGCCGGCCGCCCTGCTGGGGTGGTTCTACCTCTCGGCGGTCGCCGGCTCGTTCACGCATGTGGCGTGGGACAGCTTCACGCACCTGGACCGGTACGGGACGAACGCCCTGCCCGGCCTGAGCACCTTGTACGGGGGCTTTCCCTTCTATACGTACGTGCAGTACGGCTCGTCCGTCCTGGCGGCCGCCGTCCTGGCCTGGTTCACGGTGACGGCGCTGCGCCGGATCCCGGCCTGTGAGCCGCCCGCCGCCGTGCCCCGGCTCAGCCGGGCGGAACGGTGGGCGGGGCTCGCGCTGGTCGCCGTCAGCGTGGGCACCGGCGTCACGCTGCGCGTCGTGCGCTTCTACACCTTCTTCGACCGCATCCGCTCCCCGCTCGACATCATCCCGACCGTCTGCTTCGGCGCGGGCGGCGGACTGATGGTGGGGCTGGTGCTCTACGGGGTGATGGTCCGGCTGCGCCACCGCCGCCGTCCGCCGGTCCCGCCGCGGCAGACGCGTACGCCCGTCCCCACCACCAGGTAGCAGGAACGGGCGTACGGGAACGGGCGTACGGGACGGCCCGGACGATCAGGTCAGTGCGCCGCCGACTCCCAGTCCGCGCCGACACCGACCGACACGTCCAGCGGGGCACGCAGCTCGACGGCGGCCGCCATCTCGCGGCGCACCAGCTCCTCCACCCGCTCGCGCTCGCCCGGGGCGATCTCCAGCACGATCTCGTCGTGGACCTGGAGCAGCATCCGCGAGGAGAGACCGGCCCCGGCCAGCGCCCGGTCCACCCGCAGCATCGCGACCTTGACGATGTCGGCCGCGGTGCCCTGGATCGGGGCGTTGAGCGCCATCCGCTCGGCGGCCTCACGGCGCTGGCGGTTGTCGCTGTTCAGGTCGGGCAGGTAGCGGCGGCGGCCGAACACCGTGGCCGTGTACCCGGTGGCGCGGGCCTCCTCCACGACGCGGCCCAGGTAGTCCCGGACCCCGCCGAACCGCTCGAAGAAGGTGTCCATCAGGCCGCGCGCCTCGGCGGGCTCGATGTTCAGCTGCTGCGCCAGGCCGAACGCCGACAGCCCGTACGCCAGGCCGTACGACATGGCCTTGATCTTGCGGCGCATCTCGGCGTCGACGGCGGACCGCTCCACCCCGAACACCTGGGAGGCGACGGTGGTGTGCAGGTCCTCCCCGGACAGGAACGCCTCGATCAGGCCCTCGTCCTCGGACAGGTGGGCCATCACGCGCAGCTCGATCTGGCTGTAGTCGGCGGTCATGAGGGACTCGAAGCCCTCGCCGACGACGAAGCCGCGGCGGATGGCCCGGCCCTCGTCGGTGCGCACCGGCACGTTCTGCAGATTGGGGTCGGTGGAGGACAGCCGGCCGGTGGCGGCGACGGTCTGGCTGAAGGTGGTGTGCACCCGGCCGTCGGCGGCGACCGTCTTGACCAGGCCCTCGACGGTGACGCGCAGCTTGGCCTGCTCACGGTGCCGGAGCATGATCACCGGCAGTTCGTGGTCGGTCTGGGTGGCCAGCCACGCCAGCGCGTCCGCGTCCGTGGTGTACCCGGTCTTGGTCTTCTTCGTCTTCGGCAGGTCCAGCTCGCCGAAGAAGACCTCCTGGAGCTGCTTGGGCGAGCCCAGGTTGAACTCGTGGCCCACCGCCGCGTGCGCCTCCTTCACCGCCTGCTGGACGGCGCCCGCGAACTGCTGCTCCATCGCCTCCAGGTGGTCGCGGTCGGCGGCGATGCCGGCCCGCTCCATCCGGGCCAGCAGCTCGGACGTCGGCAGCTCCATGTCGTGCAGCAGCTCGGCCGCGCCGACCTCGGCGAGCTTGCCGGTGAAGGCATCCCCCAGGTCCAGGACCGCGCGGGCCTGCGCCATCAGCGCCTCGGCCTCCGCGGTCTCGTCGGCGCCGAACGCCAGCTGCCCGTCCGCCGCGGCGGGCTGCAGCTCGCGGTGCAGGTACTCCATGGACAGCGCGTCCAGCGCGAAGGACCGCCGGCCCGGCTTGACCAGGTAGGCGGCCAGCGCCGTGTCCATGGTCACGCCGGCCAGCGACCAGCCGTGCTCGGGCAGCACCCGCCACAGCCCCTTGGCGTTGTGCACCACCTTGGGCCGCGCCTCGTCCGCCAGCCAGTCCACCAGCGCCCGCTCGTCGGCCTCGTCCAGCTCCGACGGCTGGAACCAGGCCGCCGCCCCGCCGGCCGACGCCAGCGCGATCTCGCTGACGCTGCCGGCGCCCAGCGCCCACGCGTCCGCCGTCGCCACACCCAACGGCCCGCCCGCGTGCGCGGCCAGCCACGGGGCCAGCTCGCCCGCGGCCAGCACGCTTCCGTCCAGCTCCACGCCGGCCTCCGGGGCCGGCGCCTGCTCCTGCTCGGCGCCCGGGTCCACGGCCAGCAGCCGCTCGCGCAGCGAGGCGTTGCGGATCTCCAGCACGTCCAGCACGCCCTTGACGGCCGCCACGTCGTACGCCGCCCGCTCCAGGTCGGCCGGGGTCCGGTCCAGCGCGACGTCACGCACCATCTCGGTCAGCACCCGGTTGAGCTTCACGGACTCCAGGTGGTCGCGGAAGTTCTGCCCCGCCTTGCCCTTGACCTCCTCGGCACGCTCCACGAGCTCCGCGAACGAACCGAACTGGTTGATCCACTTCGCCGCGGTCTTCTCGCCGACACCCGGGATGCCCGGCAGGTTGTCCGACGGGTCGCCGCGCAGCGCCGCGAAGTCCGGGTACTGCTGCGGGGTCAGCCCGTACTTCTCCTCGACCTTCTCCGGCGTGAAGCGGGTCAGCTCCGAGACGCCCTTGGTCGGGTACAGCACGGTGGTGTGCTCCGAGACCAGCTGGAACGAATCCCGGTCACCGGTGACGATCAGCACGTCGAAGCCGAGGGCCTCGGCCTGCGTCGCCAGCGTGGCGATCACGTCGTCGGCCTCGAAGCCGTCCACCGCGAAACGCGGCACGCGCATCGCGTCGAGCAGCTCGCCGATCAGCTCGACCTGCCCCTTGAACTCGTCCGGGGTCTTGGAACGGTTCGCCTTGTACTCGGGGAACTCCGTCGAACGCCACGTCTTGCGCGAGACGTCGAACGCCACCGCGAAGTGCGTGGGCGCCTCGTCACGCAGCGTGTTCGCCAGCATCGACGCGAAGCCGTAGATGGCGTTGGTCGGCTGGCCGCCCGCGGTCGTGAAGTTCTCCGCGGGCAGCGCGAAGAACGCCCGGTACGCCAGGGAGTGCCCGTCCATGAGCATCAGGCGCGGGCGCGCACCCGCGGTCGGAGCGGTCTTGTCGTCGGTCTTCTTCGATGCTGTCTCTGCCACACCGACGATCCTAGGCGGCCCCACTGACAAATCCGGCGTCGGCGATGTCGGCCCCGCGTGACAGGATCGGAGGCAGCACCACCCGCCGCACCGATGCTCGAAGGGGAGCGCCATGGCCGCCAAGCCGCCCGCAGGTGATCCGGTACAGGACGCGCCGCAGGTCGCGCCCCCCAAACACGCCGCCGCCGGGCTGCCGGCCATCGGCCACACCCTGCGCATCGCGCAGGCGCAGATGGGTGTGGCGCGCACCGCCCGGACCCTGCTCAAGGTCAACCAGAAGAACGGCTTCGACTGCCCCGGCTGCGCCTGGCCCGAGGGCGACAAGCGGCACACGGCGGAGTTCTGCGAGAACGGCGCGAAGGCCGTCGCCGAGGAGGCCACGCTGCGCCGGGTCACCCCCGAGTTCTTCGCCGCCCACCCGCTGGCCGACCTCGCCGGGCGCAGCGGCTACTGGCTGGGCCAGCAGGGCCGGATCACCCAGCCCATGTACCTGCCCGAGGGCGCCGACCGCTACGAGCCCGTCACCTGGGACCGGGCCTTCGCCGTCATCGCCGAGGAGCTCACCGCCCTCGGCTCCCCCGACGAGGCCCTCTTCTACACCTCGGGCCGCACCAGCAACGAGGCCGCGTTCCTCTTCCAGCTCTTCGCCCGCGAATTCGGCACGAACAACCTGCCCGACTGCTCCAACATGTGCCACGAGTCCTCGGGCTCCGCGCTGAACGAGACCATCGGCATCGGCAAGGGCAGCGTCTCCCTGGAGGACCTGCACCAGGCCGAGCTGATCATCGTCGCCGGGCAGAACCCCGGCACCAACCACCCGCGCATGCTCTCCGCCCTGGAACGGGCCAAGAAGGCCGGCGCGAAGATCATCTCGGTGAACCCGCTGCCCGAGGCCGGCATGGAGCGGTTCAAGAACCCCCAGACCCCGCACGGCATGCTCGTCGGCACCCCCCTCAACGACCTCTTCCTCCAGATCCGCATCGGCGGCGACCAGGCCCTCTTCCGCCTCCTGAACAAACTGGTCATCGAGGCCGGCGCGGTGGACGAGGCGTTCATCGCCGAGCACACCCACGGGTACGAGGACCTCGCGGCCGCCGCCAAGGACGCCGACTGGGAGCAGACCCTGACCGCCACCGGCCTCACCCGCCCCGAGATCGAACGCGCCCTGGCCATGATCCTGGCCTCCCGGCGCACCATCGTCTGCTGGGCCATGGGCCTGACCCAGCACAAGCACGCCGTCGCCACCATCCGCGAGGTCGTCAACCTCCTCCTGCTGCGCGGCGACATCGGCCGCCCCGGCGCCGGCGTCTGCCCCGTCCGCGGCCACTCCAACGTCCAGGGCGACCGCACCATGGGCATCTTCGAGCGGCCCGCACCGGCCTTCCTCGACGCCCTCGACCGCGAGTTCGCGATCACCTCGCCGCGCCACCACGGCTACGACGTGGTCCGCTCCATCCAGGCCCTGCGCGACGGCGAGGCCAAGGTCCTCTTCGCGATGGGCGGCAACTTCGTCGGCGCCACCCCCGACACCGACGTCACCGAGGCCGCCGTCCGCAGGGCCGCCCTCACCGTGCACGTCTCCACCAAGCTCAACCGCTCCCACGCGGTCACCGGCCGGCGCGCCCTGATCCTGCCCACCCTGGGCCGTACCGACAAGGACGTCCAGGCCTCCGGCAAGCAGTTCGTCACCGTCGAGGACTCCATGGGCATGGTCCACGCCTCGCGCGGCAACCTCCCGCCCGCCGGCCCCCACCTGCTCTCCGAGCCCGCCATCGTGGCCCGCATGGCCCGCGCCGTCCTCGGCGCCGCCTCCACCACCCCCTGGGAGGAGTTCGAGCGGGACTACGCCACCATCCGCGACCGGATCTCCCGCGTCGTGCCCGGCTTCGAGGACTTCAACGCCCGCGCCGCCCGCCCCGAGGGCTTCCGCCTCCCGCACGCCCCGCGCGACGAGCGCCGCTTCCCCACCGCCACCGGGAAGGCGAACTTCACCGCCGCCCCCGTGGAGTACCCCGAGGTCCCCGAGGGCCGGCTGCTCCTGCAGACCCTGCGCAGCCACGACCAGTACAACACCACCATCTACGGCCTCGACGACCGCTACCGCGGCATCACCGGCGGCCGCCGCGTCGTCCTGGTCCACCCCGAGGACGCCACCGCCCTCGGCTTCGCCGACGGCGACTACGCCGACCTCGTCGGCGAGTGGAAGGACGGCGTCGAGCGGCGCGCACCCGGCTTCCGCGTCGTGCACTACCCGACCACGCGCGGCTGCGCCGCCGCGTACTACCCGGAGACCAATGTGCTGGTCCCCCTCGACTCCACCGCCGACACCAGCAACACCCCGGCGAGCAAGTCCGTGATCGTCCGCCTCGAACCGGCCACCGCGAAGGGCACCCCCGGCCAAGCGGCCGCTCAGTAGGCTGATAGGAACGGGGTTGACGATCGTTGACGAACGGAGCCGGCCCATGGGCGAACAGCACAGCGTGAAGTTCCCGCAGGAAGTCCTCGACGAGTACGCGGCCCTGGGCATCGACCTGCCCTCCCTCTTCTCGGCCGGACACCTCGGCGAGCGCATGGACATCCGCATCCTGGAGGCCGCGCCCGACAAGGTCGTCGGCACCATGCCCGTCGAGGGCAACACCCAGCCGTACGGCCTCCTGCACGGCGGCGCCTCCGCCGTGCTCGCCGAGACCCTCGGCTCGGTCGGCGCCATGCTCCACGGCGGCCACACCAGGATCGCCGTCGGCGTCGACCTCAACTGCACGCACCACCGCGGCGTCCGCTCCGGCCTGGTCACCGGCACCGCCACCCCCGTCCACCGCGGCCGCTCCACCGCCACGTACGAGATCGTCATCACCGACGAGGCGGACCGGCGCGTCTGCTCCGCCCGCCTCACCTGCCTGCTGCGCGACATCGACCCGCAACACCCCGGCAACGACTGACCGTTGTCACCGCACCCGGTGCCGGTCTAGCGTTCCCCGCATGGGATCGCGACCGGCGCCCCCGGGCGCCCCGGCCACCCGCCCGCGGGCGTGAACGGCACGAGCGGCATAGGCCCCGTCGAACCGGGCGAGGGCACCGCCGGCCACGACGACACCACCGGCCGCCGGGCCCCCGCGCGCGCCGCCACCGCCTCCGGGCGCACGAGCCCGCGTAGCCGCTCGGCCACCGCGCCGGCCCGGCGCCGTACGGTCGCGGCCCGGCGCCGTACGGACGCGGTCCGCGCCTGGGCCGGCCGCCACCCGCGCGCCCTGCTCGCCCTCGCCGCGGCCTGCGCGCTCGCCGCCGCCGGCGGCTACCTCCACTCCGCCCGGCCCCGCCCCGTACCGCCTGCACCACCCGCGCCGCCCCCCGCGCCCTCACAGGTGGTGTCCCTCGCATACGGGGAACCGGTGGCGGCGGGCCTGCCCGGCACCGCGCTCGCGTTCACCGTGCGTATCCGCACCTCGGCCGGACCGCCGGTCAGCATCGACCGGATCGACCAGCCGTCACGGGCACTGAGGGTGATGATCCGGCCACAGTTGCCGGTCGTCGTCGCCGCCGGAGAGGCGCGTGAGGTCGTTGTGGAGATTCAGGCGGTCGATTGCGTGCATGTAGCACGGAATGCGGGGCTCCCATTTCTGGAAGTAACCCTCAGTAATGAACGCCAGAAAGAAGCGCACAGTTACATCCTCGGTGACCGATATGCCGGTGATCTTTCCAAGGCCCTGACCAGCGCTTGTCCCGAAGACCGAGACCAGGCGTCACCAACGCCGTCATGACCAAAACCCGCTACACACCTGGGTTGTCAGCACTCAAACCACCGAACAGTACTGCCGCGTCTCAGCATACGGACACGACGAACCGGCCGGAATTCCCCCGTTCCACCCCCACAGTTCCGCTATGCATTACGCCGCGGCATAACAAGAGAGTCACATCATTGGCCCAAGCCCTCCATAACCTCCGACCCGGCGCCTAGAGTCACGGCCAGTCACCGCGAACCACCGGATTCCTTTCATGTTCGGTTTCCCGCGTTCGACTCGGCGCGTCCCACCGGGGACGCCCTGCCTGGAAAGGACAACTCGTGCGTCATCGTTCGCTCATTGCCGTGACGGCCGCGCTCGCCGCCGGATCCCTCACGCTCACTGCCTGTGGTTCGCGCGACGAGGGCAAGGGCAGCTCCGGAACTGCCGGCGACGTAACGGTCGTCATCGGCGTCGACGCCCCGCTCACCGGCGACCTCTCCGCCCTCGGCCTCGGCATCAAGAACTCCGCCGACCTCGCCGTCAAGCAGGCCAACGAGAAGAAGTACGTCAAGGGCGTCACCTTCAAGCTCGAAGCCCTCGACGACCAGGCACAGGCCTCCTCCGGCCAGCAGAACGCCACCAAGCTCGTCGCCAACAAGGACGTCCTCGGCGTCGTCGGCCCCCTCAACTCCTCCGTCTCCGAAGCCATGCAGAAGGTCTTCGACGACGCCAAGCTCCCCCAGATCTCCCCGGCCAACACCAGCCCCTCCCTCACCCAGGGGCCGAAGTGGGCCACCGGCGAGAAGACCCGCACCTACAAGAGCTACTTCCGCACCGCCACCACGGACGCCATCCAGGGCCCGTTCGCGGCGCAGTACCTCTTCAACAAGGCGGGCAAGAAGAAGGTCTTCCTGATCGACGACAAGAAGACCTACGGCGCCGGCCTCGCCGGCACCTTCAAGGGCGAGTTCACCAAGCTCGGCGGCCAGATCGCCGGCGAGGGCCACATCGACCCCGAGTCCAAGGACTTCTCGGCCATCGTCACCCAGGTCAAGAACTCCGGCGCCGACGTCGTCTACTACGGCGGCGAGTACCCCGCGGCCGGCCCGCTCAGCAAGCAGATCAAGGCCTCCGGCGCCAGCATCCCGCTGGTCGGCGGCGACGGCATCTACGACAAGAAGTACGTCGAGCTCGCCGGCGAAGGCGCCCAGGGCGACCTCGCCACCTCCGTCGGTGCCCCCGTCGAGTCCCTGCCGTCCGCCAAGGAGTTCATCGAGAACTACAAGAAGGCCGGCTACAAGGACCCCTACGCCGCCTACGGCGGTTACTCCTACGACTCCGCCTGGGCCATCATCGAGGGCGTCAAGAAGGTCGTCGACGCCAACGACGGCAAGCTGCCCGCCGACGCCCGCGCCAAGGTCCTCGAGGCCGTCCAGGGCGTCTCCTTCGACGGTGTGACCGGCAAGGTCTCCTTCGACCAGTACGGCGACGCCACCAACAAGCAGCTCACCGTCTACAAGGTCGAGGGCCCCGACTTCAAGGCCGTCGAGTCCGGCACCTTCGGCGGCTGACACCCACCCGCTAGCCAGCTAGCACTCACCCACTCCTGCCGCGCGGGGCGCGCACACAAAGCGCCCCGCGCGGTGTCACATCCGTCGAAAGACTCGGAGGACCTGCGGTGCACGAACTGCCGCAACAGCTGGTCAACGGCCTGCTACTGGGATCCATGTACGGGCTTGTCGCCATCGGCTACACCATGGTCTACGGCATCGTCCAGCTCATCAACTTCGCCCACGGCGAGATCTTCATGACCGGCGGGTTCGGAGCCCTCACGGTCTGGCTGATGCTCCCCGCCGGCACCACCATGTGGGTCGCGCTGCCCCTCATGCTCATAGGCGCCATCATCGTCGCCACCCTCATCGCCGTCGGAGCCGAACGCTTCGCCTACCGGCCCCTGCGCAGCGCCCCCCGCCTCGCGCCGCTCATCACCGCCATCGGCCTCTCCATCGCCCTCCAGCAGGCGGTCTGGGCCTGGTACCCCGACGCGAAGTCCTCCGTCGTCTTCCCCGAAATCCCCGGCGGCCCCTTCCACCTCGGAAGCATCACCATCCAGACCGGTGACGTCTTCCTCCTCCTCGCCGCCCCCCTCTCCATGGCCTTCCTCGGCTTCTTCGTCAAGAAGACCCGCACCGGCCGCGGCATGCAGGCCACCGCGCAGGACCCCGACACCGCCAAGCTCATGGGCATCAACACCGACCGCATCATCACGGTCGCCTTCGCCCTCGGCGCCGCGTTCGCCGCCGTCGGAGCCGTCGCCTACGGCCTCAAGTACGGCGAAGTCAACTTCAAGATGGGCTTCCTGCTCGGCCTCAAGGCCTTCACCGCCGCCGTCCTCGGCGGCATCGGAAACATCTACGGGGCCATGATCGGCGGCCTGGTGCTCGGCCTCGCCGAAACCCTCACCACCGTCTACATCGACGAGATCCCCGGCATGCAGCAGCTCGGCGGACAGTCCTGGGGCAACACCTGGGCGTTCGTCCTCCTCATCCTCGTGCTCCTCTTCCGGCCCCAGGGCCTGCTGGGGCAGCGCGTGGCGGACAGGGCGTGAGAACCATGACGACCACCATCACCACGGACACCACCAAGGCCCCGGCCACCCAGGACAAGGGATTCATCCCCCTCCCCGAGAAGACGGCCCGCGCCCTCGCCACCACAGGCGGCGCCCTCACCGTCCTCTCCTGCTTCCTCTCCTGGACCTGGACCGCCGCGTTCCCCGGAAACCTCACGGTCTACGGCTACCCCGGCGGCCTCCAGTGGCTCGTCCTCGTCGGCGGCGCCCTCACCACCCTCTTCGGCCTCGCCTCCTACGGCATCAAGGGCCTCGGCTGGCTCACCCCCGCAGGCGCCGACGGAGCCATCAAGCTCTCCGCCCTCGCCGCCTTCGGCACCGCCTGGTACACCGGCATCGCCATCTCCACCACCCTCGGCGGCCCCATCAACCTGGAGCCCGGCGGCGGCATCGCCCTGCTCGTCAGCCTCCTCGCCCTCGTCGGCGCCCTCGCCCTCCCCTTCAAGCGCCCCGCGCACGAAGCGGCCGACCCCGACGACGCCGGCTGGGACCTCTTCAAGCACAACGCCGCCAACCAGTGGACGACCTTCAAGGCGGCCTTCGCCTCCGGCCCCGTCCGCCCGGCCCGCGAACTCCCCGCCTGGGCCGAGATCCTCCTGATCGCCGCCCTCCTCGGCACCGGCCTCGGCGTCTTCACCTACGGCATCACCACCCCGTACCAGGAACTCTTCCTCGGCTTCCTGATCACCGCGGGCTTCGGCTTCGGCGCCATCAACAAGGCCGGCCTCATGGCCCGCGCCACCGCCCTCACCACCAAGCACCGCAACGTCGCCCTCGTCGGCGCCTTCGCCGCCGCGGCCGCCTTCCCCCTCACCCAGACCGACGACCAGTACGCGAACCTCGGCGTCAACATCCTGATCTTCGCCACCGTCGCCCTCGGCCTGAACATCGTCGTCGGCCTCACCGGCCTCCTCGACCTCGGATACGTCGCCTTCCTCGGCGTCGGCGCCTACACCGCCGCACTCGTCTCCGGATCCCCCAACTCGCCGTTCGGCGTACACCTCCCCTTCTGGGCCGCACTCCTCGTCGGCGCCGGCGCATCCATGGTCTTCGGCGTCCTCATCGGCGCCCCCACCCTCCGCCTGCGCGGCGACTACCTCGCCATCGTCACCCTCGGCTTCGGAGAGATCTTCCGCATCTCGATGAACAACCTCGACGGTGTCTCCGGCCCCGACATCACCAACGGCCCCAACGGCATCGCCAACGTCCCGAACATCAACCTCTTCGGATTCGACTTCGGCGCCGCCCACACCATCGCAGGCTTCACCATCGGCAGATTCGCCAACTACTTCCTGCTGATGCTCCTGATCACCCTCCTGGTGGTCCTCGTCTTCCGGCGCAGCGCCGAATCCCGCATCGGCCGCGCCTGGGTCGCCATCCGCGAAGACGAAACCGCCGCCGAAGCCATGGGCATCAACGGCTTCCGCGTCAAGCTCGTCGCCTTCGCCCTCGGCGCCACCCTCGCCGGATTCGCCGGCGTCGTCCAGGCACACGTCAACTACACGGTCACCCCCGACCAGTACGTGTTCGCCAACGCCGTCCCGCCGAACTCCGCCTTCCTCCTCGCCGCCGTCGTCCTCGGCGGCATGGGAACCATCTCCGGACCCCTCGTCGGCGGAGCACTCCTCTTCCTGCTCCCCAACAAGCTCCAGTCCCTCGGAGAACTCCAGCTCTTCGCCTTCGGCGTCGCACTCGTCATCCTGATGCGCCTGCGCCCCGAAGGCCTCATCCCCAACCGGCGCAACCAGCTCGAACTCCACGAGAACCTCGAAGCGCCCACAGTCCTCGGCAAGGCAGGGGCCTGACCCATGACGACCACCACGACCGAAACGGTCCTGGACGCCCGCGGCGTCACCATGCGCTTCGGCGGCCTCACCGCCGTCAAGAACGTCGACCTCACCGTCAACAGCGGCGAGATCGTCGGCCTCATCGGCCCCAACGGCGCCGGCAAGACCACCTTCTTCAACTGCCTCACCGGCCTCTACATCCCCACCGAGGGAGAGGTCCGCTACAAGGGCACCGTCCTGCCGCCCAAGTCCTTCAAGGTCACCGCGGCCGGCATCGCCCGAACCTTCCAGAACATCCGTCTCTTCAACAACATGACGGTCCTGGAAAACGTCCTCGTCGGCCGCCACACCCGCACCCGCGAAGGACTCTGGTCCGCCCTCCTGCGCCTGCCCGGCTTCCACAAGGAAGAAGCCGCCAGCCGCGAGAAGGCCATGGAGCTGCTGGAGTTCATCGGCCTCGCCGACAAGGCCGACCACCTCGCCCGCAACCTCCCCTACGGCGAACAGCGCAAGCTGGAGATCGCCCGGGCCCTCGCCAGCGACCCCGGCCTCATCCTCCTGGACGAGCCCACCGCCGGCATGAACCCGCAGGAGACCCGGGCCGCCGAAGAACTCATCTTCGCCATCCGGGACAAGGGCATCGCCGTCCTCGTCATCGAGCACGACATGCGCTTCATCTTCAACCTCTGCGACCGCGTCGCCTGCCTCGTCCAGGGCGAAAAGCTCATCGAAGGCACCGCCACCGAAGTCCAGAGCGACGAACGCGTCATCGCCGCCTACCTCGGCGAACCCTTCGAAGGCGCCCCCGGCGCCGAAGAAGCCGCCGAAGTCGAAGCCGCGGAAGTCCACGCCGCCGAAGCCCTCATCGAGGACGACACCACGGCAGACCCCGAGGCCGACGCTCCGGCGGACAGCACCACCAGCACGGACGGAGAAGCCAAGTGACCGCACTCCTGGAGGTCGAAGACCTCCGCGTCGCCTACGGCAAGATCGAAGCCGTAAAAGGCATCTCCTTCAGCGTCGACGCCGGCCAGATCGTCACCCTGATCGGCACCAACGGCGCCGGCAAGACCACCACCCTGCGCACCCTCTCCGGCCTCATCAAGCCCAAGAGCGGCCAGATCAAGTTCCAGGGCAAATCCCTCAAGAAGATCCCCGCCCACGACATCGTCAGCCTCGGACTCGCCCACTCCCCCGAGGGCCGGCACATCTTCCCCCGCATGACGATCGAGGACAACCTCCTCCTCGGCGCCTTCCTCCGCAAGGACAAGGACGGCATCGCCAAGGACGTCCAGCGCGCCTACGACCTCTTCCCCATCCTGGGCGAGAGGCGCAAGCAGGCCGCCGGCACCCTCTCGGGCGGCGAACAGCAGATGCTCGCCATGGGCCGCGCCCTGATGTCCCAGCCCAAACTGCTCATGCTGGACGAGCCCTCCATGGGCCTCTCCCCCCTCATGATGCAGAAGATCATGGCGACCGTCGCCGAACTCAAGGCCTCCGGCACGACCATCCTCCTGGTCGAACAGAACGCCCAGGCCGCGCTCTCCCTGGCCGACCAGGGCCACGTCATGGAGATCGGCAAGATCGTCCTGTCCGGCCCCGGCAACGAACTGCTCGTCAACGAGGACGTCCGCAAGGCCTACCTCGGCGAGGACTGATCACCGCCACGGCACCAACGACTGAGGCCCGCCTCCCCTCGGGGGGAGGCGGGCCTCACTCATGCACCACCGGGCCTCAGGCCTCACCCGTTGGCGGCGTTCTTCTTCTCCTCGGCGTCCTCGATGACCGCCTCCGCGACCTGCTGCATCGACATCCGCCGGTCCATCGACGTCTTCTGGATCCACCGGAACGCCGCCGGCTCCGACAGCCCGTACTGCGTCTGCAGAATGCTCTTCGCCCGGTCCACCAGCTTGCGCGTCTCCAGCCGCAGCGAAAGGTCCGCGACCTCCTTCTCCAGCGCCTTCAGCTCCGCGAACCGCGACACCGCCATCTCGATCGCCGGCACGACGTCGCTCTTGCTGAACGGCTTCACCAGGTACGCCATGGCCCCGGCGTCCCGCGCCCGCTCGACCAGGTCGCGCTGCGAGAACGCGGTGAGCATCAGCACCGGCGCGATGGACTCCGCGGCGATCTTCTCGGCGGCGGAGATCCCGTCGAGCACGGGCATCTTCACGTCGAGGATCACCAGATCCGGCCGGTGCTCCCGGGCGAGCTCGACGGCCGTCTGCCCGTCGCCGGCCTCCCCGACGACGGAGTAGCCCTCCTCCTCCAGCATCTCCTTGAGATCGAGCCGGATGAGCGCCTCGTCCTCGGCGATGACGACACGGGTCGTGAGCGGCGGGACATGCGACTGGTCGGCGTCGACGGGCATGGGCGACGACTCGTGCTCGGCGGTCACGGGGGCTCCTCGTTGCGGGGCTGCGCTGCTGCGTATGAGCCTACCTAGCAGCGAAGGGAGTGCGGCACAGGGTAGGCTTACGGCGCTGCTGCCAGCCCGGTTGGAGGAACTGGTCATACTCGCGGTGCTCAAACCACCGTGCCTTCGGGCATGTGGGTTCGAATCCCACACCGGGCACAGCCCAAAGGGCGGACATTCACTTTCGTGTGAATGTCCGCTTTTTGCTGCACTCAGCCACCACTCGTCACAGACAGTGGCGTCATGAAGTTTCACAGCCTCGAGGTGCGGCAGACCGCCCTCACCCTGCTGCGCAACGGCACTCGGAACGCAGAGGTCGCTCGGCGCCTGAAGGTGCCCGTCGGCACGATCAGCTACTGGAAACACACCGACCGTGCAAAGCGCGGCGAATGTGCCGCCGCCCGTAACCCGGAATGCCCACGTTGCGACGGCAGCCCGCTCGACACGCAGGCCTACGCCTACCTGCTGGGCCTCTACCTCGGCGACGGGCACATAAGCCACTACGCGGGTCACCGTGTACCGAGCCTCAGAATCACCTGCGGCGACAAATGGCCCGGCCTCATGGACGCCGCCGAGCAGGCGATGCGGCGGGTGTTCCCGTACAACCTGGTGTGCCGAGTACGCAAGGTCGGATGCCACGACGTCAAGGTGTCCTCGAAGCACCTGGAGTGCGCGTTCCCCCAGCACGGACCGGGCAGGAAGCACGAGCGCCCCATCGTGCTGGAGCCCTGGCAGCAGGAGATCGTCGACGAGTACCCCTGGGAGTTCATCCGGGGGCTGATCCACTCCGACGGGTGCCGGATCACGAACTGGACCGTTCGGAACGGCAAGCGGTACGAGTACCCCCGGTACCTCTTCGCCAACAAATCCGACGACATCCGGAAACTGTGCACCGACACCCTGACCAAGGTCGGCGTCCAGTGGACCGTGCTGGCCCGGGGCAGCGACCCCTTCAACGTGTCCGTGGCCCGCAAGGGGTCCGTCGCGCTGATGGACGTCCATGTCGGGGCCAAGTACTAGCGGGTCAGCGGAGGGGGGTGCCGATGTGGTGGACGCGAACGAGGTTGGTGGTGCCGGTGACGCCGGGGGGTGAGCCGGCGGTGATGACGACGGTGTCGCCGGGGGCGCAGCGGCCGATGCGCAGGAGTTCTTCGTCGACCTGGGCAACCATGGCGTCGGTGGAGTCGACGTGGGGGCCGAGGAAGGTTTCGACGCCCCAGGTGAGGTTGAGCTGGGAGCGGGTGGCGGGGTCGGGGGTGAAGGCGAGGAGGGGGATGGGTGAGCGGTAGCGGGAGAGGCGGCGGACGGTGTCGCCGCTCTGGGTGAAGGCGACGAGGAATGTGGCGCCGAGGAAGTCGCCCATTTCGGCGGCGGCGCGGGCGACGGCGCCGCCTTGGGTGCGGGGCTTGCTGCGTTCGGTGAGGGGTGGGAGGCCCTTGGCGAGGATGTCCTCTTCGGCGGCTTCGACGATGCGGGACATGGTGCGTACGGTTTCGATGGGGTGTTTGCCTACGCTGGTTTCGCCGGAGAGCATGACGGCGTCGGTGCCGTCGATGACGGCGTTGGCGACGTCGCTGGCTTCGGCGCGGGTGGGGCGGGAGTTGTCGATCATCGAGTCGAGCATCTGGGTGGCGACGATGACGGGTTTGGCGTTGCGCTTGGCGAGTTTGATGGCGCGCTTCTGGACGATGGGGACTTGTTCGAGGGGCATTTCGACGCCGAGGTCGCCGCGGGCGACCATGATGCCGTCGAAGGCGGCGACGATGTCGTCGATGTTGTCGACGGCTTGGGGTTTTTCGATTTTGGCGATGACGGGGAGGCGTCGGCCTTCTTCGTCCATGATGCGGTGGACGTCTTCGATGTCGCGGCCGCTGCGGACGAAGGAGAGGGCGATGACGTCGGCGCCGGTGCGCAGGGCCCAGCGGAGGTCTTCGACGTCCTTGTCGGAGAGGGCGGGGACGGAGACGGAGACGCCGGGGAGGTTGAGGCCTTTGTGGTCGGAGACCATGCCGCCTTCGATGACGCGGGTGTGGACGCGGGGGCCGTCGACGTGGGTGACTTCGAGGGTGACGCGGCCGTCGTCGACGAGGATGCGTTCGCCGGTGGTGACGTCGGTGGCGAGGCCGTTGTAGGTGGTGCCGCAGGTGTGGCGGTCGCCGGGGACGTCGTCGGTGGTGATGGTGAAGCTGTCGCCGCGTTCAAGGAGTACGGGGCCTTCGTGGAAGCGGCCGAGGCGGATCTTCGGGCCTTGAAGGTCGGCGAGGATGCCGACGCTGTGGCCGGTCTCGTCGGAGGCCTTGCGTACGTGGTGGTAGCGCTCCTCGTGTTCGGCGTAGGTGCCGTGGCTGAGGTTGAGGCGGGCGATGTCCATTCCGGCTTCGACCAGGGCCTTGATCTGGTCGTATGAGTCGGTGGCGGGGCCCAGGGTACATACGATTTTCGCTCGGCGCATGGGGTGAGGTTATGCCCTACCGGGCGGTAGGAAATGGGCTGTGGGTGTCGTCTCAACAACCTTTGGGCGAAAGGTTGTTGACACTTGTTGAATGGGCGTGGGGGTGCTCTGATGAGCACCCCCGGGGGTGTGGGTCAGAGCTGTGGCGGGGTCATGGTGAAGCGGGCGTTGACCTGGGCGTAGACGCTCTGCCGTTGGGGTTCGAGGTCGAGGGCGGGGGCGCCGGCGTCTTCGGCGCCGTAGGCCATGGTGCGCATCATGCCGGCGGGGGCGGCCATGGTGAGGGGGGTGGCGTTCTCGGCGCCGAGGTCGGCGAGTTCGACGAGGGCGGTGAGGCGGGCGCCGAGGGCTTCGGCGTATTCGCGGGCGCGTTGGACGGCTTCGTGGACGGCTTGTTTGCGGGCTTCGCCGTGGGCGGGCGAGTCGGGGCGCAGGGCCCACCAGGGGCCGTCGACGCGGGTGAGGTCGAGGTCGGCGAGGCGGGTGGTGAGTTCGCCGAGGGTGGTGAAGTCGCTGAGTTCGGCGGTGATGAGGACGCGGCCGTGGTAGGCGCGGATGCGTTCGCCGCGGCCGTGGCGGGTGAGTTCGGGGGTGATGGAGAAGGCGCCGGTTTCGAGTTTTTCGACGGGGTCGCCGTAGCTCTTGATGAGGTCGAGGACGGTGGTGTTGCGGCGGGTGAGGTCGTCGAGGGCGGTGCGGCGGTCGGTGCCGCGGGCGCTGACGGTGATGGTGATGCGGGCGATTTCGGGGTCGACTTCGATGTGGGCTTCGCCGCGGACTGCGACGCGGGGCACTTCGGGGGTGCCGTAGGGCTGGGGCGTTGCGTCTGAGGTCATGGTTTCACTCTCGCACGGCGTCTGACGCGGGGCCGGGGTGTCGGTGTTCGGGTGGGGGTCGGGTGTCAGGGGTGTTCGACGAGGGGGAGGAGGGCGGCGGGTGCGGGTGGGCGGGGGTGTTCGCGTGGTTCGAGGCCGAAGGTGGTGAAGGCGGTGCGGGTGGGGAGGGGGTAGAGCTCTTTGCCGGTGAGGGTGTTGAGGATGGAGGCGCTGCGCCAGGCGGTGAGGCCGAGGTCGGGGGCGCCGACGCCGTGGGTGTGGCGTTCGCCGTTCTGGATGTAGAGGGATCCGGTGACGGCGGGGTCGAGGATCATGCGGTGGCGGTCGTCGATGCGGGGGCGGCCGGAGGCGTCCTTGCGGAGGTAGGGGTCGAGTCCGGCGAGGAGCTGGGTGAGGGGGCGTTCGCGGTAGCCGGTGGCGAGGACGACGGCGTCGGTGGTGAGGCGGGAGCGGGTGCCCTGCTGGACGTGTTCGAGGTGGAGTTCGACTTTGGTGGTGGCGACGCGGCCGGCGGTGCGGACGGTGACGCCGGGGGTGAGGACGGTGTCGGGCCAGCCGCCGTGGAGGGTTCGGCGGTAGAGCTCGTCGTGGATGGCGGCGATGGTGGCGGCGTCGATGCCCTTGTGGAGTTGCCATTGGGCGGGGACGAGCTGGTCGCGGACGGGTTCGGGGAGGGCGTGGAAGTAGCGGGTGTAGTCGGGGGTGAAGTGTTCGAGGCCGAGTTTGGAGTACTCCATGGGGGCGAAGGAGGGGGTGCGGGCGAGCCAGGTGAGGCGTTCGTGGCCGTGGGGGCGGGCGCGTAGGAGGTCGAGGAAGACTTCGGCGCCGGATTGTCCGGATCCGATGACGGTGATGTGGTCGGCGCCGAGGATGCGGGTGCGGTGGTCGAGGTAGTCGGCGGAGTGGATGACGGGGACGGTGGGGGCGTCGGCGAGGGGGCGCAGGGGGGCGGGGATGTAGGGGGCGGTGCCGATGCCGAGGACGAGGTTGCGGGTGTGGGTGCGGCCGAGGGCTTGGGCTTCGCCGTCGGGGTCGAGCTGGGTGAAGTCGACTTCGAAGAGGTCGTGTTCGGGGTTCCAGCGGACGGCGTCGATCTGGTGGCCGAAGTGGAGGCCGGGGAGGCGGCCGGCGACCCAGCGGCAGTAGGCGTCGTATTCGGCGCGCTGGATGTGGAACTGCTCGGCGAAGTAGAAGGGGAAGAGGCGTTCCTTGTGCTTGAGGTAGTTGAGGAAGGTCCAGGGGCTGGCGGGGTCGGCGAGGGTGACGAGGTCGGCGAGGAAGGGGACTTGGAGGGTGGAGCCTTCGATGAGGAGGCCGGGGTGCCATTGGAAGTAGCGGCGCTGGTCGTAGAAGGCGGTGGCGAGTCCGGTGCCGCCGGTGGGGTTGAGGGTGTGGGCGAGGGCGGCGAGGGAGAGGTTTGCGGGGCCGATGCCGATGCCGACGAGGTCGTGGGGGGTGTCGAGGTGGGCGGTCATCGCTGGGTGCTGCCTTCCAGGAGGGTCACCAGGGCGTGGAGGTCGGCGGCCGTGGTGTGGGGGTTGAGCAGGGTGGCCTTGAGCCAGAGTCGGCCGGCGGCGGTGGCGCGGCCGAGGACGGCGTGGCCGCCGTGCAGGAGGGTGCGGCGCAGGGCGGCGAGGTCGTCGTCGGTGGCGGCCGTGGGGCGGAAGAGCACGGTGCTGATGGTGGGCGCCGCGTGGAGTTCGAAGCGGGGGTGGGCTTCGAGGAGTGCTGCGAGGTGGTGGGCGGCTTCGCAGGTGCGGTCGATGAGGTCGGTGAGGCCGTCGCGGCCGAGGGCGCGGAGGGTGACGGCGATTTTGAGGGCGTCGGGGCGGCGGGTGGTGCGCAGGGAGCGGCCGAGGAGGTCGGGGAGGCCCGCTTCGGTGTCGTCGGGGGCGTTGAGGTAGTCGGCTTGGTGGTGGAGGGGGGTGAGGCGGCTGGTGTCGGGTACGGCGAGGAGGCCTGCGGCGATGGGTTGCCAGCCGAGTTTGTGCAGGTCGAGGGTGATGGAGTGGGCGCGGGTGAGGCCGTGCAGGCGGGGGCGGTGGCGGGGGCTGAGGGCGAGGGGGCCGCCGTATGCGGCGTCGATGTGGAGGTCGGCGTGGTGGTGTTCGCAGAGGTCGGCGAGGGCGTCGAGGGGGTCGATGAGGCCGGCGTCGGTGGTGCCTGCGGTGGCGGTGACGAGGGTGGGGCGCCGGGTGTGGGTGAGGGCTTCGTGGAGGGTGGTGGGGTCGAGGGTGCCGGTGGGGGTGGGGAGGGTGTGGGTTTTGGGGAGACCGAGGAGCCAGGCGGCGCGGGGGATGGAGTGGTGGGCGTTGGCGCCGTGGAGGACGGTGAGGTGGGGGCCGTGGTGTTCGCGGGCGAGGAGGAGGGCGAGTTGGTTGGCTTCGGTGCCGCCGGTGGTGAGGAGGGCGTCGGGGTGGGGGTGGTGGGGGTAGAGCTCGGTGGCGAGGGTGTGGGTGAGGAGGGCTTCGAGGGCGGAGGCGGCGGGGGCCTGGTCCCAGGAGTCGAGTGAGGGGTTGAGGGCGCTGGCCGCGAGGTCGGCGGCGGTGGCGAGGGCGAGGGGTGGGCCGTGGAGGTGGGCGGCGCACAGGGGGTCGGCGGGGTCGGCGGCGCCAGCGGCGAGGGTGTGGACGAGGGTGGTGAGGGCTTCGTGGGCGCCGGTGCCGTGGTCGGGCAGGAGGGGGGTGGCGGCGGCGCGGACGCGGGCGGTGACGGTGTCGGGTCCGCCGGCGGGCAGGGGGCCGCCGCGGGCGCGGGCGCCGGTGCGCAGGGCGTGGAGGACGGTGTCGACGAGGGGCCGCAGGGCGTCGGGGCCGGTGGTGCCGCCGGCCAGTGGCGGCGGTGGGGGGCGGTTCCCGGGCGGTGCGGTCATGCGGGTCCTCGTGGTGGGCGGGCGGGTGTTCGCCGGGCCCGGCCCTGCCGTCCGGTGTGGAGGTACAGGGCCGGGCACCTGCCCAGCACAACGATCAGACCCGAATGGGGTAACCGCTGGGGTTTGTCCGGTGTGGGTTTCCGGGTGCGTGCGCCGTGTGGCGTGCGCTGTTCGTGTGCGCTGTTGCGCGTGTGGCGTTACGCGTCCGGCTGGGTGCCGGTCGTGGTGTCGGTCGTGGTGTCGGTGGTGCGGGCACGGACCTTCAGGGCGCGGTCGAGGTCGTCGAGCTGGTCGACGAGCTTGCGGCGCAGGAGCGGGAGGATGCGGTCGTCGGTGAGGGCGGCGCGGCCGGCGGTGAGGATGTCCTGGTCGGTGGTGTGGGTGGGGAAGGCCCAGCGGCCTGCGGCTTCGCCGATGGCGGGGCCGCGGCGGTCGGCGAGGGCGATGGCGTCGGTGTAGTAGCGGTCGGTGTAGGGGCGTACGAGGTCGGTCTGTTCGGGCTGCCAGAAGCCGCGGGCGGTGGCGGTGAACAGGTAGTTGGAGAGGGTGTCGTCGTGGAAGAGGCGCTGCCAGGCGGCGTCCTTGGCGGCGGGGTCGGGGAGGGCGGCGCGGCAGTGGGCGGCGCCTTCCTGGCCGGTGGCGCTGGGGTCGGCGGCGAGGGCGGCGGCGATGTCGGGTTCGCCGATGGCGCCGAGGACGGCGAGGCGGGCGAGGATGCGCCAGCGCAGTTCGGGGTCGAGTTCGGGGCCGCCGGTGACGGTGCCGTCGGTGAGCCAGGCGGCGAGGGTGTCGGGCTGGGTGGCGCTGTCGATGAGGGTGCGTACGGCGGCCAGGCGCAGGCCGGGGTTGTGGCCGTCCTCGGTGCGGCGGATGAGGTCGCGGGCGGTGGCGGTGATCAGGCGCAGGGCGGCGGGGCGCTCGGCGTCGGGGACGTAGCGGTCGGCGATCTGGGTGCGGGCGAAGCCGAGGACGCCCTGGACGATGGCGAGGTCGTGCTCCTCGGGGAGGTGTGCGCGGAGGGTTTCCAGGTAGGCGGTGGGTTCGAGTTCGCCGTCGCGGACCATGTCGCGCAGGGCGTTCCACAGGACGGCGCGGGTGAGGGGGCGGGGGATGCCGGAGATGCCGCGCAGGACGGTGTCCAGGGAGTGCTCGTCGAGGCGGACCTTGGCGTAGGTGAGGTCGCCGTCGTTGAGGAGGACGAGGGCGGGGCGGGGGCCGGCGCCGGAGATGATCTCGTCGGTGGGGACGTCGAGGTCGAGGTGGTCGCGTGGTTCGAGGGTGCGGTCGGGGCCGTGGTCGTAGGTGGCGACGTCGATGCGGTGGGGGCGGCTGCCGTCGCGGCGTACGGCGAGGCTCCAGCCGCCGGGGCCTTCCTGGACCTGGGGGGTGAGGGTGTCGATGCCGGTGGTGCGCAGCCAGATGTCGGCCCAGGCGTGGACGTCGCGGTCGCTGCCGGCGGCGAGGGAGTCGACGAAGTCGGCGAGGGAGGCGTTGGCGAACTTGTGGCGGGCGAAGTGGGTGTTGATGCCGGCGAGGAAGTCCTTCTCGCCGAGCCAGGCGACGAGCTGACGGAGGGCGGAGGCGCCCTTGGCGTAGGAGATGCCGTCGAAGTTGAGGAGGGCGGAGGCGGTGTCGGGGACGCCGTCGGGGTCGGGGGCGACGGGGTGGGTGGAGGGGCGCTGGTCGGCGTCGTAGCCCCAGGCCTTGCGGGTGACGGCGAAGTCGGTCCAGGTGTCGGTGAAGCGGGTGGCTTCGGTGAGGGTCTGGTAGCCCATGTACTCGGCGAAGGACTCGTTGAGCCAGATGTCGTCCCACCAGCGGAGGGTGACGAGGTCGCCGAACCACATGTGGGCCATTTCGTGGGCGATGACCATGGCGCGGGTCTGGCGTTCGGTGTCGGTGACGGCGGAGCGGTAGATGAATTCGTCGCGGAAGGTGACCAGGCCCGGGTTCTCCATGGCGCCGGCGTTGAATTCGGGGACGAACGCCTGGTCGTAGGAGTCGAAGGGGTAGGGCTCGGTGAACTTCTCGTGGTAGCGGTCGTAGCAGGCGGTGGTGAGGGAGAGGAGTTCGTCGGCGTCGGCGTCCATGTGGGGGGCGAGCGAGCGGCGGCAGTGGATGCCGAAGGGGAGGCCGGCGTGTTCGGTGCGGATGGTGTGCCAGGGGCCGGCGGCGACGGCGGCGAGGTAGGTGGAGATGAGGGGGGTGGGGGCGGACTGCCAGATGCCGGCGCCGTCGCCGGAGGGGTGTCCCGTCCGGTCGCCGGTGCGGGTGGTGATGCCGTTGGCGAGGACGCTCCAGTGGGCGGGGGCGGTGACGGTGAAGGCGAAGACGGCCTTGAGGTCGGGCTGGTCGAAGGCCGCGAAGACGCGCTGGACGTCGTCCATGAACATCTGGGAGTAGACGTAGGTCTCGCCGTCGGCGGGGTCGGTGAAGCGGTGCAGGCCCTCGCCGGTGCGGGAGTAGCGCATGCGGGCGTCGACGCGCAGTTCGTGGGTGCCTTCGGCCAGGCCGGTCAGGGGCAGGCGGTTGCCGTCGAGGGTGGCCGGGTCGAGGTCGTGGCCGTCGAGGGTGGCGGAGCGCAGCTCGTCCGGTTTCAGCTCCACGAAGGTGTCGCCCGCGGCGCGTGCGGCGAAGCGGATGACGGTGTGGGAGTCGAAGGTGTCGTCGTCGCCGGTGAGGTCGAGGGTGACGGCGTAGTGGTGGACGTCGAGGAGAGCGGCTCGGGTCTGCGCTTCGTTGCGCGTCAGTGCGGACATGGGCCCATGCTGCCTGACCGGGCCGCCGCCGCCCCAGGGGGTATACGCCGGCCCGTACTCCTCGGGGTGTGTGGGCCGGCCCGGGCCGGCCCGGCCCGGGCCGTGATCCGCGGGGCGCCGCTTCGGGCGGTTACTCCTCGCCGGCGGCGATCGTCTCGTGGTGGCGGATGACCTCGGCGATGATGAAGTTGAGGAGCTTCTCGGCGAAGGCCGGGTCCAGCTTGGCGTTCTCGGCGAGTTCGCGCAGGCGGGCGATCTGGCGGGCCTCGCGGGTGGGGTCGGCCGGGGGGAGCTGGTGGCGGGCCTTGAGGTGGCCGACCTGCTGGGTGCACTTGAAGCGTTCGGCGAGCATGTGGACCACGGCCGCGTCGATGTTGTCGATGCTGTCGCGCAGCCGTGCCAGTTCGGCGCTGACGTAGTCGTCGATGTCGCTGTTGTTCATGGTTCCCGAGCTTACGTGGCGGGCGGGGGTGCGTCGGGGGGGTGGCGGGGTCGTACCAGTGGGTGAGACGGGCTCGGGTTCCCGCCCCGGCCGGGCGGGACGTGCGGAGCACCGCTCCGGATACCGAGCGGCGCTCTACAGGGGCAGGACGGCGGTGACGAGCCAGCCGCCTTCGGGGGCGGGGCCGGCGCTGAGGGTGCCGCCCATGGCCTCGGCGCGTTCGGTCATGCCGGCGAGGCCGTATCCGCCGCCGCGGGCCGTGTCGGAGAGGCGGGCGGGGCGGCCTCCGTCGTCGGCGATACGGATCTCCAGGCCGGCGGGGACGGTGCGCAGGCCGACACGGACGGCGGTGGCGGTGGCGGCGTGTTTGCTGATGTTGGTGAGCGCTTCGAGGACGATGCGGTGGGCGGTGGCCGCGACGTCGCCGGGGATCCGGGTCTCCAGGCCGGGTTCGATGTGGAGGACGACGGGGGGTCCGGTGCGGGAGTAGCGGGCGGTGAGGTCGCGCAGCTCCTTCAGGCCCGCGACGGGGGTGACGCCGGGGCCGCCGTCGCCTTCGCGGAGCACCTTGACCAGGCGGCGCATGGAGCCGAGGGCTTCGTCCCCGGCGGTCTCGATACGGCCGAAGATCTCGGCGGCGCGTTCGGCGGAGACCTGGGTGAAGCGGGCGGCGCGGGCCTCGACGACGATGCCGGTGACGTGGTGGGCGACGAGGTCGTGGAGTTCGCGGGCGAGTTCCAGGCGTTCGGCGGTGCGCACGGCGCGGACCTCGCGGACGCGCTGGACGGCTTGCAGGCGCAGGACCAGGGAGTAGGCGCCGACGACGACGGCGAGGCCGCAGAAGAGGAGGGTGAAGCGGCCGGGGTCGGTGTCGCGGACGGGTACGGCCATGCAGCCCAGGCCGAGCAGGGGGCCGAGGACGGCGGCGGTGCGGGCGGGGGCGTGCAGCAGGACCTGGCTGAGCAGGACGAGCAGGGCGATGGCTTCGCCGATGCCCAGGGCGGCCAGGGGCCGGGCGGAGAAGAGGAGCAGGCCGGTGGCGGTCCAGGTGACGAGGGCGGCGAACCAGGCGCGGGCCGGGAGGGGGAGGAAGGGCCAGGGGGCGGCGCTGAGGCAGACGAGGACGCCGGAGACGGTGACGAGGGCGTGGGGGAAGGTGGGCTCGCGGGCGAGGACGAGGGCTTCGGCGGTGACCAGGGAGAGCAGCAGGACGGAGAGGGCGAGCCGGATCCGGGTGGCGGCGTGCGGGTGGCGGCGGGCCCAGCTGGCCAGGGGGCTCATGCAGTGCTCGCGGCGAGGCCGCTCTCCCAGGCCCAGGCGGCGATCTCGACGCGGTTGCGGGCGTCGAGTTTGGCCTGGACGTTGGCCAGGTGGGTCTTGACGGTGGAGAGGGACACGTAGAGCTCCGCGGCGATCTCGGCGTTGGTCATGCCGCGGGCCAGGCAGCGTACGACCTCGCGTTCGCGTTCGGTGAGGGGTTCGGCGGGGCGGCGGGCGGCCTGGGCGGCCGGGGTGCGCGGTGCCATGTCGCGCAGCAGGCGCACGGTGATGGCGGGCGAGACGAGGGAGTCGCCGACGGCGGCGGCGCGGACGGCCTCAACCAGCATGGCGGGGCTGGCGTCCTTCAGGAGGAAGCCGCAGGCTCCGCCGTGCAGGGCGGCGTGGACGTATTCGTCGAGGTCGAAGGTGGTGACGATGACGATGCGGGGTGAGGTGCGGCCGGCCAGTCGGCGGGTGACCTCGAGGCCGTCGAGGCGGGGCATGCGGATGTCGAGGAGGAGGACGTCGGGCCGGTGCCGCTCGACGGCGGCGAGGGCGGCCTCGCCGTCGGCGACGTCGGCGAGGACCTCGATGTCGGACTGGCTCTCCAGGATCATCCGGAATCCGGTCCTGACCATCTCCTGGTCGTCCGCGATGACCACGCTGATCGTCATGCGCTGCCTGCCCCACTGTCGCCGGCGGCGTCTGCCGGTGCGGATGGATCCTTCCCAGGGGACCGGGGCGCGGGGCTGGCCGCAACCGCGCGGTGGGCCGCCGGGGACATGCCGCGAGCCCGGGACACCGGCGTGGGCGGCCGGGTGCCGGGCTCGCGATACGTCCTGCGACGCTACCCGCGTCCGTCGGCTCGCGCTTCGCCCTTCCGGCCGATCCGGGGCGGTGCCCTTCGGCCGGAAGGACGAGCGGCGCGACGGCCGGCAGGGCGGCAGGCGGGCCGGGGGACGCGTCGAGGGGTGGGACGGGGGATGCGTCGACCGGTGGGACGGGGGACGCGTGGGGCGGCGGGGCGGTCGGCTACATGCCGGCGGCCGCGCTCTTGATCTGGGCGGCGAAGGTGGAGACCTCGGTGTAGACGCCGGGGTAGTCGGGGCGGGCGCAGCCTATGCCCCAGCTGACGATGCCGACCTGGATCCAGGCTCCGGCGTTGTCGCGGCGGAACATGGGGCCGCCGGAATCGCCCTGGCAGGTGTCGACGCCGCCCTGGTCCAGCAGGCCCGCGCAGATCTCCTCGCCGGCGACGAGGTCGCTGCCGTACGCGGCCCTGCAGTCGGCGTCGGAGACGAAGGGGACGGTGGCCTTCATGAGGTAGCGCTGCTGGCCGCCGCCCTCGCGGGTGGCGCCCCAGCCGGCGACGGTGAAGGTGCCGTTGTTGTACTGGGTGGTCTCGGCGATCTTGAGGGTGGGCAGGTTGATGGGCTTGGCGAGCTTGATCAGCGCCCAGTCCTTGCCGGTGCCGTTGTAGCCGGGGGCCTGGAGGACCTTGGTGGACTTGACCTTGATGGCGCTGGAGCTGTTGAGGTCGACGACGCCGGCGGTGGCGGTGATGGAGGTGTTGTTGCCGGAGCCGTTGACGCAGTGGGCGGCGGTGAGAACGATCTGCTGGGTGTAGAGGGCGCCGCCGCAGCCCATGGAGAGGCGGACCATCCACGGGAACTCGCCCTGTGCGGCGCGGGTGCCGCCGACGACGGGGGCGGTGCCGGCGCTGGCGGATCCGGGCTGGAGGCTGACGGCGGCCAGGGCGATGGCGCCGGCGGCGAGGGTGCGCTTGACGAACCGGTTGAGGGTGCTCGACACGGTCAACACACTGCCTTTCGTGGGGGGTTGGGCTGTGCGCGCCACTGGGTGGGTGACGTTTCTGACGAGTCCATGTCACATCAGGGTGCGGTCGCGCAGCAAGAAGGCGTTTCCGGCCAATTTCCGGCGAGGGGGCCCGCATGACGGACAACGGTGGGCGGGCCGGGCCCGTCGAGCACGGATTTCCGCATCTCCCCCTGGTGCGCGCGTCGTTGACGGCCCTGTACCGCGGGCTGTCCGCGCCGGGCGTGCGCGCGTACGGGACCTCCTTCGCGGCGGCGGACGCGGCGTTCGGGGACGGCGACGACCTGCACCTGGGGGCGCAGCGGGTGGCGGCGGCGATGGTGCGGCAGCTGCGGCTGCCGGGCCCGGACGCGCGGATGATCGTGAGCTTCCGGCCGATGGAACAGGCGGCGGTGGTCGAACTGGCCGCGGGCCCGGAGTACTTCATCGAGGTCAACGACCGCTTCCGCAGGCACCGCCGGGACCTGGCGGCGGCGCTGGCGCACGAGGTGACGCACGTCCTGCTGCACCGGCTGGATCTGGGCTTCGGGGCGGCCGGGGACGACGAGATCCTGACGGACACGGCGGCGGCGTACCTGGGGGCGGGGTGGCTGCTGCTGGACGCCTACCGCCAGGACGCGCTGACCCACCAGAAGCTGGGCTACCTGACGCCGGAGGAGTTCGGGTACGTGCTGGCCAAGCGGGCGGCGGTGATGGGCGAGGACCCCTCGCCCTGGTTCACGAGCCCGCGGGCGTACGAGGCGTACCGGGCGGGCGCGGCGGTGGCGCGCGCCGACTGGCGCCGCCCGCCGCTGGCCGGGGCGGGCCCCTGGCAGCGCCGCCGCTACGCCCGCCTGCGCCGCGCGGCCGCCGCCGGGGGCGGAGACGGGGGCGGGGGCGGGAGCGGGAGCGGGAGCGGGCTCGGCGGCGGGCTCGGGAGCGGCGGTACCGGCGGGGACGGGGCGGCGTACCGCTTCGACGCCGCTGGCCGGGTGACCTTCGCGTGCCCGGTCTGCTGGCAGCGGCTGCGCGTCCCGGCCGGCGGCCCGGTCCAGGTCCGCTGCGGCGTGTGCGACACGGTCCTGGCCTGCGACACATAGGCCGCGCCGGCGGATCACGGCCGGGCCCGCTACGCGTCGCCGCACCCTCCGCAGCCGTCCGCGCAACCGGTCCCGCGGCCGTCCGCGCCGGCGCCGTCGCCCCTCCGGCGTACGCCCCGGTGGGTCAGGACGTCGACCACCACCCAGACGACGAACAGGGCCACCAGCCCCACCACGACGCCCGTGTCCAGGTCCATGCCCACGGTGTGCCCGCGCTCCGGCGGCGGAACACCCGGCTCCGCGCGCCGCTCGAGAACGCACGGAACCGGACGGGTGACAGCGGTTCAGCGAGGGGGTGCGGTGGGTAGTGATACCTCATCGCACGAGTGACCGGGCCCGACCCCTCGCCAGGGGGCCGGGCCCGGTCCGTTCACCGCGCCCCGCTCATCGCGCCCCGTACGCCGCGCCCCGCTCATCGCGCCCCGTACGCCGGGAGCGGATCCGGCGCCGAGGCGAGCAGCCCGGCCGCCGCCGCACCGGCCTCCGCGGGTGTCAGGCGGGCGCCCTTGTCCGAGGTGGGGCCCGGGCGCCAGCCGTCCATGAGGGTGATGCGCCCGCCCTCCGTCTCGAAGACGCGGCCCGTGACACCGGCCGAGGCCTCGGAGCCGAGCCAGACCACCAGCGGGGAGACGTTCTCCGGGGCCATCGCGTCGAACGCGCCCGCGGCCGGGGCGGCCATGGCGTCCGCGAACGTGGCTTCGGTCATGCGGGTACGGGCCGCCGGGGCGATGGCGTTGACGTGCACGCCGTAGCGGCCCATCTCCGCCGCCGCGACCAGGGTCAGGCCCAGGATCCCGGCCTTGGCCGCGCTGTAGTTGCCCTGGCCGACCGAGCCGAGCAGGCCCGCGCCCGAGGAGGTGTTGACCACCCGCGCCGCCACCTCGCGGCCCGCCTTGGCCTCGGCCCGCCACCACCCGGCGGCCGCGCGCAACGGCAGGAAGTGGCCCTTGAGATGGACCCGCATCACCGCGTCCCAGTCGTCCTCGTCGAGGTTGACCAGCATCCGGTCGCGCAGGAACCCGGCGTTGTTCACCAGGGTGTCCAGCCGGCCGAAGGTGTCCACCGCGCACCGTACGAGCGAGGCCGCGCCCTCGGACGTGGCGATGTCGCCGCCGTGGGCCACCGCCTCGCCGCCCGCCGCCCGGATCTCGGCCGCGACTGCGGCCGCCGGGCTGTCCGGGCCGGGCCGGCCGTCCAGGCCGACCCCCAGGTCGTTGACGACGACCCGCGCGCCCTCCGCCGCGAAGGCGAGCGCGTGGGCGCGGCCCAGCCCCCGCCCCGCGCCCGTCACGACCACGACCCGCCCGGCACACAGCCCCGACCCCGGCCCCGGCCCCGACCCCGGCTCCGCACCCGTCGGCCCCACACCCACCGGCCCCGACCCACGTTCCATCTCAGCCCTCCTTGTTGACAGTTGCCGCGTCCAGGAACGCCGGGCGTTCCCCGCCCCCGTGCACCAGCAGGCTCGCTCCGCTCACGTACGCTGCCCGCTCCGACGCCAGGAAGACCGCGGCCTCCCCCACCTCGTCCGGTTCCGCGAGCCGCCCCAGCGGGACGGTGGCGCCGACCGCCGCCACGCCCGCCTCGTCCCCGTAGTGCAGGTGCGCGAGTTCGGTGCGCACCATGCCCAGGACCAGGGTGTTCACCCGTACTTCGGGGGCCCATTCCACGGCCATCGACCGGGCGAGGTTCTCCAGGCCCGCCTTGGCCGCCCCGTACGCGGCGGTGCCCGGCGAGGGGCGGGTGCCGCTGACACTGCCGATCATCACCACCGAGCCGCGGGCGGCGCGCAGGTACGGGTACGCCGCCAGGGAGGCGGCCAGCGGTGCGGTGAGGTTCAGGGCCACGACCCGCGCGTGGCGTTCGGCGTCGCCCTCCCCCAGCAGCCGGTACGGGGTGCCGCCGGCGTTGTTGACCAGGCAGTCCAGCCGCCCGTACCGCTCGGCGATCTGCGCGGGGAAGGCCTGGACGGCCGCCGGGTCGCGCAGGTCGAGGGCGGTGAAGGCGGCCGTCCGGCCGTTCGCCGTCACCGGTTCGTCCGGCGGGCGGCGCGCGCACAGGACGACGCGCGCTCCCGCCGCGAGGAACGCGCGGGCGATCCCGGCGCCGACGCCGCGGGTTCCGCCGGTGACGACGGCGACCCTCCCGTCGAGCTCCATAGGCTGCTACCTTCCTCACCTAACAAATGTTTGGTGGAAAGGTAGCGGATCCTCTCATGGGTGTCTCCACCTCCGGCCCGGACAAGGGCGTCGCCCTGGTCACCGTCGACTTCCCGCCCGTCAACGCGCTGCCCGTGCGCGGCTGGTACGAGCTCGCCGACGCCGTGCGCGCCGCGGGCCGCGACCCGGAGACGCGGTGCGTGGTGCTCGCCGCCGAGGGGCGCGGGTTCAACGCCGGGGTCGACATCAAGGAGATGCAGCGCGACTCCGGGCACGGGGCGCTGATCGGCGCCAACCGCGGCTGCTACGAGGCCTTCGCGGCCGTGTACGAGTGCGAGGTGCCGGTGGTGGCGGCGGTGCACGGGTTCTGCCTGGGCGGCGGGATCGGCCTGGTGGGCAACGCGGACGTGATCGTGGCGAGCGAGGACGCCGCCTTCGGGCTGCCGGAGCTGGACCGGGGCGCGCTGGGCGCGGCCACCCATCTGGCCCGGCTGGTGCCGCAGCACCTGATGCGCGCGCTGTACTACACCTCGCGCACCGTGACGGCGGCCGAGCTGCAGGCGCACGGTTCGGTGTGGCAGGTGGTGCCGCGCGAGGGGCTGCGGGCGGCGGCGCTGGACCTGGCCGCGGAGATCGCGCTCAAGGACGGGCAGCTGATCCGGCTGGCCAAGGCCGCCATCAACGGTATCGACCCGGTGGACGTGCGCCGCAGCTACCGCTTCGAGCAGGGCTTCACCTTCGAGGCCAACCTCAGCGGGGTCGCCGACCGGGTCCGGGACACCTTCGGGAAGGAGCGGGAGCGGTGAGCGACAGGACCGACAAGATCATGTCCCTGGACGAGGTGGTGGGGCGGCTGCGCAGCGGCATGACCCTCGGGATCGGCGGCTGGGGCTCGCGCCGTAAGCCGATGGCCCTGGTCAGAGCGCTACTCCGGTCCGAGATCACCGATCTGACCGTGGTGTCGTACGGGGGTCCGGACATCGGTCTGCTCGCCGCCGCCGGCCGGATCTCCACCCTGGTGACACCGTTCGTCACCCTCGATTCCATCCCCCTCGAACCGCACTACCGGGCCGCCCGCGAGCGCGGCGCCTTCGCGCTCACCGAGCTCGACGAGGCGATGTTCATGTGGGGCCTGCACGCGGCCGCCAACCGGCTGCCGTTCCTTCCCGTCCGGGCCGGCCTCGGCTCCGACGTCCTGCGCGTCAACCCCGGCCTGCGCACCGTCACCTCCCCCTACGCCGACGGCGAGGAGTTCGTGGCGGTCCCGGCCCTGCGCATGGACGCCGCCCTGGTCCACCTCAACCGCGCCGACCGCCTCGGCAACGGCCAGTACCTGGGCCCGGACCCCTATTTCGACGACCTCTTCTGCGAGGCCGCCGACACGGCGTACGTCTCCTGCGAGCAGATCGTCGGGACGGCCGAGCTGTCGAAGGCGGCCGGCCCGCAGTCGCTGCTGGTCTCCCGGCACAGCGTCACCGGCGTCGTGGAGACCCCGGGCGGCGCGCACTTCACCTCCTGCGTGCCCGACTACGGCCGTGACGAGGCCTTCCAGAAGCTGTACGCGACGACCCCCTGGCCGGAGTTCGCGCAGCGGTTCCTGTCCGGCGCGAACGAGCACGACTACCAGCGGGCCGTGGCGGCCTGGCAGGAGGAACAGCGGTGAGCCGGACCGACACCACCCCCCTCGACCCGGCCGGGGACCGGGACCCGGACCGGGACCCGGCGCCCGGCGTGGTCACGCGCGCCGAGTACTGCGTCATCGCGTGCGCCGAGGCCTGGCGCGGCGACGGCGAGGTGCTGGCGAGTCCCATGGGCCTGATCCCGGCCCTGGGGGCCCGGCTGGCCCGCCGTACCTTCTCCCCCGACCTGCTGATGACCGACGGCGAGGCGATGCTCGTGGCCGCCGACGGCGCCACGGTGGAGGGCTGGCTGCCGTACCGCCGGCACCTGACCATGGTCACCGGCGGGCGGCGGCACGTGATGATGGGCGCGAGCCAGATCGACCGCTTCGGCAACCAGAACATCTCCTGCATCGGCGACTGGGAGCGGCCCGCCCGGCAGCTGCTCGGGGTACGCGGGGCGCCCGTCAACACTCTGAACAATCCGGTCAGTTACTGGATCCCGCGGCATTCGGCCCGGGTGTTCGTCGAGCGCGTCGACATGGTCTCGGGCGTCGGTCACGACCGGGCGGCCGCGGCCGGCCCGTCCGCGACCCGCTACCACCGCCTGCCGCGCGTGGTGTCGAACCTGGGCGTCTTCGACTTCGAGACCCCCGACCGGTCGATGCGGATCGCCTCCCTCCACCCGGGGGTGACCCTGGAGGAGGTCCGGGCGGCCACCGGTTTCGCCCTCGTGGAGCCGGCCGGGGACGGCCCCGTACCGCAGACGCGCGAGCCGGAGCCCGAGGAACTGCGGCTGATCCGCGAGGAGCTGGATCCGCGCGGCACCCGCGAGCGGGAGGTGCCCGCCTGATGGAGACCGCGTTCACGAAGCTGGTCGGGGTCGAGCACCCGCTGGTGCAGACCGGGATGGGCTGGGTCGCCGGCCCCCGCCTGGTCTCGGCCACCGCGAACGCGGGGGCGCTGGGCATCCTGGCCTCGGCGACGATGACCGTGGACCAGCTGCGGTCGGCGGTGCGGGAGGTGAAGTCCCGTACGGACGGGCGGCCGTTCGGGGTCAACCTGCGCGCGGACGCCGGGGACGCGGCCGAGCGGGTACGGCTGATCATCGACGAGGGCGTGCGGGTGGCGTCGTTCGCGCTGGCGCCGTCGCGGGAGCTGATCGCGCGGCTCAAGGACGCGGGCGTGGTGGTGATCCCCTCGATCGGGGCGCGCCGGCACGCGGAGAAGGTCGCGGCGTGGGGCGCGGACGCGGTGATCGTGCAGGGCGGCGAGGGCGGCGGGCACACCGGGGACGTGGCCACGACCGTGCTGCTGCCGCAGGTCGTCGACGCGGTCGGCATCCCGGTGGTCGCGGCGGGCGGCTTCCACGACGGGCGCGGGCTGGTGGCGGCGCTGGCGTACGGGGCGGCGGGGGTCGCGATGGGGACGCGGTTCCTGCTGACGTCGGACTCGACGGTGCCGGACGCCGTCAAGGCGCGGTACCTGGCGGCGACCGTGAAGGACGTGACGGTCACGACGGCCGTGGACGGCCTGCCGCACCGGATGCTGCGCACGGAGCTGGTCGCCTCGCTGGAGCGGGCGGGCCGGGCGACGGCGCTGGCGCGGGCGGTGCGGCACGCGGCCGCGTTCCGGAAGCTGTCGGGGCTGTCCTGGGCGCAGCTGGTGCGGGACGGCCTGGCGATGAAACACGGCAAGGACCTGTCCTGGAGCCAGGTCCTGCTCGCCGCGAACACTCCCATGCTCCTGAAGGCGTCCATGGTCGAGGGCCGTACGGACCTCGGAGTCATGGCATCCGGCCAGGTCGCGGGCGTGATCGAGGACCTTCCGTCGTGTGCGGAGCTCGTCGCCCGGGTGATGGCCGAGGCACAGCAGGTACTGGAGAAGCTGCCAAGGAGCTGACACATGAGCCGTATGACCACCCGCACGAGCCGTATACCCCGGTGGGGCCGGGGTCGAAGAATCCGCCTGGCGACGGCCGGAGTGCTGCTCTCCGTGCTCGCCGCCGGGGTCCTTCCGGCGTCGGTCGCGTCCGCGTCCGTCGCGTCCGTCGCGTCCGCCTCGTCCGCCGCGTCCGCGTCCGCCGGTGCGCCGGTGGCCGTGGCGCAGGGCCACGACCGGTCCGCCGCCGCGCAGGGGATCCGCCGGATCCCCCTCCAGGGCGCGGTCAACGTCCGCGACCTGGGCGGCTACCGCACGTACACCGGCGGCGAGGTCCGCCACGGTCTGGTCTACCGATCGGACGCGCTGGGCAAGGTGACGGACGCCGACCTCGTCACCCTGTCCGGCCTGGGCCTCAAGAAGGTGGTGGACTTCCGGATCCCGATGGAGGTCCAGTACGACGGCGCCGACCGGCTGCCGGCGGGGCTCACGCCCGTCGCGCGTCCGGTGAGCGACCTGGGTCTGTTCGGGACCCTGGTCTCCGCGATCCGCGCCGGCGACCCGGTCAAGCAGGAGCAGATGCTCGGCGGCGGGCGGGCCGAGGCGTACATGCGGGACATCTACCGCACGTTCGTGACGTCCCCCGAGAGCCGGGCGCAGTTCGCGACGACGCTGCGCGAGATCGCCGACGGCCGGCAGGGGCCGCTGCTGTTCCACTGCACGGCGGGCAAGGACCGTACGGGCTGGCTGAGTTACGTGCTGCTGCGTGCGCTGGCCGTGCCGGAGGGCTGGGCGGAGCAGGACTTCCTGGCGACGAACGGGTTCCGGGCGGCGTACGACGCGCAGGTCCGCGAGGGGCTGCGGCAGGCCGGGCTGATGCAGAAGCCGGAGCTGCTGATCCCGCTCCAGGAGGTCCGCGAGGACTACCTGGACGCGGCGCTGGCGCAGATGACGGCGGACTACGGCAGCTTCTACGGCTATCTGACGCAGGGGCTGGGTCTGGACCTGCGGACGCTGGCGAAGCTGCAGTCGAAGATGGTCCGCTAGACGCCAATGCTGGCCGGGGGCGGGGGATTCGGGTGCGGGTCGTACGTGGCTGAGCGCGCAGTTCCCCGCGCCCCTCACGGGGCTGGGCCCGGTGGGTGGGTGCGGGGGCGTGCGTGGTTGCTCGCGCAGTTCCCCGCGCCCCTCACGGGGTGCTGCCCGGTACCTGGGTGCGGGCCGTACGTGGCTGAGCGCGCAGTTCCCCGCGCCCCTCACGGGGCTGGGCCCGGTGGGTGGGTGCGGGGGCGTGCGTGGTTGCTCGCGCAGTTCCTCGCGCCCCTGATGGGGCGGAGGCCCCGGGTCAGGTCGTGCGGCGGGGGCGGCGGGGGCGGTCGGGGGTGGAGCCGGCGGGCTGGGTGCGGCGGGGCTGGGCCGGGGTGTCGGCGGCGCCCTGCTGCCGGCGGCGGCGGCCCGCGCCCTCGCCCGACGCGCGGCGGCGGCCGTTGCCGGGCTTGGCGCCGGTGCGCTGCGCGGCCGGCTGGGTCGGCTGCGGGACCTCCAGGACCACCGGGATGCCCGAGGGCTCGCGGGCGCCGGTCAGCCGGGACAGCTCCTCGTCCGAGGACTTGATCTGCGCCGTGCGCGGGGAGATGCCGGCGTCCGACATCAGGCGGGTCATGTCCCGCTTCTGGTCGGGGAGGACCAGGGTGACCACGCTGCCGGACTCGCCGGCGCGGGCGGTACGGCCGCCGCGGTGCAGGTAGTCCTTGTGGTCGGTCGGCGGGTCCACGTTGACGACCAGGTCCAGGTCGTCGATGTGGATGCCGCGCGCGGCGACGTTGGTGGCGACCAGCGCGGTCACCTCGCCCGTCTTGAACCAGTCGAGCGTGCGGTTGCGCTGCGGCTGCGAGCGGCCGCCGTGCAGGCCGGAGGCCCGTACGCCGCTGGCGAGCAGCTTCTTGACCATGCGGTCCACGGCCCGCTTGGTGTCCAGGAACATGATGACCCGGCCGTCGCGGGCGGCGATGCGGGTCGCGACGACCTTCTTGTCGGTCTCGTCCATGACGTACAGGACGTGGTGCTCCATGGTCGTGACGGCGCCGGCCGACGGGTCGACCGAGTGCGTGACCGGGTCGCTCAGGAACATCTTGACGAGCTTGTCGATGTTCTTGTCCAGCGTCGCGGAGAACAGCAGCCGCTGGCCGTCCGGCTCGACCTGCCTGAGCAGCGCGGTGACCTGCGGCAGGAAGCCCATGTCGGTCATCTGGTCGGCCTCGTCCAGCACCGTGACCGCGACCCGCGCGAGCGTGACGTCGCCGCGCTCGATCAGGTCGGCGAGCCGGCCGGGGGTGGCCACCAGGACCTCGGCGCCGCGCCGCAGCGTGCCCGCCTGGCGGTTGATGGACATGCCGCCGACCACGGTCGCGATCCGCATCCGCAGCGCCTGCGCGTACGGCTCCAGGGCGTCCGTGACCTGCTGGGCCAGCTCCCGCGTCGGGACGAGGACCAGGGCGAGCGGGGCCTTGGGCTCGGCGCGCCGGCCCGCGGTGCGGGCGAGGACGGCCAGGCCGAAGGCGAGGGTCTTGCCGGAGCCGGTGCGGCCGCGGCCGAGGACGTCACGGCCGGCCAGCGAGTTCGGCAGGGTGGCGGCCTGGATCGGGAACGGCTCGGTGACGCCCTGCGCCGCGAGGGTCTTCAGCAGCGCCGCGGGCATGTCGAGGTCCTCGAACGCGGCCACGGACGGCAGCGCCGGGACGACCGGCTCGGGCATGGTGAATTCCTGCGGCCGCGGCGGCTGTGCGGGAGCGGTGGACTTCTTCCGCGCACGGCCCCCGGCGCCCTGGGCGGGCCCCCGTCGGCGGGCAGGGCGGCGGGCGGCGGGTATGGCGCTGGAGCTGGTCATAAGAGAGGCCACGCTAACACACCGCGCACCCCCGGCCCCGCCGGCGCTCCCGCCGCCACGGCCCCGGTCCTGCCGTCCGGGCGTACGGGGAAGGGGTCCGCCGGGTGGTGTGCGACGGCTCACTGTGACGGTTCTCACTGCGCCCGGCGGCGCGCGGGTCCCCCACGGGCGTTCGGCGACGGGTCCCCCACGGGCGTTCGGCGACCGGCCCCCTACAGGCGTTCGATGATCGTGACGTTGGCCTGGCCGCCGCCCTCGCACATGGTCTGCAGGCCGTAGCGGCCGCCGGTCCGTTCCAGTTCGTGCAGCAGCGTGGTCATCAGCTTGGCGCCGGTGGCCCCCAGCGGGTGTCCGAGCGCGATGGCGCCGCCGTTGACGTTGACCCGGTCGGGGTCCGCGCCGGTCTCCTTCAGCCAGGCCAGGACCACCGGTGCGAACGCCTCGTTGATCTCGACGAGGTCGATGTCGTCGATCGTCATGCCGGCCTTCTTCAGGGCGTACGCCGTCGCGGGGATCGGCGCGGACAGCATCCGGATGGGGTCCTCGCCCCGTACCGACAGGTGGTGGATGCGGGCCCGGGGCGTCAGTCCGTGTTCGCGCACCGCCCGTTCTGAGGCGAGGAGGATGGCCGCCGCGCCGTCGGAGACCTGCGAGGAGACGGCCGCGGTGATCGTGCCGCCCTCCACCACCGGCCGCAGGGCGGCCATCTTCTCCAGGGAGGTGTCCCGGCGCGGGCCCTCGTCGGCGCGGACCTCGCCGTGGGCGACGGTCTCCCGCTCGAAGCGGCCCTCGTCGAGGGCGCGGAGGGCCCGCTGGTGGGAGCGCAGGGCGAAGTGCTCCATGTCCTCGCGGCTGATGCCCCACTTCGCGGCGATCAACTGCGCGCCGTGGAACTGGTTGACGGGCGCGTCGCCGTAGCGGGCCCGCCAGCCCTCGGAGCCGGCGTAGGGGCCGCCGGTCAGGCCCAGCGGTTCCGCGGCCTGCCGGGAGGCGAACGCGATCGGGATCATCGACATGTTCTGGGTGCCGCCCGCGACGACCAGGTCCTGGGTGCCCGACAGCACGCCCTGCGCGGCGAAGTGGACCGCCTGCTGCGAGGAGCCGCACTGCCGGTCGACGGTGACGCCCGGGACCTCTTCGGGGAGTCCCGCCGCCAGCCAGGCCGTCCGGGCGATGTCGCCCGCCTGCGGGCCCACGGTGTCGACGCAGCCGAGGACCACGTCCTCGACGGCGGCCGGGTCCACGCCCGAGCGTTCCACCAGGGCCCGCAGCACGTGGGCGCCGAGGTCGGCCGGGTGGACGGCGGCCAGGCCGCCCTGGCGCCGGCCGACGGGCGTGCGGACCGCTTCGACGATGTAGGCCTCGGGCATCGGAACACTCCTTGAGTCAGGTGGTGCTGCGTACGGCGATGCCGTCCAGCACCATCGACAGGTACTGGCGGGCGATCTCCTCGGGGCTGTGCTGTCCGCCGGGCCGGTACCAGGACGCGGCGACCCAGACGGTGTCGCGGACGAAGCGGTAGGTCAGGCGGATGTCCAGGTCGGCGCGGAAGACCTGGGCGGCGACCCCCCGCTCCAGCGTTCCCAGCCAGGCCTTCTCGAACTTCACCTGCGAGTCGGACAGGTAGTGGAAGCGGGGCTGCGCGGCCAGGTGCCGGGCCTCCTTCTGGTAGATCGCGACGGCGGCGCGGTGCCGGTCGATCTCCCGGAAGGACTCGGTGACGAGGGCCTCGATGGTCTCCCGGGGGCCGAGTCCGGCGGCGAGTACGGCGTCGTAGCCGTCCCACAGTTCGCCCAGGAAGGTGGAGAGGATCTCGTCGAGCATCGATTCCTTGGAATCGAAGTGGTAGTAGAGGCTGCCGGCGAGCATGCCGGCGGCGTCGGCGATCTTGCGCACGGTGGTGGCGTTGTAGCCCTGGGCGGCGAACACCTCGGCGGCGGTGCCGAGGAGTTCGCGCCGGCGCTCCGGGGAGGGCGTCACCTGGGATTTCTTCTTGTTCGTTGGCACGCGTCCATTCTCGGCCTAGGCGCGCTGGCTGCTGACCGACACGGTCTCGCCCGTCATGTACGAGGCGTAGCCGCTGGTCAGGAACACGATGACGTTGGCGACCTCCCACGGCTGCGCGTACCGCCCGAAGGCCTCGCGTTCGGTCAGGTCCGCGAGCAGTTCGGCGGAGGTGACCTTCACCAGATGCGGGTGCATGGCCAGGCTGGGGGCCACGGCGTTGACGCGTACGCCGAACTCGGCGGCCTCCAGGGCCGCGCAGCGGGTCAGGGCCATCACCCCGGCCTTGGCGGCGGCGTAGTGGGCCTGGCCGGCCTGGGCGCGCCAGCCGACCACGGAGGCGTTGTTGACGACGACTCCGCCGGAGCCGGTGGCCTTCATGGCGCGCAGGGCGGCGCGGGTGCAGCGGAAGGTGCCGTTCAGGGTGACGTCGAGCACCGTGGACCACTGGTCGTCGGTCATGTCGACCAGGTGTGCGGTGCCGCCCAGGCCCGCGTTGTTGACGACGGCGTCGAGGCGTCCGTGGACCTCCTCGGCGTACGCGAACAGGGCCTGGACCTGGGTCTCGTCGGTGACGTCGCAGGGCAGGGAGGTGACGGCGTCCGGCCCGAACTCGGCGGCGAGCGCGGCCTCGGTCTCCTTCAGCCGGCGTGTGTGGGCGTCGCTGACGAGGACCCTGGCGCCCTCCTCCAGGAAGCGGCGGGCGGTGGCGCCGCCGATGCCGGCCCCGGCGGCGGCGGTGATGACGGCGGTGCGGCCGCGCAGCAGCCCGTGGCCGGGGACGTACCGGGGGACGTACCGGGGCGCGTGTGCGTGCTCCTCGACTCCGCTCATGACCGTACGTTAACCTACCAAACACTTGTTAGGGAAGCGTGGAAGGACGGCGATGGACCTCACGCACACCCCGGAGACGGACGCCTTCCGGGCCGAGGCGCGGGCCTGGCTGCGCGCGCACGTGCCCGGCCGGCCCCTGCCCTCCCTGGAGACCGGCGAGGGCTTCGCCGCGCACCGCGCCTGGGAGGCCGAACTGGCCGCGGACCGCTGGTCGGTGGTCTCGTGGCCCGAGCGGTACGGCGGCCGGGGCGTGGACATCGTCCGGTGGCTGGTCTTCGAGGAGGAGTACTACGCGGCGGGCGCCCCCGGCCGGGTCGCGCAGAACGGCATCAACCTGCTCGCCCCCACCCTCTTCGACCACGCGACCGAGGAACAGCGGGCCCGGATCCTGCCGCCGATGGCGCGCGGCGAGGTGATCTGGGCCCAGGCCTGGTCGGAGCCGGAGGCCGGCTCGGACCTGGCGTCCTTGCGCTCGCGGGCGGTGCGCACCGACGGCGGCTGGCTGTTGTCGGGGCAGAAGACCTGGTCCTCGCGGGCCGCGTTCGCCGACCGGGCCTTCGGCGTCTTCCGCAGCGATCCGGACGCAGCCCGGCCGCACCAGGGCCTGACGTACCTGATGTTCGACCTGCGCGCGCCGGGGGTGACCGTACGGCCCATCGGGCGCCTCGACGGCAAGCCGGCCTTCGCCGAGCTGTTCCTGGACGGGGTGTTCGTGCCCGACGAGGACGTGATCGGCGAACCGGGGCAGGGCTGGCGGATCGCGATGTCGGCCACCGGCAACGAGCGGGGGCTGACACTGCGGTCCCCCGGGCGGTTCCTGGCGGCGGCGGACCGGCTGGTCGGGCTGTGGCGGCAGGCCGGCGATCCGGCGGACACCGCGCTGCGCGACCGGGTCGCGGACGCGGTGGTGGGGGCGCGGGCGTACGAGCTGTTCACGTGGGCGTGCGCGTCGCGGTTCGCGGCGGGCGGGGCGATCGGCGCCGAGTCCAGCCTGAACAAGGTGTTCTGGTCGGAGTACGACATCGCGCTGCACGAGACGGCGCTGGACCTGCTGGGCGCGGACGGCGAGCTCGCCGACACCGCGTGGGCGGAGCCGTACGTCTTCGCGCTGGCGGGCCCGATCTACGCCGGGACGAACGAGATCCAGCGCGACATCATCGCCGAGCGGCTGCTCGGCCTCCCGAAGGGCCGCCGCTGATGCGTTTCCTGCTGACCGACGAGCAGTCGGACCTCGCCCGCACGCTGGCCGCGCTGCTGGCCGCCGCGGACGTGCCGTCGGTGGTGCGGGCCTGGTCGGCCGGGGAGCACGGGCCGGGCCGGGCGCTGTGGGCGCGGCTGGCGGAGTGCGGGCTGTTCGCGCTGGCGGTGCCGGAGGAGCACGAGGGGCTGGGACCGCTGCCGGTGGAACTGGCGGTGGCGTTCGTGGAGCTGGGGCGGTACGGGGTGCCGGGTCCGCTGGTGGAGACGGTGGCCGCGGCCGCGCTGCTGCCGGGCAAGCACCTGCCGGCGCTGGCGGCGGGCGAGTGCCTGGCCACGCTGACGCTGCCGGGCGCCGGCCCGTACGCGCTGGACGCGGACGCGGCGACGGTGGTGCTGACACTGTCGGCGGACGGCGGGCTGTACGCCTCCCCCGGCCACCGGCCCGTGCGCCTCTCCGTGGACCCGGCCCGCCGGCTGGCCGAGCCGCTGCCCGGCGGGGACCTGCTGGCGGCCGGGGTGCCGGCGGAGCCCGCGCTGGCCTGGGCCCGGCTGCTGACGGCGGCGCAGGCGCTGGGGGTGGGCGAGGCGCTGCTGGAGCGGACGGTGGCGTACGTCAAGCAGCGCACCCAGTTCGGGACGCCCATCGGCGCGTTCCAGGCCGTCAAGCACCGGCTGGCGGACACCCTGCTGGCGCTGGAGTTCGCGCGGCCGCTGGTGCTGGGCGCGGCGCTGACGAGGGCGGCGGGCGATGTCGCGGCGGCGAAGCTGGCGGCGGGCGAGGCGGCGTACCGGGCGGCCCGTACGGCGCTGCAGCTGCACGGCGCCGTCGGCTACACGCAGGAGCTGGACCTGTCCCTGTGGCTGCGCAAGGCCCGGCCGCTGCGCGACGCGTGGGGGACGCCGGCGCACCTGCGGGCGGCGGTGCTGGCGGCGTACGGGAGCTGAGCGCTCAGGGCAGGACGGCGACGGACAGGCTGACGACGTAGGCCTCCTCGACCGTCCCGTCGGGGAACCGCGCCTCCAGCCGGGCCCGTTCCGCGTCGAGGAAGGGCCGGGTGGCGGCCTCGCCGAGCACGAGGAAGGCGGAGTGGCTGGCGAGGTTGGCCAGGTGCGCGTCGAGGGGGATCCGCCGGGTCCAGGCCGTGCGCCGGGTGGTGAAGGCCGGCCCCTCGGGCAGCGCGCGGGCGGTGGCGGCGACGGTGACCTGGAAGAACTCCCGCAGCCGTGCCTCCTGTTCGGCGATCCAGGGCACCTCGGTGTCCGTGTCGTTCCACCACAGGGCCAGGGCCCCGCCGGGCCGCAGCACCCGCCGGGCCTCCGGGAGCGAGCGCTGCGGGTCGGTCCAGTGCCAGGCCTGGGCGTACGTGAGCAGGTCGAAGGCGCCGGAGGCCAGCGGCAGCCGGTCGCCGTCCCCGCGTACGAGCGGCACGGCCGGGAGGGTGCGGCGCAGCTCGGCGGCCATGCCGTCGCCCGGCTCGACCGCCAGCACGCGCGCGCCGCGGGCGTGCAGCAGCGCGGTGGCGATCCCCGTGCCGGCCCCGACGTCGGCGACCCGGGCCCCGGCGAGCGGCCGGCCGGTGAGCTCCTCCAGGGCGTCGAACAGCGCGCCGGGGTAGGAGGGGCGGTGGGCGCCGTAGAACGCGGCGGCGGCGTCGAAGGACCGGGCACGGGCGGGGGACGCGGTCATCCGGCCGTCTCCCCGGCGGCGGGGCGGAAGGTGTGCACGACCTCGATGCGGCCCACGATGTGCGCGTTGAACTCGTCGAGCTCCTCGGCCGGCACCCACAGCTCCAGGATCGTCTCCCCGCCGGCCTGCCGGACGGGGTACCGGGCCAGGAACGCGGTGTCGACCTCGAAGCGGGTCACGAAGCCGGCGCCGTCGTGCCGGACGTTCCAGTCGCGGGCGATACGGATCGCGTAGTCCTCGTCGAGCACGGGGTAGAAGATCGGCTGCTCGGGCAGGCGCGGCGGCCAGCCCCGCCAGTCGAGCGCACGGACCAGGTCCAGCTCGACCGGACCGGTGGGCCGCCAGAGGGTGGTCGTGGCCGTGGTCGTGGTCATGACCGCGACCCTACGCGGCGGCGGGAACCGGATGCGAGCGCTTTCCCGGGCCGCCCCAAACCGCTGGTACACGCCGCCGGATGCCTGCTCAGGTGGTCGTCGACTCGAGCTGGTGCGGCATGTTCCAGCCCTCGGCGAGTCTCGACGGGTGAACGTTGTGTCCACCGCCGAAGAACTCGCAGAACTTCATGATCAGCGGGTCCCAGCCGAGCGGGTCCACGTAATGGGTTCCGGGGATGACCAGGTCCTCCTCGACATGGGCGCGAAGGACCTCCACCTCGAAAGCGGTGACGTTCGACGCGGGACCGCCGAACGGATGGGCCGAGACGACCCTGCACTCCAGCTGGACCGGACATTCCGCGACCCTGGGCGCCCGGACCAGGTCCGACGCCTGCTCGGTCAGCTGTGCGGCCGAGAACTTGTCCGGCTCGTACCGGTAGCCCTGCTGCGCCTTGCGGTCCGACATGGCCGGCTTCCCTGTGGTGAGCGCGATCCGGTCGACGGCATCGACCATCGCCGACGAGGGCAGGTTGAGCACGCACTCGCCCTCCCGCAGCAGGTTCGCGGTGGTCTGGGCGTTGTTGCCGAGACCGAGCATGCAGGACTGGTCGAGCCACCACGCCGAGGACATCGGCGCGAGATTCGCCGTGCCGTCCTCGTTGAGTGAGCTGATCAGCACCACCGGAGTTCCGAAGTACAGGACCTTGAGCCCGGGGACGAGGTGCATGGCTGTGCCTTTCGCGGAGTGCCGAACGGACGGGCCCGCGACCAGGAACACGGGGCCTTCGCCGACTCTCTCGTGAGCGGGACCGCCGGCGCTGGCGGAAATACGGCATCGCGTTGCGGACGAGGAGAGCGGTCGTCCGACGACGGAACCGGCCCGGCGTCGATGGCCGGGACACGCTCCGGCTCCTAGGCGGCGGTCATCCCGCCGTCGACGGCGAACTCGGCGCCGGTGACGTACGAGGAGGCGTCCGAGCACAGGAACAGCACCAGCGCCCCGACCTCCTCGGGGCGGCCCATCCGGCCCAGCGGCAGGTGCGACCAGTCCCGGCCGGTCACCGCGTCCGCCACCATCGGGGTGTCGATCGCCCCCGGATGCACGGAGTTGACGCGGATCCGGTCGGGCGCGAGGTCCATCGCGGCGGACCGGGTCAGCCCGCGCAGCCCGGCCTTGGCCGAGCCGTACGCCGCGTGGCCGGCGATGCCCACCAGCCCGGCCGTGGAGGAGATGTTGACGACGGAACCGCCGCCCGCGGCGCGCAGCGCCGAGGCGGCCGCCCGGATCCCGAGGAACGGCCCGAGCAGGTTGACCCGCAGCAGCTCCTCGAAGCCCTCCGGGGACTGCTCCTCGACGTGGGCGGTGCGCCAGATCGCGGCGTTGTTGACGAGCGCCGAGAGCGTCCCGAACGCGCCGACGGCGGCCGCGACGGCCGCCGTCCAGCTCATCTCCGAGGTCACGTCGTGCCGTACGTACAGGCCCTGGTCCCCCAGGGACGCGGCGACGGCCCGGCCCTCCTCCTCACGTACGTCGGTCACGACCACCCGCGCGCCGGCCTCGGCGCACAACCGCGCCTCCGCGGCGCCCTGCCCGCGGCCCGCACCCGTGATGAGGACGACCTTCCCCGCCAGAGATCCCATCGTCACCGCCCGGCCTCCTTCCACCCACCCATACCTGACGATGCGTCAGTATGCCGGGGAGGGCGGGGCGGGAACAGGGCGGGAGCCGGCCTCAGGTGCACCTGAGCGTGAAGGTCCTGCGGTCCGAGGCCCCACCTGCGAAGACGACGACGTTCACCTTGGGGGCCGGGTCGGTGGCCGCCGCACGCGGGGTGGACTGCACGACGAAGGCCGCGCTCTCGGTGCTGGGAGCGGTGAATTTCAGCACGGGGTTCGTCGACTTGCTGTCGGACCCCCACTGGAGCTTGACGTCCCCGGTTCCCGTTCCGGTGAGCGTGGCCTTGAACGTGACCTTCTGTGCCACGGAGCAGTCCACTGTCGCGGGGGTGGTCGACGCGGTCGTGATGTCGATCTCCGAGATGTGGACGGGCGTCACCCGGGCCGGCTTGATGCAGTTGATCGACATCTGGTTCCTGTTGTTCTGGCCGCCGAACCGCACGCTGTACGAGCCCTTCTTGACGTCCTGCTCGGTGAAGGAGCCCGCCTGGTCGACCTTGGTGTTGATCCTCTCCGCGCCCCTGATCTGTACGTTCTGCCCCGCCCTGAACCCGGTGAGGATGATGTCGTACTCGGTGGCGGTCGACCCGTTCTCCAGTTTGCACGTCGGAGCCAGCGGGGCCGCGGCGGGTGCGCCGGGGGCCCGCTCCACCGGGGCGGCCTGGGCCAGGGCCGGGGGCAGGGCCACCGAGGTGACCACGAGGGGGGTGAGGAGTGCGTAGCGAACGTGCCGGTTCATGCGTTTCCCTCCTTGCCGGGAAAACACTGCATGGGTGAGGACGGAAAATCCCGGTGGAGCGCGCGGTCGCAGCGCGCTGCGGCGGGTGGCTGGGAGTGCGCACCCGGGCACCTGCTGATCGCGGCACCCGCTTCCACCCGCGTGACGAACTCGACCGCGATCGACAACGACCGGCTTCCTCGGCCCGCTCCGCGCCATGGATGTCCTGTTTCAGGCTAGCGCCGTGCGCGGAACGGGGCACGCCGAACCGTCCCCGGCGGCCCGCCGGGGGCCGTACCCTCTCGCCCATGACGGCCAGCGCGATGAGCCTCCGCACGATCGAAGCGACCGCTCCGGCGCTCGTGGACCTGTACAAGAGCGCCGGGGTGTCCTTGCGCAGGCACGGCCTGGACGGCCTGCGGGCCGCGGTGTACCTGGTGCTGGACTATTCCGGTTCCATGCGGCCGTACTACGACGACGGCAGCGTGCAGGCTTTCGCCGACCAGGTGCTGGGGCTGTCCGCGCACCTCGACGACAACGGGCGGGTGCCGGTGGTGTTCTTCTCCACGGACGTCGACGCGGTGACCGAGATACCGCTGGACGGGCACGCGGGCCGGATCGCGAAGACCGTGGCGGGCCTCGGCCACATGGGCAGGACCTCGTACCACGCGGCGATGGACGCGGTGATCGACCACTACCTGGATTCGGGGGCCGCCGAGCCGGCCCTGGTGGTGTTCCAGACCGACGGCGGGCCCGTCAGCAGGCCGGCCGCCGAGCGGTGGCTGTGCAAGTCGGCGCGGCTGCCGCTGTTCTGGCAGTTCGTCGGGTTCGGCAACACGCGCAGTACGCAGTTCGACTTCCTGCGCCGCCTCGACGAACTGCCCGTGCCGGACCGGCGCCCGGTGGACAACGCCGGCTACTTCCATGCCGGGGCCGACCCGCGCCGGGTGCCGGACGGGCAGCTGTACGACCGGCTGGTCGGCGAGTTCCCGGCGTGGCTGGCCTCGGCGCGCCGCCTGGGAATCGTTCCGCCCCGGGCGGCGGACGCGCTTTGATGACGGCATGACGACCAACAACTGGGCGGCGTTCGAGGCCGCCGAGCCGGAGTTCGCCAGGAGCGTCCAGGACCGCTTCGGGCAGTTCAAGCACCATGTGCTGGCCACCCTGCGCAAGGACGGCTCCCCTCGCCTGAGCGGCCTGAACGTCGACATCCGCGGCGGGGAGCTGTGGCTGGGGATGATGCCGGGTTCCTGGAAGGCCAGGGACCTGCAACGCGACCCGCGCTTCGCGCTGCACGCGAACCCGGGCGAGGGCGAGACGATGCCGTACGGGGACGTACGGCTGTCGGGGCGGGCGGTGGAGATCCTGGAGCAGCCCGAACTGCACCGCTACGCGGAGGAGACCGACTCCCCGCACCCCTTCCACCTGTTCCGCACGGAACTGACGGAGGTGGTCCACCTGGCCATCGACGGCGAGGACCTGGTGATCCGCACCTGGACCCCGTCCCACGGCCTGCGCACCCTCCGCCGCGGCAACGACGACGAACCACCCCGGGAGTCCTGACCCGGCCGGGCCGCGCCGGTGCCCGTCATGCCCCGCCCCCACCCGGGGCGTGACGGGCGCCGCAACGACAGACAGGGCTGTCAGGAGCGGGCCGGTTCGAAGGTGAACCAGGCCGATTTGCCCACGCCCTCGTCCCGGACGCCGAAGTCGTCCGCCAGCTCCGCCAGCAGCCACAGCCCTCGGCCGGACACGGCCTCCGGCGCGGGGCGTCGAGGCACCGGGGGTCCCGGCCCGCTGTCGCGTACTTCGACGCGCAGCTCTCCACTCCCCCACATCATGCGTACGCAGAACTCCCGTCCCTGCGGCACCCCGTGGAGGACCGCGTTCGCAGCGAGCTCGGAGGCGCAGAGCCGCACGTCGTCCCGCCGCTCAGAGACACCCCACTCCGCGAGCGTGTCCCCCACGAACTGCCGGGATGCCCGCACCGAGGCCCGGGCCCGGGGAAACCGCTGCTGCCGGGAAAGGAACATTCCACCCCGCGACCTTCACGCTGAGTCTTCGTGACCACACAGACCGTATTGCTATTCGCGAAAAGCAGCAAGGTTGGCCAGGGTGGGGACCCCTGCACGCGCGTCGCATAGCGTGGGGACCACAACACCGGCCGGGCGTACGGGAGGACAGAATGAGCGGCAGCGAATGGACCAGCACGTCCATGCCCTACCTGACGCCGCGCGCAGCCGGTGCGCCGGACGCCTGGAGCGAGGAGGCGGGGGCGGCGGGGCGCCGGGGCGGGCAGCGGATCGTGCGCGCCGGGGAGACGCCCGCGTCCGCCGAGGTCGCCGCCATGCTGGCCGGCCACGCGGGCGAGACCGTCGTGGTCCGCCGCCGGATCATCGAACTCGACGGCGAACCCTGCGAGTTGACGGACACCTACTACCCCGCCCGCATCGCGTCCGGCACCCCGCTCGCGGGCACCGCCAGGATCCGCGGCGGCGCAGTCACCCTGCTGGCGTCCCTCGGGCACGTCGGCGTACGGGTCGTCGAGGACGTGACGGCCCGGATGCCGTCCGCCGAGGAGCGCGAACAGCTGGCCCTGGGCCCGGACGAACCGGTCCTGCGGATCGCCCGCGTCACGTACGACGCGGCGGACGCGCCCCTCCAGGCGGACCTGATGGTCATGCCCGCCACCCGCCAGCGGTTGCGCTACGAGATCAGGATCGGATGACCTTGCTCAGCGACGAAGACGAGTCTTTCGACCCTCGGCCCCTGCACGCCCGCATCGCCGCCGATCTGCGCGGCGAGATCATGAACGGCGATCTGGCCCCGGGCGCCAAGGTTCCGTCCACGGCGCAGCTCAAGTCCCGGTTCGACGCCTCCAACGCGACGATCCAGAAGGCCCTGCAGCTCCTCAAGGACGAGGGCCTCGTCATCGGCCGGGCGGGTGCCGCGGTGACCGTACGCCAGAACCGGCAGCAGACCGTCCGCCCTGCCACGTCGCTCACCCCTGCGACGGCGGGTGAGACCTATCCCTGGCTGGCGGAGGCGGCCGCCCGTGGTTCCGAGGCGCGCAGCGATCTGATCGAGGTCCGTGAGGCACCCGTTCAGGGCGACATCGCCGCGGCGCTCGCCCTCGCCCCGGGCACGCCGGTGGTCGTCCGCCGGCAACTCATCACCATCGACGGGGAACCGGCGGAATTGGTCAGCTCGTACTACCCGCTGGACGTCGCTCAGGGCACAGCTCTCGCGGAGGCCCGAAGAATCCGCGGCGGAACGCCGACCCTGCTCGCCGCACTGGGCTTCCCGCCCCGCCTGAGCGTGGACCGGATCTCCGCGCGGATCCCGACCCGGTTGGAGCATGCCGCGCTGCGCCTGCCGGGCGACCTTCCGGTGCTGCGCACGCTGAGGGCCGTGTACAGCGACGACCACCGCCCGATCGAGGCCACCGAGATGGTGAAGGCGGGACACCTGTACGAGCTGCAGTACGAGTTCACCCCCGAGTAGGCCGACGCCCCGACACGCCACGGCGCCCGTCATCCCTGGTCGGGGACATGACGGGCGCCGTGTCGGAGTGCCGCACACCGTTGTACGGACCGCATGAGGGGTCCCGGCCACGCGGGGCCGGGGGTACTGCTTCGGCCTGGCGTCGAGAATCAGACCATCAGGGCGCGGTCCGTCGGCTTGACCGGGTACGGGAGGGTGCTCGTGCCCGTCAGGTAGCGGTCCACGCCGCGGGCCGCCGAGCGGCCCTCGGCGATCGCCCACACGATCAGCGACTGGCCGCGGCCCGCATCGCCGGCCACGAAGACGCCGTCGACGTTGGTCGCGTACGACGCGTCGCGGGCGATGTTGCCCCGCTCGTCGAGGTCCAGGCCGAACTGGTCCACCAGGCCGTTGGCCTGGTCGGTGCCCGTGAAGCCCATCGCCAGGGTGACCAGCTGGGCCGGGATGGAGCGCTCCGTGCCCTCCTTCTGGACCAGCTTGCCGTCCACGAACTCGACCTCGACCAGGTGGAGGGACTGCACGTTGCCGTCCTCGTCGCCCTCGAAGTGGGTCGTGGAGACGGAGTAGACCCGCTCGCCGCCCTCCTCGTGGGCCGAGGTGACCTTGTACAGCATCGGGAACGTCGGCCACGGCTGCCCGGCGGTGCGGTCCTCGGACGGCTTCGGCATGATCTCCAGCTGGGTGACCGACGCCGCGCCCTGGCGGTGGGCGGTGCCCACGCAGTCCGCACCGGTGTCGCCGCCGCCGATGACGACCACGTGCTTGCCCTCGGCCGTGATCGGCGGGGCCATGAAGTCGCCCTCCTGGACCTTGTTCGCGAGGGGGAGGTATTCCATCGCGAAGTGGATGCCGCGCAGGTCGCGCCCGGGGACCGGCAGGTCCCGGGAGACGGTGGCGCCCGCCGCGACGACCACGGCGTCGAACCGCTTGCGCAGGTCGGTCGCCGTCAGGTCGCGGCCGATCTCGATGCCGGTGCGGAACTTCGTACCCTCCGCGCGCATCTGCTCGATGCGGCGGTTGATGTGCACCTTCTCCATCTTGAACTCGGGGATGCCGTAGCGCAGCAGGCCGCCGATGCGGTCCGCGCGCTCGTACACGACCACGGTGTGGCCGGCCCGGGTCAGCTGCTGGGCGGCGGCCAGGCCCGCCGGGCCGGAGCCGATGACGGCGGCCGTCTTGCCGGACAGCCGCTCGGGCGGCTGCGGGGTGACGTTCCCGTTGTCCCACGCCTTGTCGATGATCGAGACTTCGACGTTCTTGATGGTGACGGCCGGCTGGTTGATGCCGAGCACGCACGCCGACTCGCACGGGGCCGGGCACAGCCGCCCGGTGAACTCCGGGAAGTTGTTCGTGGCGTGCAGGCGCTCGGACGCCGCGCCCCAGTCCTCGCGGTAGGCGTAGTCGTTCCACTCGGGGATCAGGTTCCCCAGCGGGCAGCCGTTGTGGCAGAACGGGATGCCGCAGTCCATGCAGCGGCCGGCCTGCTTGCTGATGATCGGCAGCAGGGAGCCGGGGACGTAGACCTCGTTCCAGTCCTTGAGGCGGTCCTCAACGGGACGGGAGCAGGCGGTCTGCCGGGGGGTGGTGAGGAAGCCCTTCGGGTCAGCCATGGGTCGCCGCCTCCATCATCTTCTCGGTGGTCTCGGACTCGGAGAGTCCGGCCCGCTCAGCGGCGTCCTTGGCGGCGAGCACTGCCTTGTACGTGGTCGGGATGATCTTGCTGAAGCGGGTCACCGCGGTGTCCCACTCCGCGAGGAGCCTGGCGGCGACCGTGGAGCCGGTCTCCTCCTCGTGGCGGCGCACCACGTCGTGCAGCCACCGCTGGTCCTCGTCCGACAGGGTCTCGACGGCTTCGAGGTTGCCGGAGTTGACGTTGTCACGGTCGAGGTCGACGACGTACGCGACGCCGCCCGACATGCCGGCCGCGAAGTTGCGCCCGGTCTCGCCGAGGACGACCGCCGTGCCGCCGGTCATGTACTCGCAGCCGTGGTCGCCCACGCCCTCCGAGACCACCAGCGCGCCGGAGTTGCGGACGCAGAAGCGCTCGCCGGTGCGGCCGCGCAGGAACATCTCGCCGCCGGTCGCGCCGTAGCCGATGGTGTTGCCCGCGATGGTGGAGTACTCGGCCAGGTGGTCGGCGCCCCGGTCGGGGCGGACGATCACGCGGCCGCCGGAGAGGCCCTTGCCGACGTAGTCGTTGGCGTCGCCCTCCAGCCGCAGGGTGACACCGCTGGGCAGGAAGGCGCCGAAGGACTGGCCGGCCGAGCCCGTGAAGGTCAGGTCGATGGTGTCGGTGGGCAGGCCCGCGCCGCCGAACCGCTTGGTCACCTCGTGGCCGAGCATGGTGCCGACCGTCCGGTTGATGTTGCGGATGGCGACCTGGGCGCGGACCGGGACCGCCTCCTCGGCGCTCGCCGCGTTCAGCGCGTCGGCGGCGAGCTCGATCAGCTCGTTGTCGAGCGCCTTCTCCAGACCGTGGTCCTGGGCGACGACGGCGTGGCGCACCGCGCCCTCGGGCAGCTCGGGGACGTGGAAGAGCGGCTGGAGGTCCAGGCCCTGCGCCTTCCAGTGCGAGACGGCCCGCGCGGTGTCGAGCAGCTCGGCGTGGCCCACGGCCTCCTGGAGGGTACGGAAGCCCAGCTCGGCGAGGAGCTCGCGGACCTCCTCGGCGATGAACTCGAAGAAGTTGACGACGAACTCGGCCTTGCCGGAGAAGCGCTCGCGCAGCACCGGGTTCTGGGTCGCGATGCCGACCGGGCAGGTGTCCAGGTGGCAGACGCGCATCATGACGCAGCCGGAAACGACGAGCGGCGCGGTCGCGAAACCGAACTCCTCGGCGCCGAGCAGCGCGGCGATGACGACGTCGCGGCCGGTCTTGAGCTGGCCGTCCGTCTGGACGACGATCCGGTCGCGCAGGCCGTTGAGCAGCAGCGTCTGCTGGGTCTCGGCCAGGCCCAGCTCCCAGGGGCCGCCCGCGTGCTTGAGCGAGGTCAGCGGGGAGGCGCCGGTGCCGCCGTCGTGGCCGGAGATGAGGACGACGTCCGCGTGCGCCTTGGACACACCGGCCGCGACCGTGCCGACGCCGACCTCGGAGACCAGCTTCACGTGGATGCGGGCCGCCGGGTTGGCGTTCTTGAGGTCGTGGATCAGCTGGGCGAGGTCCTCGATGGAGTAGATGTCGTGGTGCGGCGGCGGGGAGATCAGGCCGACGCCGGGCGTGCTGTGCCGGGTCTTGGCGACCCACGGGTAGACCTTGTGGCCGGGCAGCTGGCCGCCCTCGCCGGGCTTGGCGCCCTGGGCCATCTTGATCTGGATGTCGTCCGCGTTGACCAGGTACTCGCTGGTGACGCCGAAGCGGCCGGAGGCGACCTGCTTGATCGACGAGCGGCGCGCCGGGTCGTACAGGCGCTCGGGGTCCTCGCCGCCCTCACCGGTGTTGGACTTGGCGCCCAGCTGGTTCATGGCGATGGCGAGGGTCTCGTGCGCCTCCTGGGAGATGGAGCCGTACGACATGGCGCCCGTGGAGAAGCGCTTGACGATCTCGCTGACCGGCTCGACCTCGTCGAGCGGGACCGGCGGGCGGTCGGCGGAGAAGCCGAACAGGCCGCGCAGCGTCATCAGGCGCTCGGACTGCTCGTTCACCCGGTCGGTGTACTTCTTGAAGATGTCGTACCGGCGGTTGCGGGTGGCGTGCTGGAGGCGGAAGACCGTCTCCGGGTCGAACAGGTGCGGCTCGCCCTCGCGGCGCCACTGGTACTCGCCGCCGATCTCCAGCGCGCGGTGCGTGGCCGCGATCCCGGAGGCCGGGTAGGCCTTGGCGTGGCGGGCGGCCACCTCCTTGGCGATGACCTCCAGGCCCGCGCCGCCGATCTTGGTGGCGGTGCCGTGGAAGTACGTCGCCACGAACGCGTCGTCCAGGCCGACGGCCTCGAAGACCTGGGCGCCGCGGTAGGAGGCCACGGTGGAGATGCCCATCTTGGACATGACCTTCAGGACGCCCTTGCCGAGGGCGTAGATGAGGTTGCGGATGGCCTTCTCGGGCTCGATGCCCTCGATGAACGTGCCCGCGCGCAGCAGGTCCTCGACCGACTCCATGGCCAGGTACGGGTTGACCGCGGCCGCGCCGTAGCCGATGAGCAGCGCGACGTGGTGGACCTCGCGGACGTCGCCGGCCTCGACGAGCAGGCCCACCTGGGTGCGCTGCTTGGTGGCGATGAGGTGGTGGTGCACGGCGGAGGTGAGCAGCAGCGAGGGGATCGGCGCGTGCTCGGCGTCCGAGTGGCGGTCGGAGAGGACGATCAGGCGGGCGCCGCTCTCGATGGCCGCGTCGGCCTCGGCGCGGATCTCCTCGATGCGGTCGGCGAGCGCCTGGGCGCCGCCGGAGACCCGGTACAGGCCCGAGAGGGTGGCGGCCTTCATGCCGGGCATGTCGCCGTCGGCGTTGATGTGGATGAGCTTGGCCAGCTCGTCGTTGTCGATCACCGGGAAGGGCAGGGTGACGCTGCGGCAGGAGGCGGCCGTCGGCTCCAGCAGGTTGCCCTCGGGACCCAGCGAGGACAGCAGCGAGGTGACGAGCTCCTCGCGGATGGCGTCCAGCGGCGGGTTGGTGACCTGCGCGAACAGCTGGGTGAAGTAGTCGAAGAGCAGCCGCGGGCGCTCGGAGAGGGCGGCGATGGGCGAGTCGGTGCCCATGGAGCCGAGCGGCTCGCCGCCGGTACGGGCCATCGGCGCGAGGATGACGCGCAGCTCTTCCTCGGTGTAGCCGAAGGTCTGCTGGCGGCGGGTGACCGAGGCGTGGGTGTGCACGATGTGCTCGCGCTCGGGCAGGTCGGTGAGCTCGATCTCGCCGGTCTCGAGCCATTCGGCGTACGGAGCGGCGGCCGCGAGCTCGGCCTTGATCTCGTCGTCCTCGATGATCCGCTGCTGGGCGGTGTCGACGAGGAACATCTTGCCGGGCTGCAGGCGGCCCTTGCGGACGACCTTGGCCGGGTCGATGTCGAGGACGCCGACCTCGGAGCCGAGGACGACGAGGCCGTCGTCGGTGACCCAGTAGCGGCCGGGGCGCAGACCGTTGCGGTCGAGGACCGCGCCGACCTGGACGCCGTCGGTGAAGGTGACGCAGGCCGGGCCGTCCCAGGGCTCCATCAGGGTGGAGTGGTACTGGTAGAAGGCGCGGCGGGCCGGGTCCATGGAGGTGTGGTTCTCCCACGCCTCGGGGATCATCATCAGCACGCTGTGCGGCAGCGACCGGCCGCCGAGGTGCAGGAGCTCCAGGACCTCGTCGAAGGAGGCCGAGTCGGAGGCGTCCGGCGTACAGATCGGGAAGATCCGCTCCAGGGAGCCCTCGCCGAAGACCTGCGAGGCCAGCTGGGACTCGCGGGCGCGCATCCAGTTGCGGTTGCCCTTGACCGTGTTGATCTCGCCGTTGTGCGCGACGAAGCGGTACGGGTGGGCGAGCGGCCAGCTGGGGAAGGTGTTGGTGGAGAAGCGCGAGTGGACCAGGGCGACGGCCGAGGCGAAGCGGCGGTCGGAGAGGTCCGGGAAGAAGGGCTCCAGCTGGCCGGTGGTCAGCATGCCCTTGTAGACGATGGTGCGGGCGGAGAGCGAGGGGAAGTAGACGCCCGCCTCGCGCTCGGCGCGCTTGCGCAGGACGAAGGCCTTGCGGTCCAGCTCGATCCCGGCGGCGCCGGGCGCGGAGACGAACAGCTGGGAGAAGGCCGGCATGGTGGCGCGGGCGCCGTTGCCGAGCAGCTCGGGGGTGACCGGGACCTCGCGCCAGCCGAGGACCGTCAGGTTCTCCTCGGCGGCGATGGCCTCGATCCGCTCCACGGCGACGGCCTGTGCGGTGCCGTCGGCGTCAGCATCTGCGCCTGCGTCGGTGGCGGGCGGGAGGAAGGCGATGCCGACGGCGTACGCGCCGGCCTCGGGGAGCTCGAATCCGGCGACCTCGCGCAGGAAGGCGTCCGGGACCTGGGAGAGGATGCCCGCGCCGTCGCCCGAGTCCGGCTCGGATCCGGTGGCGCCGCGGTGCTCGAGGTTCCGCAGGACGGTCAGGGCCTGCTCGACGAGGGTGTGGCTGGCCTCTCCGGTGAGGTTGGCCACGAAACCGACGCCGCAGGCGTCCTTCTCGTTGCGCGGGTCGTACATGCCCTGCGGGGCGGGGCGACCGTCCAAGGGCGACCAGGCGGTGTTGCTGAGGCCGGTCGCGGAGTGCGTGGATGCGGAACGCATCGGCTCTCCCGTCGTCGTCGTGGCAAAGGTGCGTGCCGAGGGACGACGTTGGCCCTCTGCTTGAAATTTCGTGCAGGTTACATGATGACGGCAATCCCGGGAACCGGATATCGCATTCCAGCATGCGGACACCGCACGAGCCAGAAAGTGGGGACCTTCGCAGGTGGAACACGGGACAAGGGCCCGTGGAGCACAGGGCGAAGACCCGTGGGGCACCCGTGGGAGGCCCCCGTCGCGAGGCAGGCTTCATTGCCCGCGCGCCTGAATGTCATGCCCGGCCGACACAGGATCGAAACCGCCGGGTAATGGACTACTTATGTGGGGTACCGCATAGTGTCTCACCCCTGCGCCGGTCAGCCTAGGGCCGCACCGATCCAGCTGCCCAGGACGTACGTCACACCGGCGGCCGCGCCGCCCAGCAGCAGCTGCCGTACGCCGCTGTACCACCAGGAGCGCGCGGTGACCCGCGAGACGACCGCGCCGCACAGGAACAGGCCCACCAGCGCGAGGACGACGGCCGGCCACAGGGCGGTGGCGCCGAGCAGGTACGGCAGGACGGGCAGCAGCGCGCCCAGCGCGAAGGAGCCGAACGAGGACACGGCGGCGACCATCGGGGACGGCAGGTCGTCGGGGTCGATGCCGAGCTCCTCGCGGGCGTGGATCTCCAGCGCCTGCTCGGGGTCGCGGGAGAGCTGCATGGCGACCTCGCGGGCCAGCAGGGGCTCGACGCCGCGCGAGACGTACAGCTCGGCCAGCTCCTCCATCTCGTCGACGGGGTGCTTGCGCAACTGCTGCCGCTCTATGTCGAGTTCGGCGAGGACGAGCTCGCGCTGCGAGGCGACGGAGGTGTATTCGCCGGCCGCCATCGAGAAGGCTCCGGCCGCGAGACCCGCCAGCCCGGTGATCACGACGGTCTGCGGGGCGACGGCGCCGCCGGCCACGCCGGTCATCAGCGCGAGGTTGGAGACCAGTCCGTCCATGGCACCGAAGACGGCCGGACGCAGCCACCCGCCGTTGACATCACGGTGCGTGTGATTGTCACGGTGGGCCTCGTGCAGCGGCGCTTCGATGTCGATGATGGACATGCGTCTCTCCTCCCCATACGTACGAGCGGTCCCCGCGACGGGTCCCGCTCCCCCTGAACACCTCGAAACTACGCACGATTTCCGCCGCCCGCCAGCAAGGTAGGCCGTACTTACCTGCGCTTTTGCGCCTCGGCGACCGGGTGACGGCGCCCCGCGCCGGGTGTTTCACACCGGGCGACAAACCCCACTCCATGGCACAAATCCCCCATGGGCCCACGATGGGTCCACCCACACAGGAGAGGCGCCGCCATGGAGCTGATTGCATGCAATCCGCAGGTCCTCCTCGAACGGGCCAGGGGCGCTCTTCTGGGCCTCGCGGTGGGTGACGCGCTGGGCGCCCCCGCGGAGAACATGAAGCCGTCGGAGATCCGCGCGCGGTGGGGCCGGATCGAGGGCTTCGTGTCGGAGGACCCGGCGGGCACGGACGACACCGAGTACGCGATCTTCTCCGGCCTGCTGCTGGCCCGGCACGGCTCCGCGCTGACCGTCTCCCACGTCGAACGGGCCTGGCACCACTGGATCGCCGACCTGGACGAGGGCCCGTTCCGGGGGGCGGGCTTCTCCGAACGCGGCACCCTGGAGAACCTGCGCCGGGGCCTGGCCGCCCCCATCTCGGCCCAGCACCGCCACGCGTGGTCGGACGGACTGGCCATGCGGGCGGCCCCCTTCGGCGTCTTCGCGGCGGGCCGGCCGGCCGAGGCCGCCCGCCTCGTCGCGATCGACGGCACGGTCAGCCACGACGGCGAGGGCATCTACGGCGGTCAGGCGGTCGCGGCGGGCGTGGCGGCGGCGATGGCCGGCGGCAGCCCGGCGTCGGTGATCTCCGCGGCCCTCTCGGTCATCCCGTCGGACTCCTGGACCGCCCGCTCCCTGCGCCGGGCGGTGACGGCCGCCCCGCGCGGCGAACGGGCGGTCCGCTCGGCGGTCGTCATCGGCGGCTACCCGTGGACGGACCTGGCCCCGGAGGCGGTGGGCCTGGCGTTCGGCGCGTTCTCGGCGGCGGGGGGCGACTTCGCCGCCTCGGTCCTGACCGCGGTCAACATGGGCCGCGACGCCGACACCACGGCGGCGGTGGCGGGCGCCCTGGCCGGCGCCCTCTCGGGCGCCGCCGCGATCCCCACCGCCTGGTCCTCGGCGATCGGCCCGGTCCGCGGCAGCTGCCTGCCCGCGATGCGCGGCTACCACGTCCTGGACATCGCGGACCTCCTCACCCCGGAATACGAGGCCCCCCGATGACCGCCCCCACCCCGGGCCCGGGGCCCGCGCCGAGCCCTACGGCCCCGATGGGGGCGCCGGGCGCGCCGGGTACGGCGCGGACGCCGGGCACGCCCGGTACGGCGCGGACGCCGGGCACGCCGGGTGCGCCGGGTACGTCGGCCCCACGGGGTACGCCGAGCGCGTCGACCCCGCCGGGGACGCCGGGCGCGTTGAGTGCGCCGGGCATTCCGGGCACGCCGGGTCCGCCGGGCACGTTCAGTGCGCCGGGCGCGCCGGCCCCACTGGCCCCGCCGGGCACGTTGGGCACGTTGGGCACGGCGGGTACGGCGGGGACGCGGGGCGCGTCGGCCCCGCCTGGTACACCGGGCGCGTGCGGCACGCCGGGCGCGTCAGGTACGCCAGGCGCGTCGGGTACGTCGGCCCCACGGGGTACGCCGAGCGCGCCGGGTAGGCCGGGCGCCTCGGCCCCGCCAGGTACGTCGGCCCCAGGCGCGTCGACCCCGCCAGGTACACCGGGCGCGTCGGCCCCGTCGGGCGCACCGGCCTTGCCGCCGGGGGTCATGCCGGGCGCGCCGGCCGGCCTGCGGCCGGCCTTGTCCGGTACGCCGGTCACGTCGCCGGACCCGGCGCCCGCGGGCCAGGGCCCGGCGTGGCCGTGGCGGGCCGTCGCGGCGGACCGCGCCTCCGCGGGCGTCCCGGCGGCCACGGCCACCGCCACGGCCATGCCGCCCCTCGCGGACAGACCGCCGTATCTCGGCGTGCCGGAGCCGGCCCCGCTGGGGTCGGCGGCCACGGCGTCGGTCGGCCTGCGGGTCGACCTACCCGTCGGCCTGCGGGGGGCCGGTGCCGTGCGGGCGGCCGGGCCCAGGGGAACGGCCGTCCCCGCGGCGTACCCCGCCGCAACGCCCGGCCCGCGGCGGATCGAAGGGCTGCTGCTCGGGCTCGCCGCCGGGGACGCCGCCGGGTGGCCCGCCGCCCGGCACCGGGCCAGCCGGATGCCCGAGTGGACCCGTCGCCTCACCCGCGAGCTCGACACGTTCGCCGAGCAGAACGCCACCACCACCCTCCCCGTCCCCATCGCCCTCAACCAGCCCCCCGAGCCCCTGCGCCTGGGCCCCTCCGACGACGCCGAATGGGCCGCCTTCGCCGCCGAGTCCGTTCTGACCGCCGCCGGGGTCCTGCTCAGCGACCTCTCCCGGTCGCGCCGCATGCGCGCCGCCATCGACCTCGCCTGGAACGCCCTCGCCTCCGAGGTCGCCGCGGCCGCCGAACGCGCGCCCGAGGTCGAGTCCGCCGTCCTCCCCCTGCGCGCCCGGATCTCCGTACGGGCCGGCCTCGGCAACCTCGCCACCGGCCTGCGCCCGCCCGCCACCGGCCACGACAACCCCCACTACTTCGACGACGCCGCCTGCGTCCGCGCCGCCGTCCTGGCCGTCGTCCACCCCGGCGCCCCCGAACACGCCGCCGAACTCGCCGAGTTCGACGCCCGCTACACCCAGGACGGCGACGGCGTCCACGGCGCCCGCGCGATGGCCGCCGCCATCGCCGCCGCCCTCGGCGGCGCGGACGTCGACACCGCCGTCGACGCCGCCCTCGCCCAGCTGCCCGGCGCCACCGAGATCGGCCGCAACGCCCGCCACGCCGTCGAACTGGCCCGCAGTTCGCCCGCCGAGGGCGCGTTCGGCCTCGTCCCCACCCTCGAGCACGAGATCGTCGACCACGTCTACAGCTACGGCATCGCCGCCGCCGAGACCGTCCCCGTCGCCCTCGCCCTCGCAACCGCCGCCCGCGGCAAGGCCGTCGAGGCGGTCCCGGCCGCCGCCTGTCTGTCCCGCGTCGCGGACTCCGCCCCCGCCCTGGCCGGCGCGCTCACCGGCGCACTCGGCGGCGGCGACTCCCTCCCCACCGCCTGGCGCGAGGCCTGCCGGACCCTCTCCGGCTGCGCCCTGCCCCGCCTCGCCGGCACCGACCTCGTCGAACTCGCCGGGCTCCTCGCTCGCACGGAACTCACCTCACCCAAGGGATGATTCGGACATGACGCTGGCGCAGCACACGCACCCGCAGACGCACCCGCACCCGCACCCGCACCCGCTCACGCTGGAGGACAGGGCGGCGGGCTGCCTCGTCGGTGCCGCCGTCGGCGACGCCCTCGGCGGGCCGGTCGAGGGCTTCTCCCCGGACCAGATCGTGGAACGGCACGGCGGCCGGGTGCACGGCATCGTCGGCCCCTGGTACGAGGACTGGCGCACCGCCCGCCCCATCGCGCCGTACCACAAGGGCGACGGGCACGTCACCGACGACACCCTGATGACCCACGCGCTGGTCCGCGTCTACGCGCGCGTACGCGACCACCTCGACGCCTACGCCGTCGCCGACCACCTGGTCCCGGACCTGATGTCCACTCCCCGCTGGATCCCGGAGCTGGAGGCCGAGGCCCTCCCCCTCCAGCGGATCTTCCTGGCCGAGAAGTGGATCGTGGCGCGGCTGCACTACGGGCACGTCGACCCGCGCGAGGCGGGGGCCGGGAACATCGTCAACTGCGGCGCGGCGATGTACATGGCACCGGTCGGCATCGTCAACGCGGGCAACCCGGCGGCGGCGTACGCGGAGGCGCTGGACATCGCGGGGGCGCACCAGTCCTCGTACGGACGGGAGGCGGCCGGGGTGTTCGCGGCGGCGGTGGCGGCCGCGTGCGCGCCGGGCGCGACCGCCACCACGGTGGTGGACACGGCGCTGGCCCTGGCCAAGGACGGCACGCGCGCGGCGATCGCGGCGGTGGCGGAGGCGGCGGCCGGCCTGCGGGACGTCGAAGCGGCGGTGGTGCCGCTGCGGGCGGCGGTGGCGCCGTACGACACGGTCGGCCCGGACTACCGGGCCCCCTCGCTCGGCGCCCGCCGCCCGTCCCGCCTGCACGCGATCGAAGAGCTCCCGGTCGCCCTCGGGATGCTCCTGATCGCGGACGGGGCGTACGAACCGGCGGTCCTCGGAGCGGTCAACTACGGCCGGGACTGCGACTCGATCGCGACGATGGCGGGGGCGGTGGCGGGCGCGCTGGGCGGGGCGGCGGCCGTCCCGCCGACGTGGTCGGAGCAGGTGGCCGGGGCCAGCCGGCTGGACCTGTACGCGCCGGCGGCCACGATGGCGGAGGTGGCGCGCGAGGTCTTCACCCGGGACGTCGCCCGCCGCCGCACCCATGAATCGGCCTTCACCACCCTGACGGCCCCCCGATGACCCCCCACCCCAGGACACCCCCGTCCCCACCGGCCACCCCAGCCCCCGGCCATGTGGCCGAGGGACGGCCCCACCCGTGGGGCACGCCGGACGGCGCCCCCGCGGCGCCGGCACCGGACACCGCCTCCACGCATTCGGACGCCGCCCGAGGCCACCCGGACCCGGCGGAGCCATGTGCCCACGGCGAGGAGGGGGCCGTCCGGCTCACGTGGGCGCAGCCCGAGGACCTGATCGGGCACGAGTTGCGCCAGGCCGCCGAGGACGGCCGTGATCCGGAGCCGTACCGCCGAGCGTGGCTGGCCGCGGGCGGTGAGCCCGCACCCGACCGGGCCGGGGCCTCACCGGTCCCGGCACCGCCCGCCCTGCGGGCCCTGGCCGAGCGGCTGCTGACCGAACTGGACGCCGTCCCCTCCCCCTGGTCGGACGCCGAACCGCTGGCGCTCGACGCCATCGCGGCCGCGTGCGGCACCCGGGCGGAGGGGTTCTCCCCCTCCCCGCCCGTCACCGGGGCCAGGCCCCCGGCCCCCGGTCCACCGGGCCCGGCCCGCGCCCCGCACGGGACTCAGCCCGACGGAACCCACACGCCACCAGAACCGGCCGCCCCCACCCCGCCCCCCGACGGGGCGGCCCGCACCCCGGCCGAGCCCGTGGCCACGGGCTCAGGTGCCCCCGCCCCAGGCCGGGCGGGCGGCACGGGGCCGGGCGGGAGCCGTCGGGGGGAAGGGTTGCGGCGGCGGTTGGAGGCCGCTTGGGTCGGGCGGGCCGTCGGGTGTCTGCTCGGCAAGCCCGTCGAGAAGGTGTCCCTCGACGGGATCCGGGCCCTCGCCCGCGCCACCGGCAACTGGCCGCTCGACGACTGGTTCACCGCCCGCGGCGTCCCCGCCGCCACCCTGGCCGCCCACCCCTGGAACCGCCGTTCCGCCGCCACCTCCCTCGCCGAGAACATCGACGGCATGCCCGAGGACGACGACCTCAACTACCCCCTCCTGAACCTCCTGCTCCTCCAGCGCCACGGCAAGGACTTCCGCACCGCCGACGTCGCCCGCCTCTGGCTCGACGAGCTGCCGGCCGGCCGTACGTTCACCGCCGAGCGCGTCGCGTACCGCAACCTGCTGCTCGGGCTGGAACCACCGCACACCGCCACCCACCACAACCCCTTCCGCGAGTGGATCGGCGCCCTCATCCGCGCCGACGTGCACGGCTGGACCAACCCCGGCCACCCGTGGCGCGCGGCGGCGCAGGCCTACCGGGACGCCACCCTCACGCACACCGCCAACGGTGTGTACGCGGCCATGTTCACCGCCGCCGCCCTCGCCGGGGCGGCGACCGGCACCGCCGACGTGCACGCCGCGCTGCGCGCCGGGCTGGCCGTCGTACCGCCCGCCTCGCGCCTCGCCGAGGCCGTGACGTACGGCATCCGTGCCGCCACCGCGGCCGATCCCGCCCCGGCCGGGTTCGACCACGTCGTCGACGCCCTGCACCACCGCTACGGGCACTACCACTGGGTCCACGCGGTCCCCAACACCGCCCTGATCGCCGCCGCCCTCACCCACGCCGACGGCGACTTCACCCACTCCGTCTGCCGCGCCGTCTCCGGCGGCTGGGACACCGACTCCAACGGTGCCACGGCCGGTTCCCTCGCCGGGCTGCTCGCCGGGGCCCCGGAGAACCTCCCCGCCCGCTGGACCACCCCGCTGAAGAACCGGCTCGCCACCACCGTCCCCGGCTTCGACGGCATCGGCTTCGACACCCTCGCCCACCTCACCGCACAGGAGGCAGCCCCCTCATGACGGCCATCGCCGTGCTCGGCAGTACCAACATGGACCTCGTCGCCTACGTCCCCAAGGCCCCCCGCCTCGGGGAGACCGTGACCGGCCGCGAGTTCCGCACCGTCCCCGGCGGCAAGGGGGCCAACCAGGCGGTCGCTGCCGCCCGCGCGGGCGGCGAGGTGACCATGATCGGGGCGGTCGGCGCCGACGAGTTCGGCGTACGGCTGCGCTCCGCGCTCGCGGCCGCCGGCGTCGAGACGGCCGCCCTGCGCACCGTCGAGGGCGCCAGCGGCACCGCCCACATCACCGTCGACGACGAGGGCGCCAACGCGATCATCGTGATCCCTGGGGCCAACGGCCGCCTGACCGCGCTGGAGGCCGGCGACGAGACCCGGATCGCCGCGGCCGACGCGCTGCTGCTCCAGCTGGAGGTCCCGCTGGGCGTGGTCACCGACGCCGCCCGCGCGGCCCGCGCGCACGGCGTACGGACGATCCTGACCCCCGCACCCGCCCAGCCGCTGCCGCCCGGGCTGCTCGCCGCCGTCGACCTGCTGGTGCCCAACGAGCACGAGGCCGCCGCCCTGACCGGACTCACCGACCCGCACCAGGCGGCCGAGGCGCTGCTGCGGCAGGTGCCCGAGGTGGTCATCACCCTCGGTGCGGCCGGTTCCCTGTACGCCGCCCGCGCCCGGCGGCCGGTCACCGTGCCCGCGCCGCGCGTACGGGCCGTGGACACCACGGCCGCCGGGGACACCTTCGTCGGGGCGCTGGCCGTGGCCCTCGGCGAGGGCCGGGCGATGCCGGAGGCCCTGGCGTGGGCCTCGGCGGCCGCGGCGCTGTCGGTCCAGCGCCCGGGCGCCCAGGACTCGATGCCGGCGCGCCGCGAGACGGACGCCGCCTACGCCCGGACCCGAGCCGAGGGACGGGAGCCCGCTGCCGGAGACGGCGAGGCGCGGGAGCCGGTCTCCGGACACGGTCCGGCGCAGGCGCCCGCCTCCGCGCACGGCCCGGCGCAGGATCCGGTCTCCGGACCGGGCCCGGCGCAGGAGCCCACCCCCGGCCCCGGCCCGGCACGGGAGCAGGCCCCCGGACACGGCCCGGCGGCGCGCGCCCAGGGGCCGGGCGGGGCGTCGGCGTCATGAGCGCTGCCACCACCCGGCCCGACGCCCGGTCCGGCCCCACACCCGGCGCCACGCCCGACGCCGCACCCGACGCCCGGCCCGGCACCGCACCCGACACCACGCCCAGCACCACGCCCAGCACCGCACCCGACACCGCCACCGCCACCGCCACCGCCCCCGGCCCGCTCCGCGGGCTCCGCGTCCTCGACCTCGCCACCCTCTTCGCCGGCCCCCTGGCGGCGACCCTGCTCGGCGACTTCGGGGCCGAGGTGATCAAGGTCGAGCATCCGGACCGGCCCGACCCCTCCCGCGGGCACGGCCCCGCCAAGGACGGCGTCGGCCTGTGGTGGAAGCTGCTCGGCCGCAACAAGCGGACCATGACCCTGGACCTGTCCACCCCCGGCGGCCGGGACACGCTGCTGCGGCTGGCCGCCACCGCCGACGTGGTCGTCGAGAACTTCCGCCCCGGCACCCTGGAGAAGTGGGGCCTGGGCTGGGCGGAGCTCAGCGCCGCCAACCCCCGCCTGGTCCTGGCCCGCGTCACCGCCTTCGGCCAGGTCGGCCCGTACGCCCGCCGCCCCGGCTTCGGCACCCTCGCCGAGGCGATGAGCGGGTTCGCCGCGATCACCGGGGAGCCGGACGGACCGCCGACCCTCCCCCCGTTCGGGCTCGCCGACTCCATCGCCGCGCTGACCTGCGCGTACGCCGTCATGACGGCCCTCGCCGGCCGCGACCGCACCGGGCAGGGCCAGGTGGTCGACCTGGCGATCATCGAACCGATCCTGACCGTCCTCGGCCCGCAGCCCCTCTGGTACGACCAGCTCGGCTACGTCCAGCCCCGCACCGGCAACCGTTCGGCCAACAACGCCCCGCGCAACACCTACCGGTCCGCCGACGGGCGCTGGCTGGCGGTCTCCGCCTCCGCGCAGTCCATCGCCGAACGCGTGGTGCGGCTGGTGGGACGGCCGGAGCTGATCGCCGAACCGTGGTTCGCGACCGGCTCCGGGCGGGCCGCCCACGCGCACGTCGTGGACGAGGCGGTCGGGTCGTGGATCGCCCGCCACAAGGCGGAGGAGGTGACCGCGGCGTTCGAGGAGGCGCAGGCGGCGGTCGCGCAGGTCTACGACGTACGGGACGTGATGGCCGATCCGCAGTTCGCGGCCCTGGACACGCTCACCGAGGTCGAGGATCCGGAACTGGGCCCGCTGCGGATGCAGAACGTCCTCTTCCGCCTCTCCGGGACCCCCGGCGGGATCCGCTGGGCCGGCCGCCCGCACGGCGCGGACACCCACGCCGTCCTCGCCGAACTCGGACTGTCCGAGGCGGAGATCACCGCCCTGCGCGGGGAGGGGGCGCTGTGATCCTCACCTGGCTGTACGTCCCGGGGGACCGCCCGGCGGTGGTCGCCAAGGCGCTGGGCGCGGGCGCCGACGCGGTCATCGTGGACCTGGAGGACGCGGTTCCGGCGTCGCGCAAGGAGTACGCCCGCGCGGCCACGGCCGAGCTGCTGACCGCCCGTACGCCGGTCCCCGTCCACGTCCGGATCAACGCCCTGGAGTCGCCCTGGGCGGGCGCCGACCTCACCGCGCTGGCGGGGCTGCGCGGCCTGGCGGGGCTGCGGCTGCCCAAGATCAGCGAGCCGCGGCAGATCGCCACGGTGGCGGACCGCTCGGGCGGGGTCGCCCTGTACGCGCTGCTGGAGAGCGCGCTGGGGGTGGAGCGCGCGTACGACATCGCCCGCGCCCACCCGGCCCTGCACGGCCTGGCCCTGGGCGAGGCGGACCTGCGGGCCGACCTGGGGGTGAGCGCCGAGGCGGGCCTGGACTGGCCGCGCTCGCGGGTGGTCGTGGCCGCGCGGGCGGCGGGGCTGGCACCGCCGGCGCAGTCCGTGTTCCCCGACATCCGGGACCTGGAGGCGCTGGAGGTGTCCTGCGCACGGGGGCGGGCGCTGGGGTTCCTGGGGCGGGCGGCGATCCACCCGCGCCAGCTGCCGGTGATCGAACGGGCCTACCTGCCGCGTCCGGAGGAGGTGACGGCTGCCGAGGAGATCGTCACGGCGGCCCGCCGCACCCCGGGAGCGGTGGCCCTCCCGGACGGCCGCTTCGTCGACCCGGCGGTCGTGGCGGCCGCCCACCGCACCCTGTCCCTCCACCACCGCACGCCCGTGCACTGAGGAGCGGAAAGGGCACGGCCGGGACACCGCCCACGACCGCCGCGCGCACCGCCGGCTACGGCGCGGGGTACGCCGCCAGGTACGACGCAGGGGGTGCCGCGTGGTCGCGGCACCCCCTGCGTGAGACCTCGAGACCTCGTGAGACAGGTCAGAGCTGCTTGGCCGTCCCGGCCCCGCCGTCGGCCTTGGCACCGGCCGCCTTCGCACCGTCGGCCTTGGCACCGCCCGCCTTCGCACCGTCGGCCTTGGCACCGCCCGCCGCCGGGGCATCACCCTTCGGCTTCGCGCCGTCCTCCGACGTCGCGACCGCGTCACCCTTCGGCTTCGCGCCGTCCGCCGGCCGTTCCGGTTCCACGATCTCCTCGCGGCCCGGCCGCAGCTTCGCCGACAGGACGAAGTACGCCACCGCCGCCGTGAAGACCACGATCGACGTCCACACGTTCAGGCGGAGGCCCAGGACGTGGTGGGCCTCGTCCACACGCATGTACTCGATCCAGCCGCGGCCCGCGCAGTAGCCCGCCACGTACAGGGCGAACGCCCGGCCGTGACCCAGCTTGAAGCGGCGGTCCGCCCAGATCACCAGCAGCGCGACGCCGATGCACCACAGCGACTCGTACAGGAACGTCGGGTGGTAGGTGCCCGCGACCCGGTTCGGGCCCTCGCTGATCTCCAGCGCCCACGGCAGGTCGGTCTCACGGCCGTACAGCTCCTGGTTGAACCAGTTGCCCCAGCGGCCCGCCGCCTGGGCCAGCGCGATGCCGGGGGCCAGGGCGTCCGCCCAGGCCGGCAGCGGGATGCCGCGGCGGCGGCAGCCGATCCAGGCACCGACCGCGCCCAGCGCGATCGCGCCCCAGATACCGAGGCCGCCCTCCCAGATCTTGAAGGCGTCGACCCAGTTGCGGCCCTCGCCGAAGTACAGCTGGTAGTCGGTGACCACGTGGTAGAGGCGACCGCCGACGAGGCCGAACGGCACCGCCCACACGGCGATGTCCGCCACCGTGCCCGGCTTGCCGCCGCGCGCGATCCAGCGCCTGTTGCCGAGCCAGACGGCGATGAAGACACCGATGATGATGCAGAACGCGTAGCCGCGCAGCGGGATCGGTCCGAGATGGATCACGCCGGTCGACGGGCTGGGAATGTAAGCAAGGTCCATGGCAGACCCGACGCTACCCTGCCGGGCGGTGGGCACCGCAACCCGCCCGGCAAGCTGTGACCAGAACGTCAGCTGCCGCTGCCCTTGGCGGCGGCCTCCACCTTCTCCTTGAGTTTCTGCGGCGTCAGCGGATCGGCCTGGTCACCGAAGATGTCGGCGCCGTTGAGCTGCACCGTCGGGGTGCCACGGAACTTGCCGGTCCGGAAGGCCTCCTGCGACTTGCCCACCCAGCTCTTGTGCGTGCCGTCGGCCACGCACGCGCGGAAGGCCGGGGTGTCCAGCCCCTCCACCTTGCCCGCGAGCTCCAGCAGCCGGGCGTCCTTGCCGTAGGCGTCGTCGATCTCCTCCGGCTGGTTCATGAACAGCACGTCGTGGTACGCGGAGAACTTCCCCGCGTCCTGCGCGCAGGCCGCCGCGTTGGCCGACCGCAACGAGCCGCTGCCGCCCATGTTCCCGTCGATCAGGGTCACCAGGTGGTAGTCGACCTTGAGCAGCCCCTTGGCCTCCAGCTCGTGGATGGTCGTGCGGTAGGCGTCCTCGAAGGACTTGCAGGCGGGGCAGCGGAAGTCCTCCCACACCACCAGCGTGGACTTCGCTTCGTCCTTCCCCGTCCGGATCGCGAGCGCGTCCTTGCCGGTGGCCCCGGAGGGGGCGACGACCGGGCCCGCCGCGTCCTTGCCGCCGCCCTTGCCGGCGTTGGCCGCGATCACGCCGACGACGGCCGCCAGGCCCAGTACGCCGACCACCGCGCCCGCGACGATCAGGGTCCGCCGCCGCTTGTCCCGGGTCTTCTGCCGCTCGCGCTCCACCTGGAGCCGCTCGCGGGCCGATCGTTTCGCATCGCGGTTCGCACCGTCGTTCTTCTCGCTCACGTCCCGCCAAACGAAGCGGGGAGGCACCCCAGTGCCTCCCCGCTCCCACAACCACCCGATCGGGCTACAGAACCCCTCCGGGGGAACAGCCGTGCGTCAGCTCCTGCGCACGCCGCGGGCGAGGTCGCCCGCCAGGGCCCGTACGGCGGCCAGCCCGGCCGGCAGGTCCGGCGCGTCCAGCAGCAGCTTGACGAAGGCCGAGCCGACGATCACGCCGTCCGCGAAGCCGGCGACCTCCCGGGCCTGCTCGGCGTTGGAGACGCCGAGCCCGACGCACACCGGGAGCTCGGTCGTGCGGCGGGTGCGCGTCACGAGTTCCGCGGCCTCGGCGCCGACCGAGGCGCGGGTGCCGGTGACGCCCATCAGCGACGCGGCGTAGACGAAGCCGCTGCCCGCCGCGGTGATGGTCGCCAGGCGCTCGTCCTTGCTGCTGGGAGCGACCACGAAGACGGTCGCCAGACCGTGCTTCTCGGCGTGCTCGCGCCACAGCGCGGACTCCTGGACCGGCAGGTCGGGCAGGATGCAGCCGGCGCCGCCGGCGGCCGCCAGCTCCTCGGTGAACCGCTCGACGCCGTACCGGTCGATCGGGTTCCAGTACGTCATCACGAGCACCGGAGCGCCCGTGGCGGCGACCGCCTCGCGCACGGTCCGCATCACGTCGGCGATCCTCACGCCGCCGCGCAGCGCGATGTCGTCGGCGGTCTGGATGACCGGGCCGTCCAGGACCGGGTCGGAGTGCGGCAGGCCGACCTCGACGATGTCGGCGCCGCCCTCGAGGGCGGCCTTGACCGCCTCGATGCCGCCGTCGACGGTGGGGAAGCCGGCCGGGAGGTAGGCGACGAGGGCGGCGCGGTCCTCGGACTTCGCCTTGGCCAGGGTGTCGCTCAGCAGCTGGATGTTGCCCGTGGTCACTTCGACTCCCCCTCGGCCGCGCCGTCGTACAGCCCGAAGTAGCGGGCCGCCGTGTCCATGTCCTTGTCGCCGCGGCCGGACAGGTTGACGATCAGCAGACCGTCCTTGCCCAGCTCCTTGCCCAGGTCGAGGGCGCCCGCGAGGGCGTGCGCCGACTCGATGGCCGGGATGATGCCCTCGGTGCGCGAGAGCAGCCGCAGCGCCTGCATGGCCGCGTCGTCGGTGACCGCGCGGTACTCCCCGCGGCCGCTGTCCTTGAGGAAGGCGTGCTCCGGGCCGATGCCCGGGTAGTCCAGACCCGCCGAGATCGAGTACGGCTCGGTGATCTGGCCCTCCTCGTCCTGCAGGACGTACGACCGGGAGCCGTGCAGGATGCCCGGCTCGCCCGCGGTCAGGGTGGCCGCGTGCTCGCCGGTCTCCACGCCGTGCCCGGCGGGCTCGAAGCCGACCAGGCGGACGTCGGCGTCCGGGATGAAGGCGTGGAAGAGGCCGATGGCGTTGGAGCCGCCGCCGACGCAGGCCGCGACGGCGTCCGGCAGCCGGCCGGCGCGCTCCAGGATCTGGCGGCGGGCCTCGACGCCGATGACGCGGTGGAAGTCGCGGACCATCGCCGGGAACGGGTGGGGACCGGCGACCGTGCCGAAGAGGTAGTGGGTGCGGTCCACGTTGGCGACCCAGTCGCGGAACGCCTCGTTGATGGCGTCCTTCAGGGTCCGCGAGCCGGACTTCACCGCGATGACCTCGGCGCCCAGCATGCGCATCCGGGCCACGTTCAGGGCCTGGCGCTCGGTGTCGATCTCGCCCATGTAGACGGTGCAGTCGAGGCCGAAGAGGGCGCAGGCGGTGGCGGTGGCCACGCCGTGCTGCCCGGCGCCGGTCTCGGCGATGACCCGGGTCTTGCCCATGCGCTTGGTGAGCAGCGCCTGGCCCAGCACGTTGTTGATCTTGTGCGAGCCGGTGTGGTTGAGGTCCTCGCGCTTGAGGAAGATCCGCGCGCCGCCGGCGTGCTCGGCGAACCGCGGCACCTCGGTGAGGGCGCTGGGCCGTCCCGTGTAGTTGACGAGGAGGCCGTTCAGCTCGGCCGCGAAGGCCGGGTCGCCCTTGGCCTTCTCGTACTCGACGGCCACCTCGTCCACGGCGGCGACGAGCGCCTCGGGGATGAACTTGCCGCCGAAGTCGCCGAAGTAGCCCTCGGCGTTCGGGACGCGACCCTCCGGGTCGGGAATGAAGAACTCGCTGGACATGGCCAGTAACTCCTACGGAAGCGACGGTTGGTTGCACCGTATTGCGCCGTCGGCCCGTGCCGGTCGCGCCCCGCTGAGGCGCGGGCGGTGCACGGGCGGAGCGGTCCGCGTCCGGGGCCGGGCGGCCCGGGGTACGCGGGACCGGGCACTGCCGCGGGTCACGCCCCGCGGGTTCCGCGTGACGTGGGGTGCGACGTGCCTACGGCGCGCCTGCGCGGCGCCATCGCATGCCGTTGACCTGGCCGGGTTCGGAGCCGATCACGTACCGCACCCGGCGGCCCAGCACGCGGCGGGCCGGCGCCCGGCAGCCGCGCGGCTTGCAGCCGCGGGCCAGGGGGGCGTGCGGGTCGCGGGCCGGGGTGCCGCCGGCCGCGGGCACGCCGACCGGACCGGGGTGCACGGCACCCCGGCTGCGGCGGCCTGCGCGGCGGACGGCGGACACGGCGTGGCTCAGCTCCGCCCGTGCCGCAGGGCGGGGTGGGCGCCGGCGGCGACCAGGTCGGCCACCGCGGCCTTGGGGTCACGGCCGGTGACCAGGGACTCTCCGACGAGGACGGCGTCGGCGCCCTCGTTGGCGTAGGCGATGAGGTCGTGCGGACCGCGGATGCCGGACTCGGCGACCTTCACGATGCCGGCCGGGATCTCGGGGGCCACCCGCTCGAAGGTGGAGCGGTCGACCTTGAGGTCCTTGAGGTTGCGGGCGTTGACGCCGATGATCTTGGCTCCGGCGGCGACCGCGCGCTCGACCTCCTCCTCGTCGTGGACCTCGACGAGCGGCGTGAGCCCGATGGAGTGGGCCCGCTCGATGAGGGAGACGAGTGCCTCCTGCTCCAGGGCCGCGACGATCAGCAGCGCGAGGTCGGCGCCGTAGGCACGCGCCTCCCACAGCTGGTACGCGGTGACGATGAAGTCCTTGCGCAGGATGGGGATGTCCACCCGGGCACGGACTGCTTCCAGGTCGGCGAGCGAACCGCCGAAGCGGCGCTGCTCGGTCAGGACGGAGATGACGGCCGCGCCGCCCGCCTCGTAGTCGGCGGCGAGCCCGGCCGGGTCCGCGATCGCGGCCAGCGCACCCTTGGAGGGGCTGGAGCGCTTGACCTCGCAGATCACCTTCACGCCATCGCCCCGCAGGGCCGCGACGCCGTCCTTGGCCTGGGGCGCCTTGGCGGCACGCTCCTTGAGCTCGTCGAGGCTCACGCGGGCCTGCCGTTCGGCAAGGTCTTCGCGGACCCCTTCGATGATCTCGTCGAGCACACTCACGCGAGCGGCCCCCTTCCGGGTCGGTCGGGCTGGTTCAAGGTCAGCAATCAAATGGTATCCGCAGGAGGCCTCGCGCTCCGCACGCGGTTGACGACGTCCCATTACCTGGACACCTGGAATCGGAGCTTCCTACGAGGGCGCCGCGAGGCCCCTGCGACGGAGCTACGAGGGAGCCGCGAGGCTCCGCGCGGACCCGGGGGTTCCGCCCGGGTCCGCCGGGGACGGGCCGGGCCACGGCCTCAGGGCGCGAGGGCGGACCCGAAGGGCAGGTTGCGGACCACCGCGAAGGCCAGGACCAGCGTCCCGGTCACCCACCACCACACCGGGGTGAGGGTGATGCGGGGTGTGGGCCCGCCCCGGTGGGCACGTACCAGCCACAGCAGCGTGAAGCCCGCGAAGACGACATAGCCGAGGACCGCGACGGCGTTCGCCCCGAGGGCGGTGGCCAGATCGCCGTGGGCGAACGCGTGCGCGCTGCGCAGGCCGCCGCAGCCGGGGCACAGGATCCCGGTCAGCCCCAGGAGCGGGCACACGGGGTAGTGGCCGGGCTCGTTCGGGTCGACCCGGGCGACGTACGCGAACGCCGCGACCGCGGTGGCCAGGGTCAGGACGGGTGCGGCCAGCCGCCGGGCCCGCGAGGGCGGCCGTACGGCGGCCGCGGCGGGGACGTGGGGGGCGACGGGGACGACAGTGGCGACGGGGACGGTGGGGACGTCAGGTGCGGAGGGGACGGCGGCCGCGGCGGGGCGCGCGGGCGGGGGCGTGCGAGGGGCGTCCACCGGGTGATTGTCTCCGCTCATGACAAAAGGCGCAGCCCGACGGGCCGCGCCTTTCGGGGATCGTCGCGCCGTCAGGCCTTGGCGGCGGCGATGACCTTGGCGAGGTCCTCGTGGGCGGGCTTCTTGGCGCCCATGCCCGCGGCCCTCATCGCCATGCCGACGACACCACCGAGGGCGACGACGACCATGCCGGCCCAGAACCCCAGCGGGTTCGCCAGCACCATGAAGGCACCGGAGATGCAGAAACCGATGAAGGCGATGGTGACACCGGTCCAGGCGGCCGGGGTGTGTCCGTGGCTGCTGCCCGCCATGAGTAGCTCCTCGTTGCTCTGTCGAACGTGCTGTGTCGACGCTCGGGGCCCATTGTCCCGTACCCGGGGACGGGACGGATCAGCGGGTCGGGTCCTCGCCGCGGTCGAGGGCCTTCCACAGGTCCTCCGGACGCTCGGGGTCCACCACCGCGGGCCTGCCGCCGCGCGGGCCGCCGGCCCGCTCGTAACGGCCGCCCATGGCGGGCCAGGCCCGCCCGAAGCGCAGGGCCAGCAGCCCGGCGGCCAGGATCAGCACGGCGCCGGTGGCCGTGACGTACGGCCAGGCCGTATGGGTGATGCCGGCCACCGTCGCCGCCGTGTCGGCGGTCGTACGGGCGGCCGCCGCGTCCAGCGCCTCCCGGTCGAAGGCTCCGGCCACGGCCGCCAGGGCGGCGCCCAGGCCGCTCAGCGCCAGCAGGGCGGCGACCAGCAGCCGGCCCTTGCCGCGTACGGCGAACACGGCGACCAGCGCCGCCAGGCCGACGATCGCCAGCGCGGCCGGGACACCGGTGACCGCGCGGCCGTCGGCCGTCAGCGGCAGCGCGCCGCCGCCGACCCCGGCGGTGCCGTGCGCCCAGGTCCGGCCGGAGGCCAGCAGGACGACCGCGGCGCCGAGCGCGCCGAGCAGCAGGGCGACGGCCACGCTGCGCCGGCCGGCGCGCGCGGAGGAGGGCTCTTCGGTTCGGGGCAGGGGTACGGCACTCACGTACCCCACTATCCCCCGGGGCCCCGGCCGCGCGGTAGCCGGGGCATCCCCTAGGGGGCCCGGGCCATTCCCTAGGGGGCGTCGCGCAGACGGTTGGCGGCGCCGACGGCCCGCAGCACCGCGGCGGCCTTGTTGCGGCACTCGGTGTCCTCGGCGACGGGCTGGGAGTCCGCGACGACACCGGCTCCGGCCTGCACGTACGCCGTCCCGTCGCGCAGCAGCGCGGTGCGGATGGCGATGGCGGTGTCGGAGTCCCCGGCGAAGTCGAGGTAGCCGACGCAGCCGCCGTACAGGCCGCGGCGGGAGGGCTCCAGCTCCTCGATGATCTGCATGGCGCGCGGCTTGGGGGCGCCGGAGAGGGTCCCGGCGGGGAAGCAGGCGGTGAGCACGTCGAAGGCGGTCTTCCCCTCGGCCACGCGTCCCGTCACGGTGGAGACGATGTGCATGACGTGCGAGTACCGCTCGATCGACATGAAGTCGACGACCTCGACCGAACCGGGCTCGCAGACCCGGCCGAGGTCGTTGCGGCCGAGGTCGACGAGCATCAGGTGCTCGGCGCGCTCCTTGGGGTCGGCCATCAGCTCCTCGGCGAGCGCCTGGTCCTCCTGCGGGGTGGCGCCGCGGTGCCGGGTGCCGGCGATGGGGTGCACCATGGCCCGGCCGTCCTCGACCTTGACCAGTGCCTCGGGGCTGGAGCCGACGACGTCGAAGCCGTTCTCGAAGCGGAGGAGGTACATGTACGGGGACGGGTTGGTGGCCCGCAGCACCCGGTAGACGTCCAGGGCCGAGGCCGCGCAGGGGGTCTCGAACCGCTGCGAGGGCACGACCTGGAAGGCCTCGCCGGCGCGGATGCGCTCCTTGATGTCCTCGACGGCCGCCTGGTACTTCTCGCCGCCCCACAGCGCGGAGAACTCCGGCAGCTCGGAGGCGGGCAGCGGGGTCGGGGTGTACGGGGCGGGCCGCGCGAGGTCGGCCTCCATGGCGTCGAGCCGGGCCACCGCGTCCGCGTAGGCCTCGTCGACGCCGGTGTCGAGGTCGTTGTGGTTGATGGCGTTGGCGATCAGCAGGACCGTGCCGTCCCAGTGGTCGAGGACCGCCAGGTCGGAGGTGAGCAGCATGGTCAGCTCGGGCAGCTGGAGGTCGTCGCGGCCGTGCTCGCCGATCCGCTCCAGGCGGCGCACGATGTCGTACCCGAGGTAGCCGACCATGCCGCCGGTGAAGGGCGGCATGCCGGCGGCGAGATCGCGCGGGGTGTGCAGGGCCTCGACGGTGGCGCGCAGGGCGTCGAGCGGGTCGCCGGCGGTCGGGACGCCGACGGGCGGGGTGCCGATCCAGTGCGCCTGGCCGTCGCGGACGGTCAGGGTGGCGTCGGACCGTACCCCGACGAAGGAGTAGCGGGACCAGGAGCGCCCGTTCTCGGCGGACTCCAGCAGGAAGGTGCCGGGGCGTTCGGCGGCCAGCTTGCGGTAGAGCCCGACGGGGGTGTCCCCGTCCGCCAGCAGCTTGCGGCTGACGGGGATGACACGGCGGTCACCCGCGAGCTTGCGGAACGTCTCGAGATCCATGCGTTGGGACCTTACCTATTCGGCGTCGGCGGCGAGCGGAAGGACGTCGGCGTCGAAGCAGGTGCGGGCCCCGGTGTGGCAGGCCGCGCCGACCTGGTCGACCTTCACGAGCACGGTGTCGGCGTCGCAGTCGAGGGCGACGGACTTCACGTGCTGGAAGTGGCCGGAAGTGTCCCCCTTGACCCAGTACTCCTGGCGGCTGCGCGACCAGTAGGTGCAGCGGCCGGTGGTGAGCGTGCGGTGCAGGGCCTCGTCGTCCATCCAGCCGAGCATGAGCACCTCACCGGTGTCGTACTGCTGGGCGATGGCGGGCACCAGGCCGTCCGGGGAGCGCTTGAGGCGGGCGGCGATGGCGGGATCGAGGTGGCTGGATCGCGGGGACGTACTCATGCGGGCCATTGTGCCGCGCGGGAGCGGTGGGTACGGGACACTGTCCGCCTGATGAGCGGGCGTACGGCGGGTTCCGGCCGTAGGCTTGCGGGCATGTCGACCCATGCGAAGCGTGAACGCCTGCTGCTGGCTGACCTGTTGGAGGGGGCCGGGCCCCAGGCTCCCACGTTGTGCGAGGGCTGGCGGACGACGGAACTGGCGGCGCACGTCGTGGTGCGCGAGCGGCGGCCGGACGCGGCGGGCGGGCTGCTGCTGAACGTGCTCAAGGGCCGTCTGGACCAGGCGATGGCGGAGTACACGGCCAAGCCGTACGAGGAGCTGATCGAGCTGATCCGTACGGGGCCGCCGAAGATGTCGCTGTACGCGCTCAAGCAGATCGACGAGGCGGCGAACGCCGTCGAGTTCTTCGTCCACGCCGAGGACGTGCGCCGGGCGCAGCCGGACTGGAGCCCGCGCGCGCTGGACCCGGTCTTCTCGGACGCCCTGTGGTCCCGCCTGGAGAAGCTGGCCCGCCTGACCGGGCGGCGCTCCCCGGTCGGCCTGGTCCTGCGCCGCCCCGACGGGCGCACGGCGGTGGCGCGCAAGGGCACGCCGGTGGTGACGGTGACGGGCGAGCCGGGCGAGCTGACGCTGTTCTGCTTCGGACGCCAGGACGCTGCCGCTGTGGAACTCGACGGCCCGCAGGACGCGGTGGCCAAACTGACCTCGGCGAAGCTGGGCCTGTAGCGCACCCGGCCGGATCCTTGCCGTCGCTTGGCCTGAACGAACACTTGCCCGGCCCCCGCCGGGGCTGCTTAATGGGGCCTCGGTCCACTGCGTCGAGAGCGTAACGGGGGCTCCATGGCATCCGGTCCGGTCGTACCACCGCCACCACCACCGCCGTCCGGGCCGCCGGGGCCGCCACCGCCCCCGCCGGTGCCGCCGCGGATCCACTCCAGCGACCGGCTGGAGCTGCGGGTGAGCAGACGGCTGCTGTGGGTGGGCGAAGCGGCCTATCCGCTCCACAGCATTGCCCGGGTGCAGACCTTCGTGGCCAAGCCGGACCGGTGGGGGGCGTTCACGTCGTTCCTGAAGCGACTGGCCGGCCTGGCGGTGGCCTTCGTCGTGCTGCAGCTCGTCAACGAGGACTCGGGCGGGTACGCCTCCTCGCGCGAGGACAACGCCGACGTGCTGTGGGGCCTCGCCGTCGTCGTGGCGATCGGGCTCGTGGTCCACCTGTTCGTGCAGCTCGCCGCACCGTCCCGGTACGCGCTGTCCGTGGAGACCAACGGGCCGGCCGCGGCGGTGGTGACGCTGCCCGAGCCGGAGCAGCTGCGCCACCTGGTGGGACGGATCGTGCACGCGATCGAGCACCCGGAGGCGGAGTTCTCCGTGATCGTCGAGCGGCTGTCCGTCAACCCGCGGAACTACCACATCGGGGACAACGTCAACATCAACGGCGGCACGGGACACACGGGGGTGTCGAAGGCATGACGAGCGGCGATGTGCACCACAACGGCGACGTGGTCAACATGATCGGGGGGACCGGCAACACGGGCATCGTGAAGAACCAGTCCCCGAACGTCTCCCACGCGCTGTCCGCCGAGCAGCGGGCGGCGATCGACGAGCTGGTGCGGCTGCTGGAGGAGCACCGCGGCCGGATCGCGCCCGAGGACCAGGAGGACCTCGACGGGGCCCTGCCCGTCCTGAGCGCGCCCGGCGTTCAGCTGCCCGAGCGCCGGCGCGCGCTGCGGGCCGTGGCCGGGGTGGTGGCCACCTCGGCCGCGTTCGGGGCCCCGGTCCTGGAGCTGGTCAATCGGATCGGGGCCTTGCTGGGCACGCCCTGACGGGCGGGCGGGCGGGCGGGCCGGGCCCGGTCCCGCCGCACCGGGCCGTGCCGCGCCGCCCGTCAGCGGACCGGGTGGCCCGCTTCGCGCAGGGCCGACTTGACCTCGGAGATCCGCAGGTCGCCGAAGTGGAACACCGACGCCGCCAGCACCGCGTCCGCCCCGGCCGCCACCGCGGGGGCGAAGTCGGCCAGGCGGCCCGCGCCGCCCGAGGCGATCACGGGGACGGTCACGTGCTTGCGGACCGCCGCGATCATCTCGACGTCGTAGCCGTCCTTCGTGCCGTCCGCGTCCATCGAGTTCAGCAGGATCTCGCCGGCGCCCAGCTCCGCGGCCCGGTGCGCCCACTCCACCGCGTCCATGCCGGTGCCCTGGCGCCCGCCGTGCGTGGTGACCTCGAAGGAGCCGGACGCGGTGCGCCGTGCGTCGACCGAGAGCACCAGGACCTGGCGGCCGAAGCGCTCGGCGATCTCCTGGATCAGCTCGGGGCGGGCGATGGCCGCGGTGTTCACGCCCACCTTGTCCGCACCCGCCCGCAGCAGCTTGTCGACGTCGTCGGCCGTGCGGACGCCGCCGCCGACGGTCAGCGGGATGAAGACCTGCTCGGCGGTGCGGCGCACCACGTCGTAGGTGGTCTCGCGGTTGCCGGAGGAGGCGGTGATGTCCAGGAACGTCAGCTCGTCGGCGCCCTCGGCGTCGTACAGCTTCGCCATCTCCACCGGATCGCCGGCGTCCCGCAGGTTCTGGAAGTTGACGCCCTTGACGACCCGGCCGGCGTCGACGTCCAGGCAGGGGATCACCCGTACGGCCAGGGTCATGACGTTGCTCCTCGGTAGGCCTCGACCTCGACCTCGACGACCATGCTCGGGTCGACGAAGCCGGAGACGATGATCATGGACGCGGCGGGCCGGACCGCGTCGAACAGTTCCTTGTGGGCCCGGCCGACCTCGTCCACGTCCCGGGCGTGCGTGAGGTACATCCGGGTGCGGACCACGTGCTCGGGGCCGAGCCCGGCCTGCTCCAGCGCCGTGAAGGCGACGCCGAAGGCGGTGACGGTCTGGTCGTACGGGCCGCCGGCGTCGCCCGCGGTGCAGCCCGAGACCAGGACCAGGCCGTTGGAGAGCTGCACGGCGCGGGAGTAGCCGATGGCGTCCTCGTACGGGCCGCCCGAGGAGATCCGCCGTACGTCGGGGGTGCCGGCGGGCGTGCCGGCGGGGGTGCTGGCGGGCGTGCTCATGCCGAGACCACCGCCAGCGCCTCCTGGAGGGTGAACGCCTTGGCGTACAGCGCCTTGCCGACGATCGCGCCCTCGACGCCCTCGCCGACCAGGCCGGACAGGGCCCGCAGGTCGTCCAGCGAGGAGACGCCGCCGGAGGCGACGACGGGCCGGTCGGTGGCCGCGCAGACGTTGCGCAGGAGTTCGAGGTTGGGGCTGGTGAGGGTGCCGTCGCGGCCGATGTCGGTGACGACGTAGCGGGCGCAGCCCTCGGAGTCCAGGCGGGCCAGGGTCTCGTACAGGTCGCCGCCCTCGCTGGTCCAGCCGCGGCCCTTGAGCGTGGTGCCGCGGACGTCGAGGCCGATGGCGATCCGGTCGCCGTACTCGGCGATGGCCTTGGCGGCCCACTCGGGGGTCTCCAGGGCGGCGGTGCCGAGGTTGACGCGGGTGCAGCCGGTGGCCAGGGCCGCGGCGAGCGTGGCGTCGTCGCGGATGCCGCCGGACAGCTCGACCTTGATGTCCATGGCACGGGTGATCTCGGCGACCAGCGCGCGGTTGTCGCCGGTGCCGAAGGCGGCGTCGAGGTCGACGAGGTGGAGCCACTCGGCGCCGGCCGCCTGCCAGGCCAGGGCGGCCTGGAGCGGGGAGCCGTACGAGGTCTCGCTGCCGGACTCGCCGTGGACGAGACGGACCGCCTGGCCGTCGCGGACGTCGACCGCGGGGAGGAGTTCCAGCTTCGCTGCGGGCTCGGTCATCACAGGGTCTCGATCCAGTTGGTGAGGAGCTGGGCGCCGGCGTCGCCGGACTTCTCGGGGTGGAACTGGGTGGCCCACAGGGCCCCGTTCTCCACCGCCGCGACGAAGCGTTCGCCGTGGGTGGCCCAGGTGACCCGGGGGGCGCGGATCACCGGGTTGGTGACCTCCAGGCTCCAGTCGTGGGCCGCGTAGGAGTGCACGAAGTAGAACCGGGCGTCGGCGTCGAGGCCGGCGAAGGCCTGGCTGTCGGCCGGGGCCTCGACGGTGTTCCAGCCCATGTGGGGGACGACCGGTGCCTTGAGCGGGCCGACCGTGCCGGGCCACTCGTCGAGGCCTTCGGTCTCGACGCCGTGCTCGATGCCGCGCTCGAAGAGGATCTGCATGCCGACGCAGATGCCCATGACCGGGCGGCCGCCGGAGAGCCGGCGGCCGATGATCCAGTCGCCGCGGGCGTCCTTGAGGCCCTGCATGCACGCGGAGAAGGCGCCGACGCCGGGGACGAGGAGTCCGTCGGCGTCCATGGCCTTGTCGTAGTCGCGGGTGATCTCGACGTCCGCGCCGACGCGCGCGAGGGCGCGCTCGGCGGAGCGGACGTTGCCGAAGCCGTAGTCGAAGACGACGACCTTCTTGGTGGGACCGGCTGTGCTCATTCCCAGATTCCTTGGATCCGCAGGACTCCGGCGACCAGACACATCGCGGAGCCGATGGCGAGCAGCACGACGACCGACTTGGGCATCTGCTGCTTCTGGAAGGAGTAGACGCCGCCGGCCAGGAAGAGGCCGACGACGATGAGGACGGTGGAGAGGCCGTTCACGGTCAGAGGGCGCCCTTCGTGGAGGGAAGGATGCCGGCGGCCCGCGGGTCGCGCTCGGCGGCGTAGCGCAGGGCGCGTGCGAGGGCCTTGAACTGGCACTCCACGATGTGGTGCGCGTTGCGGCCGTACGGGACGTGCACGTGCAGGGCGATCTGCGCCTGCGCGACGAAGGACTCCAGGATGTGCCGGGTCATGGTCGTGTCGTACGCGCCGATCATCGGCGCCATGTTCTCGGGCTCGGTGTGCACGAGGTACGGGCGGCCCGACAGGTCGACGGTGACCTGGGCGAGGGACTCGTCCAGCGGCACGGTGCAGTTGCCGAAGCGGTAGATGCCCACCTTGTCGCCGAGGGCCTGCTTGAAGGCGGCGCCCAGCGCGAGGGCGGTGTCCTCGATGGTGTGGTGGCTGTCGATGTGCAGGTCGCCGTCGGTCTTGACGGTGAGGTCGAACAGGCCGTGGCGGCCGAGCTGGTCGAGCATGTGGTCGTAGAAGCCGACGCCGGTCGACACGTCGACCTTGCCGGTGCCGTCGAGGTCTATCTCGACCAGGACCGAGGTCTCCTTGGTGGTGCGTTCCACCCGTCCGATGCGGCTCATGCCTGCTGCTCCTTCTTCAGTGCGCGAACCGCTTCCAGGAACGCGTCGTTCTCGGCCGGGGTGCCCGCGGTGACCCGCAGCCATCCGGGTACCCCGTTGTCCCGGACCAGGACGCCCTGGTCGAGGATCCGCTGCCAGGCGGTGTGGGAGTCGTCGAACCGGCCGAACTGCACGAAGTTCGCGTCGGACTCGGTGACCTCGTAACCGAGGGCGCGGAGCTCCGCGACCAGCCGGTCCCGCTCGGTCTTGAGCTGCTCGACGTAGCCGAGCAGGGTGTCGGTGTGCTCCAGGGCGGCCAGGGCCGTGGCCTGGGTGACGGCCGACAGGTGGTAGGGCAGGCGCACCAGCTGGACGGCGTCCACGACGGCCGGGTGCGCGGCCAGGTAGCCCAGGCGCAGGCCGGCCGCGCCGAAGGCCTTGGACATGGTCCGGGAGACCACCAGGTTGGGCCGGCCCTCGATCAGCGGCAGGAGGGAGTCCCGGTGGCTGAACTCGACGTACGCCTCGTCGACGATCACCAGCGAGGGCTTCGCGGCCTGGGCGGCCTCGAACAGGGCGAGGACCGTCTCGGCCTCGACCGCCGTGCCGGTGGGGTTGTTCGGCGAGGTGATGAAGACGACGTCGGGCGCGTGCTCGGCGATGGCCCGCTCGGCGGCGGCCACGTCGATGGTGAAGTCCGCGTTGCGCGGGCCGGAGATCCAGCGGGTGCCGGTGCCCCGCGCGATCAGCGCGTGCATCGAGTACGAGGGCTCGAAGCCGATCGCGGTCCGGCCGGGTCCGCCGAAAGTCTGCAGCAGCTGCTGGATGACCTCGTTGGAGCCGTTGGCCGCCCAGACGTTCTCCTTGGCGACCGGGTGCTTGCCGGTGCGGGTGAGGTACGCCGCGAGCTCGGTGCGCAGCTCGACCGCGTCCCGGTCGGGGTAGCGGTTGAGGGTGCGGGCGGCGTCGGCGACGCGCTCGGCGATCCGCCGTACGAGTGGTTCGGGCAGCTCGTACGGGTTCTCGTTGGTGTTCAGCTGGACGGGCACGTCGAGCTGCGGGGCGCCGTAGGGGGACTTGCCGCGCAGTTCGTCCCGGATGGGAAGGTCGTCGATTCCGGTCACAGCTGGGGAACCTTCCATCCGAAGCGGGCCTTGAGGGCCGCGCCGTGCGCGGGCAGGTCCTCGGCCTCGGCCAGCGTCACCACGTGGTGGGTGACGTCGGCGAGGGCGTCGCGCGTGTAGTCGACGATGTGGATGCCGCGCAGGAAGGACTGCACGGACAGGCCCGAGGAGTGGCAGGCGCAGCCGCCGGTGGGCAGGACGTGGTTGGAGCCGGCGCAGTAGTCGCCGAGGGAGACCGGGGACCACGGGCCGACGAAGATCGCGCCGGCGTTGCGGACCCGGGCGGCCCAGGCGGCGGCGTCGGCGGTCTGGATCTCCAGGTGCTCGGCGCCGTAGGCGTCGACGACCTTGAGGCCGTCCTCCAGGCTGTCGACCAGGACGATCGCGGACTGCTTGCCCGCGAGGGCCGGCTTGATCCGGTCCTCGACGTGCTTGGTTGCCGCGACCTGCGGCTCCAGCTCCCGCTCGACGGCGGCCGCGAGCTCGGCGGAGTCGGTGACCAGGACGGCGGCGGCCAGCGGGTCGTGCTCGGCCTGGCTGATCAGGTCGGCGGCGACGTGCACGGGGTCGGCGGTGGCGTCGGCGAGGACCGCGATCTCGGTCGGGCCGGCCTCGGTGTCGATGCCGATCTTCCCGGTGAAGTAGCGCTTGGCGGCCGCGACCCAGATGTTGCCGGGGCCGGTGACCATGTTCACCGGGGCGCAGTCCTCGGTCCCGTACGCGAACATCGCGACGGCCACGGCGCCGCCGGCCGCGTACACCTCGTCCACGCCGAGGAGCGCGCAGGCGGCCAGGATGGTCGGGTGCGGCAGGCCGCCGAACTCCTTCTGGGGCGGGGACGCGAGCGCGATCGACTCGACGCCCGCCTCCTGCGCCGGGACGACGTTCATGACCACGGAGGAGGGGTAGACGGAGCGGCCGCCGGGCGCGTACAGGCCCACCCGGCCGACCGGAACCCACTTCTCGGTCACGGTGCCGCCGGGGACCACCTGGGTGGTGTGCTCGGTGCGGCGCTGGGCGCGGTGCACGGCGCGGGCCCGGCGGATGGACTCCTCCAGGGCCGCGCGGACGGCGGGATCCAGCTGCTCCAGGGCGGCCGTGAGCGCCTCGGCGGGCACCTTGACCTGCTCCAGCGTGACCCCGTCGAACTTCTGCGCGTACTCGATCAGCGCCGCCGTACCACGATGATGCACGTCCTCGCAGATCGGCCGCACCTTGTCCAGGGCGGCTTCCACGTCGAATTCGGCACGGGGCAGCAGATCGCGCAGGGCGCCGCCCTCGGGGAGGGCGTCGCCGCGCAGGTCGATACGAGAAATCACCGTCCAATTCTCTCAGACCCGCTCCCACGACCGTTCGCCCGTATCACTGGCTGATACACGCCCCGGCTGTCACTGATGACCCTTAGCGTTCGAGTACGCGCGGAATCCGGCGCGGAACGAGCGGAGGGGGGCCGCCATGACCGAGGCACGGGCCGGCGAGGAACCGGACGACCTCACCGGGGCCGAACGGCGGATGTGGCAGGCGTTCCGGACCGGCAGCGTCTGCGATCTCAGTACGCACAGCGCGGCGCAGGACGACCCGATGTCGGAGCGGACCTGGGGCCCCGAGCGCAGCGTCCGCGCCGAGATCGTGGCGCTGCTGCTGCTCCACGGGCCGCCGCCGGTGCCGGGGCGGGTCTCCTCGCTCAAGCTGCGCGGGGTGCGCGTCACGGGCCGGCTGGACCTGTCGGGCGGCACCGTGGAGCCGTACGTCGAACTCCAGTCCTGTCGCTTCGACAGCGAGGTCCAGCTCTCCGAGACCCGGGTGGGCACGCTGCGCATGGTCCGCTGTGCGATACCGCGGCTGGACGCGGCCCGCCTGCACACCGAGGGGGACCTGCACCTGCCGCGCTGCCGGGTGGCGCGCGGGGTGCGGCTGACCGACGCCCAGATCGGCACCGACCTGCTGATCAGCCAGGCCGTGATCCAGCGGGACAGCAAGGGCCGGGCGATAGCGGCCGACGGCATGTCGGTGGCGCAGGACTTCCAGGGCGAGCTGCTCCAGGCGTACGGGGAGGTCAGCCTGCGCGGGGCGAAGATCGGCGTGTCGATGAGCCTGCGCGGGGCCCGGCTGAGCAATCCGTACGGGCGACGCGCGCTGAACGCGCCGCAGCTGACGGTGGAGCGCACGCTGTACCTGACCTCGATCGCCGTGGACCACGGCACCGGCGACCCCATGTCCACTCCCCCGTACGGGCTGGGCCAGACGCCCACGCGGGGCCAGCGCTCCCGGCATTTCGAGTGCCGGGGCGGGCTGCGGCTGGACGACGGGCGCTTCGGGGACGCGGTGGACTTCTACGGGGCCCGCTTCGCCCTGGCCGAGGACCAGGAGGTGTCGCTGCGGCGGATCCAGACGCCCGAGTTCCGCTTCGTCGGGGAGCCGCTGGAGCAGGGCCGGGTGGTGGTCTCGGGGTCCAAGGTGGTCAAGCTCGTCGACCGGTCCACGAGCTGGCCCGGTCCGGGCCGGCTGGCGATCGAGGGCTTCGTGTACGAGAACCTCGCCCCGCGCGGCCACTTCCCGCTGGTGCGCCGGCTGGCCTGGCTGGAGGCCGCGACCCCGGAGTACTCGCCAGAGCCGTACGAGCGGCTGGCGAGCGTCCTGCGGGCCGGCGGCGAGGACGCGGACGCCCGTGAGGTGCTGCTGGCCAAGCAGCGCCGGCGGCGTCGGACGCTGCCGCTCGCCGGGAAGCTGTGGGGCTACGTCCAGGACTGGACGGTGGCGTACGGCTACCGGCCGGGCCGGGCGGCGATGTGGATGGCGGTGCTGTGGGCCGCGGGGGCGGTGCTGCTCAGCACCCACGACCCGCGGCCGATCAAACCGGACGAGGCCCCGCAGTGGAACGCGGTGCTGTTCGCCCTGGACCTGCTGCTGCCCGTGATCGACCTCGGCCAGCAGGACCGCTGGCGGCTGACGGGCGGCTGGCAATGGGCCGCGGCGGCCCTGGTGATGCTCGGCTGGATCCTGGCGACGACGGTGGCGGCGGGCGCGTCGCGGCTGCTGAGGCGCGGATGAGGCGGTGCCCGGCGGTGACGGGCGCGGGGTCTCGGCCATTACCCTGTGCGTCGTGACCACCGTTCGCCTTCCGCTGTTCCCCCTGAACACGGTGCTGTTCCCGGGGCTCGTGCTCCCGCTGAACGTCTTCGAGGAGCGGTATCGCGCCATGATGCGCGAACTGCTGAAGACCAGCGACGAGGAGCCGCGCCGGTTCGCCGTCGTCGCCATCCGCGACGGCCGCGAGGTGGCACCCAGCGCCCCGGGGATGCCGGACCCGACCGCCGGGCCCGAGCGGGGCCCGGCCGCGGGCTTCGGCAGCGATCCGATCCAGGCGTTCCACCGGGTGGGGTGCGTGGCGGACGCGGCGACGATCCGCGAGCGGGAGGACGGCAGCTTCGAGGTGCTGGCGACGGGCACGACGCGGGTCCGGCTGCTGTCGGTCGAGGCGTCCGGCCCGTACCTGGTGGCGGAGCTGGAGGAGCTCGCCGAGGACCCGGGCGACGGCGCCGGCGCGCTCGCGGAGGGGGTGCTGCGGGCCTTCCGCGCCTACCAGAAGCGGCTGGCGGGCGCCCGGGAGCGGACCCTGGCCACGGCCGCGGAGCTGCCGGACGAGCCGTCGGTGGTGTCGTACCTGGTCGCGGCGGCCGCGGTGCTGGACGTCCCGGCCAAGCAGCGGCTGCTCCAGGCGCCGGACACCGCGACGCGGCTGGCGGAGGAGCTGAAGCTGCTGCGGTCGGAGACTGCGGTGATCCGCCATCTGCCGTCGCTGCCGATGGTGGACCTGACGCGGACGCCGACGAGCCTGAACTGAAGCGTGAACCGACCCGAGGGGGAACCGACGTGCCGAAGAAGCCGAAGGCGGCGAGGGCTGGCGCTGCCGCTGCCGCTGCTGCCGCCACACCGGCGCTGACCGCGGTCGCGTCGGCGGGCGTCGCCCACACGGTGCACGCCTACGAGCACGACCCGGCGCACCCCTCGTACGGCGAGGAGGCGGCGCAGGCGCTCGGGGTGTCGCCGGAGCAGGTGTTCAAGACCCTGGTCGCGGACGTCGACGGCCGGCTGACCGTGGCCGTCGTACCGGTGGCGGGTTCGCTGGACCTCAAGGCGCTGGCGTCGGCGGTCGGCGGCAAGCGGGCGGCGATGGCGGACCCGGCGCTGGCGGAACGGACGACGGGCTACGTCCGGGGCGGTATCTCGCCGCTGGGCCAGCGCAAGCGGCTGCCGACGGTGCTGGACGCGTCGTCGGCGGGGTTCGCGACGATCTGCGTCTCGGCCGGCCGCCGGGGCCTGGAGGTCGAACTGTCCCCGTCGGACCTGACGACCCTCACGTCAGCGGTGGTGGCCCCGATCGCCCGCCCCTGACTCCGACCCGCGCCGCCTCGGTTTCCGGGGACTCCGCCCCCGCACCTCCGCGCCTCAAACGCCGGCGAGGCTGGAGTGGTGCCCGCCGGGCTCAAAGATCGGGGGCTCCGCCCCCGGACCCCCAGTACGTGCGCTTCGCGCCCGTGCGCTCAAACGCCGCGCGGGCTGGAGATGCCGCTGCGCGGCATCCCAGCCCCGCGGCACTCACCCCACGTCCGCCAAGGGCCTTCCGCAACACCGCCGGGCCCATTTCAGCCCCGCCGGCGATTGAGGCGCGGGGCGGAGGCCCGGTTGCCGGGTCAGTGGTCCGGGGTCGGGCGGTCGTGGACGTGCGGGGGCGGGTACGGGCCCGCCCAGGCCGGCGCGGGTGCCGGGTCGCGGGGGGTGAACAGGGCCGTCAGGCCCAGGTGCACGGCCACCGCGGCCATCGGCCACGCCAGCAGCACCCCGTGGGCCAACAGTTGCAGCGGCGCGTCGAACGGCACCCCCTTGCCCGCCCGGACCGCCGCCCCGGCCACGTCCCCGGAGGGACCCAGCCACATCCCCAGCCGCCACCCGACGAGCGCGGCGAAGCACGAGCCGACCGCCAGCCCGACGACCAGCGGCACACCGCCCCGCCGGCGCCACAGGAACGTCGCGCCCGCGCTCAGCACGCCCAGCCCCGCCGACAGCAGGAAGAACGTGCCGTCGGCCCCGATCCGGGCCTCGCTCTCGGTGTCGCGCAGGAAGACGATCTGCCCGTTGGAGACGAACTGCATCCGCGGCGCCAGCCACACCCACAGCAGTCCGAGCAGCACGCCGGACACCCCGACGGCCAGGGCGACGGCCGCGCCGTCCCGGATGTCGGCCGGGGTGATCTTCTCCGGTTCCGGCCCGGGCCCCGGCGTCGGCACGGGCGCCGGCTCCGGCTCGAACCCGCCGGACTTGGTCATGGCTTCGCTCACCCCCACATCGTGCCAGGTGGCGCCGGGACCGGCGTCAGCGGACCGCCGCCCGCCGGTACGCCCAGGTCGCGACCGTCAGCGACAGGACGCCCACCGCACCGCACACGCCCAGGTCGAGGGCGACCGCCGCCCAGTCCGGCCGCGGCGCGAAGGTCCGCGCGAAGGCCTCCACGCCGTACGTCGACGGCAGCGCGTCCCGCGCCCACACGATCACGTCGGGCATCCGCTCGGGCGGCAGGACGCCCAGCAGCAGCGCCGCCGACATGCCCAGCTGCCCGGCCAGCGTGGCCAGCTCCTGGCGCGGGGCCAGCAGGCCGAGCGCGGCGCCCAGGCCCGCCAGCGCCGCCCCCGCCAGGGGGACGACGAGCAGCAGGATCCACAGTCCGCCCATCGGCAGCCCGAACAGCACGCACCCGAAGACCGCCGTCACCAGCGTTCCGGGCAGCGTGAACGACGCGTACGCCGCCGCCGCGCCCAGCACGACCGAGGCGGGCGGCACCGGCAGGGTGGCGTAGTGGTCGAGCCCGCCGCCGGCCCGCAGCTGCCCGAAGTACTGGGCGAGCAGGTTGAGCGCGACGAAGGCGACGACGAGGACGGAGGAGCCGGCGACGACCGCCCGCGCCTCGGTGCCGCCGTCCACGACCCCGCGCATCAGGATCATGATCCCGACCGACTGGAAGGTCGCCACGAAGAGCAGCGGGATCCGCGCCACCCGGGCGCGGGACAGCTGGGCGCGGTAGACGGCCGCGAGGGCCGGGAACAGCCGGGCGCGCGGCGCCAGTACGGCCGCCCCGGCGTTCCCCGGGGCTCCGTCCGCGGCGCCGGCGGCCGCGGTGGGCGTCCCGGCTTCGGCCACGGCTGCGGCCACGGCTGCGGTCGAGCGGTCGCTCACGCCTTCACCAACCCCTTCGTCCGGCCGCCCAGTGCCAGGTACACGTCCTCCAGGCTGGGCGTGGCGAGGGTGAAGTCGTCCAGTGCGGCGAACGCCGAACCGCCGGTCACGGCGGCCACCGCCGCCCGTGCCTCGTCGGGCCCCATGCGCAGCACCCATTTGCGTCCGGCCTCGGTGGCCAGGGGCGCCAGGGCGGCGACCTCCGGCACGTTCAGGGGCGGCTTCTCGCGCCACACCAGTTCCAGGCGGACCTCGTCGGAGACCCGCGCCTTGAGCCCGGCGGGGGTGTCGCAGGCGATGATCCGGCCCTGGTCGACGACGGCGACCCGGTCCAGGACGGTCTCCGCCTCGATGACGTTGTGGGTGACCAGCAGCACCGTGGCCCCGTACTGGGCGCGGCGCCGGTCGACGGCCGTCCAGACCGCCCGCCGGGCCACCGGGTCCATGCCGGTGGTCGGCTCGTCGAGGACCAGGACCGGCCGTTCGCCCACCAGGGTGGCGGCGAAGCAGGCCAGCCGCCGCTGCCCGCCGGAGAGTTTCTTCAGCGGCCGTCCGGCGATCGCCGTCAGGCCGAGTTCGTCGAGTACGTCGTCCCGCTCGGCCCGCGCCCGGCGGGCGCCCAGTCCGCGCAGCCGTCCGGTGGTCTCGGCGGCCAGGGCCACCGTGAGCTCGTCCAGGGCGGTGGATTCCTGCCCGAGGTAGGCGAGCAGCCGGGCGGCCCGTTCGGGGTGGCGTACGAGGTCGTGTCCGAGGAGGGTCACCGAGCCGGCGTCGGGCCGCAGCAGCCCGGTCAGCTGGCGGACCAGCGTGGACTTGCCGGCGCCGTTGGGGCCGAGCAGTCCGAAGATCTCGCCGCGGCGGACCTCCAGGGAGATCCCGTCGGTGGCCCGGGTCTCGGGCAGGGCCGGGGCTCCGCGCCCGCCCCGCACCGCGGGGTAGGTCTTGACGAGGTCACGCACCACGCAGACCGCGTCGGCCGTGGCCCCTGACGCGGTGTGCCCCGCCTGTGCTGTGCCCGTACTCACGAGGGAGCAGCCTACGGGGTTGTCGCGCGGTCCCCGCGCCCGGGGCGCCCGCGCCGGGCCGCGAGGGACCCTGCGCGCCGGGCCGCGAGGACCCCCGCGCGCGCCCGGCCTACTCGGTGAACGGCGCGGGTGCGGTGGCCGGCGGGGCGACGTGCTCGGCGGCCGCGCGGACGTCGATCTCCCGCCAGAACCCCGCCCGGATGGCATAGCGGTCGTGCTCGTCGATCTGGTCGTCCTTGTGGGCGAGCAGGCCGAACCGGGCGGCGTAGCGCAGCAGCTCGCCGTCGATGCGGTGCGGGATGCGCGGGTAGAGGGTGGCCAGTCGGGTCAGGTGGACGGTCTCGGGCAGGCGTTCCATCCAGCGCCGGGCGAAGACCTGGCCGACCTCGAAGGGGTCGCCGCCGACGGTGGTGATGTCCTCCTCCCGGTCGGCCCAGCGCTGCTCGGCGCTGGTGAGCTGGGCCAGCGTGGGCAGGGAGGCCGTCTCGGCGGGTTCGCCGAGCGGGCCGGCCCGGTCGATCCAGCCCCGGTCGGAGGACCAGCGCAGGGCGCTGCCCGCCGGGGCCTGGCCGTTGTGCGGGGCCGGCGCGGCGGCCTGCCCGGGGGCCCGCAGGCCCGCGAGGTCCTTGGGGGTGGGCACGGTGGTCTTCCCGGCGCTCGCCGGGGCGGGTACGGGGGCGCCGTCGGGGTGCGCGGCGGCGGGCGTGCCGGGACCGGCGGTGCCGCCCCCGCCGGGGCCGCCGCCGTGGCCGGTGCCGGGTGGGCCGCCGGGTCCGGCGGGGGCGGCGGCCGCTCCGTTGCGGGCGGCCTCGGCGAGGGCCGCCTCCGGCAGCGGGGCGGAGAGGATCGCCGCGATCTCCGGCCGGGGTGCGGGCGGCGGCGGGCAGATCCCCGCGAGGTCCTTGGCGCGGACGGCCCGGGTGATCCAGGCCCGGTCCAGGACGCGGCGCTCGTCGGCCTCGGCGACCAGGTCCTCGGACTGGTTGTAGTCGCCGTCGGCGGCCTGGACGGCCCACAGGTGGACGGCGACCCCGTGCTCCTTGGCGGACATCAGCCCGGGCAGCAGGTCGCCGTCCCCGGTCACCAGGACCACGTCCGAGCAGGCGCGGTTTCTGGCCAGCTCGGTGAGCTCGGCGTGCATGGCCGCGTCCACGCCCTTCTGGGCCCAGCGGCCGTCGCTTCGGGTGAGGGCACCCAGCCGGACGGTGACCCGGGGCATGACGCGAAGCCGCCGGTGTTCGGGCTGCGGCACCCGGTCGGGGGCACCGTCGAACCAGTAGATCCGCAGCAGGGGCTGCTCGGTGTCCGCCTCGGCCCGCTCGCGCAGGCCCTGGATGAGGGCGGCGTGGTCGACGGTGATGCGGGAGCGGGACGGCTCCCCTGCCAGGAGGCTCGCGGCGGCGCCCAGCAGGTAGCCGGCGTCCACCAGGACGACGCAGCGGTCCACGCGTTCCACCCTCTTTCGGGGAGCGGTCTTGGTTTCCCCGAGTCTGCCCGACCGTAAGGGCGTTGACGGCCGGAACTCGATCACCGGCGTGGCGGATCTCGCGGTTCCACCGGCTACGCACAGTAAAGATCCAAAATGCGCGGTGTGTGATGACATGTGAGGGTGAAGGCGGTCCTGGCCCCTAGACCCTCACGGAGGTTCCACCATGGCCAAGAACAAGAACCGCCAGCAGCCCGCGAAGCAGCAGCCCCGCTCCGCACAGGAGCCGTCCAAGGGCTCGTCGGAGACCGAGTCGATGTCCTCGTCCTCGCCCTCGTCGCCCAGTCCGATGGACATGGCGCACAAGCGCAAGGAAAAGAAGTTCGGCCACAACTGACCGGCCGGGACGTCGCGGGCCCGCGCGCGGGCGTGTGAGAGCGGTACGGAAGAAGGGTGCACCCGGCGGGCCGGGTGCACCCTCGTGTGTCATCCGGCGTGTGTCATCCGGCCAGGCAGGACGGGCCGAGCAGGACCTTCAGGTCGCCGAAGAGGGCCGGGTCGGGCTGCACCCGGTGCCGGTCCAGGCGCAGGACGGTCGTGGTGCGGGGGCCCTGGAGCTTGATCCGTACCTCTGTGTTGCCCTTGTGGTGGCGGAGGATCTCACCGAGGCGGGTGACCATCGGAGGGGTCACCTTGACGGTGGGGATGGTCAGGACCACCGGGGCGTTGGTGCCGGCGGAGGACAGGTCCGGGACCATCAGTTCCATGGCGACCAGCCGGGGCACGTCCTCGCGCTTGTCGAGGCGGCCCTTGACGAACACGACGGTGTCCTCGACCAGCTGGGTGGAGACGAGCTGGTAGGTCGCGGGGAAGAACATGCACTCGATGGAGCCGGCCAGGTCCTCGACGGTGGCGATGGCCCAGGCGTTGCCCTGCTTGGTCATCTTGCGCTGGAGGCCGGAGATGATGCCGCCGATGGTGACGACGGCGCCGTCGCTGTGCTCGCCACCGGTCAGCTGGGAGATGCCGGCGTCCGTCTTGTCCGACAGCACGTGCTCCAGGCCGAAGAGCGGGTGGTCGGAGACGTAGAGGCCGAGCATCTCGCGTTCCTGGGCGAGCAGGTAGGACTTCTCCCACTCGACGTCGGAGAACTCGACGTCGAGGCCGAAGCCGGGCTCGCTGCTGTCCTCCTCGCCCATGCCGCCGAACAGGTCGAACTGTCCCTCGGCCTCCTTGCGCTTGACCGCGACCACGTTGTCGATCATCGACTCGTGGTGGGCGACCAGGCCCTTGCGGGTGTGGCCCATCTCGTCGAAGGCGCCGGCCTTGATCAGCGACTCGACGGTGCGCTTGTTGCAGACGACGGCCTCGACCTTGTCCAGGAAGTCGGGGAAGGAGGAGTACTTCCCCTTGGCCTTCCTGGTCTTGATGATCGACTCGACGACGTTCTGGCCGACGTTGCGCACGGCGGTGAGGCCGAAGAGGATCACGTCGTCGCCCTGGGCGGCGAAGTTCGGCTCCGACTCGTTCACGTTCGGCGGGAGCACCTTGATGCCCATGCGGCGGCACTCGTTCAGGTAGATCGCGGACTTGTCCTTGTCGTCCTTGACCGACGTGAGCAGGCCCGCCATGTACTCGGCCGGGTGGTTGGCCTTGAGGTAGGCGGTCCAGTAGGAGACCAGGCCGTACGCGGCGGAGTGGGCCTTGTTGAAGGCGTAGCCGGCGAAGGGGACCAGGACGTCCCACAGGGCCTGGATGGCCTGGTCGGAGTAGCCGTTCTTGCGGGCGCCCTCCTGGAAGATGGTGAAGTTCTTCGCCAGTTCCTCGGGCTTCTTCTTGCCCATCACGCGGCGCAGGATGTCGGCCTCGCCGAGCGAGTACCCGGCGATGATCTGGGCGGCCTTCTGCACCTGCTCCTGGTAGACGATCAGGCCGTAGGTGACCGCGAGCACCTCTTCGAGCGGCTTCTCCAGCTCGGGGTGGATCGGGGTGATCTCCTGCTGCTTGTTCTTGCGCAGGGCGTAGTTCGTGTGCGAGTTCATGCCCATCGGGCCCGGCCGGTAGAGGGCCGACACGGCGGAGATGTCCTCGAAGTTGTCGGGCTTCATCAGGCGCAGCAGGGAGCGCATGGGGCCGCCGTCGAACTGGAAGACGCCGAGGGTGTCACCGCGGCCGAGCAGCTCGAAGGTCTTGGGGTCGTCGAGCGGGAGGGCCAGGAGATCGATGTCGATCCCCTTGTTGGCCTTCACCATCTTGACGGCGTCGTCCATGATCGTGAGGTTGCGCAGGCCCAGGAAGTCCATCTTCAGCAGGCCGAGCGACTCGCAGCTCGGGTAGTCCCACTGGGTGATGGTGACGCCGTCGGTGTGCCGCACCCAGACGGGGACGTGGTCGGTGATCGGCTCGCTGGACATGATCACGCCGGCGGCGTGCACGCCCATCTGGCGGACCAGGCCCTCGACGCCGCGGGCGGTGTCGATGACCTTCTTCACGTCGGGCTCGTTCTCGTACATCGAGCGGATCTCGCCGGCCTCGCTGTAGCGCGGGTGCGAGGGGTCGAGGATGCCGGAGAGCGGGATGCCCTTGCCGAGGACGTCGGCGGGCATGGCCTTGGTGAGCCGGTCGCCCATGGCGTACGGGTAGCCCAGCACGCGCGCGGAGTCCTTGATCGCGTTCTTGGCCTTGATGGTGCCGTACGTACCGATCATGGCGACCTTGTCCTCGCCGTACTTCTCGGTCACGTACCGGATCACCTCGACGCGCCGGCGCTCGTCGAAGTCGATGTCGACGTCGGGCATGGAGACGCGCTCGGGGTTGAGGAACCGCTCGAAGATCAGGCCGTGCGGGATCGGGTCGAGGTCGGTGATGCCCATGGCGTAGGCGACGATCGAGCCGGCCGCGGAGCCGCGGCCGGGGCCCACCGCGATGCCCTGGTTCTTGGCCCACATGATGAAGTCGGCGACCACGAGGAAGTAACCGGGGAAGCCCATCGAGATGATGACGTCCATCTCGTACTCGGCCTGCTTCATGCGGTCCTCGGGGATACCGCCGGGAAAGCGGCGGTGCATCCCCTTCATGGTCTCCTCACGGAACCAGGTGACCTCGGTGTAGCCCTCCGGGATGTCGAACTTCGGCATCAGGTTCCGGAATTTGAACATGCCCTCGGTGTCGACCTGCTCCGCGACCAGCCTCGTGTTGGCGCAGCCCTCCTGCCAGGCGTCCGAGGAGTCGATCGCGTACATCTCGTCGGTCGACTTCAGGTAGTAGCCGGAGCCGTCGAAGCGGAAGCGGTCGGGGTCGGAGAGGTTCTTGCCGGTCTGGATGCACAGCAGGGCGTCGTGGGCACCGGCCTCGGACGCGTACGTGTAGTGCGAGTCGTTCGTGACCAGCGGCGGGATGCCGAGCTTCTTGCCGATCTCCAGCAGGCCGTCGCGGACCCGGCGCTCGATCTCGATGCCGTGGTCCATCAGCTCCAGGAAGTACCGGTCCTTGCCGAAGATGTCCTGGTACTCGGAGGCCGACTTCAGGGCCTCGTCGAACTGGCCGAGGCGCAGCCGGGTCTGGAGCTCGCCGGAGGGGCAGCCGGTGGAGGCGATCAGGCCCTCCGACCACTGGCTGATGGTCTCCTTGTCCATGCGCGGCCACTTGGTCAGCCAGCCCTCGGCGTACGCGTCGGAGGACAGCCGGAAGAGGTTGTGCAGGCCGGTGGCGTTCGCCGCCCAGATCGTCTTGTGGGTGTAGCCGCCGGAGCCGGAGACGTCGTCGCGCTTCTGGTGCGGCTGGCCCCACTGGATGCGGCGCTTGTTGCGCCGGGACTCGGGGGCGACGTACGCCTCGATGCCGATGATCGGGGTGATGCCGGCCTTCTGCGCGGAGTGGAAGAAGTCGTACGCCCCGTGCAGGTTGCCGTGGTCGGACATGGCGATGTGTGTCATGCCCATCTCATTGCAGGCATGGAACATGTCCTTGAGCCGCGCGGCACCGTCCAGCAGCGAGTACTGGGTGTGGACGTGCAGGTGCGTGAACGGCTGCTTGGTCACGGCGGGGGGCTCCTGACACTGGGGGGCGGGGGCAGCTATGAATCCTACGTCCCACGGGTGACAGTCCGCGGGCACCGAGCGGTACGGTCGGGCGTTGCAGAACCAGGAAGGCCCACCCGGCGTCCAGCCGGTCAGAACCTGTACCAGCCCGTGCACCAGGAGGCACCCGCCATGGCGGTCCCCGAGACGACGAACGAGCAGCGCGCCGAGCAGATACTGGACGTCTTCGACACCGCGTTCGGCGAGCTGCTCGCCGCCGACCCCGCGGCCTTCCAGGTCAAATTCCGCAAGATGGCCGCGTCGGCCTTCGCCTTCTACCGGGGTACGGCCTGCCTCTTCTACGCCGACCTGGAGCGCGACCGGCACGGCGGCCCCTACCTGGACGAGCGCACCGGCCGGGTCTGGATCCACGGTGACCTGCACGCCGAGAACTTCGGCACGTACATGGACTCCCACGGGCGCCTGGTCTTCAACGTCAACGACTTCGACGAGGCCTACGTCGGCCCCTTCACCTGGGACCTGAAGCGGTTCGCCGCCTCGGTGGCCCTGATCGGCTACACCAAGGCGCTCAGCGACGAGCAGATCGGCGAGCTGGTGCGGATCTACGCGGAGGCCTACCGCGAGCGGATCCACGCCCTGGCGACGGGCGACCGGGACGAGGAGGGGTTCTCCTTCACCCTGGACACCGCCGAGGGCCCGCTGCTGGCGGCCCTGCGCGCGGCCCGCGCCCGTACCCGGTTCGCGCTGCTGGACTCGATGACCGAGATCCGCGACCACGAGCGCCGCTTCACGGCCGGCGGGGGCGCCATCGAGCTGGACGCGGCCACCCGCTACAAGGTGCTGGCCGCCTTCGACGGCTACCTGGAGACCCTGCCGGAGGAGTCCCTGGTCCGCCCGGACTCCTACCGGGTCAAGGACGTCGTCGGGCGCCGGGGCGTCGGGATCGGCTCGGCCGGCCTGCCCTCGTACAACATCCTGCTGGAGGGGCACAGCGACGCCCTGGAGAACGACGTCGTGATCTACCTCAAGCAGGCGCAGACCCCGGCGGTCTCCCGGCACGTCACCGACCGGTCGGTGCGCGAGTACTTCCAGCACGAGGGGCACCGCACGGTGATCTCCCAGCGGGCCCTGCAGGCGCACGCCGACCCGTGGCTGGGCTGGACGGAGCTGGACGGGGCGGGCCAGCTGGTCGCGGAGGTCTCGCCGTACGCGGTGGACCTGGACTGGTCGGACATCGACGACCCCGAGGAGATCGCGGCGGTGGTCGCGGACCTGGGCCGGGCGACGGCGACCATGCACGCGGCCGCCGACGCGGACGAGTCGGGGCAGTCGCTGGTGCCCTTCTCGACCGAGCGGGCCATCGACGCGGCGATCGCGGCCGACGAGAAGGGCTTCGCGGCGCTGCTGGTGGATTTCGCCCACGCCTACGGGGCGCGGGCCCGCGCCGACCACCAGATCTTCGTCGACCTCTTCCGTAACGGCAGGCTCACCCGCTGAAGCCGGCCGGCGGCCCGTAGCGGCCTGTGCGAGGGGGCCGAGGCCCCCCTTTCACAGGCAGTCGTGGGACACTCGGCGGCGATGGGCATATCAGAGGCTGGGATCCGGGGGCTGCGGGCCGCGCTGTTCAGCGCGCTCGTCGTGCTGCTCTCGGCCGGCTCGCACGTGCTGATGTCACAGGTGCCGCTGCCGCCCGCCCTGGTCGCCGGAGCGTTCGCCGGCGTCTTCGCGATCGCCTACGCGCTGGCCGGGCGGGAGCGGGGCTTCGCCCCGATCGCCGCCCTGCTGGTGCCGCTGGAACTGGCCGCCGACACGGCCTTCACCGCAGGTCAGCACCTGTGCTACGGCCCCGCCGGCGGGCCCGTGTCGGGTCCGCTGCGGGCGCTGGGCCTGGAGGAACTGTGCGGCGGCACGCCGGTGGGCGGGCCGCTGGCCGAGGTGGCCGGGCCCGCCGGTGACCCGGCGGCGCTGCTGGCCTCGGCGGGGCCGTGGACTCCCTGGCTGCTGCTCGCGGCCCACGTCTCGGTCGGGATGGTGGCCGCGCTGTGGCTGCGGCACGGCGAGCGGGCCCTGGGCCGGCTGCTGCGCGCGGTGGCCGCCTCCGCGTTCAGGCCGCTGCTGCTGGCGGTGGCCCGGCGCACCGCACCGGCCACCGCCGTCCGGCGCGCCGCCGCGGCGGTGCGGACGGGCCCGGCGGCCCGGACCCGTTTCCCGGCGCACTCCGTGGGACGGCGGGGACCGCCCGCGCGGGCGCTCGGCACCTGCTGAGCGCTTTCCGCACGACGCAGTCCCCCTCATTCCTCACCCGCACCACCCACGGAGAACACCATGAGCGCACGCAACAGCCAGGCCAGCAAGGCAGCCGCCCGCGAGCGGCTGCGCGCCGAGCGCGAGCGGCAGGCGAAGAAGGACAAGGCCCGCCGCCAGGTCATCGTGGCCGGCGGCGTGGTCGCGGCCCTCGCCCTGGCCGGCGGCATCGGCTTCGCGGTCGTCAAGGCCGGCGAGCCCGGTGTCTGGGAGAAGGCCGCCAAGGCCGAGCTGATCAAGCCGAAGAACACCGAGGGCGACAAGGGCACCACCGTCGTCATCGGCAAGCCGGAGGCCAAGAAGACCCTGGAGCTGTACGAGGACGCGCGCTGCCCGGCGTGCGCCTCCTTCGAGCAGGTCGTCGGCGACCAGATCAAGAAGGACGTCGAGGCCGGCAAGTTCAAGCTCCGGTACGTCGGCGCGACGTTCATCGACAACGCGGCCAAGGGCGAGGGCTCGAAGAACGCGCTGAGCGCGCTGGGTGCGGCGCTGAACGTCAGCCCCGAGGCCTTCCTGGAGTACAAGGGCGCCCTGTACTCGACGGCGAACCACCCCAAGGAGACCGACGACAAGTTCGCCAAGGACGACTACCTGCTCAAGGTCGCCGAGCAGGTCCCGGCGCTGAAGGACAACGCCGACTTCAAGGCCGCCGTCGAGAACGGCACCTACGACCGGTGGGCGCTGGAGATGTCCAAGGCGTTCAGCGAGTCCGGTGTGACCGGCACCCCGACGCTGAAGATGGACGGCAAGAAGATCGACACCCCGCAGACGCCGCAGGCGTTCACGGAGGCCATCGACAAGGCGCTCGCGGGCTGAACCGGCCCGGTGCGGGCGGCGGCGCGCGCCGCCGCCCGGGCCTCGGCCGGAGTTGCCGCAATCCGGTCGGAAATCGAGCGATTTACGCCAATGGACGGGCGAACTCCCGGAGTTCGCCCGTCCATTGCTTTCGCAGGGGTGTTCCACGGCTCATACCCGTCAGTAATATGATCACCCGTGACCAGTCAACTCCCCTCTTCCGGTGCCGCGCCGCGCCGCCGCTCGGTCGTCATGGCCGCGGCGGCCGCCACCGCGCTCGCACCCTTCGCCGCGACGACTGCCCTGGGAAGCAGCGCGCACGCGGCCGAGAACGCCCCGGCGTTCCTGCACGGCGTCGCCTCCGGCGATCCGCTGCCCGACGGAGTCCTGCTGTGGACCCGTGTGACCCCCACCCCCGACGCCGTGCCCGGCTCCGGCAGGGGACCCGCCACCCAGGTCGGCTGGGAGGTGGCCGAGGACAGGAACTTCGCCCGGATCGTGGCGAGCGGCACCGTCACCGCGACCGCCGACTCCGACCACACGGTCAAGGCCGACGTCCGTGGCCTGCGGCCTCAGGCCACGTACTTCTACCGCTTCACGGCGGGCGGCGGCGTCTCCCCCGTCGGCCGCACCCGCACCACCGCGGCCCACGACGCGAGCACCCCCGGGGTCCGCTTCGGCGTGGTCTCCTGCGCCAACTGGGAGGCCGGCTACTTCTCGGCCTACCGCCACCTGGCGGCCCGTACCGACCTGGACGCGGTCCTGCACCTGGGCGACTACATATACGAGTACCAGGCCGGCGGCTACCCCGAGGCGAAGTACGGCGTGCGCCGGCACCAGCCCGCCCACGAGATCGTCACCCTCGCCGACTACCGCCTGCGGCACGGCACGTACAAGACGGACGGCGACCTCCAGGCCCTGCACGCCGCGCACCCGGTGGTCGCGATCTGGGACGACCACGAGTTCGCCGACGACACGTGGTCCGGCGGCGCCGACAACCACACGCCGGGCACCGAGGGCGACTGGGCGGCCCGCGCGGCCGCCGCCAAGCAGGCCTACTTCGAGTGGATGCCGGTCCGCCCCTCCATCGCGGGCACCTGCTACCGGCGACTGCGCTTCGGCAGCCTCGCCGACCTGCACCTGCTCGACCTGCGCTCCTTCCGCTCGCAGCAGGCCAAGACCGGCTCGGGCTCGGTGGACGACCCCGAGCGCACCCTCACCGGGCGCGCCCAGCTGGACTGGCTGAAGTCGGGCCTGGCGAGCTCCACCGCGACCTGGAAGCTGGTCGGCACCTCGGTGATGATCTCGCCGGTGGCGTTCGGCTCGCTGCCCTCGCACCTTCTGGGGCCCCTGGCGAAGCTTCTGGGGCTGCCCGAGGGCGGCCTCGCGATCAACGTGGACCAGTGGGACGGGTACACCGACGACCGCAAGGAGCTGCTGGGCCACCTCAAGGACCACAACATCAAGAACACCGTGTTCCTGACCGGTGACATCCACATGGCCTGGGCCAACGAGGTCCCGGTGAACATGGCGACGTACCCGGGCTCGGGCACGGCCGCGACCGAGTTCGTCGTGACGTCGGTGACCTCCGACAACATCGACGACATCCTGCACGTGCCGGAGAACACCGCCTCACTGGCCGCCGAGGCGGCCATCAAGGGTGCCAACTGGCACGTGAAGTGGCTGGACATGGACGCGCACGGGTACGGCGTCCTGAACGTGACGGCCGAGGCCTCGCAGATGGACTACTACGTCGTGTCCGACAAGAAGAAGCGGGACGCGACGTCGGCGTGGAGCCGTTCGTACCGCACGCCGAACGGCAGCCAGAAGGTGGAGCGGGTCTACAGCCCCGTCCGCTGAATTAGCTGACGTACCGTCAATTTTGCGGCGATCGGGGCACCTTGGCATAGACCAGGTGCCCCGACTGCATCATCGGCAACAAATCTTTTACCTACAGATCTTGACCTATGCATGTCACAGATACATAAGCTTCGCGCCAGCGTGAGGAAAAACCTCCGCCCCCACCACGCTTGCGAGGAGTTCACGTGCGCGCTTCCGCCCGCATATCCCCCCTGCTCCGCCGCCGTCTGATGGGTACGGCCGCCCTGGCCGGAACCCTGGCGTTCGCCCCCCTGTCCGCCCCCACCACCGTCGCCGCGGCCCAGAGCCCGGCCGAGCAGTGCGCCGAGTCCCCCGCCCCGGCCGCCGCCCACGCCCGTGCCCCCAAGGGCCACCACGAGGCCGAGCCCAACGAGGTGACGGAGGAGCAGGTCAAGGCGATGGACGCCGACCTGAAGAAGAAGCTCGGCCAGCTCACCCCCCAGAAGCTGGACGGGCTGCGCGCCGCCGGTGCGAACGGTGCCGCCGCCATCACCATCCCCGTGTACGTCCACGTCATCCACTCCGGCAGCGCCGGCAAGCTGACGGCCACGGACGTGAGCAACCAGATCGCCGTCCTCAACTCCGCCTTCGGCGGCCAGGGCAGCGGCAACGCCAACTCCGGCTACCAGTTCTCGCTGGTCTCGACGGACTACACGGACAACGCCTCCTGGTACAACCTCTCCGACGGCACCCAGGCCGAGAAGGACATGAAGAACGCCCTGCGCAAGGGCGGCGCCAACGCGCTGAACATCTACACCGCCAACCTCGGCGGCGGCCTGCTCGGCTGGGCGACCTTCCCCAGCTCCTACGCCTCGCAGCCCAAGATGGACGGCGTGGTCCTGCTCAACTCCTCGCTGCCCGGCGGCTCCTCCGCGAACTACAACGAGGGCGACACCGGCACCCACGAGGTCGGCCACTGGATGGGCCTCTACCACACCTTCCAGGGCGGCTGCAATGGCAGCGGCGACTCGGTCGCCGACACCCCGGCCGAGAAGACCGCCGCGTACGAGTGCCCGACCGGCCGCGACTCCTGCGCCTCGAAGTCCGGCGTGGACCCGATCCACAACTTCATGGACTACACGTACGACGCGTGCATGTACCAGTTCTCCGCCGGCCAGGTGTCCCGGATGAAGAGCATGTGGACGGCATACCGCGCGAGCTGACCCCGGGCGGCCCCCCGCTGCCCTAACCTGGCGCCATGAGCGCGCCGGGGGACGTGATCGACGGACGGTTCGAGCTGCTGGAGCGGCTCGGCAGCGGAGGCATGGGCACGGTCTGGCGAGCGCTGGACCGTGCCCTGCACCGTGAGGTGGCCGTCAAGGAAGTACGGTCGTGGCCCGGCGAGGACGACGAGGCCTCCCGGGTCCTGCGCGAACGGATCCTGCGCGAGGCCCGCGCCCAGGCGCGGATCAGCCACCCCCACGTCGTCACCGTCCACCACATCGTGGACCAGGGCCCCCACCCCTGGCTCGTGATGGAACTGCTGTCCGGCGGCTCGCTCCAGCAGCGCCTCGAACGCGGGCCGATGCGCCCGGCCGAGGCCGCCCGCCTCGGCCGCGAGGTCCTGGCCGGCCTGAGCGCCGCGCACGCCGCCGGGATCCACCACCGGGACGTGAAACCGGCCAACGTGCTGCTGCGCGCGGACGGTTCGGCCGTCCTCACCGACTTCGGCATCGCCGCCCTCCAGGACGCGACCTCGCTGACCCGGACCGGCGAGATCATCGGTACGCCCGAATTCCTCGCCCCCGAACGGATCCGCGGCGCCGACACCCCGGCGTGCGACCTGTGGTCGCTGGCCATGACGCTCTACGTGTGCGTCGAGGCCGTCAGCCCCATGCGGCGCACGACCACCCTGGCCACCCTGGCCGCCGTCCTGGACGACCCGGTCCCGCCGCCGCGCCGCGCGGGCGCGCTGGGCCCCGTCCTGGCCGAGGTCCTGGTCCGCGACCCGGCGGCCCGCCCGGACGCCCGCCGCCTGGACGCCCTGCTGGCGGCGGTCGCGGCGGGGGCGCCGCTTCCGGCACCCGGGCCGGAGCCGTTCCCGGGCCCGCCCGAGCCCACCCGCGTCGACCCGGCACCGGCCCCCGCGCCCGCTCCGGCGACCCCGCCCCCTCCCGGTGCGCCGGGCCGGCCGGGCGCACCGGCGGGGGCGGGCGCGCGGTCCGGTCCGCCCGCGCCGCCGGCGGACACCCCGCCCGCCGTACCGGGGCCCGGTCCCTACGCCGAGACGCCCCACGAGGCGCTCGCGACCATCGGCCCGTACGCCGCCCCGCCCGAGCGGCCGCGCCGGCGGACCGGCCCGTTCGCCGCCGGCGCCGTGCTCGTCGCGCTCCTGCTGCTGGGCCTGGGGATCTACGTGCTGACCCGGCCGGAGGACACCGGCGGCTCCGTCGCGCAGGGCGGCGGTACGGCCACCACCTCGGCCCCGGCCTCCACGCCGGCGCCGGACCCCAGCCGGACGGCGAGCCCGGCCGGCAGCCCGGCGGCGCCGGCACCGGCGCCACCGAGCCCGGCCCCCTCCCCCACGCCCACACCCACGCCGACGCCCACGCCCCCGCCCGCGCCGGACCGGCCGGGCACCCCCGCGCAGCCCGCCGGCGGCAGCTGGATCGCCCAGCTCCACTCCGAGCCCAAGACGTCCGGCACGGCCGCCCGGGACCAGGTGCTGGCCGGCCTCCGCGGCAGCGTGCCCGAGGCGCAGGTGCTCGACAGTTCCCGGTACGCCTCGCTGAACCCCGGCTACTGGGTCGTCTACGCCCCCGGCCCCTTCACCGACGGCCGGGCCGCGCTGTCCTTCTGCGCGGCCCGCGGCCGGACCACGGCCAACCAGTGCATCGGCCGCTGGCTCAGCAACGCCGAGGACGACTACCGGTACCAGTGCGCCCCGCCGGCCGCCTCCCCCTCCGGCCAGTGCCGCCGGCCCTGACGGCCGCGCCCGCCACCGGCTACAGGCTGTCGAGGAAGCCGAGCGCCACCGTCCAGGCCTGCTCGGCGGCCTCGGCGTCGTAGTCCGGCAGGTCCGGGTCGGTGAACAGGTGCCCCGCGCCCGGGTAGCTGTGCACCTCGACGTCCGCGCCCGCCCGCCGCATCCGCAGGTACCAGGCGGTCAGCCAGTCGTGCGGCTCGAAGGGGTCCGGGTCCGCGACGTGCAGCTGCACCGGCAGCTCGTCGAGCATGGTGTCGTCCGCGAGGTCGGCGGTGCCGTGCAGGAGCAGCAGCCCGCGCGCCTTCGCGTCGGCCAGTGCCAGGTGCTGGGCCACGGAGCCGCCGAAGGAGAAACCGGCGTAGACCAGGCCCTGGTCGGAGTACGGCGCCGCCGCGAGCACCGCCCGCCGGAGCAGCTCGTCGCGGCCGACCTCGTCCCGGAAGGCCATGCCGTCCTCGACGGTGTCGAAGGTGCGCCCCTCGAAGAGGTCCGGCACCTGCACCTGGTGCCCCGCGGCGCGCAGCCGGTCGGCCGCCGCCAGCACCGCGGGCCGCAGCCCGTACGTCGAATGGAAGAGCATGATGTTCATGCACCCATCGTGCCAGTTTCCGGGGGCGTCATTCGGTTACGTTCACTGGCATGGAGATGGAGTCCGTCCTTCGCCCGTTGACCGTCGTCGGTGGCGCGGTCGTGATCACCCTGTTGGCGGGGTGGCTGCTGGACCTGCTGCTGCGCCGTGCCGACGGCCGGCACCGCGAGACCCCGCTGTGGGGGCTGCTGCGCCGCTGCCGGGTCCCCTTCCAGCTGCTGCTCGGCGCCGCGCTGCTGCGCGCGGCCTACCGGCAGACGAAGGTGCTTCCCGACCACTCCGTCGGCGTCGCCCGTGCGCTGAACCTGGTGCTGATCGCGTCGGCGGCCTGGCTGCTGGTGCGGATCGCGACGGCGGTCGTCGACGCCTGGTACGCGCGGTACGCGGCCGCGGCGCCCGACTCGGCGCGGGTGCGCCGGGTCCGTACCCAGGTCACCCTCATCCAGCGGGTGGTGACCGCGGTGTTCGTGGTCGTCGCGCTCGCCGCGATGCTGCTGACCTTCCCGGCGATGCGGACGATGGGCGCCTCGCTGCTCGCCTCGGCCGGTGTGCTCGGCATCGTGGCCGGCATCGCCGCTCAGTCCAGTCTGAGCAACCTGTTCGCAGGCCTGCAGATCGCGTTCGGCGACACCGTACGGATCGGGGACACGGTGGTCGTGGACCGGGAGTGGGGCACGGTCGAGGAGATCACGCTGACCTTCCTGACGGTGCGCACCTGGGACGAGCGGCGGATCACCATGCCGGTGTCGTACTTCACCGGCAAGCCGTACGAGAACTGGTCGCGCGGCGGTGCGGAGATGACCGGCACCGTCTTCTGGCACCTGGACCACAGCGCGCCGGTCGCCCTGATGCGCGAGCGGCTGGCCGATCTGCTCAAGGACATCCCGGAGTGGGACGGCCGCTCGTCCGGTCTGGTGGTCACGGGCACCACCCCGACGACCATCGAGGTGCGGGCGGTGGTCACGGCCAAGGACGCGAACGACGTGTGGACGGTGCGCTGCGCGGTCCGCGAACGGATGATCGCCTGGCTGGTCGCCGAACACCCCGGCGCGCTGCCCCGCCTCGCCACCTCACTCCCCCCGGGCGGCGCCGTCTCCTCCTGACCCGCCGCCCTCCCGTTCCGCGCCCTCCCGCCCGCCGAGGACCAGCCGGAACAGCGCCCCGCCGCCCGGAGCCGCCTCCGCGTGCAGCTCCGCACCGTGGGCGCGGGCGATCTGGCGGGCCATCGCCAGGCCCAGACCCGAGCCGGGCAGGGCGCGGGCCGTGCTCGCGCGGTAGAAGCGGTCGAAGACGTACGGGAGGTCCTCCGGGGCGATCCCGGGGCCGTGGTCGCGGACCGTCAGGGCGGCCGGGGTCAGCTCGACCTCGACCGGCCGGCCCGGCGGGCTGAACTTGGCCGCGTTGTCGAGCAGGTTGGCCAGCAGCCGGGTCAGCCGGGCCGGTACGCCCGCCAGGACCACCTCGCCGGTGCACCGGACGGTGAAGGGGACGGCCGGCCAGTGGGTCCGCGCGGCCTGGACGCAGCTCTCCACCAGGGGCCCGAGGCGGACCTGTTCGAGCAGCGGCCGCGGCTCCTCGTCACGGGCGAGTTCGATCAGGTCGTTGACCAGGCCGGTCACCTCGCGCAGCTGGCGGCCGAGCGCGGCCTGGGCCCGGTCGCGCTGCCCGGGGGTCAGCCGGTCGGCGCGGGCGAGGAGTTCGGCGTTGGTGCGCAGCGCCGTGAGCGGGGTGCGCAGCTCGTGCGAGGCGTCCGCGACCAGGCGGCGCTGGGCGGTGACGGACTGTTCGAGCTCGCCGAGCATGGTGTTGAAGCTGCCGGCCAGCCGGGTCAGTTCGTCCTCGCGGCCCGGCGGCGGCAGCTCGATGCGCAGCCGCGCGTCGCGGGTGGCGGCGATCCGTTCGGCCATGGCGGTGAGCCGGGTGACGGGTGCCAGGCCCGTGCGCGAGACCCAGTAGCCGAGGGCGGCGGCGAGCAGCACCCCGGCGGCGCCCACGAGGACGAGCCGGTGGGCGGCCTGCCGGATGCCGTCCTGGACGGTGTCGGAGCGCAGGGCCACCTGGAGGGCGCGGCCCTTGGCGTAGTCGGTGGTGAGCATCCGGGCGGGATGCCCGGCGACGGTGATGTCGGTGTAGTACGGCGCGTGCCGGCCGGCGGCGACCGCGCGGGCGGCGCCGGTGACCGGCAGCAGGTAGGGCGCGGCCGGGTCCCGCGCGGGGTCGGCCGGGACCACCTCGGCGCAGGCCGGCGCGGCCAGGTACCGGCACTGCCCGGCGAGGGTGCCGGGCGCCGCGTCCCGTTCTCCTTGCGCGGCCAGCCGGGCCGACTGGGTGAGGCTGAGGTCGAGCTGCTGGTAGAGCTGGCCGCGCACCACGAAGAAGGCGGCCGTGCACACACCGAGCGCCACGAAGGCCACGGCGGCGGTCGCGGCCAGCGCCATCCGCGTCCGCAGCGGCCGGCGGCGGCGCCAGGGCGGCCCGGCGCGGCGCCGGCTCACCGGGCCTCCAGGCGGTAGCCGACGCCGTGGACGGTGTGCACCAGGCGCGGCTCGCCGCCCGCCTCCAGCTTGCGGCGCAGGTAGCCGACGTAGACGGCGAGCGAGTTGGACCCGGGCCCGAAGTCCTGGCCCCAGACCAGCTCCAGGATCAGCTCGCGCGGCAGCACCTGGCCGGGGTGGCGCAGCAGGAGTTCCAGCAGCGCGGACTCGGTACGGCTGAACTCCAGCGGCCGTCCGCCCCGGTGGCCGGTCCGGGTGTCCGGGTCCAGTTCCAGGTCGGCGTAGGACAGCGGGGCCGAGCCCGCCACGTCGTCGGGGGCGGCCCGGCGCAGCAGGGCCCGTACCCGTGCCATCAGCTCGTCCAGGGCGAAGGGCTTGACCAGGTAGTCGTCGGCGCCGGCCTCCAGCCCGTCGACGCGCTCGCTGACGGAGTCCAGGGCCGTCAGGACCAGCACGGGGGTGCGGTCGCCGAGGGCGCGCAGCTGCCGGCACACGCCGAGCCCGTCGAGGACGGGCATCATCACGTCGAGGACGACGGCGTCCGGCTGCCAGGCCGCGATCGCGGAGAGCGCGGCCAGTCCGTCGCCGGCGCCGCGCACCTCGTACCCCTCGACGGCCAGCCCGTCCTCGACGGCGGCCCGTACCTCCGGCTCGTCGTCGACCACCAGGATCCGGTGGTGCGGCTCACTCATTGCCGGCCCCCGTCCCGTGCCCCTCGCGCTTCGCTCATGGGACACAGCCTGCCAAAGGGGGCGGGCGAACCTCTTAGAACCTTCTTAGGGCACACCGGGAGGGTGCGGGCATGAGCACTCCTACGGGCACTCCTACGAGCACTCCCGCCGGCACACCCTGCGGCGCACCCCTCGGCGCACCCCTCGGCCCCCCGCTGTCCGTCGTGATCGGCGCGGGCGGCACCGGCGGTCACATCTATCCCGGTCTCGCGCTCGCCGAGGCGCTGCGCGCGGCCGTTCCGGGCGCGGTGGTCTCGTTCGTCGGGACCGAACGGGGTCTGGAGACGGACCTGATCCCGGGCGCGGGCTACCGGCTGCACACCGTCGACATGATCCCCTTCGATCCCTCGCTCGGCGCGAAGCGGTACCTGCTGCCCGCGGCCCTGCTCCGCTCGGCCCGGCAGGCCCGCGACGTGATCCGGGCGCAGGGCGCGCAGGTCGTCGTCGGCATGGGCGGCTACCCGAGCGCGCCGGCCGTGCTGGGGGCCCGGCTCGCGGGGCTGCCGGCGGTGATCCACGAGTCCAACGCGGTGCCGGGCCGGGCGAACCGGTTCGCGGCCCGGCTGACCCCGCACATCGCGGTCGCCTTCGACCGCAGCCGCGGCCATCTGGCGGGCGGGGAGCGGGCGCTGACCACCGGGATGCCGATCTCGGCGGCGCTGGCCCGGCTGGCCTCGCTCGGCCCGGCACAGCGGGCGGACCTGCGCGCCCGGGCCCGGCGGGAGCTCGGTGTCCCCGGCCGGCGGCGGCTGGTGGTCTTCAACGGCGGCAGCCTGGGCGCCGTACGGCTGACCGGGGCGGCGACGGAGCTGGCCCGGCGGTGGCGGGACCGGGACGACGTCACCCTGCTGATCAAGACCGGGCCGGCGGTGCTGGACCGGACGGCGGCGGAACTGGCGGCTTCGGGCGGGGACCGGATCGCGCGGGCGGTGCCGTACCTGGACCGGATGGACCTGGTGTACGCGGCCGCCGACCTGGTGGTGTGCCGGGCGGGTTCGGCGACGGTCGCGGAACTGGCGGCGACCGGGGTCCCGGCGCTCCTGGTCCCCTACCCGCACGCGCCGGGCGACCACCAGACGCACAACGCGCGGGTGCTCTGCGACGCGGGCGCGGGCCTGCTGCTGGCGGACGCCGAGACCACCGGCGGCCGGCTGGCGGAGCTCGTGGGCCCGCTGCTGGCCGACCCCGGCCGGCTGGCCGCGATGGCCGGGGCGGCCGACCCCGGACCCCACGCGCGGGCCGCCGAACTGCTGGCGGCGCACGTGCTGCGTACAGCCGGTCTCCCCGCCCCTCCCCCCTCCCTCTGCTCCCCTTCCTCCCCCTCCTCCCCTTCCCTCCCGTTCTCCCTGGAGTCCGCATGACCATCGCCCACGACGGAACCGCTTTCGACTGGACCGGCCGCACCGTGCTCGTCACCGGGGCGGAGGGGTTCATCGGCTCGACGCTGGTGGACCTGCTGGTGGCGCGCGGCGCCCGGGTCCGGGCCTTCGTCCACTACAAGCCGTACGCCGAGAAGGGCCACCTGAAGCGGTACCTGGCCGACGGCACCGGCGAGGTGGAGATGTGGGCGGGCGACGTCCGCGACGCCGGCCGGGTCAGTGACGCGGTGGCCGGCTGCGACACGGTGTTCCACCTGGCGGCCCTCATCGGGATCCCGTACAGCTACGACTCGCCGGGCGCGTACGTACAGACGAACGTGACCGGGACGCAGAACGTGGCGGAGGCCTGCCGGCGCTGGGGCGTGCGGCGGCTGGTGCACACCTCGACGAGCGAGGTCTACGGCACGGCGCTGACCGCCCCGATCTCCGAGACCCATCCGCTCCAGCCGCAGTCGCCGTACTCGGCGTCGAAGATCGGCGCGGACATGATGGCGCTCTCGTTCCACCACGCGTTCGAGCTGCCGGTGGCGGTGGTCCGGCCGTTCAACACGTACGGTCCGCGGCAGTCGGCGCGTGCGGTGATCCCGACGATCCTGGCGCAGCTGCACGCGGGCGTCCGGGAGATCCGGCTGGGCTCGCTGACCCCGACCCGGGACTTCACGTACGTGACGGACACGGCGGAGGGCTTCCTGGCGGTGGCGGCCTGCGACCGGGCGCTGGGCGAGGTCGTCAACCTGGGCACGGGGCAGGAGATCTCGATCGGCGACCTGGCGGCGGCCCTGATCGCGGCGTCGGGGCGGGAGGCGTCGGTGGTGACCGATCCGGCCCGGCTGCGGCCGTCGGGCAGTGAGGTCGAGCGCCTGCTGTCGGACAACTCCCGGGCCCTGGCCTGGGCCTCCTGGGCGCCGAGGGTGCCGCTGGCCGAGGGCCTGCGCCGCACGTCGGACTGGGTCGCGACCCATCCGCACCTGTTCGCCCCGGCCCGCTACCAGGTCTGACGACACCCGGCGCCGTAGCCGCCGGGCCCGGCGTACCGGGCCCGGCGGCTACGGCGCCCGGAGGCTGCGGACGTCGAGGTGGCGCAGCACGCGGTCCACGACCTCCGGGTCGGCGCCCGGTTCGCTGCGCGCCGAGAGGACCTCGTGACGGGCCGCCGACATCATCTCCCGCTGGATCCGCTGGACGGTGTGCAGCCGCGAGACCCGCTGCGCGTACGCCTCCCGCCGTTCCTCGTCCACCAGGTCGGGGCTGATCCGCGCGCCGACGTCGAAGGCCCGCCGCTGGAGCTGTTCGACCAGGTCCTCCGGCAGTTCCTCGACGCCCTCGATCTCCTTCAGCCGCCGCCTGGCCGCCTTCGCGGCGCGGACGGCCAGCTGCCGTTCGAACTCCCGCTGCGCGTCCGTGTCCGGCTCCACGCCCAGCCGGCGCACCAGCCAGGGCAGGGTCAGTCCCTGGAGCACCAGCGTCGTCATGACCACCGCGAAGGCGATGAAGACGATCTGGTCGCGGGCGGGGAACGGGTCGCCGGCGTCCGTGGTCAGCGGGATGGCCAGCGCGAGGGCGACCGAGGCCACGCCCCGCATCCCGGCCCACCACATCACCACGCTCTCCCGCCAGCTCAGCGGGATCTCCTCGTCGTAGTCGCGCCGGTCGTGCAGCTTGCGCGCCAGCCACGCCGCCGGCAGCAGGTACAGCAGCCGTACGCCGACCACGACCGCGGTCACGGCCGCCGCCCAGCCGGCCGGCTCGGCCGCGCGGCCGCCCGCCGTACCGAAGACGTTGTACAGCTCCAGGCCGATCAGGCCGAACGCGACCCCCGTCACCAGCGTGTCGATGACTTCCCAGAAGGTGTGCCCGGCCAGCCGCCCGAGCACGTCGTCGGCGTCGCTCGCGTACTCGGCGAGGAACAGCGCGGTCGTCAGGACCGCCAGGACGCCCGAGCCGCGCAGTTCCTCGGCCAGCACGTACGCCACGAACGGCACCAGCAGTGTGAGCCCGATCTGGAGCGTGGCGTCGCCCAGCCGCCCCATCAGCCGGTTCGTGAGCCAGCCCAGTCCCAGCCCGACGGCCACGGCGACGACGGCCGACAGCACGAACGCGCCCAGGGCCCCGGGCCAGGAGAAGCTGCCGCTCACGGCCGCGGCGACGGCCACGTGGTAGAGCACGATCGCGGTGACGTCGTTGAAGAGGCCCTCGCCCTCCAGGATCGACACCATGCGCCGGGGCAGCCCGAGCGAGCCGGCGACGGCGGTGGCCGCGACCGGGTCGGGCGGCGCCACGAGCGCGCCCAGCGCGACGGCGGCGGCGACCGGCAGCCCGGGGACGACGGCGTGCGCGGTGGCGGCGACGGCGGCGGTCGTGACGAACACCAGCGCGACCGCCAGCAGGAGGATCGGCCGGACGTTGGCCGCGAACTGCCGCCAGGAGGTGCGCTGCACGCCCGCGTACAGCAGCGGCGGCAGCACCAGCGGCAGGATGAACTCGGGCCGGATGTCGACGTCGGGGACGAACGGCAGGACCGCCAGCACCATCCCGGCCACGGTCATCAGCACCGGCGCGGGCAGCCCCAGCCGGTCCCCGAGCGGCACGGTGACCACGGCCCCGAGCAGCAGCACGAACAGCAAGGCGAGCTGATCCACAGCGCCCACCTTGCCACGGTGTGCCCGGTTTCCGGTCTACGGCAGGCGGCGCCGCATCGCCCGGTGCGGCATGCCCGCGTCGTCGAACTCCGGCCCGTACGCCTCGTAGCCCAGCCGCTCGTAGAAGCCGAGCGCGTGCGTCTGCGCCCCGAGATCCACGGCCGACAGGCCCAGCGCCACGGCCTCCGCCTCGATCGCGCGGACCAGCAGCGCGCCCACGCCCAGGCCGCGCGCGGCCTTCAGCACGGCCAGCCGGCCCAGCGATCCGACCTCCGGGTCACCGGTCTTGGCCAGGGCCGCGGGCCCGTACAGCAGCCGGCCGGTGCCCAGGGGGCCGTCGGGGCCGACGGCCAGGACATGGATCGCGCCGGCGTCGTACGCGTCGTACTCGACCGCCTCGGGCACGCCCTGCTCGACGACGAAGACCTCGGTACGGACCGCGTAGCAGGCCGCCAGGTCCTCCGCGGTCGTGACCCGGCGGACCTCGATCCCGGTCCCGGTCACTCGCTCTCCTTGCGGATCACGTCCAGCGCGTGCTGGAGGTCCGCCGGGTAGGTGCTCTCGAACTCCACCCACTGCCCGTCGGAGGGGTGCTCGAAGCCCAGCCGCACCGCGTGCAGCCACTGCCGGGTCAGGCCCAGCCGCTTGGCGATGGTCGGGTCCGCGCCGTACGTCAGGTCGCCGACACAGGGGTGGCGGTGCGCGGACATGTGCACGCGGATCTGGTGGGTGCGCCCCGTCTCCAGCTTGATGTCGAGCAGGGAGGCGGCGCGGAAGGCCTCGATGAGGTCGTAGTGGGTGATGGACGGCTTGCCGTCCTGGGTCACCGCCCACTTGTAGTCGGCGCTGGGGTGCCGCCCGATCGGCGCGTCGATGGTGCCGCTCATCGGGTCCGGGTGCCCCTGTACCAGGGTGTGGTAGCGCTTGTCGACGATCCGCTCGCGGAACTGGTGCTTGAGCGAGGTGTACGCGCGCTCGGACTTCGCGACGACCATCAGGCCGGAGGTGCCGACGTCGAGGCGGTGCACGATGCCCTGGCGCTCGGCGGCGCCGGAGGTGGAGATCCGGTAGCCGGCCGCGGCGAGACCGCCGATGACCGTGGTGCCCGTCCAGCCGGGGCTGGGGTGGGCGGCGACCCCGACCGGCTTCATGATCACGACGATGTCGTCGTCGTCGTGGACGATCTCCATGCCCTCGACCGGCTCGGCCACGATCTCGACCGGCCGCGGCGGCGCGGGCATCTCGACCTCGAGCCAGGCGCCGCCGTGCACCCGCTCGGACTTCCCGACGACGCTGCCGTCGACCGCCACCTTCCCCGCGGCCGCGAGCTCGGCCGCCTTCGTCCGGGAGAAACCGAACATACGGGCGATGGCGGCGTCGACGCGCTCGCCTTCGAGGCCATCGGGAACGGGCAGGGTGCGGATCTCGGGAATCGTACTCACCCGTCGAGTATGCCTTGTCAGTCCTTGTGGACGGTGCCGTCCGGGTCCAGGCCCCGGAACGACAGCAGGACGATCAGGATGCCGCCGCACACGATCGCGGAGTCCGCCAGGTTGAAGACGGCGAAGTGCGCGGGCGCGATGAAGTCGACCACCGCACCCCGGAAGACGCCCGGCGAACGGAAGATCCGGTCGGTGAGGTTGCCCAGCGCACCGCCCAGCAGGAGACCGAGCGCGATGGCCCAGGGCAGGCTGTAGAGCTTGCGGGCCAGCCGCACGATCACCACGATCACGGTCGCCGCGATGCAGGTGAACAGGATCGTGAAGGCCTCGCCGAAGCCGAAGGCGGCGCCGGGGTTGCGGACCGCCGTGAACTTCAGCAGGTCGCCGACGATCTCGATCGGCGGCTGGTGCTCCAGCTTCGCCACCACGATCATCTTGCTGCCGAGGTCGAGGGCGAAGGCCAGCACCGCCACCACGAGCAGCGCGACGATCCGCCGGTGCCCGCCCGCGGGTACGGGCTCCGGCTGCGGCTGCGACGCGTCGTCTCCGACCTCCGGCGTACCGATGATGCGCTCCGCCTCTGCCACGTGAGTCCCTCGAACTAGCTCGACAACTGCAAGACGAGGGTACGTCAGCCCGCGACGACTAGTGCCGCCGCTCCTGCTTCTGCTTGCACTCCACGCACAGCGTGGCCCGCGGGAACGCCTGCATCCTGGCCTTGCCGATGGGCCGGCCGCAGTTCTCGCACAGCCCGTAGGTGCCCGCGTCCAGACGCTCCAGGGCGCGCTCGGTCTGCTCCAGCATCTCGCGGGCGTTCGACGCGAGGGCCAGTTCGTGCTCGCGGGTGATGTTCTTGGTGCCGGTGTCCGCCTGGTCGTCGCCGGCGCCGTCGCCCGAATCGCGCATCAGGCCCGAGATGGCCTCGTCGGAGGCCTGGAGCTCGGCCTGGAGCCGCAGCACCTCGCTCTGCAGCTGGGAGCGTGCCTCGGCGACCTCGGCGGGCGTCCAGGGTTCCTCGCCCGGCCGTACGGCGAGCTCGCCGGGCTCGGCGGGCACGGCGGCGACGCGGACCTTGGGCAGCCCGCTGGTGGCGGCGGTGGCCGCCTTCCTGGACCGTCCCGTACCGGTGCTCTTCTTGGCAACCACTGTCCCGGCTCCCGTCTGCTTCGCGGCCTGGGCCGCCCCCTCGGTCACCGCCGCCTTGGCGGTGGCCTTCTTCGTGGTCGTCCTGGTGGTCTTCCCGGCGGACTTCTTGCTGGTCTGCGCGGCGGCCTTCGCAGCGACCTTCGCGGCGGACTTCTCGGTGACCTTCCCGTCCACGGCCTTCTTGGCCGGGACCTTCTTGGCCGTCGCCTTCTTGGCCGTCGCCTTCTTGGCCGGGGCCTTCTTGGCCGTCGCCTTCTTGGCTGCGGCCTTCCCGGCGACCGGTTCCGCGACCGCGGCCTTCCTGCCCGCGGCCTTCTTGTCCGGCGCCTTCTTCGCCACGGCCTTCTTCGCCACGGCCTTCGTCGCCACGGCCTTCTTCGCCGCCGTCCCGGTCGCCGTGGACTTCTTCGCGGCGGTCTTCTTCACCACCATGGCCGCGGCCCCTTCACATACTGTGATATTGCACGCGAATCGTGCTGGGACGATAAATCGACTCCAGCCCCACGGCAACGGGGCGCGCGTCCTTCGAGGCCAACCTGCATCCGTTGTGCCCACCTGCGCGCCCGGTAATCCGCACAGGAGCCCCCGCGGAAGCCCGCGCGGAGCCCCCGGCGCACACGGGACCGTTCGGGTCATCGCGCGGCCCGCCCCGCGCCCCCGCCACGCCCCGGCGAAAACCGGTCTGCCGTCCCGCCCCCCGGCCCGTACACTGGGCCCAGCGAGAGGCATGGATGGGGACGAGTAGCGTCGGACGCAGCCAGGAGCGACCCGGGGACGGTGAGAGCCCGGGGGCGAGCGCGACGTGAAGGATCACCCCGGAGCCGCCGGAAGAACGCCGCAGGAGCGCCCTGGGGCCAGTAGAACCGGCTTCGCACCCCAATGAGGGGGCCACCGGACCCGTCCGGCGGCCAAGGAGGGTGGTACCGCGGGAGCTGCGCGCTCTCGTCCCTCCGGACGGAGAGCAGACCCCCGCCGGAGGAAGACACCCACCTCATGAGTACGCAGCCGCAGCCGAAGCCGCAGTACCGCCCGGTACCCGCCCAGGTCGACCTGCCCGCCCTGGAGCACGCCGTCCTGGAGTTCTGGCAGGACAACAAGACCTTCGCCAAGACCCTGGAGCAGTCCGAGGGCCGCCCCGAGTGGGTCTTCTACGAGGGCCCGCCCACCGCCAACGGCATGCCCGGCGCGCACCACATCGAGGCCCGCGTCTTCAAGGACGTCTTCCCCCGCTTCCGGACCATGCGCGGCTACCACGTGGCCCGCAAGGCCGGCTGGGACTGCCACGGCCTGCCCGTCGAGCTCGCCGTCGAGAAGGAGCTCGGCTTCAACGGCAAGCAGGACATCGAGGCGTACGGCATCGCCGAGTTCAACGCCAAGTGCCGCGAGTCCGTGACCCGCCACACCGACGCGTTCGCCCAGCTCACCACCCGCATGGGCTACTGGGTCGACCTGGACGACGCGTACCGGACCATGGACCCCGAGTACGTCGAGTCGGTCTGGTGGTCCCTGAAGGAGATCTTCAACAAGGGCCTCCTCGTCCAGGACCACCGCGTCGCCCCCTGGTGCCCGCGCTGCGGCACCGGCCTGTCCGACCACGAGCTGGCGCAGGGCTACGAGACGGTCGTCGACCCCTCGGTGTTCGTGCGCTTCCCGCTGACCTCCGGCCCGCTGGCCGGCGAGGCGGCCCTGCTGGTCTGGACGACCACCCCCTGGACCCTGGTCTCCAACACCGCCGTGGCGGCCCACCCCGAGGTCACCTACGTCGTCGCCCGCCGTACCGGCGGCGAGGACGCAGAGAAGCTGGTCGTCGCCCAGCCGCTGCTGGAGAAGGCCCTGGGCGAGGGCTGGGAGGCCACCGGCGAGTCCTTCACCGGCAAGGAGATGGAGCGCTGGACCTACCAGCGCCCCTTCGAGCTGGTGCCCTTCGACGCCCCCGCCCACTACGTCGTGAACGCCGAGTACGTCACGACCGAGGACGGCACCGGTCTGGTCCACCAGTCCCCCGCCTTCGGCGCCGACGACCTCGCGGTGTGCCGCGCGTACGGCCTGCCCGTCGTGAACCCGGTCCGCCCCGACGGCACCTTCGAGGAGGAGGTCCCGCTCGTCGGCGGCGTCTTCTTCAAGAAGGCCGACGAGAAGCTGACCGCCGACCTCGACGCGCGCGGCCTGCTCTTCAAGCACATCGCCTACGAGCACAGCTACCCGCACTGCTGGCGCTGCCACACCGCGCTGCTCTACTACGCGCAGCCGTCCTGGTACATCCGCACCACCGCCGTCAAGGACGCGATGCTGCGCGAGAACGAGAAGACCAACTGGTTCCCGGAGTCGGTCAAGCAGGGCCGCTTCGGCGACTGGCTGAACAACAACATCGACTGGGCGCTCTCCCGCAACCGCTACTGGGGCACCCCGCTGCCGGTCTGGCGCTGCGAGGAGAACCACCTCACGTGCATCGGCTCGCGTGCCGAGCTCTCGGAGCTGACCGGTACGGACCTCTCCGCCCTGGACCCGCACCGCCCGTACATCGACGAGGTCACCTTCCCCTGCACGGCCGAGGGCTGTTCCCTCACCTCGGTCCGCGTGCCGGAGGTCATCGACGCCTGGTACGACTCGGGTTCGATGCCGTTCGCGCAGTACGGCTACCCGTACAAGAACAAGGAACTCTTCGAGTCCCGCTACCCGGCGCAGTTCATCTCCGAGGCCATCGACCAGACCCGCGGCTGGTTCTACACCCTCATGGCCGTCGGCACGCTGGTCTTCGACAAGTCCTCGTACGAGAACGTGGTCTGCCTGGGCCACATCCTCGCCGAGGACGGCCGCAAGATGTCCAAGCACCTCGGCAACATCCTCCAGCCGATCCCGCTGATGGACCAGCACGGCGCCGACGCCGTGCGGTGGTTCATGGCGGCCGGCGGCTCGCCGTGGGCGGCCCGGCGCGTGGGGCACGGCACGATCCAGGAGGTCGTCCGCAAGACGCTCCTCACGTACTGGAACACGGTCGCCTTCCAGGCGCTGTACGCCCGTACGTCGAACTGGGCGCCCTCGGCGGCCGATCCGGCCCCGGCCGACCGCACGGTCCTGGACCGCTGGCTCCTCTCCGAACTGCACGCGCTGGTGGGCGAGGTGACGGAGGCGATGGAGGCGTACGACACCCAGCGCGCCGGAAAGCTGCTCTCGGCGTTCGTGGACGACCTGTCCAACTGGTACGTGCGCCGCTCGCGCCGCCGGTTCTGGCAGGGTGACGCGGCGGCGCTGCGCACCCTCCACGACGTGGTGGAGACGATCACCCGTCTCCTGGCCCCCCTGACCCCGTTCATCACCGAGCGGGTGTGGCAGGACATGGTCGTTCCGGTCACCCCGGACGCGCCGGAGTCGGTGCACCTGTCGACGTGGCCGGTGGCGGACGCCGCGCTCGTGGACCCGACGCTGTCGCAGCAGATGCTCCTGGTCCGGCGCCTGGTGGAGCTGGGCCGTGCGACGCGGGCCGAGTCCGGCGTCAAGACGCGCCAGCCGCTGTCCCGGGCGCTGGTCGGAGCGTCGGGCTTCGACGCGCTGTCCGACGACCTCCGGGCCCAGATCACGGAGGAGTTGAACGTCTCCTCCCTGGCCTCGCTCTCCGAGGTCGGCGGGTCCCTGGTGGACACGACGGCGAAGGCGAACTTCCGGGCGCTGGGCAAGCGGTTCGGCAAGGGCGTGCAGGACGTGGCGAAGGCGGTGGCCGCGGCCGACGCGGCGGCGCTGTCCCTGGCCCTGCGGTCCGGCTCCGCGGAGATCTCCCTGAACGGCGAGTCGATCACCCTCTCCCCGGAGGAGGTCATCATCACGGAGACCCCGCGCGAGGGCTGGTCCGTCGCCTCGGACTCGGGCGCGACGGTCGCCCTTGACCTGGAGATCACGCCGGAGCTGCGGCTGGCGGGCCTCGCCCGTGACGCGATCCGCCTGATCCAGGAGGCCCGCAAGAACTCGGGCCTGGACGTCGCGGACCGCATCGCGCTGCGGTGGTCGTCGACGGATCCGGAGGTCGTCACGGCCCTGACGGACCACGCCGCCCTGATCGCGGACGAGGTCCTGGCGACGGACTTCGCGGCGGGCGACGCCGACGACACGTACGGCACCCCGTTCACGGACACCCCCCTGTCCCTGACGTTCCGCCTCCGCAAGGCATAGCCCCTCACGGCCCGCCCCCTCGTTCCCGGGGGGGGCGGGCCGCCCACTACGCGGTGCAACCGTGACGCCGCCCGGCCCCGGCACCTCAAACGCCGGCGGCGCTGAATCGGTACGCCTCAATCGCCGGCGGGGCTCAAAGAGCGAGGGCCCGCCGACGGGGCCGGAAGGCACCCGACGGGGCCGGGTGAACGGGGCGCTGCCCCGGGCCCCGCGCCTCAATCGCCGGCGGGGCTCAAAGATCGGGGGCTCCGCCCCCAGGCCCCCAGTACGTGCGCTTCGCGCCCGTGCGCTCAAACGCCGCGCGGGCTGGACATGCCGCTCCGCGGCATCCCAGCCCCGCGGACCCCATCCCAGCCCCGCGGGCCCCATCCCAGCCCCGCGGGCCCCATCCCAGCGCCGCGGGCCCCACTCCCACCTCGCCGGGCCCCATCCCAGCGCGGCCGGGCCCCATTCCAGTGCCGCCGGGCCCCCACTCCAGCCTTCGCCGGGCCCCATTCCAGCGCCGCCGGGCCCCATCCCAGCCCCGTCGGCGATTGAGGCGCGGGGCCCGGGGCAGAGCCCCCGAAACCTGCCCCCCTGGGCAACTATCAGCGCCGCCGGGCACCACTCCAGCCCCGCCGGCGATTGAGGCGCGGGGTCCGGGGCGGAGCCCCGAAACCTGGCCCACCGGGCAACCTTCCGGCGCCGCCGGGGACGGGAAACGGGCCGGGCCCGGGTTCCACTGGAACCCGGGCCCGGCCCGTGTGTCACCGGACGGCGGTGACTAGTTGTCGTCCTCGTCGATCAGGAAGCCCCGCATCGGCGACGGCGCCTGCTGCATCGGCTGCGGCGCAGCCGGCCGCACCGGAGCCATCGGCTGCGTCATCGCGGGCGACATCTGCTGCTGACCGCCGTACGACGGCGCTCCACCCATCGGCGACGGCGCACCCATCGAGTGCATCGCACCCGCCGGAGCCATCGACGGCGCCGGGGACGGCGGCAGCGACGCGGTCGCCGGCGTCCGCGGCGGCGCCAGCGAGTCGTCCGCCTGCGTCTCCAGCTGACGCAGCTGCGACTCCAGGTACGACTTCAGCCGCGTCCGGTACTCCCGCTCGAAGCCCCGCAGGTCCTCGACCTTGCGCTCCAGCGTGGCGCGCGCGGACTCCAGCGAGCCCATCGCGACGCGGTGCTTCTCCTGGGCGTCCCGCTCCAGCGCGTCGGCCTTGGCGCGGGCGTCCCGCTCCAGGCCCTCGGCGCGGCTGCGCGCCTCGCCGACGATCTTGTTGGCCTCGGAGCGGGCCTCCGCGATCGCCTGGTCGGCGGTCTGCTGCGCGAGCGAGAGGACGCGCGCGGCGCTGTCGCCGCCCGGGCCCTGACCGGGCTGCGGCAGCTGCGGCTGCTGCATGCCCATCGGCTGCATCTGCTGACCCATCGGCTGGCCCATGGGCTGCATCTGCTGCCCCATGGGCTGGCCCATCTGCTGGCCCATGGGCTGCCCGAGCTGGTTCTGGCCGCCCATGCTGTGCTGCATGGGGCCGCCCATCGGGCCGGGGCCCTGCGGACCGCCGTGGCCGGGACCGGCCGGCAGCTGCGGCTGGCCGCCGGGAAGCTGCGGCGGACCCATCTGCGGGGGGCCCTGCTGGACCGGCGGGCCGGATATGGCCGCGGGCACGGGGGCGCCCGGACCGCGCTGGTCCTGCGGCTCCGGCTTGCGCATGCCCTGCTGCTGCTGGTTCTGCGCGGCGGCACGCGTCGCGGCGGCCAGCTTCGCGCGCAGGTCCTCGTTCTCGCGCAGCAGACGCGTCAGCTCGGCCTCGACCTCGTCAAGGAAGGCATCGACCTCGTCCTCGTCATAGCCTTCTCGGAGGCGGACGGTCGTGAACTGCTTGTTCCGCACGTCCTCAGGGGTCAGCGGCATGTCTTCTTCACCTCTACGTAGTCGTCGGCAGTCGGCAAGACCAAGTCGGCATCGTTCACACGGCACTCGCAGCGGTGCGCACGAGGCTGATCAGGATGTAAACAATGATCATCAGAACGAAGAAGGACAGGTCGAGTGCCACGCCCCCGAGACGCAACGGCGGAATGAACCGCCGCAGAAGCTTGAGCGGTGGATCGGTGACAGTGTAGGTGGCCTCCAGAACGACCACCATCGCCTTCCCGGGTTGCCACGACTTGGCGAACTGGAAGACGTAGTCCATGACCAGTCGGAAGATCAGCACGATGAGGAAGCACATCAGCGCGATGTAGACCACCTGCAGTGCGACGCCCATCCTGTGCTTCCCTCTCCCCTTGCTGCTCTCGCTGTCCGGTCTAGCTCTGGTTGAAGAACCCGCCCTCCGCGATGCGGGCCTTGTCCTCCGCCGTGACATCGACGTTAGCAGGAGACAGCAGGAACACCTTCTGTGTCACGCGTTCAATACTTCCGTGCAATCCGAACACGAGACCGGCCGCGAAGTCCACGAGACGCTTCGCGTCGGTGTCGTCCATCTCCGTCAGGTTCATGATCACCGGAGTGCCCTCACGGAAGTGTTCCCCGATGGTACGGGCCTCGTTGTAGGTCCGGGGGTGGAGCGTCGTGATGCGGTAGGGCTCCCGCTCGGACACGACCTTGGGCATGATCACGGGGGCGTTCTTCTCCAGATTCGGGCGTTCAGGTGTGATGGATGCCACGGGGGCGATTCGCGCAGGCCGTCCGCTTTCGACCGGCAATGGGATAGGTTCGCGCTGCGGCGGCGGCTGCACTGCTCGTACCGGTTCGTCCGATACGGGCGGTTGGTGCACCGGCTGCTGCCGGTGATCCCTGTCGCGAGCGCGCTCCGGTTCCGGCTCGGGCTCGAACTCGTCGTCGGGGTCGTATCCCGGGTTGTCGTACCGATCGTCCTCCACGAGGCCGAGGTAGACCGCCATCTTGCGCATCGCGCCGGCCATTCTCCGAGTCCTCCGCTCTGTGGTGGATCGCCCCTGCCGCGAGGCCGCAGTGTCACAAAAGTCACCAACTGCCCGCGATCCACGTGGTCCGCCCGCCCATCAGCGGGGATGACCATATTTTCTGCTGTGGTCCGACTTTCTTCGCGACGTTACCCGAGCCGGGGTCTCGCGCCGAGTACCGCAGTGCCGACGCGTACATGTGTCGCACCGGCCAGGATGGCCTGTTCCAGGTCGGCACTCATTCCGGCCGACACCATCGTGGCAGCCGGATGGACCGCGCGCAGGCCGGATGACAATTCCATCAGGCGCTCGAAGGCGGCTTGTTCACGTCCCGCGTAGGGTCCGGCCAGCGGGGCGACGGTCATCAGCCCGTCCAGCCGCAGCCCGGGAGCCCCGGCGATCGCGTCCGCCAACTCCCCCAGCAGGTCCGGCGCGGCGCCGCCCCGCTCGCCCCGTTCGCCGGTTCCGGCGTCGAGGGCGATCTGCACCAGAGCGCCCAGTTCGCGCTCCGCCTTCTCGGCGGCCGCCGAGAGCGCTGTCACCAGCTTCGGCCGGTCGACCGATTGCACAACGTGCGCGTATCCCGCGACGGAACGGACTTTGTTCGTCTGCAACTGACCCACGAAGTGCCATGTGAGCGGCAGATCCGCGCAGGCCGCGGCCTTGGGGGCGGCATCCTGGTCGCGATTCTCCGCCACATGACGGACTCCCAGGTCCGCCAGGAGACGTACGTCGCTCGCCGGATATGTCTTGGTGACCACGATGAGGGTCACCTCGTCCCGCTTGCGCCCCGCCGCCGCGCAGGCGGCGGCGATCCGCTCCTCCACCCGCGCCAGATTGGCGGCGAGTTCGGCTTTACGGTCCATCAGTCATCAGTCCAACCAGACATATCCGGCAAGCCGCCCGGTCACCCGGTCGCGGCGGTACGAGAAGTGGTCCCCCGACTCCAGGGTGCAGACCGGGGAGGCCTGGGCGTCCGTCACCCCCAGCTCGGTGAGCTGGGCGTGGACGCCGGCCACCACGTCGACCGCCGGAGTGCCCCAGCTGGTCTCGGCGTACGCGGCCGGGACGGCCTCGGCGACCGCGGCCCGCATGTCGGCCGGCACCTCGTAACAACGTCCGCAGACGGCGGGGCCGGTTCGGGCCACGATCCGGCCCGGTTCGGCGCCGAGGGCGGCCATGGCCTCGACGGCCGCGGGCACGACGCCCGCGACCAGTCCGGGCCGCCCGGCGTGGGCGGCCGCCGCGATCCCGGCGACCGGGTCGGCCAGCAGGACCGGCGTGCAGTCGGCGGTGAGGACCGCCAGGGCCAGGCCCCGACGGGCGGTCACGACCGCGTCCACGGCCGGGATCTCCGCGCCGAGCGGCCAGGGGCCGTCGACCACGGCCACGTCGCGGCCGTGCACCTGGTTCATCCAGACGACCCGGTCGGCCTCCAGGCCCAGGAACCGCGCGGCGCGCGCCCGGTTCTCCCGTACGGAGGCGGAGTCGTCGCCGACCGCCCCGCCGAGGTTGAGCTCCTCGTACGGAGCGGCGCTCACCCCGCCCCACCGGTCGGTGAAGGCGAAGTGGGCGCCGCCCACGGTGTGCTGCTGTCCTATGGTCACTTCAAGAAGTCCGGGACATCCAGTTCCTCGGCCGGGCTGTCCTGGTACGGCCGGGCGGTGGGGACCTGGGGGGCACTGGCGGCCGGGGCCGGCTGGACCTCGACCGGGGCCGGCTCGACCGGGGCCGGCGGGTCCTCGCGCGGGGTCACGCTGCCGAGTCCGCCGAAGGCGGGGCGTACCGGCTCGGCGGCGCGGACCGGCGGGGCCGGCTCCTCGCGCTTGGTGGAGGCGGCGCCGATGACGTTGTCCCGGCGGGCCGGGGGCTGTCCGCCGTCGAACCCGGCGGCGATGACGGTGACCCGTACCTCGTCGCCGAGGGCGTCGTCGATGACGGCGCCGAAGATGATGTTCGCCTCGGGGTGCGCGGCCTCGCTGACCAGCTGGGCGGCCTCGTTGATCTCGAAGAGACCGAGGTCGCTGCCGCCGGAGATGGAGAGCAGCACGCCCCGGGCGCCGTCGATGGAGGCCTCGAGCAGGGGCGAGGAGATGGCCATCTCGGCGGCGGCCACGGCGCGGTCGTCCCCGCGGGCCGAGCCGATGCCCATGAGCGCCGAGCCGGCCTCGGACATCACGGACTTGACGTCGGCGAAGTCGAGGTTGATCAGACCCGGCGTGGTGATGAGGTCGGTGATGCCCTGGACGCCCGAGAGCAGGACCTGGTCGGCCGACTTGAAGGCGTCGAGCACCGAGACCTGGCGGTCCGAGATGGACAGCAGCCGGTCGTTGGGGATGACGATGAGGGTGTCGACCTCTTCGCGGAGCTCGGCGATGCCGTCCTCCGCCTGGTTCGCGCGGCGCCGGCCCTCGAAGGTGAACGGCCGGGTGACCACACCGATCGTCAGGGCGCCGAGCGAGCGCGCGATGTTCGCGACGACGGGGGCGCCGCCGGTGCCGGTGCCGCCGCCCTCGCCGGCGGTGACGAAGACCATGTCGGCCCCCTTGAGGACCTCCTCGATCTCCTCACGGTGGTCCTCTGCCGCCTTGCGACCGACTGCCGGGTTGGCGCCGGCGCCGAGGCCGCGGGTCAGTTCACGGCCGACGTCGAGCTTGACGTCGGCGTCGCTCATCAACAGCGCCTGGGCGTCGGTGTTGATGGCGATGAACTCGACGCCCTTGAGACCGACCTCGATCATTCGGTTGATGGCATTGACACCACCGCCGCCGACACCGATGACCTTGATGACTGCGAGGTAGTTCTGCGGTGCTGCCACGTCGAAGGCCTCTCGCCTCGAGTTACGTGTCGCCACCTCGCGGGCCTGCGATGCGACGACTGATGCCGAATTGGGGACGGTCCGAACGCGCCGACCCGAACCCTGACCCTGAAGTTTAGGGTTAGGGGTGTGTCTGTTGCCTGGATCCCATGGACTTCCGAACAGGACACTAAGTCGACAAGTAGCGCGTGTTCAACGAACACGCCGAACCTCCCGTTTTTCTTTTCACCCTATGTGATCACCCATATCGCTGGCCAACCAGGGTGCGTCGCTGTTCGACCGGGCGTCAACTCCCGGACACCGCAGGGGCGGTGGGAGCGCTCACGTCAAAGTGGTCAGCCTTGGGCGCGGCCTTCAGCAGGGCGGTCAGCGCCCGGCCCTTCGCCGCCCCCTGCTCCGCGCTCCCCCACACCACGCGCCGCCCGCCGGCCAACTCCAGTACGACCGAGTCGTACGAGGCCACCTTGACCTGCACCGTCTGTCGCGCGACCGGCTCCGGGAGGTCCCGGGCGATGCCCACGGCCTCGTGCAGCAGCCGCTCCTCGTCGAAGCGGCGGGCACTCGGCGACTGTGCCGCCGTCAATTCCAGGAGCGGAACGCCGGCCGGGGCTTTCGCGACCGTGTCGAATCGCACACCCGATGCGTCCACTTCGATGAAGTTGGCGCCCTTTTTGATGAGCAGGACGGGTTTGCGTTCCGTCACTTTGAGCCCGATTCCGTGCGGCCAGGCCCGCACCACATCGACCGAATCGATACGGGGCAGCCGCCCCCGCAGCCGGGCCTCGATCTCGTCGGTGTCCACCGACACCAGGGGTGCCCCGACGGGCACCTCGGCGGCCGTCAGCACCTGCTCGGGGGTCAGGACGCGGGTGCCGTCGGTGGTCACCTTCTCCACCCGCAGCCAGCTGGAGCCGTAGAGCACCCAGCTGCCGCCGCCGGCCAGCAGGACGGCGGCGGCCAGGGAGAGGAGCACGCGGCCCCGGCGCGACCTCGCGCCGGGGCCCCGCGGACCGGATCTCTTCGACGGCTTCGCTCCGGCCACGCTCGTGCCTCCTGCGTCGTTACGTTCCCGGCTCAGCGGGCCCGGTGGGCGGCGATCGCCTCGTACACCATGCCGACCAGCAGCTCGTCGGCGTCCCGCCGGCCGAACTCGGCGGCGGCGCGGGACATCTCGTACAGCCGGTGCGGATCCGCGAGCACCGGGGTGACCTGGCTCTGCACCCACTCGGGGGTCAGCTCCGCGTCGTCCACCAGCAGACCGCCGCCCGCCTTGACCACCGGCTGGGCGTTCAGCCGCTGCTCGCCGTTGCCGATGGGCAGCGGGACGTAGGCGGCGGGCAGCCCGACGGCGGACAGCTCGGCGACGGTCATCGCGCCCGCGCGGCAGAGCATCATGTCGGCGGCGGCGTACGCGAGATCCATCCGGTCCAGGTACGGTACCGGGACATAGGGGGGCATCCCGGGCATGTTGTCGACACGCGGGACCTCGTTCTTCGGGCCGACCGCGTGCAGGATCTGGATCCCCGAGCGCTGGAGGGTCGGCGCGATGGTCTGGATGACCTCGTTGAGCCGGCGCGCGCCCTGCGAACCGCCCGACACCAGCAGGGTCGGCAGGTTGGGGTCGAGGCCGAAGGCGGCGCGGGCCTCGGGGCGGACCAGGGCCCGGTCGAGGGTGGCGATGGAGCGGCGCAGCGGGATGCCGATGTAGCGGGCGCCGCGCAGCTTGCTGTCGGGCGTGGAGACCGCGACGGCGTGCGCGTACCGCGAGCCGATCTTGTTGGCCAGGCCCGGGCGGGCGTTGGCCTCGTGCACGATGATCGGCACACCGAGCCGCTTGGCCGCCAGGTAGCCCGGCAGGGCCACGTAGCCGCCGAAGCCGACGACGCAGTCGGCCTTGGTGCGCTCCAGGATCTGCTCGGCCGCCTTGATGGTGCCGCGCAGCCGGCCCGGGACCGTGATCAGCTCGGGCGTGGGCTTGCGGGGCAGCGGCACGGCGGGGATCAGTCCCAGCTCGTAGCCGCGTTCCGGCACCAGGCGGGTCTCCAGACCGCGCTCCGTTCCGAGGGCCGTGATGCCCACGGTGGGGTCCTGCCTGCGCAGGGCGTCCGCGAGGGCGAGCGCCGGCTCGATGTGGCCGGCGGTCCCCCCACCGGCGAGTACGACATGCACCGAAATTCACCGCTCTCCGGACGGACGCCTCTTGACGCGCCGTCTCATCGACTTCCATATCGGCCCGGCCCGCTTCCAGCCGAACTTCGGCTGTCGCATCGCGAGCGCCGCGCGCGCCGCGGGCTCCTCACGCGCGAAGGCGATGAGCAGTCCGACGGCGAACATGGTCGGCAGCAGGGCGGAGCCACCGTAGGAGAACAGCGGGAGGGGGACGCCGGCGATCGGCAACAGACCGAGCACCGCACCGATGTTGATCACGGCCTGGGCCGTGATCCAGGTGGTCACGCCTCCCGCGGCATACCTGACGAAGGGATCCTCCGAGCGTCCGGCCACGCGGATACCCGCATAGCCTAGAGCCGCGAACAGGGCGAGTACCGACAGCGTCCCCGCCAGTCCCAGTTCCTCCCCGGTGATGGCGAAGATGAAGTCGGTATGGGCTTCGGGCAGTTGCCCCCATTTTTCCACACTCGCCCCGAGCCCGGAACCGAACCATCCACCGGACGCGAGGGCGTAGATCCCGTGTACGGCTTGCCAGCACATGTCGTTCTTGCCCGGTTCCGTCGCCCCCAGGCAGGCGAGCCGCTCCATGCGGTGCGGACTGGTCTTGATGAGCACGCCGACGATCACACCCGCGAAGGCCAGCACCCCGACGAACAGCCGGGTCGGCGCCCCCGCGAGCCACAGCAGGCCGAAGAGGATGGCGCCCAGGATCATCGCGGTGCCCATGTCGCCGCCCAGCATGATCAGCCCGAGCAGGACGAAGGCCACCGGCACCAGCGGCACCAGCAGGTGCTTCCACTGGCTCAGCAGCCCCTTGTCGCCCTTGCGGGCCAGCAGGTCGGCGCCCCACAGGATCAGGGCGAGCTTGCCGAACTCGCTGGGCTGGAGCATGAACGGTCCGCCCAGGGAGATCCAGTTCTGGTTGCCGTTGACGGACTTCCCTATCCCCGGCACCTGGACGAGGACCATCAGGAACAGGGTCGCGGCGAGCACCGGGTAGGACAGCGCCCGGTGCAGCTTCACCGGCATCCGCGAGGCCACCAGCAGCAGTCCGGTGCCCAGCAGGGCGGCGACGAACTGCTTCTTGAAGAAGTAGGCGTCGCCCAGGCCCAGCTGGAGCGCCTTGATCATGGAGGCCGAGTAGACCATCACCAGGCCGAGCACGGTGATGAGCAGGGCGCTGCCGAAGATCAGGTAATACGCGGTGAGGGGCCGGTCCCAGGCCCGCTTCAACTGCCGCTGCGTACGCCGCAGCCGCTCGACGGGGCCGGGGCCCGGGAACAGCCGCCCGGGCGGCCGGGGGGCGGGCCGCTTGCGGCCCTGCGCCCGGGGTACGGACGGCCGCCGCCCCGACAGGACTTGCTTGGCCGGCATCTGTGTCTTCCCTCCCACTCCTGCGAGCAGCCGGTCAGACAGGACCCCTGCCCCTGGACCTAGGCGCTCTCCGCGGCCAGTTCGCGCACGGCGTCGGCGAACGCGTCCCCGCGCTTGTTGTAGTTCGCGAACATGTCCATCGAGGCGCAGGCCGGAGCCAGCAGGACCGTGTCGCCGGGCTCCGCGAGCCGGGCCGCCTCCCGGACCGCCGCGAGCATCGCCCCAGTGTCGGTCCGGTCGAGGTCCACGACCGGGACCTCGGGGGCGTGTCGCGCCAGCGCTTCGGCGATGAGCGCCCGGTCGGCGCCGATCAGCACGGCGCCGCGCAGCCGCTCGCCCGACCGCTGCACGAGCTCGTCGAAGGTCGCGCCCTTGGCCAGGCCGCCGGCGATCCACACGATGGGCTCGTAGGCGGCCAGGGAGGCCTCGGCGGCGTGCGTGTTGGTCGCCTTGGAGTCGTCGATGTACGTGACCCCGTCCACCTCGGCGACGTAGCTGATCCGGTGCGCGTCCGGGCGGAAGTCGCGCAGGCCGTCGCGGACGGCGCGCGGCGGGACGCCGAAGGCGCGGGCGAGCGCGGCCGCGGCGAGGGCGTTGGCGATGTTGTGCGGGGCCGGCGGGTCGATGTCCTCGACCTCGGCCAGCTCCTGGGCGTTCTTCTGCCGGTTCTGGACGAACGCGCGGTCGACGAGGATGCCGTCGACGACGCCCAGCATGGAGGGGCCGGGGGCGCCGAGGGTGAAACCGATGGCGCGGCAGCCCTCCTCGACGTCGGCCTCGACGACCAGGTTCTCGGTGGCCGGGTCGGCGACGTTGTAGACGCAGGCGACCGTGTTGCCCTCGTAGACGCGGCCCTTGTCGGCGGCGTACGCCTCCATGGAGCCGTGCCAGTCGAGGTGGTCGGGCGCCAGGTTGAGCACGACGGCGGAGTGCGCGCGGACCGAGGGCGCCCAGTGCAGCTGGTAGCTGGAGAGCTCGACGGCGAGTACGTCGTACTCCTCGTCGCCGAGGACCACGTCGATGATGGGGGTGCCGATGTTGCCGACGGCGGCGGTGCGCAGACCTGCGGCCTTCAGGATCGACGCCAGCATCTGGGTGGTCGTGGTCTTGCCGTTGGTGCCCGTGACGGCCAGCCAGGGGGCGGCCTCGCGGCCGCCCGTGCCGCGCAGCAGCCAGGCGATCTCGACGTCGCCGACGACGTCGACGCCGGCCGCCGCGGCGGCCTTGAAGAGCGGACTGCCGGGCTTCCACCCGGGCGAGGTGACGACCAGCTCGGTGCCCTCGGGCAGGGTTTCGGCGTCGCCGAGGCGGACGGTGATGTCCTGCTCGGCGAGTTCGGCGGCGCGGGCCCGGTGGGCCTCGCCGTCACCGCCGTCGACGACGGTGACGGAGGCGCCGAGGCCGGCCAGGGCGCGGGCGGCGCTGATGCCGCTCACGCCGAGGCCGGCGACGGTGACGTGCTTGCCCTGCCAGTCCAGCGTGCTCACTTTTCGGCTGCCCATCCGGCGTAGAAGATTCCGAGGCCCACGATGACGCACATGCCCTGGATGATCCAGAACCGCACCACCACGAGGACCTCCGACCAGCCCTTCAGCTCGAAGTGGTGCTGGAGGGGAGCCATCCGGAAGACCCGCTTGCCGGTGAGTCGGAAGGAGCCGACCTGGATGACCACGGACATGGTGATGAGGACGAAGAGGCCGCCCAGCAGCGCGATCAGCAGCTCGGTGCGGGAGCAGATGGCCAGGCCCGCGAGCGCGCCGCCGAGGGCGAGCGAGCCGGTGTCACCCATGAAGATCTTGGCGGGCGAGGTGTTCCACCACAGGAAGCCGAAACAGGCACCCATGAGGGCGGAGGCGACGACCGCGAGGTCGAGCGGATCGCGTACCTCGAAGCAGGCCGCCGGGTTGGTCAGGGTGGCGGCGTTGGCGCAGGACTCCTGGAACTGCCAGACACCGATGAAGGTGTAGGCGCCGAAGACCATCACGGAGGCGCCGGTGGCCAGGCCGTCGAGGCCGTCGGTGAGGTTCACGCCGTTGGACATCGCCAGGATCATGAACAGCGCCCAGACGACGAACAGCACCGGGCCGATGGCCCAGCCGAAGTCGGTGACGAACGACAGCTTGGTCGAGGCCGGGGCCAGCCCCCGGGCGTCCTTGAACTGCAGCGCGAGCACCGCGAAGGCGATGCCGACGATCAGCTGGCCGGCCATCTTGGCCTTGGCCCGCAGGCCCAGCGAGCGCCGCTTGACGATCTTGATGTAGTCGTCCAGGTAGCCGACCAGGCCCATACCCGTCATCAGGAACAGGACGAGCAGGCCCGAGATGCTCGGCTCCTCGCCGGTGATCACCTTCGTCAGGGCGTACGCGGCGAGCGTGGCCAGGATGAAGGAGATACCGCCCATGGTGGGCGTGCCCTTCTTCCCGGCGTGGCCGCGCGGGCCGTCGTCGCGGATGAACTGGCCGTAGCCCTTGCGGGCCAACAGCTTGATCAGCAGCGGGGTGCCGATGATGGTGAGGAACATACCGATGACACCCGCGAACAGGATCTGCCTCATCGGCCGGAGACCTCGCCCTCGAGCAGCGCCTGCGCGACCCGCTCCAGACCGGCCGACCTGGATGCCTTCACCAGCACGACGTCTCCCGGGCGCAGTTCACTGCGCAACAGGTCGACCGCCGCCTGCGCGTCGGACACGAGCACCGACTCCTCACCCCACGAACCCTCGTTATATGCGCCCAGTTGCAGCCAGGACGCTTCCCTGCCCCCGACTGCGACGAGCTTGCTCACGTTGAGCCGGACGACAAGCCGTCCGACCGCGTCGTGCTCGGCGAGCGAATCGTCTCCGAGCTCGGCCATGGGACCGAGCACCGCCCACGTCCGTCCCCCCTTCGCCTGCGCGGCACCGCCCATGGCGGCCAGTGCGCGCAGTGCGGCCCGCATGGACTCGGGGTTCGCGTTGTAGGCGTCGTTGACGACTGTCACGCCGTCGGCCCGCTCGGTGACCTCCATCCGCCAGCGCGAGAGCGTGCCCGCACCGGAGAGCGCGGTGGCGATCTCCTCGACGGGCATGCCCAGCACATGGGCGACGGCGGCCGCGGCAAGCGCGTTCGACACGTGGTGCTCACCGTACAGCCGCAAGGTCACATCGCTGCACCCGGTGGGTGTGTGCAGTGTGAAGGACGGCTGTCCCTGCGGCGTCATCCGGACTTCCGTAGCCCGTACGTCGGCGTCCTCGGCCTCGCCGAACAGCACGGTACGGGCCTTGGTACGGGAGGACATCGCGCGGACGAGGAGGTCGTCGGCGTTGAGGACGGCGACGCCGCCCTCGGCTTCGGAGGGCAGCGCCTCGACCAGCTCGCCCTTGGCCTGGGCGATGGCCTCGCGGCCGCCGAACTCGCCGATGTGGGCGGTGCCGACGTTCAGGACCAGGCCGATGCGCGGCGGGGTGAGCCCGGTGAGGTAGCGGATGTGGCCGATGCCGCGGGCGCCCATCTCCAGCACCAGGTGCCGGGTGTCCTCGGTGGCCCGCAGCGTCGTGATCGGCAGGCCGATCTCGTTGTTGAGGTTCCCCGGCGTCCACACGGTCGGCGCGTGGTGCTGGAGGACCTGGGCGATGAGGTCCTTGGTGGAGGTCTTGCCGGCGGAGCCGGTCAGGGCGACCACGTCGGTGCCGATGCGGGCGACGACGGCCCCGGCGAGGGCGCCGAGGGCGGCGACGACGTCGGGGACGACGACGGCGGGGACGCCCACGGGCCGGGTGGCGAGGACCGCGACGGCCCCGGCGGCGACGGCCCGGTCGGCGTAGTCGTGGCCGTCGACCCGTTCGCCGACGAACGCGGCGAACAGGCTGCCGGCCTCGACCTCCCGGGAGTCGAACACGACGGGTCCGGTGACCTGCGCGGACGGATCCGGTATGTCGTGGAGCTGTCCGCCGGTGATGTCGGCGATCTCGGCGAGGGAGAGGGCGATCACTTAGTTCACCTCGGCCTGTCGGTCGTGGATGGCTCGGTTCTGCGCGGTACGGGTCTCGATGGCCTCGCGCAGCACGGTGCGGTCGTCGAAGGGCCGTACGACACCGGCGGTGTCCTGGCCCTGCTCGTGGCCCTTGCCGGCGACGAGGACGGTGTCGCCGGGCTCGGCGCGCGCGACGGCGGCGGCGATGGCCGCGGCCCGGTCGGCGTCGACGAGCACGGCGGCGCGCTCCTCGGCGGGGACGGAGACGGCGCCCTCGAACATCGCGGCGAGGATCCGCAGCGGGTCCTCGGAGCGCGGGTTGTCGGAGGTCAGGACGGCGGTGTCGGCGAACCGGGCGGCGGCGGCGCCCATGGGCCCGCGCTTGGTGGTGTCGCGGTCGCCGCCGCAGCCCAGGACGATGTGCAGCCTGCCGCGGGTGACCTCGCGCAGCGCGCGCAGGACCGACTCGACCGCGTCGGTCTTGTGGGCGTAGTCGACGACGGCCAGGTACGGCTGGCCCGCGTCGACGCGCTCCAGGCGGCCGGGGACGCCCGGGACGGCGGCGACGCCGTCGGCGGCGGCCTGCGGGTCGATCCCGGCGACGGCGAGCGAGACGATCGCGGCGACGGTGTTGGCGACGTTGAACGGGCCCGGCAGCGGCGCGGTGGCGCGTACCCGCACCCCGTCGGGGCCGTGCAGGGTCAGGGTGGAGTCCATGTGCCCGGAGACCACGTCCTCGGCGCGCCAGTCGGCGGCGGGGTCGCCGGCGGCGGAGAAGGTGACGACGGGGATCGCCGACTCCTTGGCGAGGCGGCGGCCGTACTCGTCGTCGATGTTGACCACGCCCAGGCGGGCCCGGCGCTGCGTGAACAGCTGCGCCTTGGCCTGGAAGTAGTCCTCCATGTCGGAGTGGAACTCCATGTGTTCCGGGCTGAGGTTGTTGAAGACGGCGACGTCGAAGACGCAGCCGTCGACCCGGCCGAGCACGAGGGCGTGGCTGGAGACCTCCATGGTCACCGCCTCGACGCCGCGTTCGCGCATGACCGCGAACAGGGCCTGGAGGTCGGTGGCCTCGGGGGTGGTCCGCTCGGACTTGATGCGCTCGTCGCCGATGCGCATCTCGACGGTGCCGACGAGTCCGGTGGCGCGGCCGGCGCCGCGCAGGCCGCCGTCGACGAGGTAGGCCGTGGTGGTCTTGCCGGAGGTGCCGGTGATGCCGATCTGGAGCAGGGCCTCGCCGGGCCGGCCGTAGATCGCGGCGGCGAGCTCGCCCATCCGGCCGCGCGGGTCGGTGACGGCCAGGACCGGCAGGCCGGTCGCGGCGGCCCGGGCGGCGCCCGCGTCGTCGGTCAGGACGGCGGCGGCGCCGAGGGCCGCGGCCTGGGCCGCGAAGTCGGCGCCGTGCAGGCGGGCGCCGGGCAGGGCCGCGTACAGGTCGCCGGGGCGGACCGCACGGGAGTCGTGGGTGATGCCGGTGATCTGCGCCGTTCCCGGGTCCGGGGCGCCCAGGAGGGCGGCCAGGTCCCGGAGCGGGGTCGGGTGCGGGCTCTGGGGCCGCGGCGCTCCCGGCGGCGCTGCCGGGGCGTCGTTCTGGGTCGTTCTGGGCTGATCAGCGTGGGGCACGGCGGTGAGCGTACCGGGCGCACCGGGCCTGTCGCGAAGTGAGGGGCCGGACGTGGAGCCGGGCGTCGTACGGTTCCCGGGTTCCGGGGTGATCGTTGTCACTGCTGGTGCCTCGCGCTCTTCGTGGGTCACTGGCCGGGCTGCGGGCCGGGCTGGGGGCCCGGCTCGAACGTGACGGGCAGTCCGGCCGGGGCGGTTCCGGTGGGGGCGACCTGGAGGGTCTTCAGGGCGAACTCCATGACCTTCTTGTAGACGGGTCCGCAGATCTGGCCGCCGAAGTAGCTGCCGCTGGTGGGGTTCTGGATCGCGCAGTAGACGGTCAGGCGGGGGCTGTCGGCGGGGGCGAAGCCGGCGAAGGAGGCGGTGTAGCCCTTGTAGCGGCCGGTGGCCGGATCCACCCGGTTGGAGGTTCCGGTCTTGCCGCCGACCCGGTAGCCGGGGATCCGGGCCTTGGTGCCGGTGCCCTCTTCGTCGTCCACGACGGATTCGAGCATCTGCGCGAGGGTCCTGGCGGTGTCCTCGCTGATCACGCGGGACTTCTCGGGCGCGGGCGCGGGGGTGAACCGGCCGTCGGGGCCCTTGGTGCCGCGGACCAGGGTCGGCTCGATCCGGACCCCGCCGTTGGCGATCGTGGAGTACACGGACGCCGCCTGCATGGCGTTGAGGGACAGGCCCTGGCCGAAGGGGATCGTGTACTGCTGCGAGGTGGACCAGTCCTCGGGCCTGGCGAGGATGCCGCGGGACTCGCCGGGGTAGTCCAGGCCGGTGGGCCTGCCGATGCCGAACCTGGTCAGGTAGGAGTGCAGCACCTTGTTGGCCTCGGGCTGGGTGGGGCCGAGCTGGCCGGTGGCCAGGATGGTGCCGATGTTGGAGGACTTGGCGAGGACGCCGTTGAGCGTCAGGTACCAGGTGGGGTGGTCGATGTCGTCCTTGAAGAGCCGGTCGCCGCGGTGCAGCCGGTTGGGGACGACGACGTGGGTGTCGGGGGTGGCCTTCTTCTCCTCCAGTACGGCGGCCATCGACATCACCTTGGCGGTGGAGCCGGGCTCGTACACGTCCTGGAGGGCGGCGTTGCCCATGGCGGTGGACGTGGCCTTCGACAGGTCGTTGGGGTCGAAGCCGGGGGCGTTGGCCATGGCCAGCACCTCGCCGGTCCGGGTGTCCTGCACGATGACGTAGCCGCGGTCGGCCTTGGACTTCTCGACCTGCTCGGTGATGGCGCTCTGGGCGGCCCACTGGATGTCGCGGTCGATGGTCAGTTCGATGTCGTCGCCGGGTACGGCGGGTTCCTCGCGGGAGCCCGCGGTCGGGACCTGGCGGCCGCCGGCCGTGGCCACGGTGATCTCGCCGTCCTTGCCGGCCAGCTTCTTGTCGAGGGAGGACTCCAGGCCGCCCGCGCCCTTGCCCTCGGCGTTGACGTAACCCAGTATCCCGGCGGCCAGGGTCCCGTTGGGGTACACGCGCTTGCTGCTGGGCTCGTGGAAGACGCCGGCCAGCACGTTGGCGCCGGGGCCGTTGCCCTTGCGGTCGGCCAGGGCCTTCTCCGCGAAGACCCGCTTGAGGTCCTTGATCTGGTTCCAGACCTGGGGGGTCTGGCGGCGGGAGAGGACGACGTAGCGGGTGTTCTTGCGCAGCCGGTCGGCGATGTCCTTGGCGTCCCCCTCCAGGATCGGCGCCAGCAGGGCGGCCGCCTGTTCGGGGGCGTCGGGGGCCTTGCTCTTCTCCGGCGTGAACATCGAGGGGTCGGCGGTGATGTCGTACGCGTCGACGCTGGTCGCCAGGGCGACGCCCTTGCGGTCGGTGATGTCGCCGCGCTCGGCGGCGAGCGTGTAGTTGGCGTAGCGGTTCTTGGAGGCCTCGGCGGAGTACGCGGAGGCGTCGACCGCCTGCACCTGGAGCAGCCGTACGACGAAGGCGACCATGACGAGCGTCAGCCCGACGCCGACCAGCCGCAGCCGGGGCCGCGGGCTGCCCAGCCGGATGGTGTGGGGCCTGCGGACGGCCGAGGGGCGCCGGGTGGCGGGGCGGGAGGCCGGCCGGGCGGTGGACCGGGCGGCGGGGCGCGCGGTGCTGCGCGGGCGGGCGGGGCCGGGGACCCGCCGGCGGGGCGGCTCCTTGGGGCTCACGCGGGCACGCCCCGGCGCCGGGTCCGGGCCGCGGCCGGGTGCGGGGCCGGGTGCGGGGCCGCCTGGCCGGGCGGGCGGCGGCTGTCGGCTGCTGCCTGAGGGGTCACGACGTCACCTGCCGGAGGTCGGGGTGGGCTGTGGAGACGTACCCGGCGCGGCGGAGCCGCCGGGCACCGGCCGGTCGGTCTGCGGGGCCGGGGCGGACGAGGCCGGTGGGGCCGACGGTGCGGCGGCGCCGGCCGGGGCCGCAGGGGCGGAAGGGGACGGCGAGGGCGACGGCGGGGCCTCGGCCGGGGTGGGGTTGCCGGTGACCTTGCCGTCGGCGCCGAGGAAGACCGGGGTGCCGCCGGGAACCAGGCCGAGCTCGCGGGCCCGGCGCTCCAGGGCGTCGGGCGCCGAGTGACCGTCGACGTCCCGCTGGAGGGCCTGCTGCTCGTCGGTGAGGGCGGTGGTCTCCTTCTTCAGCCGGCTCAGCTGGAAGGAACCCTCGTTCAGCGCCGAGTTCAGCAGCAGCAGGCTGATCAGCCCGCCGCCCAGCAGGGCGACGACGAGCAGCACGAACGGCGTCTTCGCCGCCTGCCCGGGCCGGCTCCCGCCGGGCCGCGCAGGGCGGACCAGCCCGAGCCGGCCCGCCCGCATGCGCGTCGCCGTGGCCACCTTGCTCACTCGCCCTCCCTGGACGCCGGCCGGCCGGCCCCGGGCGGCTGCCCGCCCCCGGCGCCGGGCCTCACAGATTCGCCTCGCGGATGCGTTCGACACCGCGGAAGCGGGCGGGGGCCGCGCGGCGGTTCTCGGCGACCTCCTCCTCCGTCGGGAGTTCGGCTCCGCGGGTCAGGAGCTTGAGCTTCGGCTGGTACTTCTCGGGGACCACCGGCAGGCCGGGCGGGGCGGTGCTGGTCGCGCCCTCCGCGAAGACCTGCTTGACCAGGCGGTCCTCCAGCGAGTGGTACGACAGCACGGCGATCCGGCCGCCGACCGCGATCCGCTCGACCGCCGCCGGGATGGCGCGCTCCAGGACCGACAGCTCGCCGTTGACCTCGATGCGCAGGGCCTGGAAGGTGCGCTTGGCCGGGTTGCCGCCGGTCCGCTTGGCGGCCTGCGGCAGGGCGTCGCGGATCAGCTCGACCAGGCGGGCGCTGTTCGTGAACGGCTCCTTGTCCCGCTCGCGGACGATCGCCGAGACGATCCGCTTGGCCTGCTTCTCCTCGCCGTACGCGCGCAGGATCCGCACCAGCTCGCCCGGCGGGTAGGTGTTGAGGACCTCGGCGGCGCTGACGCCGGTGGTCTGGTCCATGCGCATGTCCAGCGGCGCGTCCTGGGCGTAGGCGAAGCCGCGGTCGGCCTCGTCGAGCTGCATGGAGGAGACGCCGAGGTCGAAGAGGACGCCCTGGACGGTGGGGATGCCGAGGCGGTCGAGGACGTCGGGCAGCTCGTCGTACACCGCGTGGACCAGCGTGGCGCGGTCGCCGTACGGCGCCAGCCGCTCGCCGGACAGGCGCAGGGCCTCCTTGTCGCGGTCGAGCCCGATCAGGCGCACCCCGGGGAAGCGGGCGAGCATGGCCTCGCTGTGGCCTCCGAGGCCGAGGGTGCAGTCGACGACGACCGAGCCGGGCCGCTCCAGTGCCGGGGCGAGCAGGTCCAGGCACCGCTGGAGCATCACCGGGACATGTCGGGACTCGCTACTCACAGCGCCCTCTCAAGCTAACGGCGCGGCCGCGCGTACGCGCCGCGCACGCGGGGGTCTCGTCAGGGCCGGGAGGCCGGTCGGGACCGGGCCCCCGGCCGGTTCGCGTCACTTTAGTCCACGGTCCGCCGCGGCGGGTGAACCGGCCCGCGCCCGGTGTGGCCCGCCCGAACCGAACCCGCGAAAGCCGCGAATCACCCGGTCGGCGGCCTCCCCCGCGACCTTGTGGGTTAGCTCACAACAAGCCCCGTTGACGTTCTTTGTCCCTCCTCACGCCCTGCCCCCACCGGCTGTGACCACTAACGTCGTAGCCATGACGACTTCCGCGCACCTGCCCACCGAGTCCACCGCCCCGGCGTCCGGCGCCGGCTCCGTCACCGACCGGCTCGTCGAGGCCAACCGTCGCTACGCCGCCGGCTTCACCGACCCCGGCATGGACGCCCGTCCCGTCCTCCACGTCGCCGTCGTGGCCTGCATGGACGCCCGCCTGGACCTGCACAAGGCCCTCGGCCTGGAACTCGGCGACTGCCACACCATCCGCAACGCCGGCGGTGTCGTCACCGACGACACCATCCGCTCGCTCACCATCAGCCAGCGGGCGCTCGGCACCCGCAGCGTCATACTCATCCACCACACCGGGTGCGGTCTGGAGAACCTGACCGAGGACTTCCGGCACGAGCTGGAGGACGAGGTCGGCCAGCGCCCCGCCTGGGCCGTCGAGGCCTTCCGGGACGTCGAGCAGGACGTCCGCCAGTCCATGCAGCGGGTCCGTACGAACCCCTTCCTGCTGCACAAGGACGATGTGCGAGGCTTCGTCTTCGACGTGCACACGGGACTCCTGCGCGAGATCGATCCCGCCTCTTGAGTGACACAAGGCCGTAGCGCCGTCAACAATGCGGGAGGAACGCCCCCGGGAACCCTTCCGGTCCGGCGTCCGTGTTTCGGGGTGGGCCGGTCATGCGCAATGGGCGTCGGCCCGGGGAAAGGGCCGAGGAGAACCTGGTGACGACCTATGACGACCGTGCGAGCCTCGCGGATCTGACCACGACGGCGGAACGCGTCCGCCGTTCCGTGGAGAGCGTGATCGAGGGCAAGCCCGAGGTCGTACGGATCGCGCTGACCGTGCTGCTGGCCGAGGGCCACCTGCTGATCGAGGACGTGCCCGGGGTCGGCAAGACGATGCTCGCCAAGACCCTGGCGAAGTCGATCGACTGCTCGGTCCAGCGCATCCAGTTCACGCCGGACCTGCTGCCCTCCGACATCACCGGGGTCAGCATCTACGACCAGCAGCGCCGCGAGTTCGAGTTCAAGCCCGGCGCGATCTTCGCGCAGATCGTGATCGGCGACGAGATCAACCGCGCCTCGCCCAAGACCCAGTCCGCGCTGCTGGAGTCGATGGAGGAGCGCCAGGTCACGATCGACGGCACGACGTACGAGCTGCCGACGCCGTTCATGGTGGTCGCCACCCAGAACCCGGTGGAGATGGAGGGCACCTACCCCCTCCCCGAGGCCCAGCGCGACCGCTTCATGGCCCGGGTCTCCGTCGGCTACCCCAGCCCCGACGCCGAGCTGCAGATGCTCGACGTGCACGGCCGGGTCTCCCCCCTCGACGACCTCCAGGCCGTCGCGCACGCCCACGACATCGTGAAGCTGATCGAGGCCGTGCGCGAGGTGTACGTCGCCGACCCGGTCCGCCGCTACGTCGTCGACCTGGTCGCGGCCACCCGCCACCACCCCGACCTGCGCCTGGGCGCCTCGCCCCGCGCCACCCTGCACCTGCTGCGCGCGGTCAAGGCGAACGCCGCGCTGACCGGCCGGGACTACGTGCTCCCCGACGACGTCCAGGCCCTGGCGGGCCCGGTCCTCGCCCACCGGCTGCTGCCGACCGCGCAGGCCCAGCTGGCCCGGCGCACCGCCGAGCAGGTCGTCGGCGAGATCCTCCAGCGCACCCCGGTCCCGAGCGCCGTACGCGGCGAGCAGCCGCCCGGCGCGGGCGTCCGGGGCTTCTGATGAGCGCCGGTGCCCCTGGCGGTGCCGGCCGTGAGGGCGGTCTGCGCGTGGCCCTGTCCGGGCTCACCACGCGCGGCCGCTCCTTCCTGGCCGCCGGCGTCGCCGCCACCGTGTGCGCGTACGTACTGGGCCAGAGCGACCTGCTGCGGGTCGGGCTGCTGCTCGCCGTCCTGCCGCTGATCTGCGTCTACGCGCTGCACCGCACCCGCCACCGGGTCACCGGCAGCCGCCGGCTGACCCCGCTGCGGGTGGCGGCCGGCTCCGAGGCCCGGGTGCAGCTGCGCATGGACAACGTCTCGCGGCTGCCCACCGGGCTGCTGATGCTCCAGGACCGGGTGCCGTACGTGCTGGGGCCGCGGCCCCGCTTCGTGCTGGACCGGGTGGAGCCGGGCGGCCGCCGCGAGGTGTCCTACCGGGTCCGCTCCGACCTGCGCGGACGCTATCCGCTGGGCCCCTTGCAGCTGCGCCTGAACGATCCGTTCGGGCTGGTCGAGCTGACCCGCTCGTTCAGCACCTACGACACCCTCACCGTCGTCCCGCGCACCGAGCCGCTGCCGCCGGTCCGCCTGACCGGCGAGTCCTCCGGCTACGGCGACGGCAACCAGCGCTCGCTGGCGCTGGCCGGCGACGACGACGTGATCCCGCGCGGCTACCGCTACGGCGACGACCTGCGGCGCGTGCACTGGCGCTCCACCGCCCGCTACGGCGAGCTGATGGTGCGCCGCGAGGAGCAGCCGCAGCGGGCCCGGGCCACGGTGCTGCTGGACACCCGGCGGCTGGCCTACGTGGGCGCGGGTCCCGACTCGGCGTTCGAGTGGGCGGTGTCGGCGGCCGCCTCCACACTGGTGCACCTGCTGGAGCGCGGCTTCTCGGCACGGCTGCTGACGGACACCGGCAGCCCGGCGCCCGGCGAGGCGGCGGGCGGCTTCTCGGCCGGCGGCCAGGAGGCCGCGGAGGCGGCCGGGCTGATGATGGACACCCTCGCGGTGGTCGGGTTCTCCGACGGCGCGGGCCTGTCGCGGGCGTACGACGCGGTGCGCGGCGGCAACGAGGGGCTGCTGATCGCCTTCTTCGGCGACCTGGACGACGTACAGACGGAGCTGGCGGCCAAGCTGCGCCGGCGCAGTGGCGGGGCGCTGGCCTTCGTGCTGGACTCCGCGGCCTGGACCGGTCTGCCGCCGGCAGCGCCGGGGGTGCTGCCGGTGGAGGAGCGGCTGCGGCGGCTGCGCCACGCGGGCTGGACGGCGCTGGCGGCGCCGCCCGGGGTCGCCTTCGGGGAGCTGTGGCGCATGGCGGGCAACGCGCCCACGGGCACGGGAACTTCCGGAGGACGCTCATGAGCGGGCGGGCGAGACTGACACTGTTCGCGCTGCTGGCGACGGTGCTGACCGCGGGTGCGCTGGTGCCGCTGGTGCGCCCGGCGACCTGGCTGCTCCAGGCGGTGCTGCTGCTCGCCGTGCAGAGCGGCGTCGGCGCGGTGGCCCGGCGGGTGCCGCTGGCACGGTCGCTGACGATCTCGGCGCAGGTGCTGGTGAGCCTGCTGATACTGGCGCTGCTGTTCGCCGGGGAGGGCCGGGCCGGTGGGGACGGGCTGCTGTCGTACCTGCTGACCGACTTCGGCGCGCTGTTCCAGCAGGGCGTCCAGGACGTCTCGGAGTACGCGATGCCGGCGCCGCTGACGCCCGGGATCCGGCTGCTGCTCGTCTCCGGGGTGCTGCTGATCGGCCTGCTCGTGGACATGCTGGCGGTGACGTTCCGGACGGCGGCCGCCGCCGGACTGCCGCTGCTCGCGCTGTACTCGGTGGCCGCGGGGCTGGCCGGGGGCGACGGCGCCTCGTGGGCCTGGTTCGTGGCCGCGGGCTGCGGCTACCTGCTGCTGCTCCTGGCCGAGGGCCGGGACCGGCTGACGCAGTGGGGCCGGGTCTTCGGGGCCGCCACGCGCGCCCCGGGCGGCGCGGCCGGCCCGGCCGGTGCTTCCGCCGCCGGCCGGCCGCTGGCACCCGTACGGACGGGGCGGCGGATCGGCGCGGTGGCGCTGGGGCTCGCGCTCGCGGTGCCGGCCGCCCTGCCCTCGCTGGGCGGCGGGCTGCTGAACGAGACGGGAGCGGGCGGCGAGAACGGCTCCGGCACGGGCGGCGGCGGGACGATCTCGGCGGTCAACCCGCTGGTGTCGCTGCAGAACAGCCTGAACGCGCAGGACAACCGGATGGTGCTGCGCTACCACACGGACAACAAGCAGGTCACCGACCAGTACCTGCGGATCCTCGCGCTCGACGAGTTCAACGGCGTCAAGTGGGAGGCCTCCGGCCGCAGCCTGTCCGACGTGCCCCGGCCGCTGCCGAAGGTGCCGGGCCTGGGCGACCAGGTGCGCCTGACCGCGACCGAGGTGACCACCACCATCTCCGCGGCCAACAACTACGGGCAGCGCTACCTGCCGATGCCGTACCCGGCCACCCAGGTGGAGATCCCCGGGCGCTGGCGGTTCGAGCAGGCCGGGCGGACGCTGATCGGCGACCAGACGGGCAAGGACAAGTTCCAGACCGTGCAGGGCGCGCAGTACACCGTACGGAGCCTGCAGCTGCGGCCCACGGCGCAGCAGCTGGCGGCGGCGCCGCAGCCCTCCCCGGCGATCCTCGGCGAGTACACCAAGCTGCCGGAGAACCTGCCGGCGGTGGTCTCGGATCGGGCCCGCGAGATCACCAAGGGGGCCCAGGACAACTACGCCAAGGCCGTGAAGCTCCAGGACCACTTCGCCGTGAGCGGCGGCTTCCGGTACGACACCACCGTGCAGTCGGGGACCGGTTCGGGCGCCATCGAGCGCTTCCTCGCCGACAAGGAGGGGTTCTGCATCCACTTCTCCTTCTCCATGGCGGCGATGGCCCGGACCCTGGGCATCCCGTCGCGGGTGGCGGTCGGCTTCACGCCCGGCAACCGGCAGCCGGACGGCAGCATGATGGTCACGATGCGCGACGCGCACGCCTGGCCGGAGCTGTACTTCGAGGGCGTCGGCTGGACCCGCTTCGAACCGACGCCCAGGATCGGCACCGCACCGGACTACACGCTGACCGAGGTACCCACCGCGCAGCCGTCCGCGCCGGCGGCGATGCCCTCGCAGAGCGCGCAGGCACCGGCCCCGGCGGCCTCGCAGTCGGCGGAGTGCCCGCCGGAGCTCAAGCGGCTCGGCGAGTGCGGCGGCCCGGCCGCCCAGGCGGACGCCGGAGCGGGCGGCGGCGGGCCGTCGGCCGGGCTGGTGCTGGGCTGGGTGGCGGCGGCCGTGCTGCTGGTGGGCCTGCCGCTGCTGCCGCTGCTGTGGCGCGGCCGGCTGCGCACGCGCCGGCTGGCCTCGGGCGACGTGCTGACGGTGTGGCGCGAACTCGGTGACGCCGCCTGGGACGTGGGCATCGCGCCGGACGGGGCGCTCTCCCCGCGCGGTGCGGCCGAGCGGATCGTGACGCTGGGGCAGCTGGAGACGGACGCCGCGGAGGCGGTGCACCGGGTGGCGGGCGCGGTGGAGCGGTCGCTGTACGCCCCGCCGGGGGCGGCCATCGCGTACGAGGGCCTGGCCGCGGACGTCCTGCTGGCCCGGGCCGGCCTGCTGGCGGGCGTGAGCGGGCGCGCGCGGCTGCGCGCGCTGCTGCTGCCGCGGTCGGGGGCCCGGGTCGGCCGGGCCCTGTCGGCCCGCCGCGCGGAGCTGACGGAGGCGCTGTCGGCACGGCTGGCCACCCTGCGGGAACGGCTGCCGCGGCTGCCGCAGCTGACGGCGCGCGGGCGCGGGCGCGGCTAGGGTCTGTCCGGCGGGTCGGGGCCTCGGCCATGATCCGCCGGAAGCGCAGGACGCCGGTGCGGCGGGATTCGGTCGTCCGAGCCCCGCCGCACCGGCGTCCTGTTGTTTCCCCCGTGCCGGACGAGGGACCCGGCCCGCTCCGCGGCCCCGTGTCCGCGGTGCGGGCCGAGCGCCCCTGTCCGTTGCTCCCAGTCTGCTGTTCGCGCAGGTCGGAGCCATCCGTACGGGTACTCATCCGCACGGCTAGGTACGGATACCTAGTGCCGTGGCCGGAAAGGCCGCGGCACCAGTTCTACGCCCCCGCGGGGGCGCGGCGGCACCGCCGACCGGGGGTCAGCGGCTGCCGCTGACCCGGCCGCGCAGGAGCAGCGACAGCGCCGAGTGGACGTCGTCCAGCGAGCGCTCGCTCTGGAAGGACTGCCAGTCGAGCGCGGCCACCAGCACCATGCCGACCAGCGCGGCCGCGGTGAGCGGCACGTCGATCTCGGCGCTGAGCTCGCCGCGCTCGACGCCCTCGCGCAGCACCGTCTCGACGACGGCCACCGCCTCGCGCCGCACCACCATGAGCGTGGACTGCCAGGCCCGGTTGGTGCGCCAGAGCTCGGCGACGTACAGCTGGGTGAAGGCCGGGTAGCGGTCGATGAAGACCAGGCCGGCCCGGATCATCTCGTCCAGGGCCTCCACCCGGGTGCCACCGCGGGCCTCGGTCTCCTCGGCGGCCGTGCGCAGGGATGCGGTCAGCAGGCCCACTCCGTGCCGCAGCAGCTCCTCGAAGAGCTCGGTCTTGCTCGCGAAGTTGTAGTAGACGGTGCCCTTCGCGACGCCCGCGCGCTCGGCGATCTCGTCGACCGTGGTGGCGGAGAAGCCCTGCTCGGCGATCAGGGTGACGGCCGCTTCGTAGAGCTTCTGGCGCGTGGCCCGCCGTCGGGCGGTACCGGTGCTGCTGCTGTCCATGGCGCTGATTGTCACAGGTCCCTACAGGCTCAGTTCGGGGTGCAGTCGGTCCATGGTCCACACCTGCTTGCCGCGGGCGGCGAGCGCGGTGAGGGCCAGCGCCCCGACGGTGAAGGCGGCCAGGACGGCGCAGCCCTGCCAGACGGCGGTCAGGTCGCCGCCGGTGATGAGCCGGCGCAGGCTCTCCACGACGTACGACATCGGCAGGTAGGGGTGGATGGCGTTGAAGAAGCCGGGGCTGGTCTGGACGGGGTAGGTGCCGCCGGCCGAGGTCAGCTGGAGCATCAGCACGGCCAGGACCAGGATCCGGCCCGCCGCGCCGAACTTGGCGTTCAGCCACTGCACCATCGCCGCGAAGCAGCCGGTGACCAGCGCCAGGAAGCCGATGGTGGCGGCCGGGTGGGCCATCTCCAGGCCGAGGCCCCAGTGCAGGACCGACATCAGCATGGCCACCTGGGCGACGCCGAGGGAGGCCACCGGCAGCCAGCCGGCGAGCGCGATCCGCCAGGGCGAGGCGCCGGAGGCGAGGGCGCGCCGGTTGAGCGGGGTGATCAGCATGTACGCGACCATCGCGCCGACCCAGAGGGAGAGCGGGATGAAGTACGGGGCGAAGCCGGTGCCGTAGTTGGGCGCCTGGTGCAGGGACTGGTTGGCGAGCTTGATCGGGTCGGCCATCACCTCGGTGCGGGCCTCGCGCTGCTGCTGGTCGTAGTCCGGGATCTTGCCGACGCCCTCGTGCAGGCCGTCGGCGAGGTCGCGGTTGCCGTCGACGAGCTTGAAGATGCCGCCGTCGAGGCTGCGCGCGCCGTCGCCGAGCTTGCCGACACCGGTGTCGATCTTGGCGGAGCCGCCGGTGGCGGAGCCGATGCCGGTGTGCAGTTTGACCATGCCGTCGGCGACCTGCTGGGCGCCGCTGTTGAGGGCGTTGACCTGCTTGACGGCCGCGTCGATGTCGCTGCCGAGCCCGGGGGCCGCCTTGACCAGCTTGCGGGCCTTGTCCTCCAGGTCGGTCAGCTGCTTGCGCAGCTTGTCGAGGTCGCCGCCGGAGCCCTTGACCAGGGTGTTGACGTCACCGGCGAGGACGGCGGCCTCGGCCGCGGCGTCCTTGAGCTTCTTCAGCTCGGGGCAGGTGGCCGGCGCCGACTGGCCGGCCGCCGGGGTCACGCAGGTCTTGGTGTAGGTGGTGGCGGCGAGGTCGGACACGCCGCGCGTCGCGGTGGCGGCGCGGGGGGCGTTCTTGGCGAAGGTGTCGAGGTGGTTGCGGACGACGCCGGCGGTGTCGGCGACCAGCTGGGCGGAGTCGACGATGGTCTGCGGGTTGTCCCTGATGAACGGGCCGGCCTTGTCGGCGACGCCGCCGACCTTGTCGGCCAGCCGCTGGGTGCCGTTCGCGACGTCCCGGGAGCCCTTCTCCAGTTTGCCCGCGGCGGTGTCGAGGGACCGCAGGCCCTCGGTGAGCTCGCCGGTCTTCTCCTTGGCGGTGTCCAGGCCCTCGGCCAGGTCCCGCGCGCCCTCCTTGGCCTTGCCCGCGCCGTCGGTGAGCTTGTCGGCGCCGTCGGCGGCCTCGGCGGTCTTGTCGTGCAGGTCGGAGAAGGAGACGAAGATCTTGTCGAGGAAGCCGCGGGAGGCGTTGGCGGAGGCGGCCGCGCGGACCTCGGAGAAGACGGTGCGGGAGATCGAGCCGACGACGTAGTTGTTCGCGTCGTTGGTGCGGACCTGGAGCGCGCCGGTGGTGGGGTCGTCGGTGGAGCTGGAGGCGATCTTCTCGCTGAAGTCGGCGGGCATGGTCAGGGACAGGTAGTACGTCCCGTTCTCCAGCCCCTCGGCCGCCTCGGCCGCGCTGACCTCCCTCCAGTCGAAGGTCTTGCTGTCGTGCAGCTTCCTGGTGATCTCGTCACCGGCCGTGAGGCGGTTGCCGTCGACGGTGGCGCCCCGGTCGGCGTTGACGAGCGCGACGGGCACCTTGTCGAGACGGCTGTACGGGTCCCAGAACGACCACAGGTACAGGGCTCCGTAGAGCAGCGGCAGCAGGAGCAGCGCCACGAGCGCGGCCCGGGGCAGCTTCCCCCGCCCGAACCGCTTCAGCTCAAGCGCGGCCAGCTTCGGCGAGCGCATCGTCCGCCCCCTTCGTGTGCGTGTCGTCGTCCGTGTGCGTGCCGTCGTCCGTGTGCGTGCCGTCGGCGGCCGTGTCGTCCGCCGGGCGGGCGGCGTCCTGCTCCGGTGCGGCCGCCGGAACGGTGGAGCCCCCCGGCTCCACCGGCCCGTCGGCCGCACCGGCCGCGGTGGCCGGGGCCGCGGTGGCCGGGGCCGCGGTCCGGACGACCAGCGCGCCGGCCGGGGCCTCGCTGCAGACCGCCAGGACGGTCGTACCGCCGTCGGCGATGCGCCGCAGCAGCTCCCAGGCCTCGGCGCGTTCGGCGTCCGAGAGCTTGAGGTCGGTGTCGTCCAGGGCCAGCAGGGCCGGCCGGCCCAGCAGCGCGATGGCCACCGACAGCCGCAGGGACTCCATGCGCTCCAGGTCGCGCACCGAGGTGCGCGGGCCCTTGGGCAGGGTGTCGAGGTCCAGGCCGGCAGTGGCCAGGGCCGCCTCGATCCGGGCCCGGGTGGCGGCGGCGCGGTCGGCCGGCCGGCGCAGCAGGGCGCGGACCGGGCCGCCGTAGCGGCGCTGGAGCAGCGCGCCCTCACGCAGCTGTTCGGCGACGGTCAGGGCCTGGTCGAGGTCGGTGACCCCGGGGACCGGGCCGAGGGCGGCGATCCTCCGGACGGCCGCCATCTTCTTGGGCAGCCGGTGGCCGCCGGTCTCGGCGTGGCCCTCGGTGGCCTTCATCCGGCCCGTCAGCGCGAGCAGCAGGCAGGTCCGGCCGCTGCCCGAGGGGCCCTCGACGGCGATGAGGGAACCGGGTGCGGCGTCGAAGCCGATGCCGCGGAACGCCCAGCCCCGCGGGCCCTTGAGTCCGAAGTCCACGGCCGTGACGGCCGCACCTCCCCCGGCCGCCGCCGGGAGGCGCCCCGAGCTGTCCACGCGCCCTCCCCTTCGTTTTGAACTGACTGGTCAGTTCAAAAACCTAGCATCCCCGGTGACCACCTCCGCGCACCCGGGGGCAGTTGACCGAAAGGAACCGAAAAACCGCAGGTCAGGCGGATTGTCAGTGGTGTCGGTCACGATGAGGAGAGCGCAACTCGACAGAACGCAACGACAGGAGGTTCGTCATGGCCACACCGTCCCCGTCCCCTGTCCACCCCGTCCTGCGGAAGTCCTCGGCTCCGCCGGCCGCCCTCGACCTGCTCGCCAAGGCCCGTCGCGGCCTGGACGAGGCCGCCCTTCTGGACCGGCCCAACGAGCGGTATGCCACCGCCCACCTCGCCGCCCTGCGCACCGCCGCGGCCGTCCTGGCCGCCCGGGCCCGCCCCGAGCCGGTCGCACCACGCCGCCGGCCGCGCATCCGCAGCGCGTGGGAGGTGCTCCCGGAGCTGGCTCCGGAGCTCGCCGAATGGAGCGCGCTGTTCGCCTCGGGAGCCGCCCGGCGGGCCCGGGCCGAGGCCGGGATACCCGACGCGGCGAGCGGCCGGGACGCGGACGACCTGCTGCGCGCCGCCTCGATGTTCCTGCGCCTGGTGGAGCGGATGCTCGCCCTCCAGCCGGCCCTCCCCCAGCCACGTCCGGATCACCCGGACGCGGGATGACGGGCTCGGCCGCGGGAGGCAATAGGGTGGGACGACAGCACGTGTGACCCACCCTTTCCGCGCCGAGGAGCCATCAGCCGTGTCGGACACTTCCCGCCCCCGTGCCTCCCTCCGCACCGCCGTGGTGTGGGAGGTCCTCAAGGAGGCCCTCGACCGCCGGGTGAAGGCGACCGGGCGGGATGTCCTGGACGTGCTGGACACCGGCGGCGGCACCGGCAAGTTCGCCGTCCCGGTGGCCCGGCTCGGCCACCGTGTGACCGTGGTCGACCCCAGCCCGAACGCGCTGTTCGGGCTGGAGCGCCGGGTCTCCGAGGAGGGCGTGGCCGATCTGGTCCGCGGGGTGCAGGGCGATGCCCAGGGCCTGCTGGACGTCGTCGAGCGCGAGGCGTACGACGTGGTGATCTGCCACGGCGTGCTGGAGTACGTCGACGACCCGGCCGAGGGCGTGGCCAACGCCGTCGCGGCGCTGCGCCCCGGCGGCACGCTCAGCCTGCTCGGCGCCGGCATCGGCGGCGCGGTCCTGGCCCGCGCCCTGGCCGGGCACTTCACCGAGGCGCGCACCGCGCTCACCGACCCGGCGGGCCGCTGGGGTTCCGGCGACCCGGTGCCGCGCCGCTTCACCGCCGACCAGCTCGGCGAACTGGTCTCGGGGGCCGGCCTGGAGGTCGGCGCGGTGCACGGCGTACGGATCTTCGCGGACCTCGTGCCCGGCGTGCTGGTCGACACCGAGCCGGGGGCGGCCGCGGCCCTGCTCCGGCTGGAGGAGGCGGCGGCCGAGCTGCCGGCCTTCCACGCGGTGGCCACGCAACTGCACGTGCTGGGCGAGAAGCGCGCCTGAACTGCGGCGCTGTCGCGGATGGAGTGGGCCACAGACCCCCCGCGCGGGGCCCGGGCCCCGTATGATCGAGGGACGTGTACCGGCATGGTGGACCGGTCATTGGGGAATAACCGCCTCAGCGACCGCCCGCACGACGGTACGGTTTGGCGCAGTGCCAGTTGTTGAGCAGTACCAGTTGTTGAACCGTGGCTGTTGAAAACGTGGCTGTTGAAAAACGTGGCGTAGAGGGGCGGGTTTCACGGGGGCGATTCCCTGCCTATCCTGAAGGGGACCCCCGGTCGCTCCCCCCGCGACCGACGGATGAGGAGGACTCCCGTGCCGCTCTCGGAGCACGAGCAGCGAATGCTCGAGCAGATGGAGCGAGCGCTGTACGCCGAAGATCCCAAGTTCGCGACAGCGCTTGAGGGAAGCGGGCTGCGTACGTACACCCGGCGACGGGTCTACCAGGCGGTCGCAGGCTTCCTGGTGGGTATCGCGCTCCTCATGACCGGAATGGTCCTCGCGCCCGGCGGGCTCTGGATCAGCGTGGTGGGCTTCCTCGTCATGCTGGGCTGCGCGGTCCTCGCCGTCACCGGATGGCGCAAGGCGCCCAAACCCGGCGAACAGCCCTCCTCCGGCAATACCGGCGGACCGGCTCGCGGCCGCAACCGGCAGCGCCGGTCGATGATGAACCGTATCGAGGAGCGGTGGCAGCGCCGCCGCGACGAACAGGGGCACTGAGCCCCGCAGGCCAGAGGTGAGGGGACGGTCGCACCGCGACCGTCCCCTCACCCGTTTCCCCTGCCGGCCGGCCCGGGCTGCGCGATGATGACCGGGTGAGTGTGCTCCCCCTGGTCTTCACCAGCGGCTGGGCCAGCGGGATCAACGCCTACGCCGTGATCCTCCTGCTCGGCGTCTTCGGCGCGACCGGGCTCACCGACGAGGTGCCCGCCTCGCTCCAGCGCACCGACGTCCTGGTGGCGGCCGGTGTGCTGTTCCTCTGCGAGGCCGTCGCCGACAAGATCCCGTACGTGGACTCCGCCTGGGACGCGGTCCACACCGTCATCCGCCCGGTCGCCGGCGCCGTCGTCGGCGCGTTGCTGGCCGGGCAGAGCGGTTCGCTCCCCGACCTCGCCGCCGGCGCGATCGGCGGCTCCACCGCGCTGGCCAGCCACTGCGTCAAGGCCGGCACCCGGATGGCGATCAACACCTCGCCCGAGCCCGTCAGCAACATCGTCATGAGCACCGCCGAGGACCTCGGGGTCGGCGCGATCGTCACCTTCGCCATGTTCAACCCGCAGGCCGCGGCGATCATCGCGGCCGTCCTGCTCGCCCTCGGCATCGCCCTGCTGGTCCTCCTCTGGACCCGGATCCGCCGCTTCCTGCGGCGCCGGGCCCAGCGCCGCGAGGAGAAGCGGCTGGCGGCGGCCGTCCGCGGCGCCGCCCCACCCGGCTGACCAGCGCCCGACGGCCGATAAGGTCGGGCGCATGGCAGGAATTGCGGTGATCGGCGCCGGGATGGGCGCGATGGCGACGGCCGCCCGGCTGGCCGTGGCGGGCCACCGGGTGACGGTGTACGAGCGGTCGGCGACGTACGGCGGTGCGGTCGGCCGGTACGAGCGCGACGGCTTCGCCTTCGACACCGGGCCGGGGCTGCTGCACCTGCCCGCCGTCTACCGCGATCTGTTCGTCAAGACCGGCAAGCGGCCCCTGGAGGACTGCGTCGAGCTGGTCCAGGCCGACCCGGCCGTCCGCCACCTGCTGGCCGACGGCACGGACGTCCGCCTGCCCAACGCCTCGCGCGGTGGCGTCGCAGCCGTCCTGGACGAGGCCTTCGGCCCGGGCGCGGGGGCCCGCTGGAGTGCCGTCCTGGGCCGCGCCCGGGACGCCTGGGACCGTACCCGGCGGCCCCTCCTCGAAGAACCCCTGTGGCCGAACTGGGAGGTGCTGGGCCGGGACCCCTACCCGGCGCTGCGCAAGAGCGGCCTGCTGCGCCGCCGCCCGCCGACCCTGGCGGAGGTGGCCGAACGGGAGCTGGGCGGCGGCCCGCTGGCGTCGCTGCTGACCTCCGCCGTCCACGCGTACGGCCTGGACCCGGCCACCGCGCCCGCCTCGGCCGTCGTCCTGCCGTACATGGAGCACACCTTCGGCAGCTGGACCGTGCGCGGCGGGACGCGGGCCCTGGCCACGGCCGTGTACGAGCGCTGCCGGGAACGGAAGGTGGAGTTCGCCTTCGGCGCGGAGGTCCGCGAGGTCGTGGAGACCGCGGGGCGGGCCACCGGGCTGCGGCTGGCGGACGGTACCGAGGTGAGCGCCGACGCGGTGGTCTGCGGGGCGGACCCGGGCCCCCTGCTGACGCCCCTGCTGCCCGGCGGCCGGCCGTGGCCGGAGACGACGGTCCCGGTGCGCCGGGGCGGGACGAGCCGGATCACCCTGCTGCTCGCGCTGCGCGGCCCGCGGCCGGAGGACACCGTTCACCGCACGGTGGTGCACTCCCCCGACCTCGTGGCCGAGGCCCGCGTCTCCTCCACCGGCGAGCACACCGGGCGGCCCACGGTCACCGTGCTGCGCCCGGACGATCCGGCGACCCGGCCCGACGCCGCGCACGAGGCGGTCACCGTCAGCGCCGTCTGCGCCCCGCAGGGCGCCCTGGACTTCACGGACCGGGATCTGGTCGGCAGGTACACCGAACGGCTCCTGGAGGCCGCCTCACGTGCGGTGCCGGAGCTTCGGGAGAGGCTGCTGTGGCACGAGGTGCGCACACCCGCCGACGTGGAGGCGGCCACGGGGGCCACCGGAGGCGTGGTGCCGCCGCCCGCGCTCGCCGGCGCCGAGGGACGGCTGCTGTACCCGGCGAACACGTCCCCGCTGCCCGGGCTCTACCTGGCGGGCGGCTGGGCCCACCCCGGTGGCGGGCTCGCGCACGCGGGGATGACGGGGGCGCTGGTGTCCGGGCTGATCGTGGAGGGCGCGGACTTCCGCGGCTCGCAGTGACCGGCCGCGGCCCCCGCCGCACCGGCCGGTACCGGTGCCGCCGCTCCCGCCGCTCCGGTCAGTACCGGTACTGCTCGTACTCGCCGGTGCCCTGGTAGGGGTACTGCTGGGGGTCCTGCTGCTCCTGGTACGGCTGCCCCTGCGCCTGCGGCGGGTAGGGCTGCTCGACGTCGCGCTGCTGCGGCACCCAGACACCGCCGGGCGGGGTGTCCATGGCGTACTGCTGGTGGTCGGCGTAGCCGGCGTACGTGTCGTACGGCTGGGCGACGCCGCCGGTGCCGATGTACGGGTCCGAGTAGGCGGCGTAGGTCGGCTGCTGCCCGTAGTCGTAGCCGCCCTGGCCCTGCGGGTCGTAGTAGGCGGCGTACTGGTGCGCGTCCGGCTCGCCCGTGGCGTACGGCGAGGCGAAGGCCGCCGTCGCGTCCGGCTCCTGGTCCCGGGTGAAGCTCTGGATGCCGTACGAACCGGTGTCGTCGGGCAGCGGCTGCGGGCTGTAGACCTCGGGGGCGGGCTCCGCCCCGGAGGCGGCCTCGGCCCCGGGCGCGTCCCCGGCCTCGTCGTACTGGAGCGCCGTGACCTCCAGCGCCGGCTCCTGCGGGCGCGCGGAGCCGCCGCGGCGGCGTCTGCTGCCGGACTTCGCGGGCCCCGCCGGCTCGGCCTCGCCGGCCCCGGCCTTGTCGCGGCGCAGCGCCCAGCCGGCGACGAAGCCCTTGCGGAAGGACAGCGTGACCAGGGTCTGGCCGATCGCGAAGCAGGTCGCGCCTACGGCGATGACCAGCACGGACGGCAGCACGACGCCCGCGACGACGCCGAGGAAGCCGGCGAAGGCGAGCAGCCGCCAGCGCAGCCGCGCCTTGTACTGGAGCAAAACCTCGGCGAGCAGCCACAGCGCGACGATGCCGAACGCGATGTAGAGGACCGTCATACCCATGCGTGGCCCCTCTCGGTACGGCCGCCCATGGTATTACGGCCGGTCAGGCCCGCTGGTGCAGGCCCAGGTTCTCGTAGATCTCGAGGGTCGCCGTGGAGTTGTTCGTGATGAAGTGCAGCCCCGGGACACCCTCGGACAGCAGCCGCGCACAGAACTCCGTGGCGAACTCGATCCCAATGGAGCGTACAGCGGCCGGGTCGTCCTTGACCGCGAGGATGCGCTCTTTCACGTTCTCCGGGAAGGCGGCGTTGCTCAACTGGGGCAGCCGGTCGAGGGTCCGCGCGTTCACAACAGCCATGACTTCAGGGATGATCGGCGTCTCGCAGCCCGCCTTGTGCACGCTGTCGCGCAGCCTCAGATAGTTCTCGGGATGAAAGAACATCTGGGTGATCGCGTAGTCGGCACCGGCCCGGCACTTGTCCACGAAGTGACGAATGTCCGTGTCCCAGTCGGTGGAGCGCGGGTGCATCTCGGGGAACGCGGCGACGCCCACGCAGAAGTCGCCGGACTCCTTGATGAGCCGGACGAGGTCGGCGGCGTACTGGACGCCCTCCGGGTGCTCGATCCACTCGCCCATCGGGTCGCCGGGCGGGTCGCCGCGCAGGGCGAGCATGTTGCGGATGCCCGCGTCGGCGTACTGGCCCAGGACGTGCCGCAGTTCCGCGACCGAGTGGTCGACGGCGGTCAGGTGCGCGACCGGGGTGAGCGTGGTGTCGGCGGCGATCTCCTGAGTGGCCTTGACGGTGCCGCCGCGGGTGGAGCCGCCGGCCCCGTAGGTCACCGACACGAAGCTCGGCCCGACCGCCTCGACCCGGCGCAGCGCACCCCAGAGGCTGCGCTCGCCCTTCTCGGTCCGGGGCGCGTAGAACTCGAACGAGTACGAGGGCTTGCCGGACGCGAGGATGTCGCGCACGGTGCGTGCGCGGTCCGGGCGGGTGGAAGCGGTACCAAGGGCCATGTGGGCAGGTTAGACGGGGTCCAGCAGGCAGCGAAGCGGTGTCCAGGGAATGGACAGATTTTTGGACACTTTCCGCCAAGGCCCAGGTAGCGGCCGGGTGACGCTGGTAGAGCGGCTACCCGAGGCGCTCGCGGACCCGCCGGGACAGGGCCGCGGCGGCCGCGCCCGGGTCGTCGGCCTCGGTCAGCGCGCGGACGACGACGATCCGCTTCGCCCCGGCGTCCAGCACCTCGTCCAGGTTCGACGCGTCGATGCCGCCGATCGCGAACCAGGGCCGCTCCTGCTCCAGCGACGCCGCGTACCGGACGAGGTCCAGGCCGGGGGCGTGCCGGCCGGGCTTGGTGGGGGTGGGCCAGCAGGGGCCGGTGCAGAAGTAGTCCACGCCGGGCTCGGCGGCGGCGGCGTCGACCTCGGCCTCCGCGTGGCAGGAGCGCCCGACGATCACCTGGTCTCCCAGGATCGCGCGGGCGGCGGGGACGGGGATGTCGCCCTGGCCCAGGTGGAGCACGTCGGAGCCGATGGCGTGCGCGACGTCGGCCCGGTCGTTGACCGCGAGCAGCCTGCCGTGCCGGCGGGCGGCGTCGGCGAACACCGCGAGGTGCTCCAGCTCCTCGCCCGCCTCCATGCCCTTGTCGCGCAGCTGCACGATGTCGACGCCGCCCGCGAGGACGGCGTCGAGGAACTCGGGAAGGTCTCCCTGGCGCTTACGGGCGTCCGTGCACAGGTAGAGCCGGGCGTCGGAAAGCTGCTGGGACATGGGAAACCCCCCGGATGGCGGGTGTGCGGGCCACGGGGGCCCGCACACCGCTCGGTGCGTTCAGGATCGGATCAGACGGCGAGCGCCTGGGCGCGGCGCTTCACCTCCGTGCCGCGATTCTCGCTCAGGGCCTGCGCGGGCGTGCCGGGCAGGGTCGGGTCCGGAGTGAAGAGCCACTCCAGCATCTCTTCGTCGGTGAAGCCGTCGTCCCGGAGCAGCGTCAGGGTGCCGGAGAGGCCCTTGACCACCTTGTCGCCGTCGATGAAGGCGGCGGGCACCTGCAGCGCGCGGTTCTCACCGCGGCGCACGGCGATGAGCTGGCCCTCCTTGACCAGCTGGCGGACTCGGGTCACTTCGACGCCCAGCATTTCGCTGATGTCGGGGAGGTAGAGCCACTCGGGGACGAGAGCATCGATCTTTGCGTCAATCTCGGTCACGGGAACAAGCCTGCCATCCGGGACTGACAGTCGGTAGTCGGACGGTCCGGGCGGGTCCCGGACCCACCCTCCCGCACGCCTGCGCGCCCCCTTCGCGCCCCCGCCCCGCCGGATGCGCCGGGCCGGACGGTACGCCGGCCGGCCGGCGGCGGGTACGCCGGTCAGCGGGCGGCCGACTTCAGCGGGACCGCCGGGTCGGCGACCCGGTCCGGGTCCACGGGGGTGCCCGCCTCGATCAGCTTGCGGCCCTGGGCCAGGTCCCGGGGCCGGCCCACGGCCAGGACGGCGACCAGGACGCCCGCCCGCAGCCAGCACACCGACCACGCCGCCCCGGCCGGGTCACCGCGCCACACGAGCGTGTCGGCGCCCCCGTGGTGACCGGCGTACTGCACGAACCGCCCGAACTGCTCGGACCAGAAGTACGGCACCGGGTCGTAGATCCGCGCGGGCTCCCCGGCGGGTGCGGCCGGTGCGACCGGTGCGGCGGGTGCGACCGGTGTGGCGGGTGCGACCGGTGTGGCGGGTGCGGCGGGTGCGGCGGGTGCGGCCGCGGCGGCCACGATGTTCGCCGCGACCGTCCGCGGCCCCTGGAGCGCGTTGTCCCAGTGGTGCACCAGCAGCCGCGTGCCGTACCGGGCGGAGGGGAACGACGCGCAGTCCCCCACGGCGTACACGTCGGGCAGCGAGGTCCGCAGGCCCGCGTCGGCGGTGACCGCGCCGTCCGGACCGAGCTCCACGCCCGTGCCCGCCAGCCAGCCGGTGGCCGGCCGGGCCCCGATGCCGACGACCACCGCCCCGGCGGGCAGCTCCCGCCCGTCGGCCAGCAGCACCCGCCCGGGCTCGACGCCGGCGACCCTGGCTCCGGTCTCCAGCCGGGCCCCCGCCTGCGCGTACCAGTCGGCCATCGGGGCGGCGACCTCCTCCGGCAGGGCGCCGGCGAGCACCCGGCCGGCGGCCTCGACCACGGTCACCGCGCAGCCGGCCTCCCGGGCGGCGGTGGTGAACTCGGCGCCGATCCAGCCGGCCCCGACGACCACGACGTCCGGCGCCGCCGCGAGCACCGGACGCAGCCGCTCGGCGTCGTCCAGGGTCCGCAGCAGGTGGACGCCCGCGACCCCCTCGGTGCCCGGCAGCGTCAGCGGCTCCGCGCCGGTGGCCAGCACCAGGACGCCGTACGGGACGGGGCCCGCCGGGGTGTCCAGGACGTGGTCGGCGGCCCGCAGCCCGGTGACCTCGACGCCGAGCCGCAGCTCGATGCCGAGGCCCTCGAAGTCGACGTCGAAGGCGGAGTCCTCGGCCTTGCCGAGCAGGACCGCCTTGGACAGCGGGGGGCGGTCGTAGGGCTGGTGGGGCTCGGCGCCCAGCAGGGTGACGGGACCGGTGAAGCCCGCTTCCCGCAGGGCGACCGCGGTCTGCACGCCCGCCATGCCGGCGCCGACGATGACGACGGCCGGCGCCGGCGCCGGCGCCGGCTCTGCGTATTGGCTCTTGTACGTCTGCTCGCTCACGCCGCCCAGCCTAATCATCTGACGAACCGTCAGGAATAGCGGAGCAGGGAGAGACCGGGAGGCAGCCTTACCCGGGCTCCGGCGCCGGGGTTAGGCTGGCCACCGTACCTATCGCGGGAGCCCGGACGCACCGGGCTGAGAGGGAGGCTGGACGGCCTCCGACCGTACGAACCTGATCCGGGTCATGCCGGCGAAGGGAGGGGCTGGACACCCATGCACGCATCCACGGACAGAACGGGCGGACCGGACACGACAGCCGGGACGGCCGGAGCACCGCGAGCGGCCGGATACGACGTCCTCGTCATCGGGGGCGGGATCATCGGCCTGGTCACGGCCTGGCGGGCCGCGCGGCGGGGCCTGCGCACCGCGCTCGCCGACCCGGCACCCGGCGGCGGCGCCGCCCGCGTCGCCGCGGGCATGCTGGCCGCCGTCACCGAGCTGCACTACGGCGAGGAGACCCTGCTGGGCCTCAACGTCGCCTCCGCCGAGCGCTATCCGGAGTTCACCGCCGAACTCGCCGAGGCCAGCGGCGGCCTGGACATCGGCTACCGCGCCTGCGGCACCCTCGCCGTCGCCCTCGACGCCGACGACCGCCTCCACCTGCGCGAACTGCACGCGCTGCAACGGCGCTGCGGGCTGGACTCGCAGTGGCTGACCGGCCGCGAGTGCCGCCGCCTGGAGCCGATGCTGGCACCGGGCGTCCGCGGCGGGCTGCGCGTCGACGGCGACCACCAGGTCGATCCGCGCCGGCTGGCGGCGGCACTGCTCGCCGCCTGCGAGCGGTCCGGGGTGAGCGTCCACCGGGCGAGCGCCGCGCGGCTGACCGTCACCGCCGACCGGGCCTCGGGCGCGGAGCTCGACGACGGTACGCGGCTGCGCGCGGGCCAGGTGGTCCTGGCCGCGGGCAGCCTCAGCGGCCGGCTGGCCGGCGTACCGCCGCAGGCCGTGCCGCCGGTCCGGCCGGTCAAGGGCCAGGTCCTGCGGCTGGCGGTGCCCCCCGCGTACGCGCCGTTCCTGTCCCGGACGGTACGGGCCGTCGTCCGCGGCAGCCACGTCTACCTGGTGCCGCGCGAGAACGGCGAGCTGGTCGTCGGCGCCACCAGCGAGGAGCTGGGCTGGGACACCACGGTCACGGCGGGCGGGGTGTACGAACTCCTGCGCGACGCCCACGAGCTGGTGCCCGGCATCACCGAACTCCCGCTCACCGAGACCCGGGCGGGGCTGCGCCCGGGCTCCCCCGACAACGCGCCGCTGCTCGGCCCGACCGAACTGCCGGGCCTGCACCTGGCGACCGGCCACTACCGCAACGGGGTGCTGCTGACCCCGCTGACCGGTGACGTCATGGCCGAGGTGCTGGCCACCGGTGAACTGCCGGACGTGGCCCGCCCCTTCTCCCCCCGGCGGTTCGCCGCCCCCGCCGCCGCGCCCGCCGCCGCCCCCGCCTCCGCCGCCCGCGAGGAGTCCTTCGTATGACCATCTCCGTGAACGGCGAACCCCGCGAGATCGCCCCCGGCACGACCCTGGCCACGGTCGTCGCGACGCTGACCACCGCCCCGTCCGGGGTGGCGGCGGCACTGAACGAAACAGTGGTGCCGCGCGGCCAGTGGCCCGCGACGCCTGTCGGCGAGGGCGACCGCGTCGAGATCCTCACCGCGGTCCAGGGAGGCTGAGCGGACATGGCTGACGACATCCTCCGGCTCGGCGACCGGACCTTCTCCTCCCGGCTGATCATGGGTACGGGCGGGGCGCCGAGCCTGGACGTGCTGGAACGGGCGCTGGTGGCCTCCGGCACGGAACTGACGACGGTGGCGATGCGGCGGCTGGACCCGACGGTCCAGGGCTCGGTGCTGTCGGTCCTGGACCGCCTCGGCATCCAGGTGCTGCCGAACACCGCGGGCTGCTTCACGGCCGGCGAGGCGGTACTGACCGCGCGGCTGGCGCGGGAGGCGCTGGGCACGTCGTGGATCAAGCTGGAGGTGGTGGCCGACGAGCGGACGCTGCTGCCCGACGGCGTGGAGCTGCTGGACGCCGCCGAGATCCTGGTGGACGAGGGCTTCACGGTGCTGCCGTACACGAACGACGACCCGGTCCTCGCGCGGAAGCTGGAGGACGTGGGGTGCGCGGCGATCATGCCGCTGGGTTCGCCGATCGGATCGGGGCTGGGGATCCGCAACCCGCACAACTTCGAGCTGATCGTGGAGCGGGCGTCGGTTCCCGTGATCCTGGACGCGGGGGCGGGTACGGCGTCCGACGCCGCGCTCGCGATGGAGCTCGGGTGCGCGGCGGTGATGCTGGCGTCGGCGGTGACCCGGGCGCAGGAGCCGGTGCTGATGGCGGCGGCGATGCGGGACGCGGTTTCCGCGGGCCGGCTCGCGCGGCGCGCGGGCCGCATCCCCCCGCGCCGCTTCGCGGACCCGTCGTCCCCGATGTCGGGCCGCGCCGCCCTGGACCCGGAACGCCCGGCGTTCTGACCACCTCCGCCCCACCCCTCGATCGCCGGCGGGACCGGGGTGGGCGGGGCGCTGCCCCGGACCCCGCGCGTCAAACGCCGGCGGGGCCGGGTGAGCGGGGCTCCGCCCCACACCCCGCGCCTCAAACGCCGGCGAGGCTGAAGTGGTGCCCGCCGGGCTCAAAGATCGGGGGCTCCGCCCCCGGACCCCCATACGTGCGCTCCGCGCCCGTGCGCTCAAACGCCGCGCGGGCTGAAAATGCCGCTCCGCGGCATCCCAGCCTCGAGCACCACGGACCCCACCTCCAACCCCGCCGGACCCCCTTCCAGCGCCGCCGGCCCCCACTCCAGCCCCGCCGGGCCCCCACTCCAGCCCCGCCGGCGTTTGAGGCGCGGGGGCGGAGCCCCCGAAACCGGCCCCGCTGGGCAACCGTCAGCGCCACCGCGCACCCCTCCCAGCCCCGCGGGCACCACTCCAGCGCCGCCGGGCCCCCACTCCAGCCCCGCCGGCGTTTGAGGCGCGGGGGCGCGGGGGCGGAGCCCCCGCACGGGGCCCGAAACGTGTGCACGACGTCACAGGTGCGCTGCAACCAGGGGCGCACCGGTCGGCCCCGCAGGCCCCGCTCGTAGAATCGCCGGGTGGACACGACCCTGGACGACCCCCTCGTCGGGCAGACGCTCGACGGCCGCTACCGCATCGACGCCCGTATCGCGGCCGGCGGCATGGCCACGGTCTACCGGGCCGTGGACACCCGCCTCGACCGGGTGCTCGCGCTCAAGGTGATGCACCCGGCGCTGGCCGCCGACACCGCCTTCGTCGACCGTTTCATCCGCGAGGCGAAGTCCGTGGCCCGGCTGGCGCACGCCAACGTCGTGGCGGTCTTCGACCAGGGCACGGACGGCCCGTACGTCTACCTCGCCATGGAGTACGTCTCCGGCTGCACCCTGCGCGACGTGCTCCGCGAGCGCGGTGCCCTCCAGCCCCGCGCCGCCCTCGACATCCTCGAACCGGTCCTCGCCGCCCTCGGCGCCGCCCACCGCGCCGGTTTCGTGCACCGGGACATGAAGCCCGAGAACGTCCTGATCGGCGACGACGGCCGGGTCAAGGTCGCCGACTTCGGGCTGGTCCGCAGCGTCGACACGGTGACCAGCACCACCGGTGCCGTCCTCGGCACCGTCTCCTACCTGGCCCCCGAGCAGATCGAGAACGGCGTCACCGACACCCGCGTCGACGTGTACGCCTGCGGCGTCGTGCTGTACGAGATGCTCACCGGCACCAAGCCGCACACCGGCGGCTCCCCCGCCCAGGTGCTGTACCAGCACCTCCACGAGGACGTGCCGCCCCCGTCCGCCACCGTCCCCGGGCTGCCGGCCGCGCTGGACGCCCTGGTGGCCACGGCCACCGCCCGCGACGCCGCCGCCCGCCCCCACGACGCCGTGGCCCTTCTCGGCCTGGCCCGCGAGGCCCGCGCCGCCCTCACCGACGCCGAGCTGGACGCCGTACCGCCGCAGGCGCTGGCCGCGGACCGGTCCGACGCCGAGGACCGCACCAGCGTGATCCCGCGCCCGGTGACCGCGCCGCGCCGGCCCCGGCCCGAGCCGCACGACGTGCAGCACACCTCGCGCCTGGAACGGCCGCCCCTGCCCGAACCGGCCCCCGCCCCCGGGCGGCGGCGGGCCGCGATGCGGGAGCGGCCCCGCGCGGCCTACCTGGTCATCGCGGCCCTGGTCCTCGTCCTCGGGCTCGGCACCGGCGTCTGGTACATCAGCTCGGGGCAGTTCACCCAAGTGCCGAACCTGATCGGCAAGAGCGAGGCGCAGGCCCGCCAGGAGCTGTCCGCGGCCGGGCTCGGCGTGAAGAAGATCGAGAAGAAGTTCAGCAGCACCGTCGAGCGCGGCGCGGTGATCGCCACCGACCCCGCCGGCGGCCGGCGGATCCGCGGGAACGGTTCGGTGGGGCTGACCGTCTCGCGCGGGCCGGAGATCGTCACCGTCCCGTCCGTGAAGAACATGCCGCTGGAGAAGGCCAAGGCCGAGCTGAAGAAGGCCGGGCTGGAGCCCGGTCTGGTCACGCAGGCCTTCAGCCAGGACGTCGCCCAGGGCGCGGTGATCACCACCGACCCGGAGCCCGGCGTCGGCCGGGCCCCCGACACGGCCGTCGCGATGGTCGTCAGCAAGGGCCGGCCGGTGCAGGTGCCCGGTGTGGTCGGCCGGCCGGTGGACCAGGCGCGGGACCAGCTGCAGGACGCGGGCCTGAAGGTCGAGATCGCCCCCGAGCAGGTCAACTCCCCCGAGCGGGCGGGTACGGTCGCCAACCAGTCGGTGGGTGCGAACGCCCAGGCCGCGGCCGGCGACACGGTGACCCTGACGGTGTCCAAGGGCCCGCGCCAGCTCCCGGTGCCGGACGTCACCGGCAAGGAGGCCGACGACGCGCGCCGGGCGCTGGAGGCCGCGGGCTTCAAGGTGAAGGTGGACCGGCCGCTCATCTCCTTCAGCAAGACGGTGGAGGCCCAGTCGGTGCCGGGCGGCCAGAACGCCCCCGAGGGCAGCACGATCACCATCAGGATCAAGGGACTCTAGGGCGGGGCCGGACAGTGAAGCGCAATCCGGTCGGCGGGCACGTGCCCGTCGCGGGCGGGCTCGCCAAGGTGGGGCTGACGTACGCGCGGGAGATGGCGGCCGAGGCCGTGCAGGTCTTCGTCGCCAATCCGCGCGGCTGGGCCACGCCCGCCGGCAATCCGGCGCAGGACGAGGCGTTCCGCGCGCAGTGCGCGGCCGCCGGGATCCCGGCGTACGTGCACGCCCCGTACCTGATCAACTTCGGTTCGCACACGGCGGCCACCGTGGAGAGGTCGGTGGAGTCCCTGCGGCACTCGCTGCGCCGGGCCCGCGCGATCGGGGCGCTGGGGGTGGTGGTGCACACCGGTTCCGCGACCGGCGGCCGGCCGCGCGCGCAGGCACTGGCCCAGGTGCGGGAGCACATGCTGCCGCTGCTGGAGGAGCTGACCCACGAGGACGACCCGTTCCTGCTGCTGGAGTCGACGGCCGGGCAGGGCTCCTCGCTGTGTTCGCGGACCTGGGACTTCGGGCCGTACTTCGAGGCGCTGGACGCCCATCCCAGGCTCGGGATCTGCCTGGACACCTGCCACGTCTTCGCGGCCGGCCACGACCTGGCCGGGCCGGGCGGCACCAAGGAGACCCTGGACCTGCTGGTGGACACGGTCGGGGCGGGGCGGCTGAAGCTGATCCACGCCAACGACTCCGAGGCGGAGGTGGGCGCCAGGAAGGACCGGCACGCGAACATCGGCCGGGGTCACATCGGGCGCGAGGCCTTCGCGGAGCTGTTCACGCACCCGGAGACGGCGGGCGTGCCGCTGATCATCGAGACGCCGGGCGGCAAGGAGGGGCACGCCGCGGACGTGGCGCTGCTGAAGGAGCTCCGGCCGGATCCGTGACCGGCCGACGCCCCGCGGACACCCGTCGAGGAATACCCCAGGGGGGTATGTGGTTCCTGCTGTCGCGCAGGGACCGCACTCCGGTGTACTCCGGCATTCGAGGGGGCTGTCATGGACCACCAGCACCACACCCACGACCACCACGACCACCACGACCACGCGGCGCACGGCGACGGCGTCGGCGTCGGCCACGGCGGAGCCGGCTGGGGCATGGCCGCCCGCGCCACGCTGCACTGCCTCACCGGCTGCGCCATCGGCGAAGTGCTCGGCCTGGTCATCGGCACCGCGCTGGGCTGGGGAAACGTCGCGACCATGGCCCTCGCCATCGTCCTCGCGTTCCTCTTCGGCTACGCGTTCACCCCCGATGTTCTGGATCGTGCCGGCGATCGCGCTCACGGCCGCCTTCGTGATCACGACACCCGTCAACACGTGGATGATCGGCCGCGGCAAGGGGCACGCCGTGGTGCACCAGTACCACTGACACACCCGCCGAGCTACAGTTCCGGGCCGTCCCCCGGCTCCTCCTGGTACGAGTAGCGCTGCTCGCGCCAGGGGTCGCCGATGTTGTGGTAGCCGCGCTCCTCCCAGAAGCCGCGGCGGTCGGCGGTCATGTACTCCACGCCGCGCACCCACTTGGGGCCCTTCCACGCGTACAGGTGCGGGACGACCAGGCGGAGCGGGAAGCCGTGCTCGGCGGTGAGCGGCTCACCGCCCTGGTGGGTGGCGAAGACCGTGCGGTCGGAGGCGAAGTCCGACAGCCGCATATTGGAGCTGAACCCGTACTCGGCCCACACCATCACGTGCGTGACCTGCGGCGCCGGCGGCGCCATCGCCAGCACGGTGCGCGCGAGCACACCGCCCCATTCGGCCCCCGTCATGCTGAACTTCGTCACGCAGTGGAGGTCCGCGACGACCGAGGTGAACGGCAGCGCCGAGAACTCCTCGTGGTTCCAGCAGTGCTTGTCGCCGTCGGCGGTCGCGCCGAACACCCGGAACTCCCACCGGTCCGGCTTGAATTTGGGCACGGGCCCGTAATGGGTGACCGGCCAGCCCCGCTGCAGCCGCTGCCCCGGTGGAAGCTCCAGCTGCTCTGCTCCCGGAGATTCCCGGCTTTCCGGCTGACCCATGACTCCATGGTGACAGACCTGCGGGGGTGGTCATGACCAGGCGGCCGGGATTCGGGCAACTCCTACTAAGGAGGCACTTACTGGACGGCCTCCGACGGCGGTGCAAGGATGCGGCCAACTCCCCCGGTCAGTCGCTGGGAGGGGTTGCGGCCTTGTCACTCTTGCTTGGAAGGAGCCTTACGCGATGCAGGGCGACCCCGAGGTCCTCGAGTTTCTGAACGAACAGCTCACCGGCGAACTCACGGCGATCAACCAGTACTGGCTGCATTACCGGATCCAGGACAACAAGGGCTGGACCAAGCTCGCCAAGTACACGCGTGAAGAGTCCATGGACGAGATGAAGCACGCGGACAAGCTGACCGAGCGCATCCTGATGCTCGACGGCCTGCCGAACTACCAGCGCCTCTTCCACGTACGGGTCGGCCAGACCCTGACGGAGATGTTCCAGGCCGACCGCCAGGTCGAGGTCGAGGCGATCGACCGGCTCAAGCGCGGGATCGAGGTCATGCGCGGCAAGGGCGACATCACCTCCGCCCGCCTCTTCGAGGACATCCTGGAGGACGAGGAGCACCACATCGACTACCTGGACACCCAGCTGGAGCTGATCGAGACCCTGGGCGAGCCGCTCTACATCGCGCAGCTGGTCGAGCAGCCGGAGAGCTAGGCCGCTCCGGCGAGCCAGGCGGCTTCGGCGAGCCAGGCCGCTCCGGCGGAGCTAGGCGGCTTCGGCGAGCTGCGCCTCGGGGGCCAGGACGGCGGCCGGGGCGCTGCCCTTCTCCAGCAGCTCGCGGCGCGGGCACGCACCGCGGCCGAGCAGGCCCTGGATGGTGCGGACGCAGGAACCGCAGTCGGTGCCGGCCTTGGTGGCCGAGGCGATCTGCCGGGGGGTGCACGCACCGGCGGCCGCGTGCTCCTTGACCTGCTTGTCGGTGACACCGAAGCAAGAGCAGACGTACACGCGGTTCACCTCCCTGGCAGGAACGGTTCGGAGGCCATCCCCGACTGTTCGGTGAGGCTTACCTAACCCTACCCGGACTTAGGGTCACCTTAAAAGCCCTCGAAACGACGATGGGGCACGGATCACATGGATCCGCGCCCCATCACCGTACGAACATACGTACTGATCAGATCACTGGTCGCGGTACATCTCGGCCACCAGGAACGCCAGGTCCAGGGACTGGCTGCGGTTGAGCCGCGGGTCGCAGGCCGTCTCGTAGCGCTGGTGCAGGTCGTCGACGAAGATCTCGTCGCCGCCGCCCACGCACTCGGTGACGTCGTCACCGGTGAGCTCGACGTGGATGCCGCCCGGGTGGGTGCCCAGCGCCTTGTGGACCTCGAAGAAGCCCTTGACCTCGTCGAGCACGTCGTCGAAGCGGCGCGTCTTGTGGCCGGACGCCGCCTCGAAGGTGTTGCCGTGCATCGGGTCCGTCACCCAGGCCACGGTCGCGCCCGAGGCGGTGACCTTCTCGACCAGCTCCGGGAGCTTGTCGCGGACCTTGTCGGCGCCCATGCGGACGACGAAGGTGAGCCGGCCCGGCTCCCGCTCGGGGTCCAGGCGGTCGATGTACGTCAGCGCCTCGTCGACCGTGGTGGTCGGGCCGAGCTTGATGCCGACCGGGTTGGCGATCTGCGAGCAGAACTCGATGTGCGCGTGGTCCAGCTGGCGGGTGCGCTCACCGATCCACACCATGTGGCCGGAGGTGTCGTACAGCCGGCCGGTGCGCGAGTCGGTGCGGGTCAGCGCGCCCTCGTAGTCGAGCAGCAGCGCCTCGTGCGAGGAGTAGAACTCCACCGCCTTGAACTCGGCCGGGTCGGTACCGCAGGCCTTCATGAAGTTCAGCGCGTTGTCGATCTCGCGGGCGAGCTGCTCGTAGCGCTGGCCCGAGGGGGACGACTTCACGAAGTCCTGGTTCCAGGCGTGCACCTGGCGCAGGTCGGCGTAACCACCGGTGGTGAAGGCGCGCACCAGGTTCAGCGTCGAGGCGGACGCGTGGTACATCCGCTTCAGCCGCTCCGGGTCCGGGACCCGGGCCTCTTCGGTGAAGGCGAAGCCGTTGACGGAGTCGCCGCGGTAGGTCGGCAGGGTCACCCCGTCGCGGGTCTCGGTGTCCTTCGAGCGCGGCTTGGAGTACTGGCCGGCGATACGGCCGACCTTGACGACGGGGACGGAGGCGGCGTACGTGAGCACGGCCGACATCTGGAGGAGGGTCTTGAGCTTCGCGCGGATGTGGTCCGCCGACACGGCGTCGAAGGCCTCGGCGCAGTCGCCGCCCTGGAGCAGGAACGCCTCGCCCTTGGCGACGGCTCCCAGCCGGGCGCGCAGCTGGTCGCATTCGCCCGCGAAGACGAGCGGAGGATACGACTCGAGGTCCGCGACGACAGCGCGCAGAGCCTCGGCATCGGGGTACACAGGCTGCTGCGCCGCGGGAAGGTCTCGCCAGGAGGTGCCACCGGCGGCGGTGGTCTTAGCGTTCACGGTCACGTCCTCAACATTACGGCGTCCCACGACGCGTCCAGTCCGGTGCCCACCAGGTGAGACAGATGTCTGTCATGTCGGGCACGCTCCCGCACCCGGCCCCGGTCCGTGGGCTAGAGTCGCCCGTATGTACGCGCACTCCGACCAGAACTGGTGGTGGACCGCTCATCCGGCGGCCCACTGACTGCGCGTACCCGTAACCGACGCGAAGGCCGCCCGAGGGGCGGCCTTCTCGCGTATGCGGGCCGTTCCTCTCCCCCTCCCCGGAAAGGTTCCGCCCGATGACGACCGTGAGCCGACTGCTCGACGCCGACTGCCCGCCCTTCGCCCTGCTCCGCCGCCGCACCCCGGGCCGCGCCCACGACACCGTCGAGGTGCTGATCGGTCCCGTCCACGAGGCCGAGCGCCTGGCCGACCTGCCGGTGGGCCCGCTGCCCACCCTCGCGCTCGTGCCGTTCCGGCAGATCCGCGAGCGCGGGTTCGACGTGCGCGACGACGGCACGCCGCTGGCGGTGCTGGCCGCCGAGGAGGCGTACGAGGTCCCGCTCGCCGACCTGCTGGCGCAGCTGCCGGCCCACGACGTACGCGTCGAGGACGGCGGCTTCGACGTCCCCGACGCGGCGTACGCCGGGATCGTCGAGCGGGTGATCGAGGACGAGATCGGCCGGGGCGAGGGCGCGAACTTCGTCATCCGGCGCACCTACGAGGGCCGCATCGACGGCTTCGGCCGGGCGGACGCGCTGGCCCTCTTCCGGCGGCTGCTGCTGGGCGAGCGCGGCGCGTACTGGACGTACGTGGTCCACACCCCGGAGCGCACGCTGGTCGGGGCCGGCCCCGAGGTGCACGTCCGGATGTCGGGCGGCACCGTCGTGATGAACCCGATCAGCGGGACCTACCGCTATCCGGCCGGGGGCGCCACGGCCGAGTCCCTCCTCGCCTTCCTCGGCGACCGCAAGGAGACCGAGGAGCTGTCGATGGTGGTCGACGAGGAACTGAAGATGATGTGCACGGTCGGCGACCGGGGCGGGGTGGTCGTGGGCCCGCGCCTGAAGGAGATGTCCCACCTCGCGCACACCGAGTACGAGCTGCGCGGCCGCTCCTCGCTGGACGTGCGGGAGGTGCTGAAGGAGACGATGTTCGCGGCGACGGTGACCGGCTCGCCGGTGCAGAACGCCTGCCGGGTCATCGAGCGCCACGAATCCGGGGGGCGCGGCTACTACGCGGGCGCGCTCGCCCTGCTCGGCCTCGACGGTGCCGGGGTGCAGACCCTCGACTCCCCGATCCTGATCCGCACCGCCGACATCGCGCCCGACGGCCGCCTGCGGGTGCCGGTGGGCGCGACGCTGGTCCGGCACTCCGACCCGGCGGGCGAGGTGGCGGAGACCCACGCCAAGGCGGCCGGGGTCCTGGCGGCGCTCGGGGTCCGGCCGGCGGCGCCGCGGCCGCCCGCCGCCGCGCCGGGCCTGGCCGACGACCCCCGGGTGCGGGCGGCGCTGGCCGCCCGGCGGCGGGACCTGGCGCCGTTCTGGCTGCGGATGCAGGACCGGCCGGCCGGCGGCCGCGGGCACGCGCTGGTGGTGGACGGCGAGGACACCTTCACGGCGATGCTCGCCCACGTGCTGCGGGTGTCGGGGCCGGCGGTGACGGTACGCCGCTACGACGACCCCGGGCTGCGGGCGGCGGCCCTGGCGTGGACGGGGCCGGTCGTCCTGGGCCCGGGGCCGGGGAACCCGGCGGACGGGACCGATCCGAAGATGCGGATGCTGCGCGGGCTGGCGGGCGACCTGCTGGCCGGGCGCGGCCCGGGGCACCGGGGCGGGCTGCTGGGGGTCTGCCTCGGGCACGAGCTGCTGGCGGCCGAGCTGGGCCTGCCGCTGGTCCGCAAGGCGGAGCCGGCGCAAGGCGCGCAGCTGCGGATCGACCTGTTCGGGCGGGAGGAGGTGGTGGGCTTCTACAACACGTTCACCGCGCGGTGCGACGAGTCGGCGGCCGAGCGGCTGGCCGTGCGGGGCGTGGAGGTGGCCCGTGACCGGGTCACGGGCGAGGTGCATGCGCTGCGGTCGCCGGCGGCCGGTTTCGCGGGCGTCCAGTTCCACCCGGAGTCGGTCCTGACGCTGCGCGGCGCGACGATCCTGACCGAGCTCCTGACGGGCGTCGCGACCCCGGCGTAGGCCCACTCACCGCTGCGCGGAGCCTTTCCCCCACCCCGCCCAGGTCGGCGTTGACGCTGGAGGAGACGACCTCGTACCCGGCGGCGATCGGCGCGGTGTCCTCGGTCAGGAAGACGTCGAGGCAGCGGACCTCGCACAGCCCGGCGAAGGCCTGCTCCAGGAGCGGCATCTCGTCGGCCGTCGCACCGAATGCCAGGATTTCCACCACTGCTCCCGTTGCTCCCGATCCGGCGGACCATGGGCCGTTTTCACCTTACGGCCCATGGTCCGGCGGGTACGGCAGCGCCGACGCCCGCCCGGCCGCCCGGCCGCTCAGCCGAAGAAGACGCCGACCTCCTCGTACAGCGCGGGGTCCACCGTCTTCAGCTTCGACGTCGCCTCCACGATCGGCACCCGCACCACGTCCGTGCCCCGCAGCGCGACCATCTTGCCGAAGTCCCCGTCGCGCACGGCGTCGATGGCGTGCAGCCCGAAGCGGGTGGCCAGCCAGCGGTCGAACGCGCTGGGGGTGCCGCCGCGCTGCACGTGGCCGAGGACCGTCGTACGGGCCTCCTTGCCGGTGCGCGCCTCGATCTCCTTGGCCAGCCACTCGCCGACGCCCGAGAGCCGCACGTGCCCGAAGGAGTCGGTCGTCGCGTCCTTCAAGACCATCTCGCCGTCCTTGGGCATGGCGCCCTCCGCGACCACCACGATCGGCGCGTAGCTCGCCTTGAACCGCGAGGTCACCCAGGCGCACACCTGGTCGAGGTCGAAGCGCTGCTCGGGGATGAGGATGACGTTGGCGCCGCCCGCCAGGCCCGAGTGCAGGGCGATCCAGCCCGCGTGCCGGCCCATCACCTCGACGACGAGGACCCGCATGTGCGACTCGGCGGTGGTGTGCAGCCGGTCGATGGCCTCGGTCGCGATGCCGACGGCGGTGTCGAAGCCGAAGGTGTAGTCGGTCGCGGACAGGTCGTTGTCGATGGTCTTGGGCACGCCGACGCACGGGATGCCGAACTCGGCGTGCAGCCGGGCCGCCACCCCCAGGGTGTCCTCGCCGCCGATCGCGATGAGCGCGTCGACCTCGTACTTGGCGAGGTTGTCCTTGATGGCGCGCACGCCGTTCTCGGTCTTGAAGGGGTTGGTGCGCGAGGAGCCCAGGATGGTGCCGCCGCGGGGGAGGATGCCGCGGACCTCCGGGATGCCGAGGGGGACGGTGTCGCCCTCCATGGGGCCGCGCCAGCCGTCCTTGAAGCCGATGAAGCCGTACCCGTACTCCTGGACGCCCTTGCGGACCACGCCCCGGATCACCGCGTTGAGCCCGGGGCAGTCGCCGCCGCCGGTCAGCACTCCGACCTTCATGGAATCTCCCTTCGCCATGACGGTCACGCTAGTGGTGACTCAGGTCACAACAAGAGCTCCAGAACGGCCGATTCCGGTGAATTCGAGGGTGCCCGGTGGACCCGTTCACTCGTACGAGGAACGAACGGGCCGGACGCCGGGGCTGGACGTCAGGTCGCGCGTCGGTCAGACGTCGTCCAGACCACGCTCGATCGCGTACCGCACGAGCTCCACGCGGTTGTGCAACTGCAGCTTGCCCAGGGTGTTCTGGACGTGGTTCTGGACGGTGCGGTGCGAGATGACCAGCCGCTCCGCGATCTGCTTGTACGACAGGCCCTTGGCGACCAGCCGCAGCACCTCGGTCTCGCGGTCCGTCAGTTGCGGGGCCTTCGGCTCGTCCGGCGCGGCCGGGGCCGGGTCGCTGGCCAGCCGCCGGTACTCGCCGAGCACCAGGCCGGCCAGACCGGGGGTGAAGACCGGGTCGCCGACGGCGGTACGGCGCACCGCGTCGATGAGCTCCTCGGCGCCCGCGGACTTCAGCAGGTAGCCGGTGGCACCGGACTTGACCGCCTCCAGCACGTCGGCGTGCTCACCGCTCGCCGACAGCACCAGCACGCGCAGCGCCGGGTTGGCGCCGACCAGCTCCTTGCAGACCTGGACGCCGGGCATCCCGGGCAGGTTGAGGTCCAGGACCAGGACGTCGGGGCCCACGGCCCGGGCCCGCCGGACCGCCTGGGGGCCGTCCCCGGCGGTGGCCACCACGTCGCAGCCGGCCGCCGCCAGGTCGCGGGCGACCGCGTCGCGCCACATCGGGTGGTCGTCGACCACCATGACCCTGATCGGTGCCTGCGCCCGCGTGTCCGCGGCCGCCCCGCCCGTCTCCGTCCCGCTCATCGTCCCGCCCCGTTCCTCGGTACCTTCAACTCGACTTCCGTGCCCTGCCCCGGTACGGACACCAGCTCGGCGGTGCCGCCCAGGTCCCGCAGCCGCCCGCGGATGGACTGCGCCACGCCCAGCCGGCCCTCGCCCGCCGCCTGGTCCAGCCGCCCGGCCGGGATGCCCGGCCCGTCGTCGCGGACGGTGACGATCACCTCGTCGCCCCAGTCCTCGACCAGGATCCAGGCCCGCGCGCCCTCGCCCGCGTGCTTGCGGACGTTGTCCAGGGCCGCGCCGACGGCGGCCGCCAGCTCCTTCGCCGCCGGCACCGCCAGCAGCACGGGGGCGCCCGGCTCGGCGAAGCTCACCCGGGAGCCGGCGTGCGGGGCGAGCAGCGTCCGCAGGTCCAGCTCACCGGCGCCGTCGCCCTCCGCGCCGCCGGCCTCGTCCACCTCGACGGCGGCCACCAGGGCCCCGTGCGCGGGGGTTGAGGAGACCCGGGAGGGCGGCACCAGGCCGCTGGAGACCAGGGTGCGCAGGGCCACCTCCTGCTCCCCGGCCATCCGGCCGATCTCGGCGGCCTCGCCGCCCAGCTCGGCGCCGCGCCGCTGGACCATCGCCAGGACCTGGAGGACCCCGTCGTGGATGTCCCGGGCGAGCCGCTCGCGCTCGCGGGTGGCGGCCTCGATCTCCAGGGCGCGGGCGAGGGTCGCCTCGCTGGCCCGGGCGACCTCGACGACGTATCCGATGGCCACGGAGGCCACCCAGACCAGCAGCACGTTGTGCAGGGTGTCGCGGGTGGGGTCGCCCTGGTGGACGACGATGTTCGCCACCGCCACGACGGTCGAGGCGACCGCGGCCCAGCGCCAGCCGCCCTTGAGGGCGAAGGCGAGCACCGCGCCGGCCGTCCAGATGGTGGGCAGCGTGGGGCCGCCCGCCGCGATCCGCTCGTGGGTGTCGGCGAGCGGTGTCAGCAGGATGCCGGCGACCGCGACGCCCAGGTCGGCCCCGAGGAAGCGCTTGGTGCAGCTGGCGGCGTTCGCGACCCTGGGCAGGGTGGCCAGCGTCCACACGGCGAGGACGGCGAGGTAGCCGACCGCCACGCCGGGGTGCGGGAAGCGGCGGTAGGCGGAGGCGAACAGCAGCACCGCGTACAGCATGGTCAGCACCCGGTAGGCGGTCAGCGCGCGCCACAGCGGCAGCTCGACCGACATCCTTACGACGCGCTCGCGTCCGGCCATCTCCCCCACCCTCGCGGGCGGTCCCCGCCCGTCGTGCTACTCGGCGGCCTTCTCGGCCTTCTCCGCGGCGGCCGCTTTCTCGGCCTCCTTGGCGGCCTTCCCGGCCTCCTTCTCCGCCTTCTCGGCATCCGCGATCTGCCGCTTGGCGGCGGTGGCGTAGATGTCGACGTACTCCTGGCCGGAGAGCTTCATGATCTCGTACATGACCTCGTCGGTCACCGAGCGCAGGATGAAGCGGTCGCTGTCCATGCCGTGGTAGCGGGAGAAGTCCAGCGGCTTGCCGATCCGGATCCCCGGGCGCATCAGCTTGGGGACGATCTTGCCGGGCGGCTGGATCTTCTCGGTGTCGATCATCGCGACGGGGATCACGGGCGCGCCGGTGGCCAGCGCCACCCGGGCCAGGCCGCCGGGCTTGCCCCGGTAGAGCCGGCCGTCGGGCGACCGGGTGCCCTCGGGGTAGATGCCGAAGAGCTCACCGCGCTCGATGACCTCGATGCCGCTCTTGATGGCCGCCTCGCCCGCGCCGCGCGCGCCGGAGCGGTCCACCGGCAGCTGGCCGACGCCCTTGAAGAACGCAGCGGTCAGCTTGCCCTTGACGCCCGGCGACGTGAAGTACTCCGCCTTGGCGATGAAGGTCACCTTCCGGTCCAGCACGGCCGGGAGGAAGAAGGAGTCGGAGAAGGACAGGTGATTGCTCGCGAGGATCGCCGGCCCCTCGGCGGGAATGTTCTCGAGGCCCTCCACCCACGGCCTGAAGGCGAGCTTCAGGGAACCCCCGATGGAGAACTTCATTGCGCCGTAGATCAACTCGTAAGCCTTCCTGTGTCCTGTCGAACAGACCTTAACCCCTGGCCGTGCCTCCGGGGCCCTACGGCCCTGGTCGGTGTCAGTCCGGTCGCGTACGGTGAAGTCACACAGCGCACCCGCCCCCCGCTCACCCCTCCAAGGAGTCCCTGGTGCCCGTTCTGCCCGGAGCCGAGCCGTTCCGCCACGAGGGCGGAGAGGTCGGTGTCCTCCTCTGCCACGGTTTCACCGGTTCCCCGCAGTCGCTGCGCCCCTGGGCCGAGTATCTCGCCGGGCGCGGCCTGACGGTGTCGCTGCCGCTGCTGCCCGGACACGGGACGCGCTGGCAGGACATGCAGCTCACGGGCTGGCAGGACTGGTACGCGGAGGTCGACCGGGCGCTGCGCGAGCTGCTGGAGAGCTGCGCGCAGGTGTTCGTCTTCGGGCTGTCGATGGGCGGCGCGCTGACCCTGCGGCTGGCGGCCAAGCACGGTGACGCGATCAGCGGGATCGTGCTGGTGAACCCGGCCAACAAGGTCCACGACCCGCTGGCCTTCGCGCTGCCGGTGGCCAAGCACGTCATCCGGTCCACGGCGGGCATCGCCAGCGACATCGCCAAGCCGGGCTCGGACGAGGTCGGCTACGACCGGGTCCCGACCCGGGCCGCGGACTCGCTGCGCCGCCTCCTGCGGCTCGTGGACGCCGAGCTGCCCCAGGTCACCCAGCCGCTGCTGCTCCTGCACAGCCCGCAGGACCATGTCGTGCCGCCGGTGGACTCGGCGCGGATCCTCGCGCGGGTGTCGTCGACGGACGTGACCGAGACCCTGCTGGAACAGAGCTACCACGTGGCGACGTTGGACCATGACGCGGAGCGCATCTTCGCGGACAGTGTGGCGTTCATCGGCCGGCTCGCGGAGAGCGTCGGCAGGGAGGGAGCTGGGACCGGTGGCTGAGCACGAGGAGCCGGAGCCGTCGGGCGGCGTCCCGCCGCTGGACGAGGAGGCGGCGTGGGCCGCCATCGTCGCGGGGTACGGGGAGGAGCCGCCGGACCCGCCGGGCTCGCGGCCGTTCAAGCCGATCGAGGACCTGCTGCTGCCGGAGGAGGACGTGCAGCCGGAGCCGGCGGATCCGCAGAAGAAGGACGCCCCGGGGGCCGAGGACGGCAAGGACGCCAAGAACTCCAAGGACGTCAAGAACTCCAAGGACGGCAAGGACGCCGAGGAGCTCGGGAAGGACGGCGAGGAGCCCCCCGCCGCCCCGGTCGCGCCGGTGCCCCTGGGCGGCTCGGTGACCTTCGCCCCGGGTGTGGGCAGGGGCCCGCGCGACCACTCCCTGGCGGACCCGGACGACGGCCCGGGCTCGGCGGACGAGGGCCACTTCGTCCAGCCGGACCCGCCGCTGCCGGAGGCCGACACCACGGCCAAGTTCGCGTGGCTCGCGGTGGTCGGCGGCCCGGTCCTGCTGCTGCTCGCGGTGCTCTTCCAGTGGGAGATGACCTGGTGGCTCACCACGCTGGGCATCGGTGGCTTCCTGGGCGGCTTCGCCGCGCTCGTGGCGCGCATGGCGCACGGTGACGACGAGGACGACGACCCGGGCCGCGGCGCCGTCGTCTGACCCCGCCCCTCCCGGCGGGTCCCTACGGCGCCCGCAGGCGCAGGGCGGCGAGGACCGGGAGGTGGTCCGAGGCGGCCTTGAGGTCGGCCTCCGTGACACCCGGCAGGCCGAGCGGGACGCCGCAGCCCAGCACCTCCACGTCGCGGGTGGCGAAGACGGCGTCGATGCGCCGGGTGTCGAAGGTGTGCTCGCCGCCCCAGGGGGCCGTCGCCCAGCAGTCCTGGAGGTGCTCCGCCAGCTGCCGGAAGGCCGGCCCGTCGGGAAGCTCGTTGAGATCGCCCGCCGCGATGCCGTACGGGGCGTCCATCGCGGCGAGCCGGTCCAGCAGCAGGCCCGCCTGTTCCCGGCGCTCGGCCGCCTGGAGCGAGAGGTGGGTGGAGATCAGCGCGATCCTGGCGGCCCCCACCCGTACGACGGCCGTCGCGAAGCCGCGCCGGTGCAGTCCCGGGGTGAGCGGGAGCAGCACGTCCTCGGTGCGTTCCACGAAGACCCGCAGGCTGCACAGCAGCAGCGGGCCCGCCGCGGTCGCGCCGCCCGTCAGCACGACGAGGTCGCTCTTGGCGGCGAGCCGCGCCGCGTGCTTGCGCCAGCGGAAGAAGCGCGGCGCCTCCTGGACGAAGACCAGGTCCGGCGCGCACGCCCGGATCACCCGGGCCAGCGCCTCCTCGTCGTCGCGCAGGGAGCGGATGTTGTAGCTCAGGACGCGGATCACCGCGGAACCGTCGTCCTCGGTCACGGAGTTGGGCAGGTCCATACGCGGCAACATACGCAGCTGCCCGCCGCGGCCCCAGAGGGCGCGGCGGGCAGTCGCGTACAGATCCGGTGGTGATCAGCCCTGGCGGGCCAGGTCCGCGGCGCCGACCAGGCCGGCCTTGCCGCCGAGCTGCGCGGCGAGGACCTGCGCGTGCGGGCGCCAGGCGCCGCCGATCAGCCAGCGCTTGAAGGACTTGCGGATCGGGTCGAGGACCAGGTCGCCCTCGTCGGATACGCCGCCGCCGACGATGAACGCCGACGGGTCGAAGAGGGAGGCGAGGTCGGCCAGGCCCGCGCCGGCCCAGCGGGCCAGCTCGCGGAAGGAGTCGATGGCCACCGGGTCGCCGGCCCGCGCGGCGGTGCTGACGTGCTTGCCCTCGATGCCCTCGGGGGTGCCGTCGCCCAGGCCCAGCAGGATCTGCGCCTGCTCCGGGGTGGCCTTGGCGCGCTGCTGGGCGTAGCGCACGAGGGCGCGGCCCGAGGCGTACTGCTCCCAGCAGCCCTGGCTGCCGCAGCCGCACAGCAGGCCGTCCGGGACCACCCGGATGTGGCCGAACTCGGCGGCGACGCCGAACCGGCCGCGGCGCAGCTTGTTGCCGATGATGATGCCGCCGCCCAGGCCGGTGCCGAGCGTGATGCAGATGACGTCCTCGTGGCCCTGGCCGGCGCCGAAGCGGTACTCGCCCCACGCCGCGCAGTTGGCGTCGTTCTCGACGACGACGGGCAGCCCGATGCGCTGCTCGACCTTGTCCTTGAGCGGCTCGTGACGCCAGTTGATGTTCGGCGCGAAGAGGACGGTCGCGCGCTTGTCGTCCACGTATCCGGCGGCGCCGATGCCGACGGCCTCGATGGTGTGGTTCTTGCTGACCTCGGAGACGGCGGCGCAGATCGCCTCCGTCACGCCGTCCGCGGTCGGCGGGGTGGGCACCTTGTACGTCTCAAGGATGGTGCCCTCTTCGTCGACCACGCCGGCCGCGATCTTCGTGCCGCCGATGTCGACGCCGATGGTGAGTCCCATTAGTCCCTCGGTTTCCGGTCAAACCCCGCCATGGCCAACCGTACCCGAGGGCGGCGGGTCCTCAGTCGAGATCGATCCGCTCCGTCGGGCCGCCGCCGCCCTCGTCGTCGCCGGTGTCCCGGGGGTCGCGGGCGTCGCCGGCGGGCCGGTCCGCGGGCCGGGCGGTGCTGTCGTCGCGGGTCCAGCGCCGCTCGTGGCCCTCGACGGCCGAGCGGTAGGCGGCGAGCAGCTCGGTGCCGGCCGCGGCGAGGTGGTCGAAGACCTCGGGATTGCGCTCGATCACGGGCTTGGCGGCGCTCTTCGCCTGGTTGACGAACTGGCGCACGGCACCCTGCGCGGCGACGCCGAAGACCGGGTTGCCGCCCAGTGCGCCGACTTTGTCGGCGACCGCCTCGAACAGCTTGAACAGCTCCTCCGCCGCGGTTCCGGTCGGCCCGGCCCCGCCGCCCTGCTCCGCCCTGCGGCGCTCGCGCTCAGCGGCGAGGTCCTCCGCGCAGGCCTTGGCCCAGGCGTCGTCGTCGAAGGGGTGGTCGGTGGCCTCGCTCATGGCGGACGCTCCTGCGGAGGGTGAGGGCTGACACCTTCGACGGTACCGGAGCTACGCGGGGGCCCGGTCGGCCCTCGGCCACAGGGCCGGGTCCGGGGTGAAGCGGATCCGGAGCTCGCCCTCGGCCAGTGCCGCTCCGGAGACCGTGCAGCGGCGCAGGGCGGAGGGAAGGGGAACGATCCTGCGGTACGGGCCCGCCGTCAGCAGGAGCTCGTCCCCGCGCCGGACCAGGTCCAGGTCCCGCTTCTCGGCGCCGGGCAGCGGCACGGTCCACACCAGCACGCCGTCCGCGGCCAGCCGGTCCTCGACCGCCCAGTCCGGGCGGGCGGCCGCCTCGAGGGTGCCGGGGTCCAGGAGGGCCAGGTCGGCCGGCCCCTGCGGGTCCCGGCCCAGGTGGGGCAGGGTGCGGACGCCGGGCCACCGGTCGAGGTACGTCGCCTGCTGGGCGGCCAGCCCGGCCAGCCACGGGTCGGTGGAGCCGGTGGGCACGGTCCGGTTGGCGACGACCGATTCCAGCGGGAGCTGCTGGAGGGCGAGGCCGAGCACGGCCCGGCGCAGGGCGTCGGCACCCGCGGGTCCCGGCTCGGCCACCAGCCGTACGGAGGTGGTGGGCGCCTCGACGACGGCCTGGACGGCGGCCAGTTCCCCGTCCCAGCGGGCGGCGGCCTCGTACAGCCACTGCGCGGGCATCGGCACCCCGGCGAGCTGTGCCAGGACGGGCCGCAGGGCGCGGGCGGCCTGCCGCTCGGCCGGGAGCAGCCGGGTCAGGTAGCGGCGCAGCTGGGCCGGCAGGGCCAGGGTGGCCAGTGCCTGGGGGACGGCCGGCAGGTCGACGACGACCAGGTCGAAGCCGTCCGCGGCGGCGGCCCGGCGCAGCGCGCGCAGCAGGGCGAACTGCTCGGCGCCGGGCAGCTCGGTGAGTTCCTCGCCGACCAGTGCGCGGGCCCCGAGCATGCCGAGCACGGCGGAGCCGCGCTCCTGGAGGGCGACCAGGTCCGCGCGGAACTCCTCGCCGGAGTCGATCCGGCCCCGCCACAGTCCGTCGCCGACGGGTACGGCGGCCAGGCCGGGCGCGGCCTCGGCCGCTTCGCCGGTGGCCGGGCCGAGCAGGGCGCCCATCGGGTCGCCGGGGTCCGCGGAGAGGACCAGGACCCGCTGCCCGCGCCGGGCCGCGGCGGCCGCCGTGGCGGCGGCGAGGGTGGTGCGGCCGGCCCCGCCGGGCCCGGTGACGAGCAGAGTGCGCATGGTCAGACGGACTCGACGCGCTTCTTCAGGCCGGCCAGCGCGCGGTCGATGATGACCTTCTCGGCCTTGCGCTTGATCATGCCGAGCATCGGGATCTTGACGTCCACGGTCAGCTGGTAGGTGACCTCGGTGCGGGTGCCGCCCTCCAGGGCCTTGAGCAGGTAGGAACCGTCGAGCTGGCGCAGCATCTGCGACTTGTCGAGGGTCCAGCTGACCTCGTCCGTGCCTTTCCAGGTGTAGGCGAGGGTGTGGTCGTCCTTGATCGCGCCGGCGTCGAGCAGCAGCCGGACCTTCTCGGCGCGGCCCTGGGCGTCGGTGGCCAGCACCTCGGCCTCCTTCACCTCGCCGGTCCACTCGGGGTAGCGGGCGAAGTCGGCGATCACGGCCATGACGTCGGCCGGCGCCGCCTCGATCGTGATGCTCGAGCTGGTGTGTTCCGCCATCGCGGTGGCTCCTCCGGGCTGGGGGCACCTCCCAGCGGCAGCTGGGGGAGTTCGAGGAAATGTGCGGCCTCCGGCCGTCGCGTGAAGGCTACCGCGCGTGCGGACCCGGCCACTGCGCGAGGTCCCCTCCCCGACGGCCGGAGGTCACCACTCCAGGGCCCAGGGACGTCCGGTGGCCGCGAAGTGGCCGACGTTGACGCACTCGGTGGCGCCGATGCGCATCCGCCGGGCCAGGGGCTGGTGGACGTGGCCGAAGAGGGCGTAGCGGGGCCGGGTGCGGCGGATCGCGGCGAGCAGGGCGGCGCTGCCGCGTTCGAAACGGCGGGCGACGGTGTCGTAGCAGAGCTCGGGCACGTCCGGCGGGATGTGCGAGCACAGGACGTCGACCTCGCCGAGGGCCTCGACCTTGGCGGCGTACTCCTCGACGCCGACCTCGTACGGGGTGCGCATCGGCGAGGGCAGGCCGCCGCCGACGAAGCCGAAGACGCGGCCGCCGATCTCGACGCGCTCGCCGTCGAGGACGGTGGTGCCGCGGCCGGCGTACTCGGGCCACAGGGCCGGGATGTCGACGTTGCCGTAGGTGGCGTACGTGGGGGTGGGGAAGGCGGCGAACATCTCGGCGTACTGGCGGCGTACCGCGTCCTCGATGACCTGCTCGCGGTCGGGGTTGCCCGGCAGGCCCGCCCACAGCCGGCGGCCGAACTCCCCGGCCTCGGCGAAGCGGCGCTCGGTGCGCAGGGCGACGATCCGGTCGGCGTTCTCGACGCCGAAGAGCTCGGGGAAGATGCCGCGCGAGTGGTCGGCGTAGTCGAGGAAGAGGACGAGGTCGCCCAGGCAGATCAGGGCGTCGGCGCCGTCACCCGCGCGTGCGAGGGCTTCGGTGTTGCCGTGGACGTCGCTGACCACGTGGACCCGTGTCCCACCGGCACCCGTGCCGCGTTTCGTACCACCCATGCGGACACCCTAGGCGGGGTGCGGCGGTCTGAACAGGGCGGACACAGGCCACCGGACCTGCGGTTACTTCCGAGTCGCGGCGGGGGTGAACTAGTGTCGTGCCGTAATGGCGGCGTCGTGTGACGCATGGAACATCTGGCCGGTTCCCTCTATCGGAACCCACTACCGATGGGTAACGTCCGGTCGGTCCGCACCGTGGCGATGGCGCCCCAGAGGAGCAGCAGTCTTGCGCGAGTTCAGCCTTCCGGCCCTGTACGAGGTCCCGTCGGACGGGAACCTGACGGATCTCATCCGCCGCAATGCCGCGCAGCATCCGGACACCGCCGTCATGGCCCGCAAGGCCGGCGACGGCTGGCAGGACGTCACCGCGACCGAGTTCCTGGCCGAGGTGCGCGCCACCGCCAAGGGGCTGATCGCGGCCGGTGTCCGCCCCGGCGACCGGGTCGCCCTCATCTCGCGCACCCGCTACGAGTGGGTGCTGACCGACTTCGCGATCTGGAGCGCCGGCGGCGTCACCGTCCCGGTGTACGAGACCTCCTCGCCCGAGCAGATCCAGTGGATCCTCTCCGACTCCGGCGCGGTCGCCGCCGTGGTCGAGAGCGCGGCGCACAGCGCCGCCGTGGAGTCGCTGCGCGAGGCGCTGCCGGAGCTGCGCGAGGTCTGGGAGCTGGACCGGGGCGCGGTGGAGTCGCTCAAGGCGGCGGGCGCGGGCGTCTCCGACGCGGAGGTCGACGAGCGCAGCGGCCTGGCCAACGCCGACGACCCGGCCACCATCGTCTACACCTCGGGCACCACCGGCCGCCCCAAGGGCTGTGTGCTGACCCACCGCAGCTTCTTCGCCGAGTGCGGCAACATCGTCGAGCGGCTCAAGCCGCTGTTCCGTACGGGCGAGTGCTCGGTGCTGCTGTTCCTGCCGGCGGCCCACGTCTTCGGACGCCTGGTCGAGGTGGCGGCCGTGCTGGCGCCGATCCGGCTGGGCTGCGTACCGGACATCAAGAACCTCACCGACGAGCTGCAGTCCTTCCGGCCCACCCTGATCCTCGGTGTGCCGCGCGTCTTCGAGAAGGTCTACAACTCGGCGCGCGCCAAGGCGCAGGCCGACGGCAAGGGCAGGATCTTCGACGCGGCGGCCGACACGGCGATCGCGTACAGCAGGGCGCTGGACACCCCGCGGGGCCCGTCCTTCGGCCTCCGGCTGAAGCACAAGCTCTTCTCCAAGCTGGTCTACAGCAAGCTGCACGCGGTGCTGGGCGGGCGCGGCGAGTACGCGATCTCGGGCGGCGCGCCGCTGGGCGAGCGGCTCGGCCACTTCTTCCGCGGCATCGGCTTCACCGTGCTGGAGGGCTACGGCCTGACGGAGTCGTGCGCGGCGACGGCCTTCAACCCGTGGGACCGGCAGAAGATCGGTACGGTCGGCCAGCCGCTGCCGGGCTCCGTGGTGCGGATCGCCGACGACGGCGAAGTGCTGCTGCACGGCGAGCACATCTTCAAGGAGTACTGGAAGAACCCGACCGCGACCGCGGAGGCGCTGGCCGACGGCTGGTTCCACACCGGCGACGTCGGCACCCTCGACGAGGACGGCTACCTGGCCATCACGGGCCGCAAGAAGGAGCTCATCGTCACGGCGGGCGGCAAGAACGTCGCCCCTGCGGTGATCGAGGACCGGATCCGGGCGCACGCGCTGGTCGCGGAGTGCATGGTGGTCGGCGACGGGCGGCCGTTCGTCGCGGCGCTGGTCACCATCGACGAGGAGTTCCTCGGCCGCTGGGCGGCGGAGAACGGCAAGCCGGACGGGGTCACGGCGGCGCAGCTGCGCGAGGACGCGGAGCTGATCGCCGCCGTGCAGAAGGCCGTCGACGACGGCAACGCGGCGGTGTCCAAGGCGGAATCGGTGCGGAAATTCCGCATTCTGCCCTCCCAGTTCACGGAGGAGTCGGGCCACATCACGCCGTCGCTGAAGCTGAAGCGGAACGTGGTGGCGAAGGACTTCGCGGACGAGATCGAGGCGCTGTACCGCGGCTGACGCGGTCAGCGCGGGTCGGTCAGGATCCGCGCCATGTTCCGTTCGGCGAGCGCGGTGATGGTGACGAAGGGGTTGACCCCGAGCGACCCGGGGACCAGGGAGCCGTCGACCACGTACAGCCCCTGGTACCCGGCGACCCGCCCGTGGCCGTCGGTGGCCCGGCCCAGCAGGCAGCCCCCCAGCGGGTGGTAGGTGAAGGTGTCGGCGAAGGGCTTGTTCTCGCCGAAGAGGTCGTAGCGGTAGATGGTCACGTTGGCCCGGTTGACGCGGTCGAAGAGGCGTTTGGCGGCCTGCACGGACGGTGCGTTCTGCTCGCGCCGCCAGACCAGCCGGGCCGAGTCGGTGGCCGCGTCGTAGGTGAAGTGGCCGCGCTCGGGGTTCCTGGTGATCGCCAGGTACATCGAGATCCAGTGCTCCAGGCCCATGGGCAGCGGGGCGATCTCGGCGAAGACCGGGTTGGCCGCGTTGTCCCAGTCGTCGATGCCGAGCGCGGGCATGGTGGCCTGGTGGGCGCCGACGGTGTCCCAGAGGTGGTTGGCGCGGGCCGTCATGACGTTGCCGTTGGGGCCCCAGCCGAGCCCGACCTGGTCGCTGAGCTCGGGCAGGGTGCCGCGCTCGCGGGCCCGCAGCAGGATCTCGGTCGTGCCGAGGCTGCCGGCCCCCAGGAAGAGCTGTGCGCAGCCGAGTTCACGGGTCCGGGTGACCTGGCCGGCCAGGTCGATGGTGTGGACGGTCAGGACGTAGCCCCCGGCCGGGTCGGGCCGTACGCCGACCACCTTCTGGAGGGTCTCGATGGTGACGTTGCCGGTGCCGAGGGCGGCCGCGAGGTAGGTCTTGTCGAGGCTCCTCTTGCCGTGGTTGTTGCCGTAGATGACCTCGCCGGCGAGCGCGGAGCGCGGGACCTGGCCGGCGGCCTCGCGCCGCATGTAGCCGAAGTCGTAGACGTTGGGGACGAAGACGGTCCGCAGGCCGGTGTGGTGCGCGTGCTTGCGGGAGACGCGGGCGAAGCGGTACCACTCGGTGGACTCGAACCAGGCGGGGTCGATGTCGTTGACGCCCAGCATCCGGCGGGCGAGCGGGTAGTACGTGCCGTACATCTCGTCGGCGTCGACGCCGGGGAAGACCTCCGTGAAGTACGAGCGCCGCGGCGTCGGCGCCATCCCGCCGTTGACCAGCGACCCGCCGCCCACCCCGCGCCCCACGTAGACGGACATGTCCCCGTGGTGCACCCGGTCCAGCACCCCGGGGTAGGGCGAGATGTTCCGGTTGACGACGTCCAGCCAGAGGAACGTGGCGAGGGGCGCCTCGGTACGGGTGCGGAACCACATCGAGCGGTGGTCGGGCGCGGAGGTGGACGGGAAGACCTTGCCGTCGGGCCCGGGGGTGTCCCACAGCCGGCCCATCTCCAGGACGACGGTCCGTACGCCGGCCTGCCCGAGCCGCAGGGCGGCGACCGCGGCCCCGTAGCCGGAGCCGACGACGACGGCGGGCGCGTAGTGCGCGGCGGCCGGTTCGGCGGCCGCCGCGGCGGCCGGGCCGATGCGCGTGAAGCCGAGGGCCGCGGCGGTCTGGAGGGCGCCGAGGCCCATGAGATGACGACGCGTCAGATGAGGTGTCATGGCCGCATCATGGGCGGAATCCGGCCGTCCGCCCAGACGCGGCATTGACAGACATCCGCGGAACAGTCGGACGTGGCGGAGGATCACGGACCCGTACGCGGCAGGCGCCGGATCCACCACCGGGCGCGGGACGCCCCCCGGCCCGGGACGCGCCCGGCTCGGGAGACGCCCCCCGCGCGGAACACCCGGCGCGGGACAACGCCCGGGACGAGAAAACGCCCGACCCGGGGCCACGCCCGGCCCGAACCGCGCCCGGCGCGGGACGCCCCCGGCGCGGAAAGCCCCCGGCGCGGAAAGCGCCCGGCGCGGAAAGCGCCCGGCGCGGGAGACGCCCCGCGCGCGAAACGCCCGGCCCGGACGCCCCCGGCGCGGGACGCACCGGCCGGGGACGCCCCCGGCCCGGGACGCGCCCCCGGCCGCCTGTACGGCGGCGGCCGACCGTACGGTGTCGGCGGGGGTCAGAGCAGTTCGCGCAGGCGCTCCGCCAGCAGGTCCCAGCGCCACTTCTCCTCGACCCAGGCCCGCCCGCGCTCCCCCATCCGGGCCCGCAGGGCCGGGTCCTTCAGGAGGGTGATGATCCGGTCGGCCGAGTCCTCGGCGACGTCACCGCGGACCACCCAGCCCGTCTCGCCGTCCAGGACGGCGTCGGGCGCGCCCCCGGAGTCGCCCGCGACCACGGGCAGGCCCGTCGCAGAGGCCTCGAGGTAGACGATGCCCAGGCCCTCGACGTCCAGGCCGCCGCGCCGGGTGCGGCACGGCATCGCGAAGACGTCACCGGCCCCGTAGTGCGCCGGCAGCTCCGACCAGGGCACCGCGCCCGTGAAGCGGACCGAGTCCGCGACCCCGGTCTCGGCCGCCAGCTTGCGCAGCGCCTGCTCGTACGGGCCGCCGCCCACGACCAGCAGCACCGCGTCGGGCACGGCCGCCAGGATGCGCGGCATGGCGAGGATGAGCGTGTCCTGGCCCTTGCGGGGCACCAGGCGCGAGACGCACACGACGACCGGCCGGTCGGCCAGGCCCAGCCCGGCCCGGACCCCGTCGCCGCCCGAGCCAGGGTGGAAGGTCTTCTCGTCCACGCCCGGCGGGAGCTGGACCATCCGCGCGGCCGCCGCCGGCGTCAGCGCCGACGCGATCCGGCTGCGCGTGTACTCGCCCAGATAGGTGATCGCGTCCGTGCCCTCGCCGATCCGGCGCAGCAGCTGCCGGGAGGCGGGCAGCTGCGCCCAGGCCGCCTCGTGGCCGTGGGTGGTGGCCACCAGCCGCCGGGCGCCCGCCCGCCGCAGCGCCGGTCCCATCAGGCCCAGCGGCGCCGCGGCCCCGAACCACACCGACTCGCAGCCGTGCTCGCGCAGCAGCTCCACGGCCCGCCGGGTCACCCGCGGCGTCGGCAGCAGCATGGTCGTACGGTCCCGGACGACCTGGAACGGCTGCTCCGCGTCGAACGCGGCCGTCGCCCGGTGGCCCTCGGCGCCGCGCTTCCAGGTCGAGGCGTAGACGACGACCCGGTCGGGGTCCAGCCGCAGCGCCATGTTGTGCAGGAAGGCCTGGATGCCGCCGGGGCGCGGCGGGAAGTCATTGGTCACGATCAGCGTCTTGTGCATCGTCCGCCGACAGTACCGTGCGCAGCTCCGCCCGCCAGGCCTGGGTGAGGCCGGGGAGATCCGTGCCGAGGGTGCGGCGCAGCGCCTCGGGCAGTGGCTCGCGGCCGGCCGCCTCGTACAGCGCGACCAGCGCGGCCTCGCCCCAGCGCGCCGCGATCAGGCGGCAGGCCAGCCAGGCCCCCTCGTAGGCCCGCGCCGAGGCCTCGGCCTCCCCGCCGAAGCCGAAGGCCTCGTCCGCGGGCAGGGCCGGCGGCAGCTGCCCGGCGCGGACCGCCCGGGCCAGGGCGGGGGCGGCCCGCGCCGGGACGTCGTCCGCCGAGCCGCGGTACGCCGCCCAGTCGGCGAAGCCCTCGGAGAGCCACAGCGGGGTGCGCTCCGTCGTCGCCGCGCGCGTGGCGACATGGGTGACCTCGTGGGTCAGCACGATCCGCCGGCCGGCCCCGGACAGCTGGGCGTACGCCTGCGGGTTGACCACCACCCGGTCCGCGGGCCCGGCCCCGGCGCCCGTGGCGGCGGTGGTGACGGCCGCCGTCCCGGCGTACTGCGACGGCGGCCGGCCCAGCAGGGCGGCCATCGCGTCGAGGGAGCCGGGGACCAGTACGACCACGCGGCCCGCCCAGGGCCGGGGCCAGGCCGAGCCGGCCGCGGGCACCGCGCCGTCCACGGTGTCCGCGACCGCCTCCAGCAGCGCCCGGTCCTGCCCGGTGCCGAGCACCAGGGCGTGGGTGCCGTGCACCACCGTGACCGGGCCCTGGTCCCAGGGCTGGGCCGGCGCGCCGGGCGCCGGGCGCTCCGCGGTGACCCGCCAGGCCCCGCCGGCCGAGGTCAGCTCGACCTCGCGGGCCGCGGTGGCGGGCGCCGCGTCGTACCCGGCGAGCCGGTAGCGCAGCTCGGCGGCGGCCACGGCCCGGTCGCCGTCACGGCGTACGGAGGTGACCTCGTAGCCGAAGGAGTCGAAGGGGATCCCGGGCGGCCGCTGCGGCCAGGCGGCCACCGCGCGCCGGACGTCCCGCTCGGCGCCGTCCGCGGGCGCGGGCGCGGAGCAGCCCGCCGCCGCGCAGAGCAGCAGCGCCACCACCGCGCGCAGGAGGACCCGGACCATCCGCCGATCGTACGTCCGTACGGCCGCTGCCTTTCCGGCCTGCGGCGGTCAGGGGCGGGTGACCGACGAGACCGGCATCATGCCCACCGGGTCGTAGCGCACCCGGGCTCCCGGGTACGGCGCGTGCACCACCTGGCCGTTGCCGACGTACATGCCGACGTGGCTGGCGTCCGAGCGGTACGTCACCAGGTCGCCCGGCCGTGCCTCGGAGAGCGGGACCTGGCGGCCCGCGAACCGCTGGGCCTGCGAGGTGCGCGGCAGCGAGACCCCGGCCTGCCGGTAGGACCACACCATCAGCCCGGAGCAGTCGAACCCGGAGGGCCCGGTGGACCCCCAGATGTACGGCCGGCCGACGGCCGCCCGGGCCGCCATCACGGCGGCGGCGGCCCGGCCCGAGGAGGGGCCGGGGGAGGAGGGCTCCGGCAGTCCCTCGGTGCGGCCGCCGGAGCGCGAGGCCCGTTCGAACGCGGCGCGCTCCTCGCTGGGCATCGCGCTCAGCAGCCGCCGGGCGGCGGCGAGCTTGGCGGTGACGGAGCGCTTGTGCCGGGCCACGTCGGAACGCAGGCCCTCCAGTTCGGCGAGCTTCCCGGCGGCCTCGTGGCGCTGCTGGGAGAGCCGGCGCCGTTCCTCGTGCAGTTCGGCGAGCGCCTGCGCCTGACGGCCGGTCAGCCGGCTGAGGGCGGCGGCCTTGTCGAGGTAGGCGTCGGGGTCCTCGGAGAGCATCAGCGCGACGGCCGGGTCGAGGCCGCCGGAGCGGTACTGGGCCCCGGCGAAGGCGCCGAGCACGCCCCGCATGGTGTTGATGTGGTCCTGGCCGCGGGCGACGGCGTCCTGGATGCGCCGGACCTCCTCGCGCAGCTTCGCCGCCCGCTCCCCCGCCTCGTTGAAGCGTTCGGTGGCCTGTTCGGCCTCCTCGAAGAGCCGGTCGACCTGGGCCCGGGCGGTGGACGCCGGGTCCTGCGGGGCGGTGGGGGCCGCGAGGGCCGGGGTGCCCGTGAGGGCGGCCGCGGCGGCCGCCGCGGCGGCGGTCAGGGCGGTGACCCTGGTGTTCCGGTCGAGGCCGGGGCCCGTGGCCGCGGACCGGCGATGGGACGCCACGTGGAGCCGCTCCCTTCCGCTGCGTGGCCCGGGTCCGCCCCCCGTGGACGGCCGTGTACCGGGCTCCGCGCGGGCCGACAGTAACCGCACGACCACACACCGGCCAACGACCGCCGCCCGTCCGCGCGACCGGGCGCCCCGCTCAAGGCGCAGGTCACCGGCGCGGGGCGGGGTCGCGGGCGGGCCGCGCAATTCGCCCGGATGGGCGGTGTACGGCGCGCCGCACCGCGTTCAGCGGGAAGGGGGGACGGGCGCAGCCGGGGCCAGGCGGGGTCAGACGCGGACGCCGAACTGGAACGGCATGTTGTTGATCGACTCGTACTTGACGCCGCCGCGCGGGTTGGAGGCGTGCAGCACCGTGCCGTTGCCCGCGTACAGGCCGATGTGGTGCAGGTCGGAGTAGAACAGCACCAGGTCGCCGGGCTGGAGCTCGCTCCTGCCGATCCGCCGGCCGTCGTTGGCCTGGGTGTAGGTGGTGCGCGAGAGGGAGACCCCGGCCTGCTTGTACGCCCACTGGACCAGCCCCGAGCAGTCGAAGGCGTTGGGGCCCTCGTAGCCGGAGATGTACGCGCTGCCGACCTTGGTCTTGGCGGCGGCGAGCGCGGCGGCGGCGCGGCCGCTGCCCTTCTCGTTGCCCAGGTTGACGCGCTCGCCGTCGGCGCGACTGGCGCGGGTCTCCTCGTCCTTGAGCTGCGCGCGCTCCCCGGCGGTCAGGGTGTTGAGGAGCTTCTGGGCCTCGGCGAGCTTGCCCTGGGAGGCCTTCTTCTTCTCGGCGAGCTCCTTGCGGGTGGCGTCGAGGTCGGTGAGCTTGCCGGAGGCCTCCTGGCGCTGCTGCGCGAGGCTGCGCTGCTTGGCCTGGATCTTCTGGACGGCCTCGACCTGCTTCCCGCTCAACTGGTCCAGCGTGGAGGCCTTCTGGAGGTATTCGTCCGGATCGTCCGCGAGCAGGAGGGCGAGGGAGGGGTCGATCCCGCCGGAACGGTACTGCGCGGTGGCCATCGTGCCGAGCCTGCCGCGGACCTCGTTGAGCTCGGCCTGCCCCCGGGCCACCCGGTCCTGGAGCTGGCTGATCTCCTTCTCCAGCTTCTCCTGGCGCTCCTTGGCCCCGTTGGCCTTCTCGGTGGCCTGCTCGGCCTCCTCGTAGAGCTTCTCCACCTGGGCCTTGACCTCGTCCTTGCCGGGCTTGGCCGGGGCGGCGGAGGCGCCGGGGGCGGAGAGCGCGACGGCCGCGGCGGCGGTCGCGGTGAGGACGGTGACGCGCGCGCGGTTCGGCTGCCTGGGTCGACGGTGGGACGCCACGGGGGCGCTCTCCTTCCTCCGGCCGCCGGGGCACACACGGCGGCTCCTCCGCCGGCACCCCGAATGAGTGACCTACCGCACGAAGGTTTGGCCAGACCCTAGTGAGAGCGCCGTGATCACTTCAAACCCTGCGGACAAAAATTCACGCTCCCACCAGCTTCTTTACCTTCAGCGCACGCTGCGTGGCGGCCACTTGACCCTGGGTTCCGCGCGGCCGCCGCCAATTCGGGCATGACGGCCGTGTGTTACGAGACGCGCGAAAGCCGCTTGAGGAGCAAAGCGGACGCCACGGGCCGCGCCCCCGCCTTGGCCACGCCGTCGGCCACCTCGCGGTCGGTGGAGACCACGACCACCGGACGGCCCGGCGGTTCGGCCCGCACCAGCTGGCGGATCAGCTCGTCCGCCGTCACGCCCGGCTTGGAGAACAGCACCCGTACGCCGCGCGGTGGCGCGAGCAGCACCGGGGCCGCCAGCTCCGCGCCGTCGAAGACGCACGTCATCTCGGCGCCGGTCTGCGCGGCCAGCATCGACAGCCCGCCCAGCAGCCGCAGCCGCTGCTTCTCCAGCGGCATCGTGGGGTAGCCGGTCTTGGTGACGTTGTAGCCGTCGACGACCAGGTGCGCCTGCGGCAGCGCCAGCAGCTGGTCCAGCAGCGCCGGATCGGTCTCCGACAGCGCGCGGTTGGCGATGTCCTTGGGCGACATCCGGCCCGGCTCCACCGCGTCCACGGTGTCGGCGGGACGGGTCGAGACCGGCGGCAGGGCCAGCTCCCGGCGCAGCCCCTGGGCTGCGTCGAGCACCGTGTCCAGCAGCAGCCGCAGCCGCATGTCCTCGATGCTGCGCCCCTCGCGGGTGGCCCGGCGCGAGGCCTCCAGTGCCGCCTCGGCCTCCGCCAGCCGGGACTTCAGCCGCCGCGACTCGCTCTCGGCGGCGGCGACCTGTCCGGCGGCCTCCGCCCTGATGCCGTCGGTCTCCGCGGTGACCTTCCGCAGGGCGGCCTCGCCCCGCTTCACGTCGTTCAAGGCGCTGCGGAGCTTGCGCTGAAGCGATTCCGCTTCCTTGCGCACGGCCTCCAGCTCGGTCCGCAGCTGCTCGCCGCCGGTGCGCTGCTGCTCCCGTACGTGGGCCAGCTCCTCGCGCAGCCGCTCCAGCTCGCGCTGGGTCTCCTCGCCCACCCGCTCGGCGTCGGCGCGCTGTGCCTCCTCGCCCGCGGCGGCCACCAGCTTGACCCAGCCGACCGGCCGCAGGACGTACGCGGCGGCCGCCACGTCGAGCGGGTCCGCGGCGGCCGGCGGCGCACCGGTCTCCAGGGCCCCGGTGAGGTCGGGCTGGGCCTCGCGGAGCTTCTCGGCGACGCGCGAACGGAAGACGGCGTCCGTCTCCACGGCGGCGGCCATGGCGTTCCCGGCGAACTTGGCCCGCCGGGTGGGCGTGAACCGGGCGTACTGGCGCAGCTGCGACGGCAGATCGGCGACGGTCAGCCCGCCGAACGCGTCCGAGACGAGCGCGACGACCCGGCGCCGTACGCCTTCGGGCAGCGGGCGGTCGAGCACCTCGGCGGCGTCGCCGGCCGCGTCGGCCGGCTCAGCGCCGCTTGCTGGCTCCACGATCCGTCACCCCTACCGTCAGCTTCTTACCTTCGGGCGCCGGCTCCGTCAGGAGTCCGCGCCCGGCCTGTCCACGAGTTCGATCCGGTCCACCGCGTCGCACCAGCGGCAGCGCACCGATTCGATGGTCTCATTGACCACCTCGCACTCCTCGACCTTGGCCTCCCCGGCGAGGTCCAGGTGGACGTACTCGACGACCTTCGACGAACGGGTGACGTCGAACCGTGTGAGGTTGCCGCACAAGGTGCAGCGCCACCGGGTGGTGGCGGTCGGCAGGGGAACCGTCATCGGCCGTCCTCACTCCTTCGTCGCTCGTTCAATTAAAACCTCGATGGTGCGGCAGCACGTAACCCTACGGCCTGCGGGCATGGCGGGTGGGGCCCCTCCCGGATCCGGGACGGCGGCGAGGCGAGCTGACCGCCTCCGCCCGGTGCGCCATGCTCTGTCCCATGATCGTAAGACCCGCCGGCGTCACCGTGACCCACGTGCTGATCGCCGCCTGCTGCGTGGTCTTCCTCCTCGGACCGGCCTCGGGCCTGAACCCCTCCTACGGGACCGGCGAGCAGCTCCTGGCCTCGGGCACGGCGTACTTCCGCCACTGGGGGGTGGTCCCGGCCGAGCTCTTCCCGCCCGAGGCGCGGACCCTGCTCACCCCGCTGACCGCCCTGTTCGTCCACGGCAGCTGGCTGCACCTGCTGGGCAACATGCTCTTCCTCTACGTCTTCGGCACGATGGCGGAGGAGCGGATGGGCCGGACGGTCTTCCTCGGCTTCTACGTGGTCACCGGCTACCTCGCGCTGGTGGCGTACGCGGCCGCGCACGCCGCCTCCCCGGAGACGCTGGTGGGCGCCTCGGGTGCGATCTCGGCGGTGCTCGGCGCCTTCCTCTGCCTCTTCCCGCGTGCCCGGGTGACGACGCTGTTCCCGTTCCTGCTGTTCCTGCCGCTGCGCTTCCCGGCGTGGCTCGTGCTGCTGGCCTGGTTCGCCCTGCAGTGGCTGGCGGCGCACCGCGCGGGCAGCGGGCCGGGCGTGGCGTACCTGGCGCACGTGGTGGGGTTCTCGCTGGGATTCCTGGGGGCGTGGGCGCGCTACCGGCGTACGACTAGAGTGAAGCGACCAGCGACGGCCACCGAGGGAGACAGCCAGCCGTGATCACCGCGATCGTGCTCATCAAGACCAGCGTGGACCGCATCCCCGAGATCGCCGAGTCGATCGCCGCGCTGGACAGCGTCAGCGAGGTCTACTCCGTCACCGGTACGTACGACCTGATCGCCCTCGTGCGCGTGGCCCGCCACGAGAACCTGGCGGACATCATCCCGGGCCGCATCAGCAAGATCCCGGGCGTGGAGGCCACCGACACGCACGTGGCGTTCCGTACGTACTCCCAGCACGACCTGGAAGCGGCGTTCGCGATCGGCCTCGACGCGTAGCCCCTGGCCGGGGCGGGCCCGGTCGGGACGGTCAGAGCCCCGGCAGCCCCTCCCCCGGCCGGGACAGCAGTCCCGGCCGGCCCGTTGCCCGGACGGTGTGTCACACGGCCGGGACGCAGCGGCCCTCCTGGGTCCGGTACTGCCACTTGGCGCCATGCGTGACCAGTTCCTTCACCGCGCCCACGAACCGCTCCACGTGCTCGTCCGGGGTGCCCGCGCCGAAGCTGACGCGGATGGCGTTCAGCGACCTCCCGTCCGGGGCCGCCTCCGGGGCGCCGCACTCGCCCGGCTCCTGCGGGGCGCCGCCCAGCAGCGTGCGCACCAGCGGGTGGGCGCAGAAGAGGCCGTCGCGGACGCCGATGCCGTACTCGGCGGAGAGCGCGGCGGCGAAGTGCGAGCTGTTCCAGCCGTCCACCACGAAGGAGATGACGCCGACCCGCGGCGCGTCGTCACCGAACAGGGACAGCACACGGACCTCGGGCACCTCGGCCAGCCCGGCGCGAACCGCGGCGATCAGCCGCTCCTCGCGGGCGACGAGCGCGTCGAAGCCGGCCTCGGTGAGCGCCTTGCAGGCGGAGGCGATGGAGTAGACGCCGATGACGTTGGGCGAACCGGCCTCGTGGCGGGCCGCGGTGGTGTGCCACTCCACGTCGACCCCGCCGTCCGTACGGCGCGAGACCGTGCGCGAGGCGCCGCCGCCGGCCAGGTACGGCTCGGCCTGCTGGAGCCAGTCGGCGCGGCCGGCCAGGACGCCGGAGCCGAAGGGCGCGTACAGCTTGTGCCCGGAGAACGCGACCCAGTCCACGTCCAGTTCGGTCACCGAGACCGGGTGGTGCGGGGCGAGCTGGGCGGCGTCCAGGACGATCCGCGCGCCGTGGGCGTGCGCCGCGGCGGCGAGTTCCTTGACCGGCCACAGTTCACCGGTGACATTGCTGGCACCGGTGACACAGACCAGCGCGGGGCCGTAGGGGGCGCGGGCGGCCAGCGCCCGCTCCAGGGTCTCGACGGCCTGCGCCGGGGTCCGCGGGGCGTCGAGGTACGTGACCTGCGCGTCGCCCCACGGCAGCAGGGAGGCGTGGTGCTCGGTCTCGAAGACGAAGACCCGGCAGTCCGCGGGGAGCGCCCGCGCCAGGAGGTTCAGCGAGTCCGTGGTGGACCGGGTGAAGACCACCTGGTCGGTGGGGCGGCAGCCGAGGAACTCGGCGACGGTGGCGCGGCTGGCCTCGAACAGGTCGGTGGACAGCTGCGAGAGGTAGCCGGCCCCCCGGTGCACGCTGCCGTAGTACGGGGCGTAGCCGGCGACGTCGTCCCAGACCCGCTGGAGGGCGGGGGCGCTGGCGGCGTAGTCGAGCGCGGCGTACGTGACCTCGCCCCCGGTGACGAGCGGCACGGTGACGTCCCGGCCGAGGACGGGCAGCGGCTCGGCACAGCCGGTGCCGGCGGTGACGTGGGTGGCGTGGGTGGCGTGGGTGGCGTGGGCGGCAGCGGACATGGCGGAATCTCCCGGCGGCAGGGCTGAATGGCTTCGGCGGATCGCCCGTACGCGGGTACGGCGCGGGGCCGTCCGGGGTACGGGATGCCTCGGAGCGCGGGGGGGGCGTCGAGCCGGTACGTCCGTACACCGGTACGTGAGCACGTGAGTACGCGGGTACGCCGAAGTGGCCCGGATCCGAGGGGGGAAGAAGGGGCGTGAGTCGCCCTATCGCATTCGCTTGCTCACGGAAAACGCTCCTCGAGAGACCAGGACCCCTGGTGTCGAGGGATCCGCGCTTGCCGCAGGCCCTGCTGCCTGCGACCTGGTCATCACCCGGGGCACCCCGCCACGGAAGGAGGGTTGCCGGACAGCGAGCCGGGGCCTTGACGCTGTCACTCGTGACCTGGTGAGCATCCTGCCATACGCACGCGGAACGGCAAGACCCCGGTCCGCATGCTGGACCGGGGCCACCCGTTTCGAGCCGTCGCGCCGTCACACCCTCCGGGGGGCTACGCGTTGCTGACGTTCACCCAGCGCTCCAGGACCGCCCTGGCCGCGCCCGAGTCCACCGACTCGGCCGCCCGCTCGATACCGGCCCGCAGCTGCTCCTCCAGGGTGCCCGGGCCCGGGTCCAGGGCCACCAGGGCCGCCGCCGAGTTCAGCAGCACCGCGTCGCGCACCGGGCCCGTCTCGCCGGCCAGCAGCCGGCGGGCCACGTCCGCGTTGTACGAGGGGTCCCCGCCGGCCAGGGCGGAGACGTCGACCAGGGAGATGCCCACGTCACGCGGGTCGAAGGACTGCTCGGTGACCTTGCCGTCGCGGACCCACCACACCCGCGAGGTCGCCGTCGTGGTCAGCTCGTCCAGGCCGTCGTCGCCGCGGAAGACCAGCGCCGAGGAGCCGCGCTCGGCCAGCACGCCCGCGACGATCGGCGCCATCCGGGGGTCGGCGACACCCGTCGCCTGGGAGCGCACCTTGGCCGGATTCGTCAGCGGGCCCAGGACGTTGAACGTGGTGCGGATGCCCAGCTCCCGGCGGGCGGCGGCCACGTGCCGCAGGGCCGGGTGGAACTTCACGGCGAAGCACATGGTGATGCCCGCCTCCTCGGCGACCGCCGCGACCCGCTGGGGGGACAGGTCCAGGTTGACGCCGAGCTTCTCCAGCACGTCCGAGGCCCCGCTCGACGAGGAGGCGGCCCGGTTGCCGTGCTTGACCACCTTGGCGCCCGTACCCGCGACCACGACGGCCGACATCGTCGAGATGTTGACGGTCTTCGCGCCGTCACCGCCGGTGCCGACGATGTCCACCGTCCGGCCCGGCACCTCGATGAGATTGGCGTGTTCGTACATGGTGCGCACGAGACCGTTGATCTCGTCCACCGTCTCCCCCTTGGCCCGCAGGGCCACCAGGAAACCGGCGATCTGGGCGTCCGTCGCCTCACCCCGCATGATCTTGTCCATCGCCCAGGCCGTGTCGTCCACGGCCAGGTTCCGGCCGGAGAGCAGCGCGTCCAGGAGGCCCGGCCAGGAACGGGCCGCCACGCTGTCGCCGCCTGCCGGGGTCACAACGTTCATGGTCCGCTCCAGGGTCCACAGATGCCGATGGGAAGGATCCCAGCCTATCCAGCTCCACGGACGGCGAAGAGCCCCGTCCAGACACTGGACGGGGCTCTTGCCGTGGCGATCAGTTTTCGGCCGGACCGGGCGGCCGGAGATCAGTGGTGGCCGTGGCCGCTCTGGATCTCCTTGTACTCCTCCACCGTGGGCTTCGGAATCTGGTTGCCCTCGGCGTAGAAGCCCTTGCTGAGCTTCGCGCGGAGCTTCTCCATGGCGCCGACCTTGCGCTCGACACCGTTCTCGTCGACCGTCGGGCCGATCTCGAGCGGCTTGTACTGCTCGTGCGCGGTCAGCGTGTGCAGCTGGCCCTGCGGCAGCGGCTCGTGGATCTCGACGAACTCACCGTGCGGCAGACGCTTGATGATGCCGGTCTCGCGACCGTGCAGCACCTTGTCGTGGTCCCGGCGCTGGAGGCCGAGGCAGATCCGCTTGGTGACGATGAACGCGAGGACCGGGACGACGAAGAAGCCGATCCGGACGAACCAGGTGATCGCGTTGATCGAGAGGTGGAAGTACTGCGCGAACATGTCGTTGCCGCCGCCGATCAGGAGCACGATGTACTCCGCGATCCAGGCGACACCGAAGGCCGTACGCGTCGGGGCGTTGCGCGGGCGGTCCAGGATGTGGTGCTCGCGCTTGTCGCCGGTGACCCAGGACTCGATGAACGGCCACACCGCGATCGAGCCGAGCACCAGCGGGAAGAGGACCAGCGGGATGAACACGCCGAGCACCAGCGTGTGACCCCAGAGGTTGATCTCCCAGCCGGGCATGGCACGGATGAGGCCTTCCGGCATACCCATGTACCAGTCGGGCTGCGCACCGGTGGACACGTGGTCCGGGCGGTACGGGCCGAGCGCCCAGATCGGGTTGATCGAGGCGATCGCCGAGATGGCCGCGATGACACCGAAGACCAGGAAGAAGAAGCCTCCGGCCTTGGCCATGTAGACCGGCAGCAGCGGCATGCCGACGACGTTGTTGTTCGTGCGGCCGGGGCCCGCGAACTGGGTGTGCTTGTGGTAGAAGACCAGGATCAGGTGGGCCACCAGCAGGCCCATCATGATGCCGGGCAGCAGCAGGATGTGGACCGAGTAGAACCGGGCGACGAAGTCGCCGCCGGGGAACTCGCCGCCGAACAGGAAGAACGACAGGTACGTGCCGACGACCGGCACGGACAGGATCGCGCCCTGCATGAAGCGGACACCGGTGCCCGAGAGCAGGTCGTCCGGCAGGGAGTAACCGGTGAAGCCGGTGAACATGCCGAGGACCAGCAGCAGGAAGCCGAAGATCCAGTTGATCTCGCGCGGCTTGCGGAACGCGCCGGTGAAGAAGACGCGCATCATGTGCACGATCATCGCCGCGACGAAGATCAGGGCCGACCAGTGGTGGATCTGGCGGATCAGCAGACCACCGCGGACGTCGAAGCTGATGTCGAGCGTCGAGGCGAAGGCCTCGGACATCAGCACGCCCTGCATCGGCACGTACGAGCCGTGGTACTCGACCTCGTTCATGCTCGGGTGGAAGAACAGCGTCAGGTACACACCCGTGAGGATGATGATGATGAAGCTGTAGAGGCAGATCTCACCCAGCATGAAGGACCAGTGGTCCGGGAAGATCTTGCGCATGTTGGCCTTGGCGAGGCTGTAGATGCCCAGGCGGCCGTCCGCCCAGTCGGCTACGCGCTCCCCGGCCGGCGCTTTGCGCTTCGTATCGGTGGCAGTGCTCATCCGCGCTCCCAGAATGCAGGACCGACGGGCTCTTCGAAGTCGCCGAGCGCCTCGAGGAAGCCTTCTTGGTTCACGCCGATCCGCAGCTGCGGAAGCGCGTGACCGGCCGGGCCGAAGATGACACGGGCGCCGTCGGAGAGGTCGAAGGTGGACTGGTGGCACGGGCAGAGCACGTGGTGGGTCTGCTGCTCGTACAGGCTGATCGGGCAGCCGACGTGGGTGCAGATCTTGGAGTAGGCCACGATGCCGTCGTGGGACCACTCCAGTTCCTGCTTGTCCTTGATGTCCTCCGGCTGGATACGGACGATCATCAGGGCGGCCTTGGCGATCTGCGTCTGGAAGTCGTGCTGGTGCTCGTCCAGGCCCTCGGGCATGGCGAAGGTCAGCGAACCGACGGCGACGTCCTCGGGACGCAGCGGCTCCATCGTGTTCTGGTTGATGAGCAGCTTGCCCTTGGCCCACAGGGTCTTGCGCAGCTTCTCCTCGGGCAGCGGGCCCAGGTCGCGCAGCAGCACGACGCCGGCGAGCGGCACCATGGCCAGCGCGCCGAGCATGGTGTTGCGGATCAGCGGACGACGGCCGATGGCGGACTCCGCCGCACCGTCGGCGAAGTCCTGCATGACCTTGGCCTTGACCTCCGGCGGAGCGGCGATCGGGTGGCGCTCGTCGGCGACCTCGACGTCGGACATCAGGGTGCGGGCCCAGTGGACCGCGCCCGCGCCGATGCAGAAGAGGGCGATGCCCAGCGTCATGCCCAGGGCGAAGTTGAGCGCGCTCACCTTGCCGAGGGGCCAGATGAACACGATCTTGTCGACCGGGATGATCACGTACGCGGCGATGAAGCCGATCGTGGCCAGCATCGACAGCGTGAACAGCATCGCCACGGTGCGCTCGGAGCGCTTGGCGGCCCGCTCGTCGATGTCCTGGATGCGCGGCTTGTGGGCCGGCATGCCGGGATCGGCGAACGGGTCGTCCGCGACGGCTACACCACCGTGGTGCGCGTTGCCCTGCTCGCTCGGCAGGTTCTCTTCGGGAATGTCTTGGCTACTCATGACTTCTTGGCCTTAGCGGTGTGGGCCGCGACCCAGACGGCGACAGCGATCAGCGCACCCAGACCGAAGATCCAGCCGAACAGACCCTCGGAGACGGGGCCGAGGCCACCGAGCTTGAGGCCGCCGGGGTTGACCGACTTCTCGCCGTTCACGTTCTGGAGGTACGCGATGATGTCCTTCTTCTCCTTCTCCGGCATCGTGCTGTCCGGGAAGGAGGGCATGTTCTGCGGGCCGGTGAGCATGGCCTCGTAGATGTGCTTCGGCGAGACGTCCTCGAGGTTCGGGGCGTACTTGCCGTGCGTCAGCGCGCCGCCCTCACCGGTGAAGTTGTGGCACTGCGCGCAGTTGTTGCGGAACAGCTCACCACCGTTGGCGATGTCGGCACCCGCCGGGTCGTACTGCTTGGCGGTCGGCGTGATCGGGCCGGCGCCGAGGGAGGCGATGTACGCGGCCAGCTGGTCGATCTGCGCCTGGGTGTAGATGTTGGGCTTCTTCGGCACCTGGGCGCCGGGCTGCTGGGCGGGCATGCGGCCCGTGCTCACCTGGAAGTCGACGGCGGCAGAGCCGACGCCCACCAGGCTCGGGCCGTCAGAGGAACCCTGACCGCCGGTTCCGTGGCAGCTTGCGCAGCCCACGGCGTAGAGCTTCTTGCCCTCCTCGATGGCGAGGGACTGGGCGGTTTCATCGGCCTGCGCCTTGCCCGCGGGCGCGAAGGCGGCGTACAGCCCCCCAGTGGCCGCCAGCGCGAGGAGTAGAACGACGACCGCCGCCAGCGGATGGCGTCGTCGTGCGGAGAGCTTTTTCACGGATTACCCCGGTGTCAGGATCTTCTGCGTCGGTGTTTCTGGATGGTGTGCCGGGCCGTACCCGGCCACGTATTCGCTACTTGATCAGGTAGATCGTGGCGAAGAGGCCGATCCAGACGACATCGACGAAGTGCCAGTAGTAGGACACGACGATGGCCGACGTGGCCTGTTCGTGGGTGAACCTCTTGGCCGCGTACGTCCGGCCGAGGACCAGCAGGAAGGCGATGAGGCCGCCCGTCACGTGCAGTCCGTGGAAGCCGGTGGTCAGGTAGAAGACCGAGCCGTACGGACCGGACGAGAGGCTCATGCCCTCGTGCTTGACCAGCTCGGTGTACTCGAACACCTGGCCGCCGATGAAGATCGCACCCATGACGAACGTGATGATGAACCACGTCCGGAGCTTCTTCACGTCACCGCGCTCGGCGGCGAAGACGCCGAGCTGGCAGGTGAGGGAGGAAAGCACCAGGATCGTGGTGTTCGTCGCCGAGAACGGGAGGTTCAGGGTGTCAGCCTGTTCCGTCCAGTACTCGGCGCCCGTCACCGATCGCAGGGTGAAGTACATCGCGAAGAGGGCCGCGAAGAACATCAGCTCGGAACTCAACCAGATGATGGTTCCGACGCTGACGAGGTTCGGCCTGTTGACCGTCGGGTGCGCGTGCCCGGTATCTACTGTCGTTGCTGTCGCCACGACCGACATTATGTCGGTCGCTTATCCCGCCCTCACCCCGGGGGGTGCCGTTCGGAGTGTCCGAGGGGTGTGCACTGCCCGAACGGCCCATCAGATGGGCTGTCGACGTCCGGGCGCGGGGGTGCGCGAACCGATGTTGACAGCGCGTGGGACGGAGTAGCATCCCGCGCAGGATTTCCTGACGCGTGGAGGAAACAATGCGGGCGACTGCAAGGGTTCTGGTCTACAGCGACGACGCGGGGACCCGGGAGCAGGTGCGGCTGGCGTCCGGGCGCAGGCCGGCCGCGGACCTCCCGCCGGTGGAGTTCGTCGAGTGCGCGACGCTCCCGGCCGTGCTCAAGGAACTGGACGCCGGCGGGATCGACCTGTGCGTGCTGGACGGTGAGGCGGTGCCCGCGGGCGGGATGGGCGTGTGCCGGCAGCTCAAGGACGAGATCTTCCGGTGTCCGCCGGTGCTGCTGCTGATCGGGCGCCCGCAGGACGCCTGGCTGGCCACGTGGAGCCGCGCGGACGCGGCGGTGACCCTTCCGGTGGATCCGGTGGAGTTCCCGGACCGGCTGGCGGCCCTGCTGCGCACCAGGCTCTCCGTGGAGGCCTGAGGGCCGCAGGGCCGTCCGGTACGGCCCGTTTACACCTGGGGCCGCAGTCGCGCCTTGTCGATGGGGCTGCGGCCTTCCTGGGTGTCCTTGAGCAGCGCGCTGCCGTCGCGCCAGTCCTTCCAGTCCAGGTTCCAGTCGCCGTACCCGTTGCCGAACGGGTCCATCTCCTCGCCGATGCTGTTGATGACCGTGACGAGGTCGCCCTCGGTGATGTTCTCGTAGAACCAGGCGGCGTTGCCGGTGCTCATGCCGGTGCAGCCGTGGCTGACGTTGGCGTAGCCGTGGGATTCGATGGACCACGGGGCGGCGTGCACGTATTCACCACTCCAGGTGACACGGGTGGCGTAGTAGACGGGCAGGTTGTAGTACTCGCTGCCGCCGATGCCGACGGTGTCGCCGCGCATCCGGACGTAGTACTGCTTGCCGAGCACCACCTTGACGCCGTTGCGGGTGGAGAAGCCGGGCTTTCCGGTGGTGATCGGAATGGAATTGATCACTTCTCCGTTGCGCTTGAACGTCATCCAGTGCGACGCGGCGTCGGTGATGACCTCGACCCGGTCGCCGATCTCCAGCTTCAGCGGCTTCGAGGCGGCCCCGTAGAGCCCGTTGCCGATCTTGACGCCCTCCAGGTTGCTCCGTACGGAGACGGTGGAGTGGGCGGGCCAGTACTCCTTGGGGCGGAAGTGCAGCCGGGAGTCGTCCACCCAGTGCCAGGAGCCCTCCACGGGCTTGGGCTTGGTCTCCACCACCAGGGCCCGCTCCACGAGGGCGCGGGAGGCCTTGTCGTGGACGGGCTCGTTGAGCTCGGCGATGAGGGGCTGCCCGACGCCGTACTTGCCCTCCTCCGGGCCGAATTCGACCTGGAGGACCTTGTGGGCCGGTGCGGTGTCGAACGTCATGGTGCGCTGTCCGGGGGCGCCCCGTTGGTCCTCCGTGCTGACGGTGACGGTGTAGCGCACGCCGGCGGACAGGGGCGTGGTGCTGTGCCAGCGGTCGCCCTTGGCCGACAGCTCGCCCGCCAGGCGACGGCCGTGGGTGTCCACGACCGTGACGTCGGTGATCCGGCCGTCGGTGCCCTTGGAGGTGACTTCCAGCGGCCGGTCGGGGTCGACGGGGCGGCTGCCCGCGGCCTGGTTGAAGGCGACCTGACCGGCCGCGTCGTAAGGGCGCGCGGACAGCGGGTGGTCGCCGGACCCGCCGCACGCGGTGGCGCCGGCCCCGAGGGACGCGACCAGCATGGCGCAGCTGACTACCGTCCAAAGACGCGGTGTGTGGCTCATGGAGCCAACGCTATGAAGGTATGACCATCAGTGCGCGCGGGGTGACTGCAAACGAGGGGCCCGGACTCCTCCGAAGAGGTGTCCGGGCCCCAGGCAGGTCACGCGGAAGGCGTACTACTGGTTCTGGTTCTCACCGCGGTAGTACTCGTACACCCAGCCCCACAGGCCGATCACGATGATCGGGGCCGAGAAGTACATCAGCCACCAGCCGAAGATGACGCCCATGAAGGCGAGCGCGCCACCGATGGCCAGGGAGAGCGGCTGCCAGCTGTGCGGGGAGAAGAACCCCAGCTCGCCGGCCTCGTCCGCGACGTCCGCCTCCAGGTTGTCCTGGGCCATCTCGTCCACGCGCCGGGCCGTGAAGGCCAGGTAGTAGCCGATCATGGCGCTCAGGCCGAAGGCGAGGGCGAGCGCGGTGGTTCCTACGGGCTCCTTCGACCAGACGCCGTACACGACGGTCATGATCAGGATGAAGAGGGCGAGCCAGAGGAACATCTTGCCCTGGATCTTCACTTGCCGGCCTCCTTGCCACCGGTGACGGCCTTGGTGCCGGCGCTGTGGTCCTCAAGGTGCTCGAGGGCCGCGATCTCCGGGTGGTGCAGGTCGAACGCCGGGGATTCGGAGCGGATCCGCGGCAGGGTGACGAAGTTGTGGCGCGGCGGCGGGCAGGAGGTCGCCCACTCGAGCGAACGGCCGTAGCCCCACGGGTCGTCGACCTCGATCTTCTTGCCGTACTTGGCGGTCTTCCACACGTTGTACATGAACGGAAGCATCGACAGGCCGAGCAGGAAGGAGCTGATCGTCGAGATCGTGTTCAGGGTGGTGAAGCCGTCGGCGGCGAGGTAGTCCGCGTAACGGCGCGGCATGCCCTCGGCACCCAGCCAGTGCTGCACCAGGAACGTGCCGTGGAAGCCCACGAACAGCGTCCAGAACGTGATCTTGCCGAGCCGCTCGTCCAGCATCTTGCCCGTGAACTTCGGCCACCAGAAGTGGAAGCCGGAGAACATCGCGAAGACCACGGTGCCGAAGATGACGTAGTGGAAGTGCGCGACGACGAAGTACGAGTCGGAGACGTGGAAGTCCATCGGGGGCGAGGCCAGGATGACGCCGGTCAGACCACCGAAGGTGAAGGTGATCAGGAAGCCGACGGCCCAGAGCATCGGGGTCTCGAAGGACAGTGAGCCCTTCCACATGGTGCCGATCCAGTTGAAGAACTTCACACCGGTCGGTACCGCGATCAGGAAGGTCATGAAGGAGAAGAACGGCAGCAGTACGCCGCCGGTGACGTACATGTGGTGCGCCCACACGGTCACCGAGAGGCCGGCGATCGCGATCGTCGCGCCGATCAGGCCGATGTAACCGAACATCGGCTTGCGGGAGAAGACCGGGATGACCTCGGAGATGATTCCGAAGAACGGCAGCGCGATGATGTACACCTCTGGGTGTCCGAAGAACCAGAAGAGGTGCTGCCAGAGCAGTGCGCCACCGTTGGCCGAGTCGAAGATGTGACTGCCGAACTTGCGGTCGGACTCCAGCGCGAAGAGCGCGGCGGCCAGCACCGGGAAGGCGAGCAGGACCAGGACACCGGTCAGCAGCACGTTCCAGGTGAAGATCGGCATGCGGAACATCGTCATGCCGGGGGCGCGCATGCAGATGATCGTGGTGATGAAGTTGACCGAGCCGAGGATCGTGCCGAAGCCGGAGAAGGCCAGACCCATGATCCACATGTCGGCGCCGATGCCCGGCGAGCGGACCGCGTCCGACAGCGGGGAGTAGGCGAACCAGCCGAAGTCGGCGGCGCCGTTCGGCGTGACGAAGCCGGCCACCGCGATGGTCGAGCCGAAGAGGTAGAGCCAGTACGCGAACATGTTCAGCCGCGGGAACGCCACGTCGGGCGCGCCGATCTGCAGCGGCATGATCCAGTTGGCGAATCCGGCGAACAGCGGCGTCGCGAACATCAGCAGCATGATCGTGCCGTGCATCGTGAACGCCTGGTTGAACTGCTCGTTCGACATGATCTGCGTGCCCGGACGGGCCAGCTCGGCACGCATGGCCAGGGCCAGGATGCCGCCGATGATGAAGAACACGAACGAGGTGACCAGGTAGAGCGTACCGATGGTCTTGTGGTCGGTCGTGGTCAGCCACTTGACGACCACGGATCCCGGGCGCTTGCGCCGTACCGGCAGCTCGTTCTCGTACGAGTCTTCAGCTGCCGCGGCACCCTGAGGTTCGTTGAGGATGCTCACAGTTTGTTCGTCTCCGAGTTCCGGGCCGGGTCGGTCTGCTTGATGCCGGCCGGGAGGAAGCCGGTCTGCCCCTTCTCAGCCAGTTCCTTGAGGTGCTTCCTGTACTCCTCGGGAGAGACGACCTTGACGTTGAAGAGCATCCGGGAGTGGTCGACGCCGCAGAGCTCGGCGCACTTGCCCATGAAGACGCCCTCTTCGTTCGGCGTGACCTCGAAGACGTTGGTGTGACCCGGGATGACGTCCTGCTTGAACAGGAAGGGGACGACCCAGAAGGAGTGGATGACGTCGTTGGACGACAGGATGAAGCGGACCTTCTCGCCCTTGGGCAGGTAGAGGGTCGGGCCCGGCCAGCCCTTCTCCGCGTTCACATCGGCCGGCGTGCCCTTCTCGTAGACGCCCTCGGCGCCCGCCGGGAAGTCCTTGGTGTACCGGTCCGGGATGGAGGCGAGCTCCTTCGGAACGGCGCCCGCCTTCGGCGTCGCGGCATCCCCGTCGACGTTCTCGATGTAGTTGAAGCCCCAGCTCCACTGGAAGCCGACCACGTTGATGGTGTGCGGCGGCTTGGCGGTGAGCTCGAGGAGCTTGGACTCGTCACGCGCGGTGAAGTAGAAGAGCACCGAGACGATGATGAGCGGAACCACGGTGTACAGCGCCTCGATGGGCATGTTGTACCGGGTCTGCGGCGGAACCTCGATCTTGGTCCGGCTGCGCCGGTGGAAGATGACGCTCCACAGGATCAGACCCCACACCAGGATGCCGGTGACGAGGGCGGCGGCCCATGAACCCTGCCACAGCGAGAGGATGCGCGGCGCCTCCTCGGTGACCGGGTCGGGCATTCCGAGGGTGGGGAAGTCTTTATATGTGCAACCAGTGGCGGTCGCCAGAACCGCGCCCGCAGTCAGCGCCTGCAGCAGCTTCCGCCGCATCGGGCGCCGCGGCGAGCGGTCGGAGCCGTAGGGACTCACGTAGCGCCTTCCCGAGAGTCTCGGCCCGCGCGACCGGCTGCGGCCGTCTCGCGGGTCGGTCGCCGGCCCTGACGCGGGCAGGGGTTTGGATGTTTATGCGGACCAAACCCTACTGGACGCTATTTGGGGTCGCGCGGGGAGGGTGCCCAACGCGCCGCTACAGCCCCCGAAGGGGTGGGTCGGCCGTACGGGGGACGGGCCGGACACCCCGGAACGGGGCTCTCCGGAAGCCATCTGACGGTCCCTGACCTGGTGCGGCCCGGGGCTTGGCCTACGGTGGCGCAATGCCGTACTTCGACGCCGCGTCCGCCGCCCCTCTCCACCCGGTCGCCCGGCAGGCCCTGCTGGCCGCGCTGGACGAGGGGTGGGCCGACCCCGTACGTCTCTACCGCGAGGGCCGGCGGGCCCGGCTGCTGCTGGACGCGGCGCGCGAGGCGGCGGCGGAGGCCGTGGGCTGCCGCCCGGACGAGCTGGCGTTCACTCCTTCGGGGACGCACGCGGTTCACGCCGGTCTGGCGGGGGCGCTGGCGGGCCGCCGGCGGGTGGGGAACCACCTGGTCGTGTCGGCGGTCGAACACAGTTCCGTGCTGCATGCGGCGGAGGCCCACGAGGCGGGCGGCGGTTCGCTGACGTCGGTGCCGGTCTCACGGCTCGGCGCGGTGGACCCCGACGCGTACGCGGGGGCGCTGCGCGCGGACACGGCGCTGGCCTGCCTGCAGTCGGCCAACCACGAGGTGGGCACGGTGCAGCCGGTGGCCGAGGTGGCGCAGGCCTGCGCGGCGGCGGGCGTACCGCTGCTGGTGGACGCGGCGCAGTCGCTGCCGTGGGAGCGGCCGCCGGCGGGCTGGTCGCTGCTGACGGCGAGCGCGCACAAGTGGGGCGGGCCGCCGGGGGTCGGCCTGCTGGCCGTCCGCAAGGGGGTCCGGTACGCGCCCCAAGGCCCCGCCGACGAACGGGAGTCGGGCCGCTCGCCCGGCTACCCGAACCTGCCGGCGGTCGTGGCGGCGGCGGCGTCGCTGCGGGCGGTGCGGGCGGAGGCGGAGGCCGAGGGGCGGCGGCTGCGGGTGCTGGTGGACCGGATCCGGCGGCGGGTGGCCCGGCTGGTGCCGGACGTGGAGGTGGTGGGCGACGCGGACCGGCGGCTGCCGCACCTGGTGACGTTCTCCTGCCTGTACGTCGACGGCGAGACGCTGCTGCACGAGCTGGACCGGGCGGGCTTCTCGGTGTCGTCGGGCTCCTCGTGTACGAGCTCCACGCTGACGCCGAGCCATGTGCTGCGGGCGATGGGGGTGCTGTCGGAGGGGAACGTGCGGGTGTCGCTGCCGGTGGGGACGACGGCGGAGTCGGTGAACGCGTTCCTGGAGGTCCTGCCGGGGGTGGTGGCGGACGTCCGCGCCCGCCTGGGCGCGACCCCGCCGCCGCCGGAGCCGTCGGCGTCCACGCCGTCGGTGGAGGTGGACACCCTGGGGCTGCGCTGCCCGCAGCCGGTGATCGAGCTGGCGCGGGCGATCGGCACGGTGGCGGTGGGCGGGACGGTCACGGTCCTGTCGGACGACGAGGTGGCCCGGCTGGACATCCCGGCGTGGTGCGCGTTGCGCGACCACACCTACCTGGGCGAGTCCCCCCGCCCAACGGGCACGGCCTACCAGGTCCGCCGCACCCACTGACCCCGGGGCCCGCGATCCCTGCGGGGGCCGCTACGGGGGCTCCGCCCCCACACCCCCGCGCCTCAAACGCCGGCGGGGCTGGAAGGGTGCCGGCGCGCGGCACTTTCAGCCCGCGCGGCGTTTGAGCGCACGGGCGCGCAGCGCACGTACCGGGGTCTCGGGGCGGAGCCCCGGTTTCGGGAAGGGGCGGGGTGAGGGAACAAGCCCCGCAGGGCCCGACCCCCACCGCGCAGGGCCCAGGGGGCGGCTCCCCCCTGTCCCTGCCCCGTGGGTCCCGGCCCCGGCCGGGGGTGCAGGTCGGCCCCGGGGGCCGGGCGGGGCGGCCCGGGGGCGGGTCGGGCCCCCCGGCCGGTGGTGCGGGTCGGCCCCGTCAGGACAGGTGGGCGCGGACTTCGGCGGCGGCCGTGTCGCCGTACGCCTTCGTGAAGCGCTCCATGAAGTGGGCACGGGCCAGCGTGTACTCCTGGGTGCCCAGCGTCTCGATGACCAGCGTCGCCAGCATGCAGCCGATCTGCGCGGCCCGCTCCAGGCCCACGCCCCAGCCCAGCCCCGTCAGGAAGCCCGCGCGGAACGCGTCGCCGACACCGGTCGGGTCGACCTTCGCGGTCTCCTCCGGGCAGCCCACGACGATCGGGTCCTCGCCGACCCGCTCGATCCTCACGCCCCGCGAGCCCAGCGTGGTCACGCGCGTGCCGACCTTGCCGAGGATCTCCTCGTCGCTCCAGCCGGACTTCGACTCGATGAGGCCCTTCTCGTACTCGTTCGAGAAGAGGTACGTCGCGCCCTCCATCAGCGTGCGGATGTTCTCGCCGTCCATCCGCGCGATCTGCTGCGAGAAGTCCGCCGCGAACGGGATGCCCCGGGTCCGGCACTCCTCGGTGTGGCGCAGCATCGCCTCCGGGTCGTCCGCGCCGATCAGGACCAGGTCCAGGCCGCCCACCCGGTCGGCGACGGCCTTCAGCTCGATCAGGCGGGCCTCGCTCATCGCACCCGTGTAGAAGGAGCCGATCTGGTTGTGGTCGGCGTCCGTCGTGCAGACGAAGCGCGCGGTGTGCAGCACCTCCGAGATACGGACGGACTGCGTGTCGACGCCGTGCCGGTCCAGCCAGGCGCGGTACTCGTCGAAGTCGTAGCCGGCCGCGCCGACCAGGATCGGCCGGGTGCCGAGCTGACCCATGCCGAAGCAGATGTTCGGGCCCACACCGCCCCGGCGCACGTCGAGGTTGTCGACGAGGAAGGAGAGGGAGACCGTGTGCAGCTGGTCCGCGACCAGCTGGTCGGCGAAGCGGCCGGGGAAGGTCATGAGGTGGTCGGTGGCGATGGAGCCGGTGACTGCGATACGCACGGCGTTGATGCTCCTGCGTGGGCGAGGGGCGACAGAGGACAGTCAACGCTACCCGGTCGCGGCCGTTCGGCCGAATGCCCGAAACTACCCCGTAGTAGGTCTTTCTCCGCGCGGCCCGCCGTGCCTACCGTGCCCCCATGACGTCTACCGATGGTTACGGGCACCCCGAAGGCCTCGCTCAGCTCCTCGGCGACTGCGCCCGGATGGCCCCGCACTGGACGGTCCCGGCCGAGCCGCACCCCGCGCGCGTGGCCCCCTCCCAGATCCACGGGATCAGCGTGCCCCCGTCCTCGGCCCGTCTGATCGCCGCCACCGCCCAGTACGGCGAGTAGGCGAGTAGGCCAGGAGTAGGCGCGTAGGGGAACCGGAACGGGCGGTGTCGCGTCACACCCGCATCAGCCACACGGCGAAGGAGCGATGCGGTGACCAGCGACCAGCAGCACACCACCCCTCACCCCCACCGACGGCGGCGGCACTGGGCGGTCGGCTCGATCGCGGCGGCCGTTCTGCTGGCGGGCGGCGGTACGGCGTACTGGGCGACGACGGCCCAGGGCAGCAGCGGCGCCGAACGCGCCGGTACGGCGGACGCCGCGGCCTCGCTGCGGACGGCGCCCCGCCCGGCCGCCTCCACGCCCGGTATCGCGCCCGGCGAGCCCGACCCGTCCGGCGGCGGGGTGACGTACGAGGCCACCGGACCGCTGCCGCAGGGGCCCGCCGCCGCGCCCGCGTTCAAGGCGGACGGCGAGGTGTCCAAGGAGGAAGTGGCCCGGCTGGCGGCGGCGCTCGGGATCGAGGGCGAGCCGCGGCTGTCGGGCGAGGTGTGGCAGGCCGGGACGGTCCGGGACTCCTCCGGCCCCCGGCTCCAGGTGACCCGCAAGGCGCCGGGCTCCTGGACGTACACGCACGGCCAGCTCGGCGGCGGGGACAACTGCCAGAAGGGCAAGGACACCTGCGGTCCGGTGCCGCCCGCCGAGGGGAACCCGGGCACGGCGGTGCCCGAGGAGGCGGCGAAGACGGCCGCGGCCGCGGTGCTGACGGCGGTCGGGCAGAGCGGCGCGCGGCTGGACGCCCGGCTCACCCAGGGCGCGGTGCGCGTGGTCAGCGCCGACCCGGTGATCGGCGGACTGCCCACGCAGGGCTGGGCCACCAAGGTGAACGTGGGCGCGGACGGCCAGGTGGTGGGCGGCAGCGGTGAGCTGAAGGCCCCCGTGAAGACCGCCGACCGGCCGGTGATCGGGGCCGAGGAGGCTCTGAAGCGGCTCAACGGACGTTCGGGCCCGGTGAGGAACCCGGACCCGAGCGGCTGCGCCACGTCGGTGCCGCTGGAGCCGGACGCCCCGGTGTCCTCCGACGGCCCGCTGCCCTGCAACCCCGAGCCGCGGCCGATGAAGCCGCCGCGGACGGAGCGGGTGGCCAAGGCGGTGCTGGGGCTGGCCCCGGGCACGGTGGACGGCGGCCGCGGCCTGGTTCCGGCCTGGCTGTTCGAGGTGGCCGGCCAGGGCACGGCGGCCGGGCACACGGTGGCGCAGCCGGCCGCCGCGGAGGCCCCGGCCGACGGCGGCGGTGGCAGCGGCGGTGGCCAGACGGTGCCCGGGTTCTCGTACAGCGAGAACGACCGGAAGCTGACGGTGCACTTCTGGGGCGGGGTGTGCAGCGACTACGCCCTCGAGGCGCGCGAGAGCGCGGCGTCCGTGCTGGTCAAGATCACCGACACGCCGCGGGAGCCGGGCCGTGCGTGCATCCTGATCGCGGAGGAGATGTCCCTGTCGGTGACGCTCCAGGAGCCGCTCGGGAACCGGAAGGTGATCGACGCGAAGACCGCCAAGGAGCTGCCGCGCGCCTCCTGAGGGCAGTGCGAGCGCGGGCCCGCGGGCATGCGCGAGGGGCCCCGCCGGACGATTCCGGCGGGGCCCCTCGCGTACCGCTACAGGCGCGGCTCACGCACGGCTGAGCCTTAGCTGAAGGAGTCGCCGCAGGCGCAGGAGCCCGTGGCGTTCGGGTTGTCGATCGTGAAGCCCTGCTTCTCGATGGTGTCGACGAAGTCGATGGAGGCGCCGCCCAGGTACGGGGCGCTCATCCGGTCGGTGACGACCTTCACACCGTCGAAGTCCTTCACCACGTCACCGTCGAGCGAGCGCTCGTCGAAGAAGAGCTGGTAGCGCAGGCCCGAGCAGCCGCCGGGCTGGACGGCGACGCGCAGCGCCAGGTCGTCCCGGCCTTCCTGGTCGAGCAGGGCCTTGACCTTGGCGGCGGCGGCGTCGGACAGGAGGATGCCGTCGCTCACAGTGGTCTTGTCGTCCTGAACGGACATCTGCATTCACTCCCGAAGTGGGGCGGCTCCCCGCCGGGGCAGGGAAACGTCGGACTCTTGCCGTCGGCTGCAACCGACGCGGCCGCGGATTCATTCCGGGCCTGACGCTTGTTTCAGACATTCATGCTCGCACACCCGGGCGGAGCGGTGGAGCCGCTCGCCCGGGGACGGCGAATTCGTCACATCGACACTATGGCCATCGTCAAAGTGACATGAAACGGCTATCATAGATAGCGTCAAATAGACGAGAAGTCGCATCTTCCTGGACCGGCCAGGACCGAGGTCTCGTCGTCGCGGAACAGAAAGGGTGCGTGTCGTGACCACCGCCCAGCCTTTGGACGTCCAGCCGACGCCCCTCGCCCTGCTGCTGCTCGGCCGCGAGGCCGACCCCCGGAGCGAGCGGGGTGTCGAGTGCCCGGGCGACCTGCCCTCGCCGTCGGACCCGGACCTGGTGGCGCGCGCCCGCGCGGCCAAGGAGAAGCTCGGGGACAAGGTCTTCATCCTCGGCCACCACTACCAGCGCGACGAGGTCATCGAGTTCGCGGACGTCACCGGTGACTCCTTCAAGCTGGCCCGGGACGCGGCCGCCAAGCCGGAGGCCGAGTACATCGTCTTCTGCGGCGTGCACTTCATGGCGGAGTCGGCCGACATCCTGACCGGCGACGACCAGAAGGTGGTCCTGCCGGACCTGGCCGCCGGCTGCTCGATGGCCGACATGGCCACCGCCGAGCAGGTCGCCGAGTGCTGGGACGTGCTGACCGAGGCCGGCATCGCCGACGTCACCGTGCCGGTGTCGTACATGAACTCCTCCGCCGACATCAAGGCCTTCACCGGCAAGCACGGCGGCACGATCTGTACGTCGTCCAACGCGAAGAAGGCCCTGGAGTGGGCGTTCGAGCAGGGCGAGAAGGTCCTGTTCCTCCCCGACCAGCACCTGGGCCGCAACACCGCCGTCCGCGACATGGGCATGTCGCTGGAGGACTGCGTCGTCTACAACCCGCACAAGCCGGGCGGCGGCCTGACCCCCGAGCAGCTGCGCGCGGCGAAGATGATCCTGTGGCGGGGCCACTGCTCGGTGCACGGCCGGTTCTCGCTGGACTCGGTCAACGACGTCCGCGAGCGCATCCCGGGCGTGAACGTGCTGGTCCACCCCGAGTGCAAGCACGAGGTCGTGGCGGCCGCCGACTACGTCGGCTCGACGGAGTACATCATCAAGGCCCTGGAGGCGGCCCCGGCCGGCTCGAAGTGGGCGATAGGCACCGAGCTGAACCTGGTCAAGCGCCTGGCGAATCGATTCGCCCCCGAGGGCAAGGACGTCGTCTTCCTCGACCGCACGGTCTGCTTCTGCTCGACGATGAACCGCATCGACCTGCCCCACCTGGTGTGGACCCTGGAGTCCCTCGCCGAGGGCACGCTGGTCAACCAGATCCAGGTCGACAAGGAGACCGAGAGCTTCGCCAAGCTCGCGCTGGAGCGGATGCTGGCGCTCCCGTAACGCCCGGCCCGCCCCGCTGAACGCCCGAAGGGGCGCCCCCCCACACCGGGGGGCGCCCCTTCGTCGTACGCGGGGCCCTGAGGGGCCGCGGAATTCGGCGGGCCCGGACCGGAGGTCAGCCGCCGCGGACGCCGCAGAGGTGCAGCAGCGCCGCCACCCCCCGGTAGGGGTCGGTACGGCCGGCCCGCTCCTCGGTGGTCAGCAGCCGCTCCAGCTCGGCCTCCGGCGGCAGCTGCTCGGCGGCCTCGGTGCCGTCGGTGAAGACCCGCACCCCGTACCACGCCGACAGCGGCGCCCCGATCCCGGACAGCGTGGACGTCAGGTCCCCCAGCCGGTCCGCCCGGACGTCCAGCCCGAGCCGGTTGGTGTACGCGACCGTGTCGAAGGCGGTCAGGGCCGTGGCCCAGTCACCGGCCATCCCCGGCCGCATCGCCAGCGCGTCCCCGTTGCGGACCAGCAGCGACAGCAGACCGCCCGGGGCCAGCATCCGCGCCAGCCCGGCGAGCATGCCGTCCCGCTCGGGCACGTACATCAGCACCCCGTGGCACAGCACGACGTCGAAGCTGCCCGGAAGGAAGTGCGCGCCGGTCTCCCGGCCGTCGCCCTCCAGCAGCCGGACCCGCTCCCGGATCCCGGCCGGCTCCCGCTCCAGCGCGTCGCGCGCCACGTCGAGCATGCCGGGGTCCTGCTCCAGCCCGGTGACCTGGTGGCCGGCCCGGGCCAGCCGCAGCGCCTGCGTGCCCTGGCCCATGCCGACGTCGAGGACCCGCAGCCGCTGCCCCACGGGGAAGCGCTGCGCGATCTGCTCCTCGATCTGGCGCCCTACGAGCTCCTGCCGGACCGCGTTGCGCAGACCCCCCAGGCCCTCCAGCCACAACCGGGAACCCCCGGTGAAGGCGTCCGGGCCCCCCGCTGCACTCAGGGCCGTTCCCCGCGCTTGACCTGCGGCTTCGGCAGCCGCAGCCGACGCATCTGGAGGGTGCGCATCAGGCCGTACGCGACGGCGCCGCGCTTGGGCTCGTCCGGGAACCGCTCGTTCAGCGTGCGGCGCAGGCGGATGAACAGGCCGATCGAGTCGACGACGATCAGCGCGATCACACCGAGCCACAGCGTCAGCGCGATGGTCTGGATCGAGGGGACCTTGACCATGGTGAGCACCAGGATGACCACCGCGAGCGGCAGGAACATCTCGGCGACCGCGAAGCGGGAGTCCACGTAGTCGCGGACGAACCTGCGCACCGGGCCCTTGTCACGGGCCGGCAGGTAGCGCTCGTCGCCGTTGGCCAGCGCCTCCCGCTGCCTGGCCATCTCGACGCGGCGGCGTTCGCGGGCGCGCTTGGCGTCCTCCTTGCGATTGCCGGTCGAGGCCACGACCGCCTTGCGCTGCGACTGGGCCACAGCACGCTTCGGCGTCGGGCGGCCCTTGGGGGCCTGCGGGTCACGGGGCTGCGAGGGGTCAGCGGTCACCTTGTCGGTGGCGGCTGCCTTCTCTTCCTTGGACGAACGGCTACCAAACACAAAACCCAAGGGTACGGGGTCGCGGGGTTGCGCCCCCACCCCGGAGGGGAACGATCCCGCAACGGCGGGCGTCTTCCTTGATGGGACGGGAGTGCTTCTCACGTTCCTCTAGGGGGACTACCTACTCCTTACGCCTGACACGGGCGATGGTGTAGTCGTCCTGGAGGAGGAGCGCATCCGCCCGCGAACAGTGCGGTAATGGAGACAGGGCCCTTACTGTGGGTTCTGTTGGTGATCCGAGGCCGAAGTCCGTCAGAAGGGGGCGCGCGAAGCCCATGAGCGGTGTGATGAAGCGTATGGGGATGATCTTCCGCGCGAAGGCGAACAAGGCCCTTGACCGGGCCGAGGACCCGCGCGAGACCCTCGACTACTCGTACCAGAAGCAGCTGGAGCTGCTCCAGAAGGTGCGCCGCGGTGTCGCCGACGTCGCGACCTCCCGCAAGCGCCTGGAGCTCCAGCTGAACCAGCTCCAGGGCCAGTCGGCCAAGCTGGAGGACCAGGGCCGCAAGGCCCTTGCCCTGGGCCGCGAGGACCTGGCGCGGGAGGCCCTCTCCCGCCGTGCCTCGCTCCAGCAGCAGGTCAGCGACCTGGAGGTGCAGCACCAGACCCTCCAGGGCGAGGAGGAGAAGCTGACGCTGGCGGCGCAGCGCCTCCAGGCCAAGGTGGACGCCTTCCGGACGAAGAAGGAGACCATCAAGGCCACCTACACGGCGGCCCAGGCCCAGACCCGGATCGCGGAGTCCTTCTCCGGCATCTCCGAGGAGATGAGCGACGTCGGCGTGGCCATCCAGCGGGCGGAGGACAAGACCGCCCAGCTCCAGGCCCGGGCCGGCGCGATCGACGAGCTGCTGGCCTCCGGCGCCCTGGACGACCAGTCCGGCCTCGGCTCCAAGGACGACATCCAGGCCGAGCTGGACCGCCTCTCCGGCGGCACGGACGTGGAGCTGGAGCTCCAGCGGATGAAGGCCGAGCTGGCGGGCGGCCCGTCGGCGCAGCAGCAGGCCATCGAGGGCGGCACCCCCGGCGCCGCGCAGCCGCAGTCGCAGCAGAGCCCGCACCGGTTCGACAAGCAGTAGGACAGGGGCCCGTCATGATTGTCCGCATCATGGGGGAAGGGCAGGTCCGGCTCGGCGACGAACACGTCGCGGAGCTGAACGCGCTGGACGACGAGCTCCTGGAGGAGATGGAGTCCGGTGACGAGGCGGGGTTCCGGCGCACGCTGGAGGCCTTGCTGGACGCCGTACGCCGGCTGGGCAGCCCGCTGCCGGACGACGCGCTGGAGCCGTCGGAGCTGATCCTGCCGGCGCCGGACGCGACGCTGGACGAGGTCCGGGAGATGCTCAGCGACGACGGGCTCATTCCCGGCTGATGCCGGGCGGCGGCTCGGGACGATCGCGGTCCGCCGCCGGGTCCTGGCCCTTCTCCGGGTCCGGGGTCTTCTCCGGGTCCGGGGTCTTCTCCGGGCGCGCGGCCTGCTCCGGGTCCGGGGCGCCGCCGATGAAGTCCTGGAACCGGCGGCGCGGACCCGCCCAGCGGCGGTCGTGGTGGAAGGCGCGCAGCCCGGCCCTGGCCCGGGCGCGCGGCCGGTTGGCGTAGAACCGGTTCGCGTACGGGGACCCGGGCCGGGCCAGCCGTACCGCCCCGATCAGCGCGACGAAGGGGACCACGGTGCCCACCAGCGCCGTGCGCGCCTTGCCCTTCCACAGGGCGACCAGGGCCAGGAAGAAGTTCAGGGCGGTGTTCATGACCACCAGCCCCCGGTTGTGCCGCTCGTCGGCGGTCAGCTCGTTGACCCCGAAGGGCAGGAAACCGCCGAGGACCAGCGCCACCAGCGCCGCCGTCAGCACGACGATCTCGACGCTCTTGCGGCCCTGCTCGCTCCAGTAGACGTCGTCCAGGTGCAGGATCAGCGCGAACTCGTCCAGGACCAGGCCCGCGCCGAGCCCGAACAGCACGGCGGAGACCATCGCCCCGAAGCTGTTCCCGGTGCTGCCGACCGCCCCGAAACCGCCGATGATCACCAGGACCACGCCGGGCACCACGTGGTGGACGTGCAGCCCGCCCGGGGTGATGTTCTTGAACGGGCCCCGCCCGGCCCGGATCAGCCGGGTGATGGTCCGGGTGACCAGGAACGACATCACGAACGAGACGAGCGCGAGCAGCAGCGGCAGCTTCCCCGGTTCGACGATGTTCCGGTACCACCAGTGACCCATGCCCAGCTCCCCATGTGGTGCGTAAGGGGCAATTTACCGGCTGCTTCGAACAGGTAGCGTTCGCCGGGATGACCGGATCCCCGCCCCCGCCGCCCCCCGCTCCCGCGTCCCCGTCGCCGGCCCCGGAGCGCGCTTCGCTGCTCGACGGCGTCCGCTTCGCCTTCGGCACGCTCACCGTGCTGCCCGCCCGCATCACCCGGTGGGACCGGCCCGCGGCGCGCACCGGCATGGTGTGCGCCCCGCTGGCCGGGCTGGTCGTCGGGCTCTGCGCCGCCGCCCTCGGCACCGCCCTGGTCCTGCTCTCCGCGGGCCCGCTGCTGGCCGCCGTCGCCACCGTCGCCGTCCCCGCCGCCCTGACCCGCGGGCTGCACCTGGACGGCCTGGCCGACACCGCCGACGGCCTGGGCAGCGCCAAGCCGGCCGAGACCGCCCTGCGGATCATGAAGCAGTCCGACATCGGCCCCTTCGGCGTCATCACCCTCCTCCTGGTCCTCCTGGCCCAGGTCGCCGCGCTGTACGACCTCTACGCCGGCGGCTGGGCGCCCGGCGCCCTGGCCGCCGTGACCGCGGCCGTGACCGCCCGCCTCGCCATGACCCTCGCCGCCCGCTCCGGCGTTCCCGCGGCCCGGCCCGGCGGCCTGGGCGCCGCGGTGGCCGGTGTGGTCCCGGTCCCGGCCGCTGCCGCCCTCGCCGTCCTCACCGCGCTCGCCGCGGCAGCCGCCGCCCTGCCGCTCGGCCTGCCGGCCGCCGCCCAGCACGCGGGCGCGGTCCTGGCGGGACTGGCCGCCGCCGAACTGCTGCTGCGCCGCTGCGTCCGCCGCCTCGACGGGGTCACCGGGGACGTCTTCGGCGCCGTCGAGGAGACCGCCGCGACCTGCGCCCTGGTCGTCCTCGCGCTGGGCTGACCGACCCCGGGCGGGCGGGGCGACGTACGCTCTGGTCCGTGGAACACCCCCTGCCCCAGCCGGAAGCACAGTCCCCGGACCCGTCGGCGACGCCCATCAGGGTGCTGCTCGCCGACGACCAGGCGCTCCTGCGCAGCGCGTTCAAGGTGCTCATCGACTCCGAACCCGGCATGCGCGTCGTGGGGGAGGCCTCCGACGGCGCGCAGGCCTGTGCGCTCGCCCGTGAGCTGAAGGCCGACGTGGTCCTCATGGACATCCGGATGCCCGGCACCGACGGCCTCGCCGCCACCCGCGCGATCAGCGCCGACCCGGAGCTGGCGGACGTCCGCGTCGTGATGCTGACGACCTTCGAGGTGGACGAGTACGTCGTCCAGGCCCTGCGCGCGGGGGCGTCCGGGTTCCTCGGCAAGGGCGCCGAACCCGAGGAACTGCTGAACGCCATCCGGATCGCCCACGCCGGCGAGGCGCTGCTGTCCCCGGCCGCCACCAAGGGCCTGATCGCCACCTTCCTCGCCCAGGGCGGCCGCTCCGGACCCGCCGCGGACGGGATCCCCGACGGCGCCCGCGCCCAGCGGCTGGCCGCGCTCACCGGACGCGAACGCGAGGTGCTCGTCCTGGTCGCGGCCGGGCTGTCGAACGACGAGATCGCCGGACGGCTGGAGGTCAGCCCGCTCACCGTCAAGACCCACGTCAACCGGGCCATGGCCAAGCTCGGCGCCCGTGACCGGGCGCAATTGGTGGTCATCGCGTACGAATCAGGACTTGTCCGCCCGCGCACGGAGTAGCCGGGCGCCGATGTGCGTACTGCGTTCGCGGTATGCGTGAGATAAGGACGCGACCTGAAGCCGAGGATTCGGTGCCGCCCGGTGGGATGGGATGGAAGGGACCAGCTTTCGGCCACAGCAGAGAGATCCCACCCATGTCCTGGCTGTCCCGCTTCAGCCTCGCCCAACGTGCGCTGATCGGACTCGTGTCGATCGTCGCGCTCCTCTTCGGCGTCATAGCCATCCCGCAGCTCAAGCAGCAGCTGCTGCCCTCCATCGAACTCCCGATGGTCTCCGTGCTCGCGCCGTACCAGGGCGCCTCGCCCGACGTGGTCGAGAAGCAGGTCGTCGAACCGATCGAAGGCGCCCTCAAGGGCGTCGACGGGATCACCGGCATCACCTCCACCGCGACCGAGGGCAACGCGCTGATCCGCGCCACCTTCGACTACGGCGACTCCGGCACCAAGCAGCTCGTCGCCGACGTCCAGCAGGCCGTCAACCGGGTCCGCGCCACGCTGCCCGCCGACGTCGACCCGCAGGTCGTGGCCGGCTCGACCGACGACATCCCCACCGTCGTCCTCGCCGTCACCTCCGACAAGGACCAGCAGGCCCTCGCCGACCAGCTGCAGCGCACCGTCGTCCCGGTCCTCGAGGACATCGACGGCGTCGGCCAGGTCACCGTCGACGGCGTGCAGGACCTCCAGGTCGCCGTCACCCCCGACACCGCCGAGCTCGCGGCCGCCGGCCTCGACGCCGGCAAGCTGGGCGAAGCCCTCAGGGCGGGCGGCGCGACCGTCCCGGCCGGCTCCTTCGACGAGGCCGGCAAGAACCGCACCGTCCGCGTCGGCGGCGGCTACACCTCCCTGGCCCAGGTCCAGGACCTGCGGCTGAGCGCCGGCCCCGGCAAGGGCGCCGTCCGGCTCGGCGACGTCGCCACCGTCACCCAGCAGCCCGCCAAGGCGGTCTCGCTGACCCGTACCAACGGCAAGCCCAGCCTCGCCGTCGTCATGACGATGGACAAGGACGGCAGCGCCGTCGCCATCTCCGACGCCGTCACCGCCAAGCTGCCCGAGCTGCGCGCCGACCTCGGCTCCGGCGCCGCCCTGACCGTCGTCAGCGACCAGGGCCCGGCCGTGGCCACCGCCATCTCCAGCCTCACCACCGAGGGCCTGCTCGGCCTGCTCTTCGCGGTGATCGTGATCCTGGTCTTCCTGGCCTCGCTGCGCTCGACGCTGGTCACCGCGGTCTCCATCCCGCTGTCCGTCGTCCTCGCGCTCATCGTGCTGTGGACCCGCGACCTGTCGCTGAACATGCTCACCCTCGGCGCGCTCACCATCGCCATCGGCCGCGTCGTCGACGACTCGATCGTGGTCCTGGAGAACATCAAGCGCCACCTCGGCTACGGCGAGGAGCGCGAGTCCGCGATCGTCGCCGCCGTCAAGGAGGTCGCCGGCGCGGTCACCTCCTCCACCCTGACCACCGTCGCCGTCTTCCTCCCCATCGGGCTGGTCGGCGGCATGGTCGGCGAGCTCTTCGGCTCCTTCTCGCTGACCGTCACCGCCGCCCTGCTGGCGTCCCTGCTGGTCTCGCTGACCGTCGTACCGGTGCTGGCGTACTGGTTCCTGCGCGCCCCCAAGGGCACCGCCGAGGACCCGGCCCGGGCCCGCCGCGAGGCCGAGGAGAAGGAGGCCCGCAGCCGGCTCCAGCGCCTGTACGTGCGGGTGCTGGGCTTCGCCACCCGGCGCCGCCTGACCAGTGTGGTCATCGCCGTCGTGGTGCTCCTGGGCACCTTCGGCATGACCCCGCTGCTGAAGACCAACTTCTTCGACCCGGGCGAGCAGAAGGTCCTCACCCTCAAGCAGGAGCTGGCCCCCGGCACCTCGCTGGCCGCCTCCGACGCGGCCGCCCAGAAGGTCGAGAAGGTCCTGGCCGCCACCGACGGCGTCAAGGACTACCAGGTCACCGTCGGTTCCTCCGGCTTCCTCGCGGCCTTCGGCGGCGGTACGGGCTCCAACCAGGCCACGTACCAGATCACCCTGAAGGACTCGGTCTCCGCCGAGGACACCGTCCGCCGCATCGAGAAGGGCCTCGCCGGCCTCGACGGCATCGGCGAGACCAACGTCGTGGCCGGCGAGTCCTTCGGCAACCAGGACCTCAGCGTGGTCGTCAAGGCCGCCGACGCGGCGGTGCTGGCGAAGGCCGCCGAGCAGGTCCGCGCCGAGGTGGCCGGCCTGAAGGACGTCACCAACGTCCAGAGCGACCTGTCCCAGTCGGTGCCCCGGATCTCCGTCACCGCCACCCCCAAGGCCGCCGAGGCGGGCCTGGACCAGACGATGCTGGGCGGCATCGTCGCCCAGGCCGTCCACGGGATCCCGGCCGGCAAGGCCGTCCTGGACAACACCGAGCGGGACATCGTCATCACCTCCGCGCAGCCCGCCAGGACGCTGGCCGAGCTCCAGGCGCTGCCCGTCGGCCCGCTCCGGCTCGGTGACGTCGCCGAGGTCGAGGAGGTGCCCGGTCCGGTCGGCATGACCCGTATCGACGGCGCCCGCGCCGCGACCATCACGGCCAAGCCGACCGGCGACAACACCGGCGCGGTCAGCTCCGCCCTGCAGACGAAGCTGAAGTCCCTGGACCTGCCCGACGGCGCCACCGCCTCGATCGGCGGGGTCTCCGAGGACCAGGACGAGGCGTTCGCACAGCTGGGGCTGGCCATGTTCGCGGCCATCGCCATCGTGTTCATGCTGCTGGTCGCGACCTTCAAGTCGCTGATCCAGCCGCTGATCCTGCTGGTGTCCATCCCGTTCGCGGCGACCGGCGCGCTCGGCCTGCTCATCGTCACCGGCACCCCGATGGGCGTCCCCGCGATGATCGGCATGCTGATGCTCATCGGCATCGTGGTCACCAACGCGATCGTCCTGATCGACCTCGTCAACCAGTACCGCGCCCAGGGCCTGGGCGTCGTCGAGGCGGTCGTCGAGGGCGGCCGGCACCGGCTGCGCCCCATCCTGATGACGGCCCTGGCGACGATCTTCGCCCTGCTGCCGATGGCGCTCGGCGTCACCGGCGAGGGCGGGTTCATCTCCCAGCCGCTCGCGGTGGTCGTGATCGGCGGCCTGATCAGCTCCACCCTGCTGACGCTGCTCCTGGTGCCGACCCTCTACACGATGGTCGAGCTGCGCAAGGAGCGCCGCCGTCAGAAGCGGGACGCGAAGCGGGCCGGCCGGCTGACGGTGGTCCCGGCCGCGACGTCGGCCGCGCCGTCGCGCTCGTCCGAGGACGACGACCCGGTCCGGGTCTGACGCAGCCGAGGGCCCTTCGGGGTCCGGCGTACGACGAAGGGGCGCCCTCCACGGGGTGCCCCTTCGGGCGTTCAGCGGGCGGAACTGGTCACGGGGGCGCTTGCCGTTTTTCGCGATCGTGGCCCATACGACCTTGATCACGTCTTCCTGGTACCCGCCCCATTCGCTGGCGAGCGCGTCCACGACCCGCAGCCCATAGCCGCCCTCGTCCACGCAGGCGGCACCCCGCACGCACGGCCGCCTTTCGCTGCGTGCGTCGGAGACCTCCACCAGGAAGACACCGGGCAGCTCCGTGATCGCGACCCGGAACCCCCGCCCGGGCACCCGGCCGTGGGTGGCGGCGTTGGCGGCCAGCTCGGCGACCACGTGCACGACGTCCTCGCGGACCGGATGCGTCCGCGTGTACCCGGCGCCGTCCAGCTCCGCGGCCGCCGGCCGGCGGGCCAGCTGGACTCCCCGCCCATGGGGAGGGAACAGTTTCTTCCACTCCCGCAGAGGAGCTCGAACAGCCGAAGGCGGCGTGTCGGGACGGCCGGGGCGGATGTTCGGCAGAGCGCCGCCGACGGGGCCGCCGGTCATCGCAGCGGTTCCCAGCAGCGCACCGGATCGTGCACGATGCCGAAGCCGGCCGAGCAGCGGGTGCAGTGGACGAAGGTGGAGCCGAAGCGCCGTTGCAGAGCCCCTGGCTGCCGGCACGCCGGGCACGGCACGGTGACGGTGCGGCAGATGCCGCCCGGGTGGGCCGGGGAAGCCCGCGCCTCCAGCCCGAGACCCGTCACCATCAGGTTCGCGGCCTCGGCCTCCATCTGTGCCAGGCTCCGCCACTCGCTCACGTGGCGGCCCGCACACAGGCGAGCGGGGCCTCGAACTCCCGGTGGTCGCGCCCGCGGATGTACGCCGTGAGGCCGCCCTTGCCCTCGGCCACGACGGCCCGCAGCTCGCCCTCCCGCAGCGACCGGGTGTCGACGACCCGCTGCCCGAGCAGCCGGTGCGGCACATGCCCGAACGTCGACGTGCCTGTCTCACGGACTTCCATCGCGGGTGTTCCTCTCCTCGGATGGTGACAGTCAACGCCCGGCGGCCGTGACGAGCCAGGAAAGGCCGACGGCCGTGGCACCGCCGGGGACAGGAAGACTTTGCGCGCGCTTGACGACCCTCCTGGACCGGAGAGTGAGGGCAGGGCTACGTTGGGTGGCATGACGGGGAACGCTGTCCTACGGGCGCGGATGGCTGATCTCGGGCTCACGCAGGAGGAGCTGGCGGCCCGGATGAACGTCGCGCTGCTGGAGATCACCGGTCGGCCCGGCGACGTCTCCGCTCGCACGGTGCGCAATCTGCTCAGCGGGGCCACCCTGCGACCGATCGGGCGTACGCGCGTCGCGCTTGAGCGGGTGTTCGGATGCCCGAGTACGGATCTGGGGTTCGCGCCAACCGCCGCCACCGCATCATCGGAGGATCCCGTGCTGCGCCGTTCCTTCTGCACCGCCACGGTCGGCGCGCTCGCCGCGTCCGTCCCCGGAGTCACGAGCGGCAGATCCGCCGGAATGTCGGACGTGTTCCGGCTGCGGGACGGTATGGCGGCGTTGACCGCTCTCGACCAGACGCGCGGAGGGCACATCGCGCTGGAGAGGGCCGCGCTCGGCGGAGCCGCCGAAGCGGTTCGGTTGCAACGCAACGCCGTCTCGCAGACCGTACGCCAGCGTCTGTTGTCCGTGGCCGCGCACTACACGTCGGCGGCGGCGTGGTCGTGTATCGACGCCCGCCGGCTGGACCGGGCCCGGGTGCACCTGAACGAGGCCCTGAGCATGGCCGGTATGGCCCAGGACCCAGCGGCACAGCTGCTCGTCTGGAATGCCACCGCGATGCTCGCGCACCAGCGGCGCGACTACGGCGAGGGCATCGCCGCCGCGCAGGCCGCCCAGACCACCACCGCGGCCCGGCGCGATCCCCTGTTCTCCTCCCTGACCCACGCCCGGACCGCCATCGGTCACGCCGGGCGCGGGGACCACCGCCCCGCACTGCGGTCCCTGGGCCACGCGGAAGCCGCACTCGCGAAAGCGGATCTCACCGCGCCGCGGCCCCCGTGGATCGGCTTCTACGGGCCCGCGGAACTCGCCGCGCTCACCGCGGCCGTCCACCGGCTGCTCGGCCGGTACGCGAACGCCGAGGCGGCCTCCCACCGAGCCCTGGCCACCCTGCCCACGGAGCTGCGGCGGAACCGCTCGATGGCCGTCATCGGTCTCGCGTTCGCTCAACTGCACCAGGGCGACGTCGATCTGGCGTGCGCGACGACCGGCGAAGCCTTCGAGCTGATGGCGGGCGACCGCCTGCCCGGCCGCCTGCGGACCAGGGTCGGAGACTTCCACCGGGCCTTGTTCATGCTCGCCCCCTCCGCCCGGCCGGCCAGGGAGTGGAGCGACCGCTACCGCACCGAATGGAGCACCGCGTGACCATCGCCCTGACGCGCCACCGCCATCACGACCTCGGTGACATCCGGCAGACCCTCCTGGACGTGCACGAGGACGCGTACGCGGACCGCCTCCACGAGGAGTTCGTCCAGCGCTTCCCGTGGTTCGTGGACCACTGGGGCGCCAGCCCCGACTTCGCGTGCGTCATCGCCTGGGAGGGCGACACACCGGTCGGGTTCTCCTACGGAGCCCCGGCCACCCCGGGGAGGGAGTGGTGGCGAGGGCACCTCGACACCCCGCCGGAGCCGGCGTCCACGTTCTCCGTCTCGGAACTGATGGTGCGCCCGAAGTGGCGGAAGAACGGGCTGGGGCCGCGCCTGCACGACGCACTGACCGGTGGCCGGCCGGAGGCCTGGGCGGTCCTCACCGTGGACACGAAACGGCCCCGCCTCCAGGCGATGTACGAGGGCTGGGGGTACCGGAAGATCGGGGAGAACCAGCCGTTCGCGGACTCACCGGTGTACGCGGTGATGATGAAGAGCCTCGGGGGCCCGTGACACGCCGAGCGACCGGCGTCCGGGTGCGGATCCTGTGGCCCGAGGGCGCGAGTCGCTGAGGTGGTGCGGGCCGACGGGGCCCCCTCTCCGGGCCGCGGGCCGGAGAGGGGGCGACGTGCGTTCACGTCACGGTGGGGGACCCGTCGGCGCCGGGCCCCGGGTTACGCGTCGACCGCGTCGCGCAGGCTCATCGTGTAGAGCTCCGTGCCGGCGTCGTCCGACAGCTTCACCCGCTCGGTGCCGCCTTCCAGCAGCTCCTTCCAGTACTCGCCGATCCAGGACTCCGCGTCCCCCTGCGTCGTGAACTCCTCCGGCTCCACCGCGGGCGCGGCCTCCGTACCGTCGGCCTTCTCGAACCGCCACGTCCACGCCATGTCCGCCTCCGTTGCCCGTCCGCTGCCCGTCCGCTCGCCGGCCGGGCTCCTGGTGAGTCTGCCCCGCAGACTAGCCGGGCGCGCATCACGCGCGGCGACGCGGGAGGATCTTCTACGTGGAACTGACTCTGCTGGGTACCGGCACACCCGAAGGACTGCCCCGCCCCGGCTGTCCCTGCGCCGCGTGCGCGGTCTCCGTGGGCACCCGGGCGCGCGCCGCGACCGCCGTACTCGTCGACGGGGCGCTGCTGCTCGACCTGACGCCCGGGGCGGTGCTGGCCGCCGCGCGGGCCGGGCACTCGCTGGCCGGCGTACGGCAGGTGCTGCTGACGCACCCGCACGACGGACCCGCCGTGGAGCTGCCGCCGGGGCTGCCGGCGGCCGGCCGCGTGCCGGACGGGCGGGAGCTCGCGGTGATCAGCGGGCACCGGGTGCGGGCGGTGCCGATGGACGCGCCGGGCACCGGGTACGAGGTCACCGGGCCGGACGGGGACCGGCTGCTGTACCTGCCGCCCGGCGGGGCCCCGGCCGGGGCGGACGCGGCGCCGGGCGCCCCGCCGTACGACATGGTGCTCGCCGACGTCCTGGGCCGGCCCGAGGCGCTGGCCCGGCTGCGGGCGGTCGGCGCGGTGGGCCCGGCCACCGATGTGATCGCCGTGCACCTCGACCACGACACCCCGCCGGGGGCGGAGCTGGACCGGCGCTGCGCGGCCGCCGGGGCCCGGGCGGTGCCGGACGGGACGACGGTGATCGTCGGCGAGTACCACGCTGTGCCGGACCTGCCGCGCCGCACGCTGGTGCTGGGCGGGGCGCGCTCGGGCAAGTCGTACGAGGCGGAACGCCGCCTGGAGACCTTCCCCGAGGTGCACTACGTGGCCACCGGCGGGACCCGTGACGGCGACGCGGAGTGGGCCCAGCGCGTGGGGATGCACCGCGAGCGGCGGCCGGCCGGCTGGCGGACGCTGGAGACCTGCGAGCTGGTACCGCTGCTGACCGAGGGCGGGCCGCCGCTGCTGATCGACTGTCTGGCGCTGTGGCTGACCGACGCGATGGACCGGGCCGGGGCCTGGGACGACGAGACGTGGGCGGGCCCAGGGCAGAAGGAGCTGCGGGAGCGCACCGCCGAGCTGGTGGCGGCCTTCCGGGCCACCCGGCGCACGGTGGTCGTCGTGAGCAACGAGGTCGGCTCGGGCGTCGTGCCCGCCACCGCCTCCGGACGGCGCTTCCGAGACGAGCTGGGGCGGCTGAACGCGGCGGTCGCCGGGGAGTGCGAACACGTCCTGCTGGTGGTCGCCGGAGGGGCCCTCGTTCTCAAGGAATAGGCCCGGGCGCGGCCCGCCGTTCAGCTCCGGGAGGAGAGGGCTTGGGCAGGGCCTGACCGCCTGTACCCTTCGGCAGATGACCACGCTGAATCTCGACGACTTCTCCGATCTGATCGAGCGCCCCGACGGGGGCGTACGGCGGGACGCCGAGGACCGCCGTGAGCGGCTGGCCGTGCCGCCGGGGGCGCTGGGGCGGCTCGACGAGCTCGCCGAATGGCTGGCCGCCGCGCAGGGGCGGGTTCCGGTCACGCCGGTCGAGCGTCCCAAGGTGGTGCTGTTCGCCGCCGACCACGGGGTGGCCTCCCTCGGGGTGTCCGCGGGACCCGCGGGCGGCGCGCACGAGCTGGTACGGGCGGTGCTCGACGGGCGCAGCCCGGTGTCGATCCTGGCCCGCCGCTTCGGCATCGGGATCCGGGTGGTGGACGCGGGCCTGGACTGCGACCCCGAGCTGCTGCCCAAGGACGTCGTCGAGCACCGCGTACGGCGCGGCAGCGGGCGTATCGACATCGAGGACGCGCTGACGCCGGAGGAGACCGAGGCGGCGCTGCGCCTGGGCATGCGGATCGCCGACGAGGAGGCGGACTCCGGGACCGATCTGGTGGTGCTCGGCGATCTGAGCGTGGGCGGGACCACGGTGGCCGCGACCCTGGTCGCGGCCCTGTGCGGGACGGACGCCTCGGTGGTGACCGGGCGGGGCGGCACGCCCATCGACGACCTGGCGTGGATGCGCAAGTGCGCGGCGATCCGGGACGCGCTGCGCCGGGCCCGCCCGGCGCTGGGCGACCAGGTGGCGCTGCTGGGCGCGGTCGGCGGCGCGGACGTGGCCGCGATCACCGGTTTCCTGCTCCAGTGCGCGGTGCGCCGGACCCCGGTGATCCTGGACGGGATCGTTTCGGCGGCCTGCGGGCTGGTGGCGCAGCGGGCGGCGTTCCGGGCCCCGGACTGGTGGGTGGCCGGGCAGGCCAGCGGGGAGCCGGGTCAGGCCAAGGCACTTGACCGAATGGCACTCAACCCCGTGCTCGATCACGGCGTCACAGTAGGTGAAGGAACCGGGGCATTGCTGGCGCTTCCCCTGGTCCGGGCGGCCGCCGCACTCGCGGCGGAGCTCCCGGAGCGGGCGGAGGAGCCTTCGGAGTGAGCCGCGGTCGACCGCCGGCCTGACCAGTCGGCGCGTCAACCGCCCCTCCTGTGGACCGCGATGACCCATATGATCGCTTTTCATGGGAGAGGTCCGTTTGGCCAGCGCAGAGACCGACCGCACGACCGCCCGGACACCCCGGGCGGACGCGGCCGGCGCCACCAGAGGCAACAGCAGTAGCAGCACGGGGGACAACGGCAAGGGGGACGGCGGCAAGGGAGACGGCGCCGCACGGGACGGCGCCAGACGGGACGGCGCCGGACGGGGCGTCCGGTCGCGGCGCGCGGCCGGGTTCGCGGTCTGGTACCTGCGGGCGGTCACGTTCGTCAACTTCCTCAGCGCGGTGTGGGTGTCGCTGGGGCAGGACCTGCGGGACCACAACACCGACGACTACTACACGCCGTACCTGCTGACGGCGGGCTTCGGCTCCGGCCTGTTCACCCTGCTGCTGGCGGTGACCATGGGCCGCCGCAAGCGGGCGGCCTGGATCTTGAACCTGGCGCTCAGCGGCATGATGCTGGCGCTGCTGGTGGCGGCGTTCTGCATCCCGGGCTACCCGGAGATCCGCGCGCACGCCCAGAACTGGGTCTCGCTCGGCCTGACCGCCCTCTTCGTCGGCGCGCTGCTGCTGGGCCGCCGCGAGTTCTACGCCAAGGGCGACCGCTCCAACCCCAAGCTCGCCACCGCCGTCGCGGCCGTCGGCCTGTTGGTGACCTCGCTGGTCGCCGCCCTGCTGGTGGGCGCCACCAACAGCGCCCCCGCGCCCGAGGAGGCCTCCTTCCTGGCGCGCTGGCGCTACGGCGTGATGCGCCTGGTCACCCTGGCCACCGAGGACACCGGCTACCACGGGATCGTCACCCCGCCGTGGGTGGACGTGTGCATCAACGTCATGTCGTTCCTGCTGCTGCTGGCCGTGCTGCTGGCCGCGTTCCGCTCGCGCCGCGCCGTGGACCCGCTGAGCGAGGAGGACGAGGAACGGCTGCGGGCGCTGCTGGCCCGCCAGGGCGCCCGCGACTCGCTCGGCTACTTCGCGCTGCGCCGCGAGAAGAGCGTCATCTGGTCCCCCACCGGCAAAGCCGCCGTCACGTACCGGGTGGTGGGCGGGGTCTCGCTGGCCTCCGGCGACCCGATCGGAGACCCCGAGGCCTGGCCCGGCGCGATCGAGCCGTGGCTGGCGGAGGCCCGCGAGCACGGCTGGGTGCCCGCCGTGATGGGGGCGAGCGAGGAGGCCGGGCAGATCTACGCCCGGCACGGCCTGGACGCCCTGGAGCTGGGCGACGAGGCGATCGTGGAGACCGCCGAGTTCACGCTGGAGGGCCGCGCCATGCGCACCGTCCGGCAGGCCTACAACCGGGTCGAGCGGGCCGGGTACGAGGTGCGGATCCGCCGGCACGCCGACATCCCGGCGGCCGAGATGGACGAGCTGCTGCGGCGCGCCGACGACTGGCGCGACGGGGCGACCGAGCGCGGCTTCTCGATGGCGCTGGGGCGGCTGGGCGACCCGGCCGACGGCCAGTGCGTGATGCTGGAGTGCACCGACGGCAACGGCGACCTGCGGGCCCTGCTGTCGTTCGTGCCGTGGGGCGCCAAGGGCCTGTCCCTGGACCTGATGCGCCGGGACCGGGACTCGGAGAACGGCCTGATGGAGTTCATGGTCATCGAACTCCTGGAGCGGTCGAAGGAGATCGGCGTCACCCAGGTGTCGCTGAACTTCGCCATGTTCCGGTCCGTCTTCGAGCGCGGCTCCCGGCTGGGCGCCGGCCCGGTGCTGCGGATGTGGCGTTCGCTGCTGAGCTTCTTCTCCCGGTGGTGGCAGATCGAGTCCCTCTACCGGGCCAACGCCAAATACCGGCCGATCTGGGAACCGCGGTTCATGCTCTTCGAGAAGAGCGCCGATCTGCTGCGGATCGGCATCGCGGCGGGCCGCGCGGAGGGCTTCCTCGAAGCGCCCGGACTCCCGAAGTGGGTGCACCGCAAGCATCTGGAGAGCAAGCGTTGACGTCCACGCCCACCGTGCGGCGGTTCGCCCGCCGCGAATGGGGGCCGCTGTACCGGACCGTCCGCGACGCGCTGGTCGCCAGGGCGTGGCGGGCGGTCCCGATGACGCTGGGCGCCGTCGCGCTGACCTCGGTCTTCCACCTCGTGCAGCACCAGCAGCCGTGGGGTTTCCGGCTGGTGCAGGACCTGGGTTCGGTCCAGGCCGTCGACCCGTTCTGGCTGGCCCTGCTGCGCACGCCGCTGTCGCTGTTCGTGCCCGCCCTGGACCTGCCGGTCTGGGGAGCGCTCGCCCAGGTCCTGCTGGTGTTCGGGATCGCCGAGATCTCCATCGGCTGGTGGCGCACCCTGCTGGTCGGGTACGTCGCCACGCTCGCCGGCACGACGTACGCGCGGGCCGGGCTCGCGCTCGGCCCGGACCATCCGCTCGGCCTGCCGGTGTCGGACCGGATCGTCAACGACACCGGGCCGTCGGCCGCGGTGGTCGGGCTCGCGATCTACGTCTGCTGGCGCTACCGGGCGTACCTGACCGGGTTCCTGGTGGTCGCGGTGATGATCGTCGAGGTGCTGGTCAAGAACAACCTCGCGGGCAAGGAACACCTCGCCGCGATCGTCGCGGTCATGGCGGTGTGCGCGGCGCGGGCCGCCTGGGGACCCCGGCGCTCCCCGCGGGCCGTGGCCGACACGGGCCGGCCCCCGCCACCGCCACCGCCCACGCCACCCGGGGAAGGCCTGCGCCAGGGCTGAGCGCGTGAGCCGAGCGCGTGAGCCGAGCACGGGGTCCGGCCCGTGTCGGGCGCGCGGGGCAGGCCGTACCGTATCCGGGTGACGACACACCTCGGGCGGCTCGCGCCCACCCGGAACTGGATGCGGGCGCATCCGCTGGGCACCGACGCCCTGCTCGCGGCCGGGGTGCTCGTCTGCATGATCGTCGGATCGTTCGCCGATCCGCACGGGCCGCACGGGCCGACCTTCGGGACCCGTACGCCGCACACGACGTCCCTGGTGCTGATGGTGCTCGGCGCGGCCGCGCTGGTCTTCCGGCGCCGCCGGCCGCTCGCCGTGCTGACCGCGGCCGTGGCGCTGTCCGTGCTGGAACTGGCCACCGGCGAGCCCCGGGCCCCGGTCGCCATGTGCACGGTGATCGCGCTGTACACGGTGGCCTCGCGCACCGACCGGCCCACGACCTGGCGGGTGGGCCTGCTCACCATGACCGTGCTGACCGGCGTGGCCATGCTGGCCGGGCCGCTGCCCTGGTACGCGCAGGAGAACCTGGGGATCTTCGCGTGGACCGGGATGGCGGCGGCGGCCGGGGACGCGGTGCGCAGCCGGCGGGCGTTCGTGGACGCCATCCGGGAGCGGGCCGAGCGGGCCGAGCGGACCCGGGAGGAGGAGGCCCGGCGCCGGGTCGCGGAGGAGCGGCTGCGGATCGCGCGCGATCTGCACGACGTGGTCGCCCACCACATCGCCCTGGTCAACGTGCAGGCCGGGGTGGCCTCGCACGTCATGGACAAGCGGCCGGACCAGGCCAAGGAAGCCCTGGCCCACGTACGGGAGGCCAGCCGGTCGGCGCTGAACGAACTGCGGGCGACGGTGGGTCTGCTGCGGCAGTCCGGCGACCCGGAGGCACCGACCGAGCCCGCGCCGGGGCTGGCCCGGCTCGACGAGCTGGTGGACACCTTCCGGCACGCCGGCCTGCCGGTGGACGTCGCGCTGAACGACTCCCAGGGCCCGCTGCCGGCCGCCGTCGACCTGGCGGCGTACCGGGTCATCCAGGAAGCGCTGACCAACGTCCGCAAGCACGCCGGGCCGGGCGCCCGGGCGGAGGTCAGCGTGATCCGCGTGGGCCCCTCGGTCGAGGTCACCGTCCTGGACGACGGCGGCACGAGCGCGGACTCCTCCCCCGCCCCCGACGGGGGCGGCGGCCACGGCCTGCTGGGCATGCGCGAACGGGCGGGCGCCCTGGGCGGCTCCTGCTTCGCCGGTCCCCGCTACGGCGGCGGCTACCGGGTGCACGTGATCCTCCCCGTGTAGGCCGTCTCCTCAGCACGGTCTGCGCCAGGCCCCCAGCTCGTACTTCTTCTCCAGCGAGCTGAGCCCGAGGCGGCGCGAGGCGGCGCAGAAGCGCTCCGTGCCCAGTTCGTACTCGACGTGGAAGACGGCCTTGCCCGCCGCGACGAACGGGGCGAGCTTGTCGCATTCGCCGTACTGGGCGCACTGTTCGTTGACCGCGAAGTCGAAGTCGCCCACCAGCTGCGGGATCTGGTCGAGGTCGTTCTTCAGGCCGACGGCCAGGCCGCGGTCGTGGGCGAGGCGGGCGATGAGGCGGTTGTAGCGCAGCTGGTCGTCGGCGTTCAGGGGGAAGCCGGTGGTGTTGCGGTAGCCGTCCATGTTGTCGGGTTCGACGGCGTCGAAGCCCTTGTCCCGGCACATGTCCAGGCGCGCGGCCATCAGCGGCTCCAGCAGGTCGGTGCGCCGGATGTCGAGCCAGCGTTCGCCCTTCCAGCCGTTGCTCCGGCCGAGCAGTTCCTGGGGGAAGGCGTCCGCGTCCGGGCGGAAGTCCTCCCAGGCGCCGGTGGACAGGTAGCAGATGACGTCGCGGCCGGCCGCCTTCAGCTTCGCGACCTGCGCCCGGGTGGTGGTGAAGCCGTCCACGTCGTACACCGGCACCTTGACGGACAGGTCGAGCTTGCCGGAGAGCTGCCACTGCCAGGCGGTCCCGGGTCTGGGCTGCCAGCGCTCCCCCGGGGCCCGCGGGGAGGGGGCGGGCCCGGTCGGGTCGTCCCCCTCGCCGGGCCCGGCCGTGCACGCGGCGAGCAGGAGCAGGAGCGAGGGCAGCAGCAGGAACGGGGCGGTGCGTGACCGTTTCATCGGGGGTCCTCCAGGGCGTACGGCAGGGTGCCCCACGGGTGCGCCCCGCCGCCGGGCACCGCGCAGTGCACGCCCGCCCGCCGCTCGGTGGCCAGCTCGGCGGCCGGGGCGCCGGGCGGGACGGCGTACACGAGGTGGCAGAACCGGTGGGCCGGGTACCCGGCGGTCCACGACGGGGCGGTGCCCGCCTCACGGTACGCGTCCCAGGGCCCCTCGAAGGTGACCAGCAGGTCGGCGACTTCGGCGTACCCGGGGTGCGGGTGCGTCCCGGGGTTGAGGACCAGCGTGCCCGCTCCGGCGGCCCGTGCGGCGACGGCCAGCCGCCGGTAGTGGGGCAGCAGTTCGGGGCCGGCGGCCGTCTGGTCGAGGAAGGCGCCGTCGGTGCCGTACCAGTCGCGGTGGGACAGCAGGTCCCGGACGACCGAGGCGTGCGGGCGCCGCCCGTAGTCGGTGTCGGCGTACCCGAGGACGGGCACGCCCGCGTCGCGCAGCCGCGCCGCGACGGCGGCGAACCGCTCGTCGCGCGCGGCCCCGGGTCCGCTGTCGGGGTTCAGGACGACCGAGTGCAGCCGCCCGGCGGAGCGGATCAGCCTCTCCCAGGCCTCGGGGCGGTCGGCGGGGTGCTCGTACAGGGGCACCAGCAGCATGGGTTCCTTCATGATCGGCGGGTCATCGGTGGGCGGTCGCCCGCCCGAGGAGGACGACGACGGTCCCGGCCAGCAGCGCGGCCGCCGAGCCCGCCACGGCGAGCTGGACCGTGCGGGGCCCGGCGACGTCGAGCAGCAGCGCCAGGCTCTGGGCGACGGCGGCCCCGGCGCACACGGCCGCCGCGATCCGTACGGCGCCGAAGGACTGCAGGAGCAGCCCGGTCCACATCACGGCGCCGAGCAGCAGCAGCGCGGCGACGCGGACGCCGGTCAGGGACGGGGCTCCGGGCCACAGCAGGGTGCCGACGATGCCCAGGCAGAGCACCACCAGCAGGTAGGCGGACAGGCAGCGCAGCAGGGTGAGCAGCATCCGGCCCCAGAAGGCGCGCGGTGACCGCGCGGCCCGCAGCCCGGCCAGGCTGCCGCTGCGGAAGCGGTGCAGCAGCCATTCGGCGGGCCCCATGCTCAAGGTGAGCGCCACCGCGGACGGGGCCGCCACCGCCTCGGCGGGCCCGCCCGCGAGGACTTCGCCGAGCGCCGCGTACAGCACCAGCAGCCCGGTGCCGAGTCCGAAGACGCCGAACGGCACCGAGTCGGCGAGCCGGGGACCGCACGGCGCGAACTCGTCCTCGGCGCCGCGCAGGGTCCGCCAGCGCACGGTGCCCTTCCTGGTGCCGCGGTCGTGGGGCCGGCGCAGTCGGCGCAGCCGGCGGGCCACGCCCCGCACGCCGGCGGCCAGGGGCAGTTCGCGTAAGCCCAGGGCGCACGCGGCGAGCAGGGACAGCGCGAGCAGCGTCTGGCGTACCGGGATCGGCAGGTCGACGCGCAGGGTGAGCAGGGCGCCGGCGGCCATGGGCGCCAGCGCGCACAGCAGCAGCCGCTCCCGGCCGAGCACCAGCAGGACGGTGGCGGCCCCGACGTACAGGGCCTGGCCCGCGGCGAAGGCGTAGGAGAAGGCGGGTCCGCCGGGTACGGCGAGCGCCGCGCCGATGCCCAGGAGGGCGCCGACGGGCGCGCCGACGAGCAGGGTCCGCCCGGCGGCGGCCCGGTCGCCCAGCCCCAGCCAGGAGTACGCCCGGTGGGACAGCGTCTGGTCCCAGACCCAGCCGATGAGCGCCCCGGCGAGCAGGGTGAGCGTGCCGGCGGGCAGCCCGAGCCGGTCGGGCGGCCCCTCCAGCAGGGGCGCGCCCAGCAGGTAGGCGAGCCCGGGGAGCGCGAAGATCACGCCGCGCAGCAGGCAGGCGGTGAGCGGGACCCGCCACGGGTCGGGGGTCTCGGCGGGTTCGGGGAAGGCGCGCGGCACCCGGGTGTAGAGGTCCTCGGCGAGCCCGAAGGAGTCGGGCCGGCCGTAGGTGAGCCGGATGTGCTCGTCCGTCATGCCGTCGGATTCCAGGACGGCGGCGATCTCGTCGGGGTGGACGGCGGCCGCGACCAGCGTGTCCAGGCGGCCGGCCAGTTCCTCCATGGGGTCGGCGGCCGCCGGGCCCTCGCGGCGGCGGCGCGGGACGGCGGGCAGGGTGCCGCCGCCCCCGTCGGGGCCGGGCGGGGCGCCGGGGAACCGGCGGGCCGGGAGGCCCGCCGGGCCGGGCGCGCCGGCCGGTTCCAGCCAGAGGGAGCCGCTCACCACGCGCTCCCGTCCGCCGCCAGTTCGCGGTACCAGGGATCGGCCGGCCAGTGCGCCCAGTCGGCGCCCGCGCGGAGGGGCAGCACGGCCCGGTCGGTGTGCTGCTGGTGGGCCAGGCCCCGGTAGATGTGGCGGAAGCCGTCCACGGACTGGTGCAGGGTGAACTTCTCCACCACCCGGCGGCGGGCGAGCCGGCCCAGTTCGGCGCGGCGCACGGGGTCGCGCAGCAGGGCGAGGGTGGCGCGGGCCATCGTCTCCGGTTCGCGCGGCGGCACCACCAGGCCGGTGTCGCCGACGGCCTCGCGGACCCCTCCGACGTCCGTGGAGACGGTGGTGCGGCCGCAGGACATGGCCTCGATGATGCTGAAGGGGAAGCCCTCGCTGATGCTGGAGAGCATCACGACGCTGCCCGCCGCGTACGCCCGGGCGACGTCGTCGATCCGGCCCTCGTACGCGACCCCGTCCGTGACGCCGAGGTCGGCGGCGAGCAGCTCCAGGCGCCGCCGGTACTCCTCGCAGCCGGCCGGGACCGGGCCGAACAGCCGCAGCCGCAGCGCGGGCAGTTCGGCGCGCATGAACGCGTAGGCGCGCAGGAGGGTTTCGAGGTCCTTGATGGGGTCGATCCGGCCGCACCAGCTCAGCGTGGGGACCTCCGGTTCGGGACCGGCCGCGGGGAAGGCGTGCGGGTCGACGCCGTTGTAGACGGTGCGGATCCGGTCGGCGGGGGCGCCCCCGCGCTCCTCCCAGCGGCGGTTGTACTGGTTGCACGGGGTGATCAGGTCGGCCTGCCGGTAGCCCTCGGAGTTGAGCTCCCGGTAGAAGCCGAGCAGCAGGGCCTTGACCGGCCAGCGGTGGGCGGCGGTGCGGTAACCGAGGTAGCGCTCGCGCAGGTAGATGCCGTGCTCGGTGAGCAGGAACGGCACCCCGTCGAGGGATTTGGCGGCCAGCGCGGGCAGGGTGGCCAGGCCGCTGCTGACGGCGTGGGCGACGGAGTCGGGCGGGATGCGCACGGCCAGCGGGCGCAGCGCGTGTTCGAGCAGGTCGGTGGCGGTCAGCGCGTCGTGGATGGTGGGCGCGGCGGCCGCGGTGACCAGACCCGGGCGGGTCCATACGGCCATCAGCTGGCGGAGCACCGATTCGGAGCGCAGGGTGGCGGCGAGCCGGCCGGCCCGGGCGAGCCGGGCGAGTTCGCGCAGGGCCTCGGAGAATCCGCCGTGCGCGGGGGCGTCCCCGGCGGTGGCCGGCGGGGCGAGGAGGGCGAGCAGCAACTGCTCGTAGGTCTCGGCGAAGCGGCGGTGGGCCCTGCCGCGCAGGGCGGCCCGGCGGGCCCGGCCGCGGCCCGGCGGCGGTCCCCACAGCGGGACCGCGGTGTGCCGGTAGACGTTGCGCGGCAGTTCCCAGGTGACCGGCTCCCGGCCGGAGCCGGTCAGGGCTATGACGTTGAAATCGACCTCGGGCATTCCCCGGACGAGCTGGTCGCACCAGGTGCTGACGCCTCCGTGGACGTGCGGATAGGTGCCTTCGGTGAGCATGGTGACATGACGCCCATGGCTCATGCGTGTGTGTCCCCCCAGGACGGATAAGGGCCGGCGCCCACCGGATCGGTGGCGCGCCGGACTCGAGGTACTGCGTTCCTACGGTCGCTGTCAGAGCAGCTTGAGGACGAGGGCGCTCTGGAGCAGCTCGGGCCCGGCCCAGGCGGAGCGGGCGCCGGCGTACGGGGAGCCGTACACCGCGGTGCCGAGCAGCATCTGCTTGCGGGTGCCCTCCGGCACGGTGACCGGGGCGAGCACTCCGGAGGGCGCCTTGACGGTGACGTCCTTGCCGATCCGGTAGGCGGTGACCTTGCCGTCGGCCAGTGCCTTGTTCCAGGCGGCACGGCGCTGGAGCTCGACGCCGGTGTCCTTCTGGCTCTGGTTCACGATCGGGGTGCCGGCGGTGTACAGGCCGCGGTAGGCGGCGAGGACCTCGTCGAGCACGGGGTAGAGGGTGCGGTCCTCGGCGAGGTTGGACTGGTGGACGTAGTGCGGGCGCGGGTCGTTGGCCAGTACGTGCCGCAGGGCGGTACGGGCCTCCTGCGGGACGATGTGCGTCAGGTAGCCGGTGCTGACGTCGAGTGGGGCCGGCAGGCAGGTGGAGGTCCCGGGGTTGTCCTCGCAGACGCCGCTGCCGCCGTGCGCCCGGCTGGTGTAGATCCAGTTGTACTCGTCGGCCATCTCGGCGTTGGTGCCCGTGTTGTAGTACACGTTCATCGGGTGCCGGGGGACGGTCAGGGCGGAGCCGACGGTGCGCTGCGCGGGTTCGCGGGAGTTGTCGCTCGCGATCCACTTGACGCCGTTGTCGGCGAGCGCGCCCGCGAGGTTGGGGTTGTCCTGGTTCTGCTGCGGCAGGGTCTTCAGGCCCGAGTGCTCGCCGGTGACCAGTTCGGTGCGGTCCAGGGCGATGCCGCGGGCGGCCGCCCAGGTGTGGTTGTCGCGGATCTGCGCGGCGATGTCGGCGCGGCTCATCCACTGGACGGCGCCCTGGGCGTTCTTGGTGCAGGACCAGGGCACGGTGGCGACGTTCTGCACGCAGCCCAGGAAGGGGTGGGTGTAGGTGTGGTTGATCCAGCGGTACTCGGCGCGGTCGGCGAGCAGCTGGGCGGTCATCGCGTCGGTGCCGCCGTTCTCGGCCTTCCACTCCTCTCCGGCGCCCCCGTTGAAGACCATGTCGAGCTTGAAGTTCTTCTGCTGCTGCCACTGGGCCGCGTACACGGCGTCGGCGGCCGTCATGCGGATGGTGCTCTCCTGGCCCTCGCCGCCCGCGCAGGCGTAGTCGCCGGGGGTGCAGTTGAGTTCCTTGTTCCAGCGGGCGTCGGGCGCGAACACGTCGTCGACGTGGACGGCGAAGTAGTTGCGGCTCTGGCCGAGGTGGACGCCCTGGGTGAGCCATTCGACGATGCCGCGGGCCAGCAGCCGGAACTGCCGCTGGTGCTGGTTGTAGCCGAAGGTGATGACGAGTTCGCGGCGGCCGTCGTGGGCGTACTCGCCGACCAGCGAGGCGCGGCCGCCGGTGACGGGCGCGTCGACGTAGCTGGTGTAGCCGGTGCGCGGCTTGCCCAGGAAGCCGTAGCTCTCCTGGATCAGGGGCGAGTTGTCCTCGAAGGCGACCTGTCCGGCGAGGTAGCCGAACGGGCCGCCGGTGCCGGCGGCGGTGACGGCCGCCTGCGCGCCGTCGAGCTGGCCGCTGTAGCCGCCGTTGTCGGTGTACTCCAGGCCCACGCCCGGGTGCGCCCAGGTGTAGGCGTCGACCTGGGGGATCCCGTACGCCGTCTCGTACGCGACCAGGGCGGCCATCTCGGCGCTGCCCGCGCCGAAAGGATTCTCGTTGGGCAGCACGACGCCCTGGTACTTGGCGCGCGGCCGGCCGTCGACGGTGTCGGCGAGGAACGCCGCGTCGATGACCGGGCGGCCGCTCTCCCCCAGCGCGACCCGGGTGTACGGGACTCCGGTGTCCTTCAGTTCCGCGGTGATGGCGTCGACCGAGCTGCCGCCGTCGTCGACGACGAGCACCCTGAGGTCGACGCGCGGTGTCGCGGCGGCCGCCGAGGCGGTCGCGCCGGGCAGCGCCACGGACATCAGTGCGGCCACCGCGCACGCGGCGGCGACCCTGTTCATCCTGTTCTTCCTGACCATGCCGGCCTTTCCCCCCGCAGGCATCCCTGGACACGGCCCCAGGCGGTACGGCCGGGCCGGAGAGGCTCTGTGGAAATCATGCAAAGGAACCCCGCGTCCCCTTGCGAGAGTGGGCCCGAGTCTCGCGGACCTCGTCAGGTCGGCGAGGCAAACCCGGAACACAGTCCACAGATGGGTGAATCCGGACGGTTCGGGATCGAACACCTTGCCAAACCCTGGAGTGACGTACGGTCGAGTGCGGGCGCGTACGCTCGTTCCGGCGGCCGCCGGGCCGGAACTACGATCGCTGCACGGGACGGCCGGTGACCCCGAGCCGACCGCAGCTCCACATCACACATACGGAAGCGAGACTTCACCACCGTGACTGCTCTGACTCTCAGCACTGCCGGCGCTGCGACGCTGCGCGCCGACGCCCTCGTGGTCGGTGTGGCGAAGGGCCCCAAGGGTCCCGTCGTCGCGGCCGGCGCCGAGGCCGTGGACGAGGCGTTCGACGGCAAGCTGGCCGCCGTGCTCGACGCCCTGGGTGCCTCGGGCGCCGACGGCGAGGTCACCAAGCTGCCCGCGCCGGCCGGCCTGAAGGTCCCGGTCGTGCTGGCGGTCGGCCTCGGCTCCGTACCGGAGAAGGACGAGTCCTACGACGAGGAGGCGCTGCGCCGCGCCGCCGGTGCGGCCGCGCGGGCGCTGACCGGCACCAAGAAGGCCGCGTTCGCGCTGCCGCTGGAGGACGCCTCCGCCGTCACCGCGGTCGCCGAGGGCGCGCTGCTGGGCGCGTACGCCTTCACCGCCTACATGGGCGGCGAGAAGAACGGCAAGGGCAAGGACGCCGGCCCGAAGCAGCCGCTGGCCGAGGTGGCCCTGCTGGGCGCCAAGCCGCGCGACAAGGACCACAAGGCCGCCGCGGAGCGTGCGAAGGTCGTCGCCGCCGAGGTGAACATCGCCCGCGACCTGATCAACACCCCGCCGAACGACCTCACCCCCGAGGCCTTCGCCGCCGTCGCCCAGACGACCGGCAAGGAGAACGGGATCAAGGTCCAGGTGCTGGACGAGAAGGCGCTCGTCAAGGGCGGCTTCGGCGGCATCATGGGCGTCGGCAAGGGCTCCGAGAATTTGCCGCGCCTGGTGAAGCTGTCCTACACCCACGCCAAGGCGGAGAAGCACCTCGCCTTCGTCGGCAAGGGCATCACCTACGACTCGGGCGGCATCTCCCTGAAGCCGGCCGGCCACAACGAGACGATGAAGTGCGACATGTCCGGCGCCGCCGCCGTGTTCGCCGCCGTCGTCGCGGTGGCCAAGCTGGGCCTGGAGGTCAACGTCACCGGCTGGCTGGCGCTCGCGGAGAACATGCCGTCGGGCTCGGCCACCCGCCCCGGCGACGTGCTGCGCATGTACAGCGGCAAGACCGTCGAGGTCCTCAACACCGACGCCGAGGGCCGTCTGGTCCTGGCGGACGCGCTGACCAAGGCCTCCGAGGAGAACCCGGACGCGATCGTCGACGTCGCGACCCTGACCGGCGCGATGGTGATGGCCCTGGGCAACCGCACCTTCGGGATCATGGCCAACGACGACGCGTTCCGTACGTCGATCCACGAGATCGCCGAGGAGGTCGGCGAGGCCTCCTGGCCGATGCCGCTCCCCGCCGACCTGCGCAAGGGCATGGACTCCCCGACCGCCGACATCGCCAACATGGGCGAGCGCATGGGCGGCGGCCTGGTGGCCGGCCTCTTCCTCCAGGAGTTCGTGGGCGAGGGCATCACCTGGGCGCACCTGGACATCGCGGGCCCGGCCTTCCACGAGGGCGCGCCGTACGGCTACACCCCCAAGGGCGGCACCGGCTCCGCCGTGCGCACCCTGGTGCGGCTGGCCGAGCGCACGGCCACGGGCGACCTGGGCTGAGCCGTATGTGACGCTGCGCACCCCCGGCGGGGCCGGGGGTGCGTTCGCCCATGACGAAACCTTGTTGATCCGGTGGATTCCTACCCCTAGGTAACGGGCCCGCCGTCCCGCATGCCGCCGACAAATGCGAAGATGGGTTCTCGGCAGGACAGGGCCCCCACCACAGGGCCGAAGAAAAAGCGGCCGATTACCAGCCGCCGCCCGGTCACAGAGGACCGGTGCCCGGCGCACATGCATGGAGGACGTGACGTGGCGAACGACGCCAGCACCGTTTTCGACCTAGTGATCCTCGGCGGTGGCAGTGGCGGTTACGCCGCGGCGCTGCGCGCTTCCCAGCTGGGTCTGGACGTTGCCCTGATCGAGAAGAACAAGCTCGGTGGCACCTGCCTGCACAACGGCTGCATCCCCACGAAGGCTCTGCTGCACGCGGGCGAGGTCGCGGACCAGGCTCGCGAAGCCGCCCAGTTCGGCGTGAAGACCTCCTTCGAGGGCATCGACATCGCCGGTGTCCACAAGTACAAGGACGAGGTCATCGCCGGCCTGTACAAGGGTCTGCAGGGCCTGGTCGCCTCCCGCAAGGTGACCTACATCGAGGGTGAGGGCCGCCTCTCCTCCCCGACCTCCGTCGACGTGAACGGCCAGCGCATCCAGGGCCGCCACGTCCTCCTGGCGACCGGCTCCGTGCCGAAGTCGCTGCCGGGCCTGGAGATCGACGGCAACCGCATCATCTCCTCGGACCACGCGCTGGTCCTGGACCGCGTGCCCGAGTCCGCGATCGTCCTGGGCGGCGGCGTCATCGGCGTCGAGTTCGCCTCGGCGTGGAAGTCCTTCGGCTCCGACATCACCGTGATCGAGGGCCTCAAGCACCTCGTCCCGGTCGAGGACGAGAACAGCTCCAAGCTGCTGGAGCGCGCGTTCCGCAAGCGCGGCATCAAGTTCAACCTCGGCACCTTCTTCGACAAGGCCGAGTACACCGAGAACGGCGTCCGCGTCACGCTGGCCGACGGCAAGACCTTCGAGGCCGAGGTGCTGCTGGTCGCCGTCGGCCGCGGCCCGGTCTCGCAGGGCCTGGGCTACGAGGAGCAGGGCGTCGCGATGGACCGCGGCTACGTCCTGGTCGACGAGTACATGCAGACCAACGTGCCGACCATCTCGGCCGTCGGTGACCTCGTCCCCACCCTCCAGCTCGCGCACGTCGGCTTCGCCGAGGGCATCCTGGTGGCGGAGCGCCTGGCCGGTCTGAAGACCGTCCCGATCGACTACGACGGTGTGCCGCGGGTGACGTACTGCCACCCGGAGGTCGCCTCCGTCGGTATCACCGAGGCCAAGGCCAAGGAGATCTACGGCGCGGACAAGGTCGTCGCGCTCAAGTACAACCTGGCCGGCAACGGCAAGAGCAAGATCCTCAAGACCGCGGGCGAGATCAAGCTCGTCCAGGTCAAGGACGGTGCCGTCGTCGGCGTCCACATGGTCGGTGACCGGATGGGCGAGCAGGTCGGCGAGGCCCAGCTGATCTACAACTGGGAGGCACTGCCGGCCGAGGTCGCGCAGCTCATCCACGCGCACCCGACCCAGAACGAGGCGATGGGCGAGGCCCACCTGGCCCTCGCCGGCAAGCCGCTGCACTCCCACGACTAGCAGTCACGGGCGCGACGACCACTTCCGCAATTCCGTTAGGAGCAACTGAAACCATGGCGGTTTCCGTAACCCTTCCGGCGCTCGGCGAGAGCGTCACCGAGGGCACTGTCACCCGCTGGCTGAAGGCCGAGGGCGAGCGCGTCGAGGCCGACGAGCCGCTGCTCGAGGTGTCGACCGACAAGGTCGACACCGAGATCCCCTCCCCTGTGTCCGGCATTCTGGCGTCCATCAAGGTCGCCGAGGACGAGACGGTCGAGGTCGGCGCCGAGCTGGCCGTCATCGACGACGGCACCGGTGCTCCGGTCGCCGCTCCGGCTCCGGCCGCCGAGCCGGTCGAGGCCGAGGCTCCGGCCGCTGCTGCCCCGGCCGCCGCCGCCCCGGCTCCGGTCGCCGAGGCCCCCGCGGCCGCTCCGGCCGCCGCCGCCCCGGCCGCCGGTACCGACGTCGTGCTGCCCGCCCTGGGCGAGTCCGTCACCGAGGGCACCGTCACCCGCTGGCTGAAGTCGGTCGGCGAGACGGTCGAGGCCGACGAGCCGCTGCTCGAGGTCTCCACCGACAAGGTCGACACCGAGATCCCGTCGCCGGTCTCCGGCACGCTGCTGGAGATCCTGGTCGGCGAGGACGAGACCGCCGAGGTCGGCGCGCGTCTGGCGGTCGTCGGTGCCGCCGGTGCCGCCCCCGCGGCCGCCCCGGCCCCCGCCGCCCCGGCTCCGGCCGCCGCCCCGGCCCCGGCTCCGGCTGCCGCTCCGGCTCCGGCTCCGGTCGCCGCTCCGGCCGCCGCCCCGGCCCCGGCTCCGGCCGCTCCGGTCGCCGCCCCGGCTCCGGTCGTGGCCGCGCCCGCCGCCGCCGCTCCGGCCCCGGCTCCGGTCGCCGCTCCGGCCCCCGTGGCCGCCCCGGCCCCGGCCGGCCCGGCCGTCACCGGCGACGAGGGTGCGTACGTGACCCCGCTGGTGCGCAAGCTGGCCTCGGAGTCCGGTGTGAACCTGGCGCAGGTGCAGGGCACCGGCGTGGGTGGCCGGATCCGCAAGCAGGACGTCCTGGCCGCCGCCGAGGCCGCCAAGGCCGCCGCTGCCGCCCCGGTCGCCGCTGCCGCCCCGGCCGCCAAGGCTCCGGCCGCCGCGGTCTCGGAGCTGCGCGGGCAGACCGTCAAGATGACCCGCATGCGCAAGGTCATCGGCGACAACATGATGAAGGCGCTGCACTCGCAGGCGCAGCTCAGCTCCGTGGTCGAGGTGGACGTCACCAAGATCATGAAGCTGCGGGAGAAGGCCAAGGCGTCGTTCCTGGCCCGCGAGGGCGTCAAGCTCTCCCCGATGCCGTTCTTCGTCAAGGCCGCCGCCCAGGCGCTGAAGGCCCACGCGGTCGTCAACGCCCGGATCAACGAGGACGAGGGCACCATCACCTACTTCGACTCGGAGAACATCGGCATCGCCGTGGACTCCGAGAAGGGCCTGATGACCCCGGTCATCAAGGGTGCCGGTGACCTCAACCTGGCCGGTATCTCCAAGGCGACCGCCGACCTGGCCGCCAAGGTCCGCGGCAACAGGATCACGCCGGACGAGCTGTCGGGCGCGACCTTCACCATCAGCAACACCGGCTCGCGCGGTGCGCTGTTCGACACGGTCATCGTGCCGCCGAACCAGGTCGCCATCCTGGGCATCGGTGCCACGGTCAAGCGTCCGGTGGTCATGGAGACCCCCGAGGGCACGGTCATCGGCGCCCGCGACATGACGTACCTGACCCTGTCGTACGACCACCGTCTGGTCGACGGCGCGGACGCCGCCCGCTACCTGACCGCCGTCAAGGCGATCCTGGAAGCCGGCGAGTTCGAGGTCGAGCTCGGCCTGTAAGGGCTGTTGCGGGGCCTGCCTGTAACCAGCCTCACCGTCGGCGCCCCCGTCCGGGATACTCCCGGACGGGGGCGCCGCCGTATTGTCTACGCATCAGTACTTGTCCACGCATCAGTACTCTCATCCCGGCCCCTGCGCGACCCTCCAGGAGATGACGCCCCGATGATCACCCCACCCGTGGTGCACTCGCTCCGCGAGCAGATCCGCGAGCACATCGTGGAGGGCATCGTCAGCGGGCGCTGGAAGCCCGGTGAGCGCATCGTGGAGCGGCGGATCGCGGTGGAGCTGGAGGTCAGCCAGACGCCCGTGCGCGAGGCGCTGCGCGAGCTGGAGACGCTGCGGCTGATCGAGTCGGCGCCGAACAAGGGCGTACGGGTGCGCAACCTGACGGCGGCGGACCTGGAGGAGATCTACCCGGTCCGGGCCGGCCTGGAGCAGATCGCCGCCGAGCTGGCCGCCCCGCGCCTGGCGCTGGACTGCTCGAAGCTGGAACCGCACGTGGCGGCGCTGTGGGAGGCCGACCGCAGCGAGGACGGCACGGCGCAGGTGCGGCACACGGTCGGGTTCCACCGGGAGATGGTGCGGGCGGCGGGCAACAGCGTGCTGCTGCACACCTGGGAGAGCCTGGGCATCGAGGTGTTCACGGCGCTGTCGATCCGCTGGCTGGGGACGGTCCAGAAGTCGTACGCGGAGGAGCACGAGGCGCTGGTGCAGGCGTTCCGGAACCAGGATCCGGAGATCGGGCTGCTCGTGAAGCGGCATGTGCTCGGCTGCGCGCCGCGCGCCTGACAGGACCGTTTGCCCGGCTTTGCCCGGCACTGCGTGCCTCTTGGCGCGGCACGCAGTGCCTACTTTTGGCTTTCGGCCATTTTTTCGACACTTTTCTTTGATCGATCATCGATCAGGGATTTACAGTCGACGGCGGGCCCCATCGGGTCCGTCGACCCTGTCCTGCCCGTCAGGGTTCCTTCTTCACCCCCCTCCTTAGTCCGGAAGGCGGCGCACACCGATGTCCGACCCCGTAGGAAAGCTTCCGAGCGAGCTCGACCAGCTCCCGGACCGCGACACCGAGGAGACCGCCGAATGGGCGCAGTCCCTCGACGCCGTCGCCAAGGCCGCCGGTACGCGCCGCGCCGAGTACCTGCTGCGTCGTACGCTCCACCACGCCGAGGCCGCCGGGCTCGCCCTGCCGAAGCTGCTGGAGACGGACTACGTCAACACCATCCCCACCTCCGCCGAGCCCGCGTTCCCGGGTGACGAGGAGATGGAGGCCAGGATCACCGCGTGGAACCGCTGGAACGCGGCCGCGATGGTGACCCGTGGCTCCAAGTACGGCGTCGGCGGACACATCGCCACCTTCGCCTCGGCGGCCTGGCTCTACGAGACCGGCTTCCAGCACTTCTTCCGGGGCAAGGAGGCCGACGGGTCGGGCGACCAGCTCTACATCCAGGGCCACGCCTCCCCCGGCATCTACGCCCGCGCCTTCCTCGACGGGCGCATCTCCGAGCAGCAGCTGGACAACTTCCGCCAGGAGTCCGGCGGCAACGGCCTGCCCTCGTACCCGCACCCGCGGCGGCTGCCCTGGCTGTGGGAGTTCCCCACGGTCTCCATGGGCCTGGGCCCGCTCTCGGCGATCTACCAGGCGCGGTTCAACCGCTACCTGCAGAACCGGAACATCAAGGACACCGCCAACTCGCACGTCTGGGCCTTCCTGGGCGACGGCGAGATGGACGAGCCCGAGTCGACGGCGGCCCTCGCCCTCGCCTCCCGCGAGCGGCTCGACAACCTGACGTTCGTCATCAACTGCAACCTGCAGCGCCTCGACGGCCCGGTCCGCGCGAACTTCCGCGTGGTCCAGGAGCTGGAGGCCCAGTTCCGCGGCGCGGGCTGGAACGTCATCAAGTCGCTGTGGGGCTCCGCCTGGGACGAGCTGTTCCAGCTCGACACCACGGGCGCCCTCGTACGCCGCCTGCGCGAGGTACCGGACGCGCAGTTCCAGACGTACGCGACCCGCGACGTGGCCTACATCCGCCAGCACTTCTTCGGCGCCAGCGCCGAGCTGGTGCAGCTGGCCGCCGTACTGTCCGACGCGAAGATCGCGGAGTGCTTCCACTCCTCCCGCGGCGGCCACGAGCCCCGCAAGGTCTACGCCGCGTACAAGGCCGCCCTGGAGCACAAGGGCGCGCCGACGGTGATCCTGGCGCAGACGGTCAAGGGCTACACGCTGGGTGCCGGGTTCGAGTCGAAGAACGCGAACCACCAGATGAAGAAGCTGACGATCGACGAGTTCAAGAGCATGCGCGACAAGCTCGGACTCCCGATCCCGGACAGCGCCTTCGCCGACGGTGTCGTGCCCTACGGCCACCCGGGCGCCGACAGCCCCGAGGTGCGGTACCTCAACGAGCGCCGCGCGGCCCTCGGCGGCCCCGCCCCCGCCCGCAAGGTCCACCACGTGGCCCTGCCGGCTCCGGCCGACCGCTCCTTCGCCCCGCTGATCAAGGGCTCCGGCAAGCAGGAGATGGCCACCACCATGGCCTTCGTCCGGCTCGTCAAGGACCTGATGCGGGACAAGGAGACCGGCAAGCGCTGGGTTCCGATCGTCCCCGACGAGGCCCGTACCTTCGGTATGGAGTCGCTCTTCCCGTCGGCCGGCATCTACTCGCCGCTGGGCCAGACGTACGAGCCGGTCGACCGCGACCAGCTGATGTACTACAAGGAGGCCAAGGACGGCCAGATCCTCAACGAGGGGATCACCGAGGCCGGCGCCATGGCCGACTTCATCGCCGCCTGCACGTCGTACGCGACGCACGGCGAGCCGATGATCCCGTTCTACATCTTCTACTCGATGTTCGGCTGGCAGCGCACCGCCGACCAGATGTGGCAGCTCGCCGACCAGCTCGGCAAGGGCTTCATCGTCGGCGCCACCGCCGGCCGCACCACGCTGACCGGTGAGGGCCTCCAGCACGCGGACGGCCACTCGCACCTGATCGCGTCCACGAACCCGGCGTCGCTGAACTACGACCCGGCCTTCGCGTACGAGATCGCGGTGATCGTCAAGGACGGTCTGAAGCGGATGTACGGGGAGAACCCCGAGGACGTCTTCTACTACCTGACGGTCTACAACGAGCCGAAGGTCCAGCCGGCCATGCCGGAGGGCGTGGAGGAGGGCATCCTCAAGGGCCTCTACCGCTTCAACGAGGCCTCCTCGCTGGAGAACGCCCCGGCGGCGGACGCCCCGAAGATCCAGCTGATGGCCTCGGGTACGGCGATCCACTGGATCCTGGAGGCGCAGGCGCTGCTGGCCGCCGACTGGAACGTGGCCGCCGACGTCTGGTCCGCGACCTCGTGGGGCGAGCTGCGCCGCGACGCGCTGGAGTGCGACGAGGCGCTGCTGCGCGGCGAGACGCGCACCCCGTACGTCACGCGCGTCCTGGAGGGCGCCCCCGGTCCGGTCCTCGCCGTGTCCGACTGGATGCGTCAGGTCCCCGACCAGATCAGCCAGTGGGTGCCGCAGGACTACACCTCGCTGGGCACGGACGGCTTCGGCCTCTCCGACACCCGCGAGGGCGCCCGCCGCCACTTCGGCGTCGACGCCCAGTCCATCGTGGTCGCCGCGCTGGCCCAGCTCGCCCGCCGCGGCGAGGTCCCGGCCTCGGCGGTCAAGGAGGCCCGGGAGCGCTACGGCCTGTAGGCCGTACGTACGCACCACCGACGCCCGTGAGGCGGCCCACCCCGGCAGGGGGCGGGCCGCCTCACGGCGTTCGTACGTCTTGACGGCGTTTCGTACGCCTTGAGGGCGTTTCGTACGTCTTGAAGGAGTTTCCGTACGTACGACCCCGCGTGCGACCTGGGCCGAACGGGGGGCCGTGCACCGGCCTTTGGCCGTATGAGCAGTGGCGGCGCGCACGCGCACCCCTGATGCTGGATCCCGTGATGGACGAGACGGAGTTCTGGGAGATCGTGGACCGCACCCGCGAGGCCGCCGAGGGCGACCCCGAGGAGCATGCCGACCTGCTCGTCGAGCGCCTGGCACAGCTCGATCCGGACTCCGTCCTGGACTTCGCCCGGCACTTCGAGGCGCGGTTCAACCGGGCGTACACCTGGGACCTGTGGGGCGCGGCGTACGTCCTGTTCAACGGGGCGAGCGATGACGCGTTCGACTCCTTCCGCTGCTGGCTCATCGGCCAGGGGCGGGAGGTCTTCGAGGGCGGGGTGCACGATCCGGACGCGCTGGCCGAGCTGCTGGGCGAGTTCGACGAGGAGATCGACGGGGACGGCGAGGAGCTGGGGTACGCCGCGGACGAGGCGTACGAGCAGCTGACCGGCTCGGTGGCGCCGGACCTGGGCATCCCGCTCCAGGCGGCCGAGCCGGAGGGCGCTCCGGTGGACTTCGAGAGCGAAGCCGCACTGGCGGAGCGCTACCCCCGGCTGTGGGAACGTTTCCGCGCGGCCTGAGCGCGCGGCCCGCGGGACCCGGTCCGACAGACCCTAGTAGTGGGTACCACCATCGATACGGATCTCCGTACCGGTGATGAACGCGCCGTCCTCGGAGCCCAGCATCGCGACGACGCCCGCCACGGTCTGCGGGCCGGCGAAGCCCTGGCCGATGGCCGGGGCGAGCTTGGTGAACAGGCTCCAGTCGGTGTCCTCGGGCAGCCCGGGGCCGGTACCGGTGGTCATGCCGCTCTCGATCGAGCCGGGGGCGACGCAGACGACACGCAGGCCCTGCTTGCTGTACTCGGCGGCGAGCGCGTGGCTCATCGACTGGATGCCGCCCTTGCTGGCCGCGTACGCGGACATGTAGGGGTGCGCGAAGGACGCCGAGGTGGAGCTGAAGTTGACGATGACGGGGCGGTCGCCCTCCAGCAGCGCCGGAATCGCCTCGCGGACCATCAGGAACGTGCCGGTCAGGTTGACCGATATGATCTTGTTCCAGAAGTCCAGCGTGGTCTTGTGGGTGTGCTCCGAGCGCAGGATCCCGGCGGCGTTGACGAGGACGTCGAGCCCGCCGAGGGTCGCGACGGCGGCGGCGACGCCCTCCCGGACGGCGCTCTCGTCGGAGATGTCCAGGACCGCGGTGGTCAGGCGCTCCGCGACGCCGTCGGCGACGGCGCGGTCGGCGGTGGCCTTGAGGCCGGCCTCGTTGACGTCCACGGTGTGGACCCGGCCCCCCTCTGCGAGGATGCGCTGGACGGTGGCCTGGCCGATGCCGGAGCCACCGCCGGTGATGAGGACGCGACGTCCTTCGTAACGGTTCATGAGCCGAGCGTACCGACTCCCTGACACGTATTGCCACCCTGTCAATGAATGCCTAGATCGCTCCCTACCGGAGGGTACGCTGCGGTGGTGAAATCCCCTCGTCCGTACTCCCCCCAGAACGGTCCGCGCGCCCAGTCGCTGACCGAGCGGCGCAAGGCCGCGACCCAGCTCGACATCGCCCGCGCCGCGTGCGAACTCTTCGCCGAGCACGGCCCCGACGGCACCACCGCCGAGGACATCGCCCACCGCGCGGGCGTGGCGCTGCGTACGTTCTACCGCTACTTCCGCAACAAGCAGGAGGCCGTGGCCCCGCTCCTGGCCGGCGGCGGCGACGAGTGGCGCGACCTGCTCGCCGAGGAGGAGCCCGGCACCCCGCTCGCCGAGGCCCTCGAACGCGCGGTGACCCGCTCCCTGACCGGCCCGGTGGCCGTCTCCGAGGGCCTGAACTGGACCCGCGGCCTGCTGCGCGCCTCCGAGGCCGACCCGGCCCTGCGCGCCGTCTGGTACCGCGTCAACCAGGACTCCGAGGAACGCCTGGTCCCGGTGATCGCCCGCCTGACCGGCCCGGAGGCCGACCCCCTGGCCGTCCGCCTCCTGGCGGCGGCGGCCACGGACGCGATCCGCGTCTCCCTGGAGGTCTGGTCCACGACGGAAGCCCCGCCCCAGGGCCCGGGCTCCCCATCGGAACTGGCGCTCCGCGCCCTGCGCGAACTGACCCGCGGCATGGCCGTCCTCGGCACCGGAGACGCCTGACGGCGCCGTAGGCGACACGAAGGCCCCGCCGTTCTCCTGGGAGAGCGGCGGGGCCTTTCAGCGTGCGGCTTAGAGGTCGAAGTACAGCTCGAACTCGTGCGGGTGCGGGCGGAGCTGGATCGGGGCGATCTCGTGGGTGCGCTTGTAGTCGATCCACGTCTCGATCAGGTCGGACGTGAAGACGCCGCCGGCCTGGAGGTACTCGTTGTCGTTCTCCAGGGCCTGGAGGACCGACTCGAGGTTGGTCGGGACCTGCGGGACGCCCGCGTGCTCCTCGGGGGCCAGCTCGTAGAGGTCCTTGTCGATCGGCTCCATCGGCTCGATCTTGTTCTTGACGCCGTCGAGGCCCGCGAGGAGCAGGGCCGAGAAGGCCAGGTACGGGTTCGAGGACGGGTCCGGGGCGCGGAACTCGACGCGCTTGGCCTTCGGGTTCGAGCCCGTGATCGGGATGCGCATGGCCGCGGAGCGGTTGCGCTGCGAGTAGACCAGGTTGACCGGGGCCTCGAAGCCGGGGACCAGGCGGTGGTACGAGTTCACCGTCGGGTTGGTGAAGGCCAGCAGCGACGGGGCGTGCTTGAGGATGCCGCCGATGTAGTAGCGGGCGGTGTCCGACAGGCCCGCGTAGCCGGCCTCGTCGTAGAAGAGCGGGTCGCCACCCTGCCACAGGGACTGGTGGACGTGCATGCCCGAACCGTTGTCGCCGAAGATCGGCTTCGGCATGAAGGTCGCGGTCTTGCCGTTGCGCCAGGCGACGTTCTTCACGATGTACTTGAAGAGCATCAGGTCGTCGGCCGCGGCCAGCAGCGTGTTGAACTTGTAGTTGATCTCGGCCTGGCCGCCGGTGCCGACCTCGTGGTGCTGGCGCTCGACCTGGAGGCCCTGGGCGTCGAGCTCCAGGGAGATCTCCGCGCGCAGGTCGGCGAAGTGGTCGACCGGGGCGACCGGGAAGTAGCCGCCCTTGTAGCGGACCTTGTAGCCGCGGTTGTTCTCCTCGGAACCGGTGTTCCAGGCGCCGGCCTCGGAGTCGATGTGGTAGAAGCCCTCGTTCGCGGAGGTCGCGAAGCGCACGCTGTCGAACACGTAGAACTCGGCCTCGGGGCCGAAGTACGCGGTGTCGGCGATGCCGGTGGAGGCGAGGTAGGCCTCGGCCTTCTTCGCGATGTTGCGGGGGTCGCGGCTGTAGGCCTCGCCCGTGATCGGGTCGTGGATGAAGAAGTTGACGTTCAGCGTCTTGTCGCGGCGGAACGGGTCCAGACGGGCGGTCGAGAGGTCGGCGCGCAGCGCCATGTCCGACTCGTGGATCGCCTGGAAGCCGCGGATCGAGGAGCCGTCGAAGGCCAGTTCCTCGGACGGGTCGAACGCCTTCGCCGGGATCGTGAAGTGCTGCATCACACCCGGGAGGTCGCAGAACCGGACATCTACGAACTTGATGTCGTTGTCCGCGATGTACTTCTTCGCGTCGTCGGCGTTCTGGAACATCCAACTCCTCCTACTCCCGACCCCGGGGGAGGGTCGGGCTTATAGCCCGTGGTGCGTCAGTGCGGTGCCGCACGCTGACCCGACCATAAGCAGACGGGATTTCTCAAGCATGACCCATTTGTTTCGCACAAGTTAACCGGATCCCCGCGGAGGGGCTCTGGAGCGCCACAGGTACCGTGGTCGAGTGGACAACAGGGAAGCAATCGGATCGTGGCTCTCAGGCCCCCGCGCGGCGGTCGAGCAGATGGGTGTCGACTTGGGCTACCCGGGCCAGCGCCTCGGGCTGCCCCAGGCGGGGCCCGGCTCCGCGGCCCGTTTCGGCCGCCGGCTGGGCGGTGTGGCCATCGACTGGATGGGCTGCCAGCTGATCGCATTCGGCCTCATCACCGACCGTGACTGGGTCGCCGCCGGGAACTGGGCGCTGCCCCTGTTCCTCGCCCTGGCCCTGCTGACCGTCGGCACCGTGGGCTTCACCCCCGGCAAGCGGATCGTCGGGCTCCGGGTGATCGCGGAGGACGGTGGCCGGCTCGGCTTCTTCCGCGCCCTGCTGCGGACGGTGCTGCTCGGCCTGGTGATCCCGGCCCTGGTCTGGGACCGCGACGGCCGCGGCCTGCACGACCGGCTGGCCCGCGCCGTCCAGGTCCGGATCTGAATCCGGGCAACAACGAAAGAACCATAAGAACGGGGGCGCCCCGGAGCTTGGCTCCGGGGCGCCCCCGTTTCGTATACGAGATGCTCAGCGCATCTTTCCGCCGCGCGGCATCCGCATGCCCTTGGGCATCGGGCCCTTCGGCAGCGGCATGTTGCTCATGAGGTCGCCCATGGCCCGCAGCTTGTCGTTGATCTGGGTGACCTGGGGGCCGGCCAGCACGCGCGGGAGCTTGAGCAGCGTCGTGCGCACCTTCTTGAGCGGCACCTCGCCCTCGCCGGTGCCGACGATGATGTCGTGGACCGGGACGTCCGGCATGATCCGGGCCATCTTCTTCTTCTCGGCCGCGAGCAGGGTCTTCACCCGGTTCGGGTTGCCCTCGGCGACCAGCACGACGCCGGCCCGGCCGACCGCGCGGTGGACGATGTCCTGGTTGCGGTTCATCGCCACGGCCGGGGTCGTGGTCCAGCCACGGCCCACGTTCTCCAGTACGGCCGCGGCGGCGCCCGGCTGGCCCTCCATCTGCCCGAAGGCAGCCCGCTCGGCCCGGCGCCCGAAGACGATCGCCATCGCGAGGAACGCCACCAGGAAGCCCAGGATGCCCAGGTAGACCGGGTGGCCGATCAGGAAGCCGATCGCAAGGAAGACACCGAAGGTGACGATTCCCACGCCCGCGACGATGAGACCGACCTTGGGATCGGCCTTACGGGTCATCTTGTACGTCAGGGCGATCTGCTTCAGTCGCCCGGGGTTCGCAGCAGTGTCTGCGTTTGACTTCCTCGCCATGTAGCGAAGTTTACGTGGCTTACGACGTCCGGGTAGCCACGGCCTCGAGCGCGTGCTCGGTTTCGACCCGGTCCTTGGCCCTGCGGCGGTCCTCCAGGACGGCCGTCCAGGCGTTGCGACGGGCGCCGCGGATGAGCATCGACTCGATGCCGCGGAGGGCGTCGGTGAAGGACGGGATGGCGATGGCGCGAACGGGCGCGGCCTGCATGGTGTCGATCCTTCTCTCGGAACTCACATCGGGGTGGTTGCGGTGCGTGGATCCAGCATCACTGATTGGTGTTACCAGGGCGTGACCCGGCGGTCAAACGATGATGAAACATTGACGCGGCCCGCCGGGCTCGTCCTGGAAAGAGCCTAGGGGCCGCGTCGGTGCGGTGTTACTGATTGGTAATCATTTGTGCGTGAGTTCACACGGGTGGAGGTGTGCGGAGTCTCACGACGCCTCACGGTGCCTCGCGGCTCAGACCTCCGCGCGCTTCTCGTTCCCTCGACCTACGCTCCGGCTCGGCTGCGCTTCTCCATCGCCTGCTGGTAGAGGCGCCCGGCGCGGTACGACGAGCGGACCAGGGGGCCGGACATGACGCCCGAGAAGCCGATCTCCTCGGCCTCCTTCGCCAGCTCCACGAACTCGGCCGGCTTCACCCACCGCTCCACGGGGTGGTGGCGCGGCGAGGGCCGCAGGTACTGGGTGATGGTGATGAGCTCGCAGCCGGCCGCGTGCAGGTCGCGCAGCGCCTCGCTGACCTCCTCGCGCTCCTCGCCCATGCCCAGGATCAGGTTCGACTTGGTCACCAGGCCGTACTCGCGCGCCTTGGTGATCACGTCCAGCGAGCGCTCGTAGCGGAAGCCGGGGCGGATCCGCTTGAAGATCCGCGGCACCGTCTCGACGTTGTGCGCGAAGACCTCGGGGCGGGAGGCGAAGACCTCCTCCAGCAGCTCCGGCACGGCATTGAAGTCGGGGGCCAGCAGCTCGACCTTCGTGTGGCCGGACTCACGGCCCGCGGTCTGCTGGTGGATCTGGCGCACCGTCTCGGCGTACAGCCAGGCGCCGCCGTCCGGCAGGTCGTCGCGCGCGACGCCCGTGATGGTGGCGTAGTTCAGGTCCATCGTGACCACGGACTCGCCCACGCGACGGGGCTCGTCGCGGTCCAGCGCCTGGGGCTTGCCCGTGTCGATCTGGCAGAAGTCACAGCGCCGGGTGCACTGGTCGCCACCGATGAGGAAGGTGGCCTCGCGGTCCTCCCAGCATTCGTAGATGTTCGGACAGCCGGCTTCCTGGCACACGGTGTGCAGGCCCTCGCTCTTCACGAGGCTCTGCATCGCGGTGTACTCGGGGCCCATCTTCGCCCGGGTCTTGATCCACTCGGGCTTGCGCTCGATGGGGGTCTGGGCGTTACGGACCTCCAGGCGCAGCATCTTGCGTCCGTCGGGTGCGACTGCGGACACGACCGGCTCCCTGTGACTTTGATTCCTCGGCGCCCACCAGGGTACGCCCGTAATTCGTACGCTCTTACGTCCGGCCAACCTGCGGGAGCCCGGACGCATTCCCCGCCCGTCAGGCGCCGGCGGCTGCCTCGATCTCGCGCGGCCGCAGCTCGGCGTTCTCCAGCACGTCCTTCAGGTGCCGCTGGACCACCGGCAGCACCTCCTCGATCGTGACCTCGCGGCCCAGCTCGTACGAGAGCGAGGTCACACCGGCGTCCCGGATCCCGCACGGCACGATCCGGTCGAACCAGGTGTTGTCGGGGTTCACGTTGAACGAGAAGCCGTGCATGGTGACGCCCTTGGCCACGCGGATGCCTATCGCGGCGAGCTTGCGGTCCTCGCGGCGCTGGCCGGCGTTGGAGGGGGCGTACTCGGGACCGTTCAGGCGCGCGTCGAACTCGTCGTCGCCGATCCGCGGGTCGAAGTCCAGCGAGAGCCCGCCGATCGCGGGGCGCTCCTCGACCGGGTCGCCGAGCACCCAGACGCCGGAGCGGCCCTCGATACGGGTGGTCTCCAGCCCGAAGTCGGCGGCGGTGCGGATCAGCGCCTCCTCCAGCCGGCGGACGTGCGCGACGACGTCGACCGGGCGGGGCAGCTTCATGATCGGGTAGCCGACCAGCTGGCCCGGGCCGTGCCAGGTGATCTTGCCGCCGCGGTCCACGTCGATGACGGGCGTGCCGTCGAGGGGCCGCTCGCTGTCGTCGGTACGCCGCCCGGCGGTGTAGACGGGCTGGTGCTCCAGCAGCAGGCAGGTGTCGCCGACGGCGTCCTCGAAACGCTGGGCGTGGACCCGGCGCTGCTCCTCCCACGCCTCGGTGTACTCGACCGCGTCCGGGCCGAAGCCCAGACGGACAAACCGCAGCTCAGCCACCGCAGCGCCTCCTCGTTGAACCTGCTGTGTGCACATATCGCTCCAGCAAGGGTACGGCGGCGCGTCCGGGACCTGTCAGGAGGGCGACAGAAGGCCGTACGGACGCCGTCCTGACCCCGTCAGGACGCCGTACCGGGCCGTGGCGCCGGCCGCTGTCCCGGCTGCTGGCGCGTCTGTCGTCCCGGCTCCGGTCCCGTCTCCGGTCCCGTCTCCGGTTGCGTCTCCTCGGGTGGTCCCGGCGGCAGCTTGGGGAGCCGGCGGCCGCGTCGCGGCAGGTCCGGGTCCTCGTCCGCGCGCGGCAGCCGCCGGTGCCCCTCGGAGTGGTCGTTGACCCAGCCGCACACGCCGCACGCGTACCGCCCGTCCAGACCCGCGATGAGCGTGCCGCAGCGCCGGCACTCGGCCTCGGTGAGCTCGGGCGCGGGCAGCGGGGCGGTGCACTCGGCGACGACCGGTCCGGAGGCCGGTCCGCAGGCGGGCGCGGAAGCCGGTCCGGAGGCGGGTGCGGAAGGGGGCGCGGGGGCGGAATGCGGTCGGGGGGACCTGCGGGTCATGGCCGCAGCCTAGGGGGCACTGCCGTCAGCGGCCGTAAAGAGACCTCCCGGTTCTTCGCACGATCGGATGAATGTGGGGCAGAGCGGGCGGTGTGGGCGGAGTTCGCCGCTACATTCACGCCGTTCACAGGGCCGGGACCCCGGTCCGTCACGTCAGGAGACCGTGGAGCCGATGACGGAACGACCTGCCCAGCGCGTCCCCAACCGGCAGCTCGCGGCGCTGATCGCGGAAGCCGGGTTCTCCAACGCCGGGCTCGCCCGCCGTGTCGACCAGCTCGGCCTCGAACACGGTCTCGATCTGCGCTACGACAAGACCTCCGTCACCCGCTGGCTGCGCGGGCAGCAGCCGCGCGGCACCACCCCCGCACTGATCGCCGAGGTCTTCACCCGGCGCCTGGGGCGGCGGCTGTCGGCTCAGGACCTCGGCCTGGACGCCTGCGCCCCGGTCTACGCGGGCCTGGAGTTCGCGGCGACACCCGAGGAGGCCGTCGACATCGCGAGCGGGCTGTGGCGCAAGGACTCCGGTTCGCACGCGGAACTGCGCAAGATCGCGTTCACGCCCGCCGGGCTGGTGGTGCCCAGCCGCGACTGGCTGATCGGCCGCGCCGACGAACGGGTCGGCCGCGGCACCGACCCGGCCGCCGCCGCCCGGGTGCCGGCGCAGGGCCGCGGGTCGGTGCCGCGCCAGCGGCAGATCGACCGGGGGCCGGGGCAGCGGGTGACGGGCGGGGACATCGCGGCACTGCGGTCGGTGGGCGAGCTGTTCCGCACGCTCGACCAGGCGTACGGCGGCGGCCACGCCCGCCAGGCCCTGGTGCGCTACCTGGAGCACGAGGCCGAGCCGATGCTGCGCGGCACGTACGGGGAGACCACCGGGCGCCGGCTGTTCGCGGCCGCCGCGGACCTGACCCGGCTCGCGGGCTGGACCTCGTACGACATCGCGGCGCACGGGCTGGCCCAGCGGTACTTCGTGCAGGCGCTGCGGCTGGCGCAGGCGGCGGGCGACCGGCCGTACGGCTCGTACGTGCTCGTGACGATGAGCCGCCAGGCGGTCTACCTGGGGCACGGCCGGGAGGCGGTCCAGCTGGCACGGGTGGCCCAGCAGGGCGTGGGCTCGGGGCCGCCACCGGTGATGCAGGCGCTGCTGCACGCGGCGGAGGCGCGGGGGCACGCGGTCCTGGGCGAGGTACGGGCGGCCACGGCGTCGCTGGTCCGGGCCGAGCGGGCGCTGGGCGCGGCGCGGCCGGGGGACGACGTGCCGTACTGGGCGCGGTTCTTCGACGAGGCGCAGCTGGCGGACGAGTTCGGGCACAGCCACCGGGACCTCCAGCAGTACCGGGCGGCGGCGCAGCACGCGGAACGCTCGCTGCAGCTGCGCGCGCCGGCCTACGCCCGGTCCCGGCTGTTCTGCCGGGTCGTCCTGGCGACGGCGCGGCTGGGGCTGGGGGAACTGGACCAGGCGTGTGCGCTGGGGGCGGAGGCGGCGCAGCAGGCGATGGAGATGCGGTCGGTGCGGGCGGTGGAGTACGTGCGGGATTTCGAGCGGCGGCTCGAGCCTTATCGTGACGCGGCGGCCGTGCGGACGTATCGGGACCGGGTGGCGGCGCTGTCGTTCCCCTGACGGGCGTCGGGGCTTCGCCCCCCCACTCCCCCGCGCCTCAAACGCCGGCGGGGCTAAATGGGATGCCCGGCGGCGCTGGAAGGGCGCGCGGTGGGACTGAACGGTTGCCCGGTGGGGCCGGTTTCGGGGGCTCCGCCCCCGGACCCCCCCGCGCCTCAAACGCCGGCGAGGCTGAATTGGTGCCCGGCGGCGCTGGAATGGGCCGCGGGGCTGGGATGCCGCGCAGCGGCATTTCCAGCCCGCGCGGCGTTTGAGCGCACGGGCGCGAAGCGCACGTACTGGGGGCCGGGGGCGCAGCCCCCGATCTTTGAGCCCCGCCGACCACTGAGGCGCACCCATCCAGCCCCGCCGGCGATTGAGGCGCCGGGCCCGGGGCGGAGCCCCGATCCTTGAGCCCCGCCGACCACCGAGGCGCACCCATCCAGCCCCGTCGGCGATTGAGGCGCGGGGCCCGGGGCGGGGCCCCGATCCTTGAGCCCCGCCGGCGATTGAGGCGCGGGGCCTGGGACGGAGTATGGGGGGCAGCGCGCCGTCCGCCCGGCCCCGTGCGTCTACGCCGCCGCCGGCACCAGGGGCGGTGCCGCCGGGAGGGGGATGCCGAAGTCGCGCAGGACGGCCGACGTGGCCCGCCGGGCCGACTGCAGTGCGCCCTGGACCGTGTTCGTGTCCCGGTGGTCCCCGCACACGTACAGCCCCGACAGCACCCGCACCGGCCGCCGCAGGTCGTGCGGCGGCGGCATCGCCGGGACCGCCTCCGGCGTGTGGTGCACCGCCAGGACCTCCCAGTCACGGGTGGACGTCTCGTACAGCCGCGCCAGCCGCGAGGCCACCGTCCGCAGCGCCGGCGGCGGGCCCAGCACCGTCGTGGTGACCAGCGACCGCCCGGCCGGCGCCCGCGTCGGGTCGACCGCGCTCATGACCGCCGTGTGGGCCACCGGCCACCGCGCGTCGCCGTCCAGCAGCAGCGAGCCGTCCGACGGCAGGCCGCCCGGCACCGCGTGGTGGATCGCGGTGACCTCGTGGAACCGCGGCACCCGCAGCCCCGGCAGCAGGTCCGCCGCCGCCCGCGCGCCGGTGGCCAGCAGGACCGAACGGCAGCCGAAGTCGCCGTGTTCCTCGGTCGTCACCAGGTTCGTGGCCACCGAGCGGACCCTCACACCGGTACGGATCGTGCCGGGCGGAAGGCTCGCCCCCAGCAGCTCGGGCAGGGCCGACGCCCCGCCCTCGGGCACGGCCAGCCTCCCCCGCGCGAACCCGCGCAGCGCGAGGTCGGCGACCCGGCTCGACGTGCCGAGCTCGGCGTCGCAGAGCAAGGTGGCCAGCAGGGGCCGCAGTGCCCCCGCGCCCCGCGAGCGCAGCGCGGCGGCCGCCGTGCGCTCCGGGCGGGCCAGGACCCGCTCCACCGGCAGCGCCGCCAGCCGGCCCAGCATCGCGCTGAGCCGGGCCTGCTCCAGCGAGCCGCTGGCCAGCGCGCGGGCCGGGGTGAGCGTGCCCACCCGCAGTACTTTGCCCTCGGTGTGCACCCGCACGCCGGGCGCGAACGGCCGGAGCACCAGGTCGCCCAGACCGGGCGTCAGGTCGAGCTCCGGGTACGAGGTGCTGAGCAGCTGACCGATCCGGTCCAACCGGAATCCGTCGGTCAGCTCGGTGGCCATCCGCCCGCCCGGGCCGTCCGCGGCCTCCAGCACGATGACGCTGACCCCCGCTGCGATCAGGTGGTGCGCTGCCGCGAGTCCCGAGACTCCGGCTCCGACAATGACGACGTCCGCATGGTGTGCGCTGCTGAGCACGTGCCCCTCCCCGAGGTCGGCGCGGCTATGTCACGTCCTCCTTCCCCCAACAGGCCTGAGGAGAACCCAAGTCCGCTGCGGTATTCCGCACAACTTCGGTCGTGCTCCCGTCGTTTCACGGTCACGTCATGGTCGCGTTCCGGTCGTGCTCCGGTCCTGTCCCGACGGTAGCCCGGCCGTAGCCCGGCCGTAGCGCGGTCTCAGTCCTCCGCCGTCAGCGCCGCCCGCAGGGCCTGCTCGATCAGCGGGTGGCGGAACACGAATCCGGACTCCAGCAACCGGACCGGCCGGGCCCGCTGGCTGCCCAGCACGTCCTGCGCCATCTCCCCGAGCACGATCCGCAGGGCCGCCGCCGGTACGGGCAGCAGCGTCGGCCGGTGCAGCACCCGCCCCATCGCCGCCGTGATCTCCCGGTTGGTCAGCGGCTCCGGCGCGGTCAGGTTCACCGGCCCGGCCAGCGCGGGCGTGTCGATGAGGTGCCGCAGGGCCGCGACCTCGTCGTGCAGCGAGATGAACGGCCAGTACTGGCGGCCGTCGCCCATCCGCCCGCCGATGCCCGCCCGGAAGACGGGGAAGAGCCTGCCCCACGCGCCGCCCTTGCCCGCGACCACCAGCCCGGTCCGCGCGAAGACGGTCCGGACGCCCGCCGCGTGGGCGGGGGCCGCGGCCGCCTCCCACTCCACGCACACCGAGGGCAGGAAGCCCTCGCCGGCCGGGGAGTCCTCGTCCAGCACCCGGTCGCCCTGGTCGCCGTAGTAGCCGACGGCCGACCCGCTGACCAGCACCCGCGGCGGCTCGGCGAGCGAGGCGACCGCGCGCGCCAGCGCCGCCGTGCCCAGGACCCGGCTGTCGCGGATCTCCTTCTTGTACGCCGCACTCCACCGGCGGTCGCCGACCCCGGCCCCGGCCAGGTGGACGACGGCCGCGCAGCCCTCCAGGCCGGCTGGGTCGACGTACCCGCGCGGCGGGTCCCACGCCGCCTCGTCGGGGGCGGCGGGCGGGCGGCGCACCAGTCGCACCACCTCGTGTCCGTCCGCGCGCAGGGAGCGTACGAGCGCCTTGCCGATGAGCCCGGTCGAGCCGGTGACCGCGATCCGCATGCCCCTCATCCTGCCCGGTCAGCCCGCCCCGATCCACGTACCGACCGCGTCGGTGACCGGGACCCGCTGGGCGCTGGGAACTGACGGAGACGTACTCGCCGGCCGCCATGGACAGCGCACCGGCGAGCAGCCCGGCCACGCCCGCCGCCACGACGACCAGGCCGGCGGTGGAGATGATCCCGTCGTCGGCGCCGGGCACGTCGGCGCGCAGCCAGTTCAGCCGGGTGCTGATCGCGGCACTCCGGCCACCGGTCTCGGGATCGGGATGGGGGTCGGGGTCGGGGTCGGGTCCGGGGCCGGGCCGGGGCCGGGGGCCACCCGAGGAGGTGGTCCGGGGTGCGCGGGTCCGGCCCGGGCACCAGGGTGGAAGGGTGAGACGCCGACGCCAGGACCCGGGCTGGTTGCAGGGGGCGCCGCCGCCGCCCTGGGCCCGGATCGCGCCCGTGGTGGCTCTGGTGGTGCTGGTGCTCGCGCAACGGGCCACGCCCGGCACCGTGGAACTGGGCTTCTTCCTGGCCGGCCTGCCCCCGGTGGCGGCCTTCGCCTACGGTCCGCGCGGCACGGCGGTGTTCGCCGGGATCGTGCTGGTCCTGCTGGGCATCCCCCGGCTGGGGGTGGGACACGCACGGGGCGCGGATCTGGCGACGGTGGCGGCGGTCGGCCTGCTCAGCGTGGTCATCGCGTGGGTACGCCAGCGCCGGGACGCCCAGCTGGTCAGCGTACGGACGGTGGCGGAGGCCGCGCAGCTGGCGGTGCTGCCGCCGTTGCCGGAACGGGTGGGGCGGCTGGGCTGCGCGGGGCTCTACCGGGCGGCACAGCGCGGCACGCTGGTCGGCGGCGACCTGTACGACGTACGGGCGGGGCCCTACGGCGTGCGCGCGGTGGTCGGGGACGTGCAGGGCCACGGCCTGGCGGCGGTGGGGACGGTGGCCGGCCTGCTCGGGGCGTTCCGGGAGGGGGTGCTGGACGACCCGGAGCTGGCGGGGGTGGCGGCGCGGCTGGACCGGCGGCTGGTGGCGGACTCGGCGGCGGTGGAGCACGCGGAGCTGTTCGCGACGGCGGTCCTGCTGGAGTTCCCGCCCGGCCTGGAACTCGTCCGGATCCTCTCGTACGGCCATCCGCCGCCCCTGCTGATGCGGGGCTTCACGGTGGCCGAGACGACGGTGGAGCCGGGGCCTCCGCTGGGCCTGGGACTGGCCGGGGCGGCGGCCGCGCCGGGCGTCGCCGGCATGCCGCTGCTGCCCGGCGACCGACTGCTCGCGTACACGGACGGGGTCTCGGAGGCGCGGGACGGGGGAGGGGCCTTCTACCCCCTGGCGACGCGGGTCCCGGTCCTGGCGACGAACCCGGCGGGGCTGCCGCGGGCGGTGTGGGAGGACCTGGTGGCCTTCACGGGCGGCGGGCCGCGGGACGACGTGGCGCTGCTGCTCCTGTCCGTACCGGTGCGGGCGGTCCCGGAGCGGGAGAAGGGGACGGGGACGGGGACGGGGACGTGAGCGTGCCTGACGCGGGCTCCCGGGGGCGGTTCTCCCCCGGGGGCCCTTCGGGCGCCGGCTCGGTCAGTGGTGTGCCTCGTGGATCAGCGTGCGGACCATCCGGCAGGTGACGTTGGACGGACGGTGGATGCCGGTGCGGGCGGCCATCGTCCGGATCTTGCGGTTGGTGGCGCGTGCGGCGTCGTACGTACCGGAGTCGAGCAGCGATATCGCCAGCCGCATGGCCTTCAGACGGCGGTTGTGGCTTTCGTACCACTCCCGGGGCAGACCCGCGGGCAGCGGCTTCTTCTTCGGCGGGTCAATGATCGCGGCAGCGGCCATCCACAGCCTCCCAAAGGGTAGTTGGCGGTCCGTCGGTTCCTGTCGTGCTGTCTTCGATTTTACCGGGGACCACTGACAAAAGCCCCTGGCCAGACGCCATCGGGACGGTTCCGGCGCAGGCGTGTCGGTAGGCTTCCCGGCCATGGAGATCTGGATCAATCCCGCCTGTTCGAAGTGCCGCAGCGCGCTGACCCTGCTGGACGCGGAAGGCGCCGAGTACACCGTCCGCCGCTACCTGGAGGACGTCCCCTCGGAGGCCGAGATCCGGGAGGTCCTGGGCCGTCTGGGCCTGGAGCCGTGGGACATCACGCGCACCTCGGACCCGCTGGCCCGGGAGACCGGTGTACGGGACCTGCCGCGCGAGGGGACGGAGGCGGCCCGCGCCCGGTGGATCGCCCACCTCGCCGCGCACCCGAAGCTGATCCAGCGCCCGATCATCACGGCCGAGGACGGGACGGCGGTGGTGGCCCGTTCGGAGGAGGCGGTGCGGGAAGCGCTGTCCCGGAAGGCGTAGCGCCGGGCCGCAGCCGCGCGGTGATCGCGGCGGCCCCCGCCAGCGGCAGCGCGTGGTGCCCGACCCCGGGCAGGACGCCGACCACGGCCCCGGGGAGCGCGGCGGCGGCCGCCGCCGCGACCCGGTCCGCGCGGTGGCAGCGGGCCCGCCCGGCGAACAGCGCGAGCACGGGCAGGGCGGGGCCGGCGCCCGGGCCGAGGCCGGCGCCCGGGCCGAGGCCGGCGCCCGGGCCGAGGCCGGCGCCCGGGCCGAGGCCGGCGCCGTGGGCGTACGGATCGCGCAGCCGGCCGATGGCGGGCCGGGGCCCGGAGACCGGGCGCACGGCGGGGAACCCGGCGGTCGCCTCCTGCAGCCGCAGCCAGGCGGCCCCGATCCCGTCGACGGTGATTGCAACCGGAACCGGAACCGGCCCGTCCGTCGGCCGCGAGGTTCCCGGCCCGGACTCCCACGGGACGGACTCCCACGGGCTCGGCTCCCCTCTGCCCGACTCCCCCTTGCCCGACTCCCAGGCAAGGAAGGAGCGGATCCGCTCCGGCGTGGGCCGGGCCAGCATGGGCAGGGCCCGCAGCAGGTAGCCCGGGCGGAACCCGGCGAACACCTGGGTCGGGTCGAGCAGCACCAGCCGGCTCAGTCGCCCGGGCGCGTGGACGGCGTAGTGGGCGGCGATCCAGGCCCCGTACGAATGGCCGACGAGTTCGACCGGCCCGTCCCCGAGCCCGTCGAGTACGGCGTCCAGCCAGCGCATGAGGTCGGCCACCGTCCGCGTCCGGACCCCGTCGGCGGGCACGCTGAGCCCCGGGTCCCCGACCAGGTCCACGGCGTACACCCGGCGCCCCCGCCCGAGACCGGCGGCGAGGCAGCCGCCCCACACGGTGGAGGTGGCCCCGCCCCCGGGCAGCAGCACCAGCGGCGGCGGCCCTCCTTCTTCCCCTTCCCCTCGCCCTCCCCCTCCCCCTCCCCCGGTGCTGTTGATGTGGGTGAGGCCGTAGGGGGTGGGGAGGTCCAGGGCGTCGACGGGTCCGGGCCAGTGGTCGAGCACGGCGTCGTACGCGTCACGGAAAGCCGTCATCGGTGCCATGGAGCCGATTCCAATCCCTCGATGGACGATAATATCGCTCAGCGAGAGATTATGACGGACGGAGCCGAGACGCCATGCACGAGGGACCCCAGAACCCGGACCGCCGGGACGCCGGCCACGACCCCCACGACCCCCGCGAAGAACTGGTGCACCTCCTGCGCGCCGTGACCGTCGAGTTCGGTCTGCGGCAGGGCGAGTTCGCCGCCCGCAACGGCATGCACCCCACCGACGTCCGGGCCCTGATCTGCCTCCTGGACGCCGCCCGCGCCGGCGAACCCGCCACGGCGGGCCTGCTCGGCACCCGGCTCGCCCTCAACTCGGCGGGCACCACGGCCGTCATCGACCGGCTGGAACGCCTGGGCCACGTGGCCCGCGTACGCGACGCCGCCGACCGCCGCCGGGTGCTGCTCCGGGTCACCCCGGCGGCCATGGACCTGGGCCGGTCCTTCTTCGGCCCCTTCATCGACGCCCTCCTGACCCTCACCGACACCTTCGACCCGGCCGAACGGGCCACGGTCCACCGCTTCCTGACGGGGGCCCGGGACGCCTTCGGCGCCGACGGCCCGCGCCCGCCCGCGCCTTAGGCTTCGCCCCATGACCGCGGCCGACGACACCCCCGCGCCCCCGCCACCGCCACCGCCCCCGCCCGTCACCGGAACCGGCACCGGAGCCGGAACCAGCGGCAGCGACCTGCACCTCGACCTCCCCGCGCACGGCGCCCGCCGCACCGTGCTCGCGCAGGCCCTGCGCGACGCCGTACGCAGCGGCCGGCTGGCGGGCGGGACCCGGCTGCCGCCCTACCGGACGCTGGCCGCCGACCTCGGCATGGCGCGGGGCGCGGTCGCCGACGCGTACGCCGAACTGGTCGCCGAGGGCTGGTTCACGGCCCGCCAGGGCTCGGGCACCCGGGTCGCCGAGGGGGTCGCGGCCGGCGCCCCGGCCGCGCCCGGACCGCCGGACCCCCGGGCCGCCTCCCCGCACTTCGACCTGGTCCAGGGCAAACCCGACCCGTCCGCCTTCCCCCGCGCCGCCTGGTCCACCAGCGCCCGGCGGGCCCTGGCGGCGGCGCCGGCCGAGGCCTTCGGCCCCGGCGACCCGCAGGGGCGGCCGGAGCTGCGCCGGGCGCTGGCCGGGTACCTGACCCGCGCGCGCGGCGTCCGTACCGACGCCGACCACATCGTGATCGTCGCCGGCTTCGCGGGCGCCCTGCGGCTGCTGGCCGCCGGCCGCCCGCGCGACTGGGCGTGCGAGGCGTACGGACTGCCCTTCCACCACGGGCTCCTCGCCTCGGCGGGCGTGCGCGCGCACGCCGTACCCGTCGACGACGACGGCGCCCGCACGGACCTGCTCCCCGGCCGGGCCCGCACCGCGCTGCTCACTCCGGCCCACCAGTTCCCGACGGGCGGGCCGCTGCTGCCGTCGCGCCGCACGGCGGCGGTGGAGTGGGCGCGCGCCACGGGCGGTCTGATCGTCGAGGACGACTACGACGGCGAGTTCCGCTACGACCGCAAACCGGTCGGCGCCCTCCAGGGCCTGGCCCCGGACCACGTCGTCTACGGGGGTTCGCTCAGCAAGTCCCTCTCCCCCGCGATCCGGCTGGGCTGGCTCGTCGTGCCGGACGCGCTGCTCGATCCGCTGCTGGCGGCCAAGGGTGTGCGCGAGCCGTGGTCCAGCTCCCTCGAACAGCTCACCCTGGCCGACTTCCTGGACTCCGGCGGGTACGACCGCCACGTACGCCGCATGCGCGCCCGCTACCGCGCGCGCCGCGACACCCTGACCGCCGCCCTCTCCCGGGCGGTCCCGCGCCTCCCGGTGACCGGCATCGCGGCGGGCCTCCACGCGGTCCTGACGCTGCCCCCGGGCACGGAACGCGCCACCCTCGCGGCGGCGGACGCGGCCGGGCTGGCCCTGGACCCCCTCTCGGCGTACCACCACCCCGCGGCCGCGGGCCCGCCCCGCGAAGGCCTGGTGATCGGCTTCGCGGCCCTCCCCGACCACGCGTTCGCGCGGGCGGTGGGGGCGTTGACCGGCGTCCTGGAGGACCTGGGCTTCGGCGGACGCACGGGGGACCTGCCCCCGGCCCCGGCCTTCACGTCGTTCCGGCGGGCGCCCTCGTAGGGTGGACCGCGGAACAACACGGATGAATGCCGCATAAGGAACCCCATGTCCCACCAGCCCACGACCCCGGCTCCGGCCACGACCCCGGCTCCGGCCACCACCGCGCCGACCCCGCCGACCCCGCCCGCCCCGGCCCCGGCCACCACGCCCGCGCCTCGGCGCGGCGCCGACTGGATGTTCGGCGGGGTCTACGGGACCGTGCTGGCCAGTGGCCTGCTGGCGGCCCTCGACCAGGCGGGCGAGGAGTACACCCCGTTCCACGACGCCAGCTGGGTGCTGGTGACGGCGGGCGCCGCCGGGCTGGCGCACGGGTACTCGCACCACATGACCGTCCAGCACGTGGGGTCCGCCCGGTACCGGTGGCGGGTACTGGGGCGGGCCCTGTGGAACGAGTGGCCGATGATCGCGGCCACCCTGCCCACCGTGCTGCTGCTGGTCCTGGCGGGGTTCGCGCGGTGGGACGCGCCCAGCGTGACCGCCGTGGGACTGGGCCTGAACACCGCGCTGCTGTTCGCGTGGGGTTCCTTCGTGGCACTGCGCGTCGGCCGCCGGCTGACCTCGGCGCTCGCGATCGGCGTGGCGGACGCCACGATCGGGCTGGTCATCATCGTGGCGAACGCCGTCATCAAGTGACCGGGTCGGGCGGCTCCTTCCGGGACGGGCCGTTCCTTCCGCGAGGTAGGGCCCCTTCCAGGACCGGCGGCCCCTTCCCCGAGGTGCGGCCCCTTCCGGGACGGACGGCCCTTCCCGGACGGACGGCCCTTCCGGGACGGGTGGCCCGCCCCGGAAGGGGCGGGGCCGGGGCCTCCGCCGCCCGTCCGCTACCCGCCCGTCCGCTACGCCTCCAGCCGTTCCTCCGCCTCCGCCAGGATCTCCGTCAGCCGCGCCCCGAACGCCGCGTCCCGCGGGTCCGGGACGCCCGTACGGGCCGCTGTCAGCAGGGCGTCGACCGCGCGGCCGTAGGCGCCCGGGACGTCGCTCCAGTTCGGGAGCGAGAAGACGCCCTCGGCGCCGCGCAGTTCCAGCCCCACCCCGGCCGCCGCCTGCGGCGCGCTCAGGCTGAGGACGGCCGTGCTCGCCGCGCCCGAGGCGTGCCGCAGTGCCAGCTGGACCACGTCGCCCGGGCCGCGGGCGGCGGTCACCCCGACCACGTCGCCCAGGACCGGGATCAGGACCGACAGGGCGTGCGGACCCACGTCCCACAGGCCGCCCTTGTCCCGCCGCCACGGTGAGTCGGCGTACGCGCTGGGCGCGCCGTCGGGCGGGAAGACGGCGCCGAGCCAGTGGGCGGCGGCCGTGAACCAGCCGGAACGCCCGGACTGTTCCCGGACCCAGCCGGCGGCCGGTTCGGCGAAGCGGAGGGTGAGGAAGACGACCGAGGCGACGCCATGGCGCCGTACCGCGTCGGCGACGGCGCGGGCGCCCTCCGGTGTCGTCGCGACCGGTTTGTCGAGCAGCAGGTGGCAGCCGGCCGCGGCCGCGCGCACGGCGAGCGGGGCCTGGACGTCCGGCGGCAGGGCGAACGCCACGGCGTCACAGTCCGCGAACAGCGCGTCGGGGTCTTCGTACACCTTCACGCCGTACGCGGCGGCCAGCTCGGCCGCGGCCTCGGGCCTGCGGCCCCAGACGCCGACGAAGTCGGAGCCTGCGTGCGCGGCGAGGGCGGGGGCGTGGGTGCGGTGGGCCCAGGGGCCGGTGCCGAGCAGTCCGATGCGGGGACGGGGGCCGGCGGCGGGACCGTTCGAGGACGTCAAATCGTACGAAATGCTCACGTGCTCAGTCTGCCCCACCGGGACGGGCGCACCTCCACCAACCCGCACGAGCCGCCCGACCTGCGGCTGAAACCCCGGTAACACGGGGTTCACACACGGGCAACGGAAGAGAAATCGCGAGCGGGCACGCTGCGGACATCACCGCAGCGAACCGCAGCACCCGCAGAGTCTGAGGATGGGGCCCGTGACCTTCAAGGCTGAGTACATCTGGATCGACGGCACCGAGCCGACGGCGAAGCTTCGCTCCAAGACGAAGATCCTCGACGACGGCGCCGAGCTGCCGGTCTGGGGCTTCGACGGGTCGAGCACCAACCAGGCCGAGGGCCACGCCTCCGACCGCGTGCTGCAGCCGGTGTTCTCCTGCCCGGACCCGATCCGCGGCGGCGACAACGTCCTCGTGCTGTGCGAGGTCCTGAACATCGACATGACCCCGCACGAGTCGAACACCCGCGCCCTGCTGCGCCCGGTCGCCGAGAAGTTCGCCGCGCAGGAGCCGATCTTCGGCATCGAGCAGGAGTACACCTTCTTCGACGGCATCCGGCCGCTCGGCTTCCCGGTGGGCGGCTTCCCCGCGGCCCAGGGCGGCTACTACTGCGGCGTCGGCTCGGACGAGATCTTCGGCCGCGAGATCGTCGAGAAGCACCTGGACCACTGCCTCGCCGCCGGTCTGGGCATCTCGGGCATCAACGCCGAGGTCATGCCGGGCCAGTGGGAGTTCCAGGTGGGCCCGCTGGCCCCGCTGGAGGTCGCGGACCAGCTGTGGATCGCGCGCTGGCTGCTCTACCGCACGGCCGAGGACTTCAACGTCTCCGCCACCCTCAACCCGAAGCCGGTCAAGGGCGACTGGAACGGCGCGGGCGCGCACACCAACTTCTCCACCAAGGCGATGCGCGAGGACTACCGCGCGATCGTCGCCGCGTGCGAGGCGCTGGGCGAGGGCAGCAAGCCGCTGGACCACGTGAAGAACTACGGCGCGGGCATCGACGAGCGTCTGACGGGTCTGCACGAGACCGCCCCGTGGAACGAGTTCAGCTACGGCGTCTCCGACCGCGGCGCCTCGGTGCGCATCCCGTGGCAGGTGGAGAAGGACGGCAAGGGCTACATCGAGGACCGCCGCCCGAACGCGAACGTCGACCCGTACGTCGTCACCCGCCTCATCGTGGACACCTGCTGCACCGGCCTGGACAAGGCCGGCCTGGTCTGACGCCGGTCCGTTCGCCCTGCGGACGCCGCACTCCGTGCTCCACCGACGCCCGTCGCGCTGCCGCAGCGCGACGGGCGTCGGCTTGTCGGGTCTTACCGATTGTCGGGTCCTACTGATTGTTTTACTGACGGAATTTGAGATTCCGCTCCAGCAGGTGAGATGCCGCCTGCCCCGCGCCTTCGGCATCTGCTTGAATGGGCGCATGGCCAGCCATTCGCACACCTCGACCGGTCGCAGCGACCTCGAGCCGTTCTGGCCCTCCCGTCAGGATCACGATTTCGACCGGGTGTGTTGCCGCGCGAAGAACGCGCCGGCCCTCTAAAGCCTTCCGGAACGCTCCACCAGTCCTTCCCGAAGGCCTTCGGTCTGCGCGGCACGACGACCGACCGACGTCTCCTGCCGACTCTCCGCGTGAAAGAGCTGACCACTCATGGCGAACACCCGTTCCATCACCTCTGCCGCGACCGCTGCGACCGCGACCGCCCCGCTCCCCTTCCCGCCCCATCACGGACCGCGCCATCGGCTGCGGGCCGTGGACCGCGACGAGGCGGCGCGCGTGGTGGACCTCCTGCCGCCCGGCGCCACCTGGCTCCCGGCCCCCCAGCACACCGTGCCCGCGCTCCCGGGCCAGCCGCCGATGATCGGCTACCTGGTCCTCGTACCCGCCGACCAGCCGCCGCTGGTGGCGCCGACGGCGCAGCCCCAGCCCCTCGCCCCGCAGGCGGCGGCCGGCCTCCGGCCCGCCACCGGCTCCGCCGACGACGCGCTCGTACGCATCGACGCGGCGCGGCGCACCGCCGAGGTGGACGGCCGGGTCCTGGACCTGACGTACCTGGAGTTCGAGCTGCTGGCCCACCTGGTGGCGCACCCGCACCGGGTGCACAGCCGGGACCAGCTGGTGACCACCGTCTGGGGCTACGGCCACGTCGGCGACGGCCGCACGGTGGACGTCCACATCGCCCGCCTGCGCCGCAAGCTGGGCGCCGCCCACCGGGGTGCGATCCGGACCGTGCGCCGGGTGGGCTACAAGTACGCGCCCTGAGCGCCGCGGGCGCCCCGCACACACGACGGGCCCGTGCTCCGAGGAGGGAGCACGGGCCCGTCGGCCGTCAGCGGCCGGAGGTGATCAGTCGTCAGCCGTCAGTCGTCAGCCGTCAGCGGTCACGCCGCGGCCGCCCGCCGCCGGCCCACGAAGCCGGCCACCGCGTCGACGACCAGGAACGCCAGCAGGCTGATCCCCAGCATCGGGATGAACCACCCGACCACGGCCACCACCGCGGCCAGCGGCAGCAGGGCCGTGACCGGCAGCTTCCGCCACGCGCCGCGCGGCTGCGGCCGCCCGAAGGACAGCGCCCGGTCCTTCGTCGGCCGGCGCAGCCACCACATCCGGTAGCCCCAGAAGACGAGGGCCATGACGGCGACCGCGAGCAGCGCGAGCGCGAGCTGGTTGACCAGCCCGAAGGTCGTGCCCATGTGGAGGTCGATGCCGAAGCGGGTGAGCTTGGCCAGGACCGGGTACTCCGCGAACGGCAGCTCGTCCATGACCCGGCCGTCGGCCGGGTCGACGGCGACGGCGTCCAGGTTGACCGGAACCGTGCGGTCCTTCTCCTTGATGACGTAGCCCTTGCCCGGCACGGGCAACGTCACCTGGAGGCTCTCGGTGACCCCGGCGGCGCGGGCGGCCTCGACCGCCCTGTCGATGCCGACGTCGGCCTTCGCCGGCATGTCCGGCATCGTCTCGCCGGGGCCCATGGTGTGGCTCGCGTGCTCGTCGCCGCCGGCCTCCGCGCCGGCGCCGCCCTGGAGGGAGGCGGAGACGGACGGGGTGGCGCCGCCGAGGCCGTCCTGCACCCGGCCGATGTTCTCACCGGCGTACTTCGACCAGGTCAGACCGGTCGCGGAGAGCACGACGAGACCGGCCACGGCCCAGAGGCCGACGGTGCCGTGCCAGGACAGCGTCCTGCGCCGCCCGGTCGCCTTGCGGTCGGGGACGACGAGCTGCGCGCGCCGGGTGCGGCGGCGGCCTATCCACAGGGCGAGCCCGCCCAGGGCGACCACCCACAGCCAGCTGGCGGCCAGCTCGCTGTAGTTGCGGCCGAACTCGCCGAGCTGGAGGGAGCTGTGGAACTCGCTCAGCCAGGCCCGCAGCGGGAGCGCGTCGCCGACGGTGGTCAGCTGGCCGCGCACGTGGGCGGTGTAGGGGTCGACGAAGACGGTGAGGGTCTCACCCTCCTCGGCGGACGGGCTCTCCATGATCACGCGGGTGGTGGCGTCCGCCTCGGGCGCCGGCCACACGGAGAGGACCTTGCCCTCCGGGGCGGCGATCCGCGCGGCGTCGACCTGCGCGCTCAGCGGCAGGGCGCTCTGGCCGACGGTGTCCACGGTCAGTTCGTCCGCATAGATGATCTTCTCGGCCTGGAAGGACAGGGCGTACAGGAGCCCGGTGGTGGCGGCCACGAAGAGCAGCGGGGCGATGAGCAGTCCCGCGTAGAAGTGCAGGCGTAGCAGCAGCGGGCGCAGCGCGGCCCAGGTGCCGCCTCCGCGCCGCGGCGCGGAGCCGCCGGCACCTCCACCGGCGTCGGTGCCGGTGTCCGCGCCCCTATCGGTTCCGGTGTCGGTGTCGGTGTCTCTGGTGACGGTGTCGCTGGTGGCGGTCCCGGCGCGGGTGTCCGGGACGTCGTCGATGGCCATGGTGGTCCTCGGTGTTGGCGAAGGCAGGGGAAAACAGCCCCCAGGACTCGCCGGTTCGCCGGTCAGGCGCAGGCAGGACGGCCGGGGGCCGTGGCTCGGACGGACACCGGGCCGGGCGGGCCCCGCCGTACGACGGCGTAGGCGTGCACCGCGCCGCGCAGGGCGCGCGGGGGTGCGCAGGACCACCGGCCGGACGGCAGCGGCCGCTCGGGCACCGGCAGGTGCGGCCGTACGAGGGCCACCACGACCCGGGCCCCGAGCGCGCGCAGCGCGCGGGCGAGCCGGAAGACGGCGTCCTCGCCCCGGGCGAGCCAGATCCCGCAGATCAGCGCGGCCAGGAGGTGCGCGGCGAGCATCCCGGCGCCACCGGTCCCGGCCATCGCGGCCAGATCCGCCAGGCCGGCCGGGCCGGCCGTGTCCGTCACCCCGCCCGCGCCCGCCATCCCGCCCACGTCGGCCATCGCGCCTGCGTGGGCCATCGCGCCCGCGTGGGCCATCCCGCCCACGTCGGCCATCGCGGCCGGGTCCGCCGGCGACGGGACTCCCCCGGACGGGTGCGCGTGGTGGTGGCCGGGCGGCATCCCCCGTACCCCGCCCGGGGCCGGCGCGTGGCCGCTCCCGGCGAAGACGAGGTGCAGCGCGCCCTGGACGGCGAGCAGCGCGGCCGAGATGGACACCGGACCGCGCTGGCGGCCGGCCGCGAGCCACGCCAGGGCGCCCGTCAGCCCGAAGGCGGCGAGCAGCCCGGTGGCGGGGATGTCGTGGCCGGCCGTGTACGCGTGCCCGGCCCCGCCCAGAGCGGTGCACAGAGCCGCGAACACCGCGGCGCGTGCGACGCGCATCGGCGCGGGTTCGGTAGTCATGTTCCGGCCATGTTCCCATCCCGGTCCACCGCCCCCGAAAGCGGCCCCATCAGGTTTCCCGACGGGCGACGCCGGGGGTGACCCGGCTGTCCGTGGCCGGAAGCCGTGCCCGATCATGAACGGGTGAAGCCATTGCTACTGGCCCCCCTCTACACCGGAGGTGTGCAGCTCGGGGCGTACGTGCTGGAGCGGATGGGGGACGGCAGGCGGGAGCAGGTGCTGCGCGCCTGGTCGACGAATGTCGACAATCTCGCGGCCGGGCGCTGGGAGACGCTGGCCGGCAGCGCCCTCGTCGTCGAGGAGCCGATGCCGCTGCCGTACGCGCTGCTGCTGCTCGCCGTGCTCGGGTACGCCGAGTACGCGTACGGCGTGTGGTGGACCGCCGGGGTCTTCCTGCTCGGCCACACCGCGGCCACGCTGCTGGTCTACGGGGCGCTGCGCGCCGGGCGGCCCGCGGCCGAGACCCGGTGGGCGGTGGACGTGGGCACCAGCTACGGGTTCAACGCGGTGCTGGGCGCCCTGACCTCGGCGCTGCCGCGCGGGCCCGTGCGGGCCGCGGCCCGGGGCGGGCTGCTGGCGCTGGCCGCATGGCCGGTGGTGCGGCGCGGGCGGACGTTCACGGACGCCGGGCACCTGGTGGCACTGGGGATAGGGGTCGGGCTGTCGATGGTCGTCGATTACCTTTCCCCGGCAAATCGTCAGAAAATCGCATAGACCGTTACCAGAGGAGCCACCACGATGACCGCCACCGCCACCCCGTCCACCACCGTCGCCAACCTCCGCGACCTCGGAGGCACCGTGCTGGCCGACGGCCGCACCGTGCGCCGGGGGCTGGTGCTGCGGTCCGGCCAGCTCGACCGGCTCGACCTCGGCGCCGACCCGGCGGTGGCCGCCCTGGGGCTGCGGACGATCATCGACTTCCGTACCGACGGCGAGCGCGCGGCCCACCCCGACCGGGTGCCGGACGGGGCCCGCGCGCTGGTGCGCGACGTCCTGGCCGACAAGATGAACGCGAGCCGGGTACCGGTCGCCACCCAGCTCAAGGACCTGCTGTCCGACCCGGTGACGGCGGAGCGGGAGCTCGGCGGCGGGCGGGTGCAGGCGCTGTTCACCGAGACGTATCGTTCCTTCGTCCACTCCGCCTCCGGCCGGGCCGCCTACCGCACGCTGCTCACCGAGCTCGCCGCGCCCGACGCCGGTCCGCTGCTCTTCCACTGCACGGCCGGCAAGGACCGCACCGGCTGGGGCGCGACCGTCGTCCTGGCCCTGCTCGGCGCGGACGAGAAGACCCTGATGGCCGAGTACCTGTCGGTGAACCCGGCGGTGCGGCAGGCCTACGCCCCGATGATCGAGGGCTTCACGGCCGCCGGCGGCAACCCGGACATCGCGCTGGCGCTGATCGGTGTGTTCCCGGAGTACCTGGAGGCGGCCCTGGACGAGGTCGCGACGCGGTACGGCTCGATGGAGACGTACGTGCGCGAGGGGCTCGGAGTCGCGGACGGGACCGTCGACGCGCTGCGGGCCCGCCTGATCGCCTGACGCCCGCCCGATCGCCTGACGCCCGTCCGCCCCGTCACCCGGCTCCGCGTACCGCCGGTTCGCCCGAACGCGTGACCCGGGGGCGGGTGACCGTCCGGCGGTTCGCTCGTTCTGCTGAACGTGACTGCTCCGGATACCGCCACCCGCCCCCTCGACGTCGAACAGGCCGAGGCGGCGATCGTCGAGCACTACCCCCGGCTGGTGCGGATCGCCTATCTGGTGCTGCCGCCCGCCCTGGGCCGCAACCGCCGCGTGCTCACCGCCCACGCACTGGTCCAGCGCGCCCTGCCGCGCGGCCGCGAGGCCGGGCCGCAGGGCCGGGTGCCGACGCAGCGCGGCAGCGCGGCCGATCCCGGGTACGCGTACGTCCGGCTGCGCGTCCTGCGCAGCGCGCTGCAGGCCGGGCTGCCGCTGACCTTCCGGTCCCTGCCGCGGCGCGCGCAACTGCCGCCGGGGCTCCCCCAGGTGTGGGGGCTGCGGCTGTTCCCGCGCGCCGGCGGGGCCGAGGAGCTGGCCCTGGACCAGTGGCTGACCACCCTCGACGGCCCCGGCCGGGCCGCGTGCGTGCTGCGCGCGCTGGAGCAGCTGCCCGAGGCCGAGGTGGTCCGGGTGCTGGCCGAGGCCGGCGTCGCCGATCCGGCGGCCGCGGTCGCGGAGTCGGGGGATCCCGCCAACGACGTGCTCTTCACCTCCCCCGAGTTCGACCCGTGCGTGCTCCAGGCCCGGCCCACCGATCTGCTGCGCCGCCGCCGGCACGTGCGGGCCGCGCTCGCCGCCGGGGCGGCGCTGCTGGTGTGCGGGGCGCTGCTCGCGCTGCCCGGCGGCGGCTGGGGCGCCGACGGGGCGGCCGCGCCGCCGTACGCGCGCAACGCCGCCGCCGAGCAGGCCCTGGACCCCGGGCAGCTGACCCGGGTCGCGCCCGCCGCCTGGCGGACGTCCACCCGTACCGACTTCTCCGTCTGGCCCGCGCGCGGGGACCGGGTCGGCGACGCCGCGCTGCTGCGGCGGGCGCTGGCCGTCTGGGCGCGGCCCGGGCCGACGGTGGTCGTCTCGGCGACCCCGGGGACCCAGTCCGGCCCGCCGATGGGACCGCCGCAGCTGCTGTTCGCGGGCGCGGTCGACCAGGCGGTGGTCGTGCTGCTGTACGACGGCCTGCGCGTGGCGCGGTACGCCGAGCCGGTCTCCGGCACGGCGGGCGCGGCCCTGGACTTCGCCCGGACCGACGGGGCCTCGGCCGACACCGCCAACGCCCTGGTCGTCAGCCGGGTGGACGGCAACGTGCGGTACCTGACGGCGCCGTGGGTGACGGCGGCGGCCGTACGGGACCTGGTCAAGCCCGGCGAGGAGGCGGTCCCGCTGAAACTGACGCCGGAGGGGATCACCGCGCCGGCGCCGAGCCCGCCGTCGGCCGGGGCGTGCACCACCTGGAACGCGATGGAGCTGAAGTCCGCGTCCGGGACCCGGCTGGTGACCGACCTGGGCGAGCTGACCCCGGTCCGGCTCACGTCGGGCACGCCGGGCACGGAGGCGGAACCGGCGCTCGCCGACTGGTCGAAGTCGGCGTGCCTGCTGGCCTCGGTGCGCTCGCACGGCGTCCGCAGCGTGAACCTGTGGGCGTACGCGAAGCAGCCGCTGCCGGAGGGCAAGGGGTCGGCGGCCTGGCTGTGTTCGCGGGCGGAGACCTGGCGGGGCGCCGCGGAGCGGGTGCAGGGCCAGTTCCTGGCGCCGGGTGCGCCGGCGGCGGCGCAGACGGCGACCGCGGAGGGCTCACCGGCGTGCGGGGTACGGGAACCGCGGGCGCTGGCGGGCGTGCTGTGGAAGGCGCCGGCCGGGCAGTGGTACGTCCTGGCCGCTGGCAGCGCGCAGTTCACGTCGCTGTCGGTGACGGGTGGCGCGACCGGCTCCGCGACCGGCAACCGGCTGGCCGTGAAGGCCAAGGAGGGCGCGCAGGCCGAGCTGTCGGGGACGCTCCAGGACGGCACGAAGGCGGGCGTCCTGCGGTAGCCGGTCACCGGTGGCCGGGCGGGAAACCTTGGTGCACGGGGGTGTTGCGGCACGCGTACCCATCAGTACATTGACGCCATGTCTAATACGCCGCTCGCCCCCGTCTCCGTCCCCGTGGCGTCCGCACCCGTCGAACTCCGGCCCCGGAACGTGGCGTTCTCCTGGCAGGACACCCCGCTCCACTGGCTGCCGGGCGACCCGTTCGCCACCCACACCATCAACGTGCTGCACCTGCTGCTGCCCGCGGGCGAGCGGTGGTTCGTGCACGTGTACAAGCAGGTGCTGCCGTACATCGAGGACGAGCGGCTGCGGGCGGACGTGATCGGCTTCATCGGCCAGGAGGCCATGCACGCGGCCGCGCACGACGACGTGCTCCCCCACCTCAAGGCCCTCGGTCTCGACCCGACCCCGTACACGGCACAGGTCGACTGGCTCTTCGAGAAGCTGCTGGGCGACCGCACGCTGCCGCCCGGCCGGGCGAGCCGCTGGTGGCTCATGGAGCGGGTGGCGCTGATCGCGGCGATCGAGCACTACACGGCGTTCCTCGGCGACTGGGTGCTCAACGCGGACGAGCTGGACCGGCGCGGCGCCGACCCGATGATGCTCGATCTGCTGCGCTGGCACGGCGCGGAGGAGGTCGAACACCGCTCGGTGGCCTTCGACCTCTTCATGCACGTGGACGGCGGCTACCGGCGGCGCGCCCGCACCTGGGCGACGGCCTTCACCGCGCTGGTGTTCCTCTGGCAGCGCGGCGCCCGCTTCTTCATGGAGAACGACCCGACGCTGAAGGACGGCAGGGCGTCGGTGGGCCAGTTCCTGCGGGCGGGCCGGCAGGGCACCCTGCCCTCGGCCCCGGCGATGCTGCGCTCGATCCCCACCTACCTCTCGCGTACGTACCACCCCTCGCAGGAGGGCTGCACCGCGCAGGCGGTGGCGTACCTGGCGACCTCCCCCGGCGCGAACGGCGGTACGGCCCGATGACCCCGCCCCCGATACCCCCGCGCCCGCCGGTCCCGCGCCCGCTCGCGGTCGCCGCCGTGGCCGGGACGGCCTGGCTGGCCCGGCGCGCCCTGCGGCGGCGGATCCGCCGCTCGCCCCTGTGGCCGCTGCCCGCCCTGGAGACCCCGATATCCGGGTACTCGCCGCGCCGCCGGCTGCGCGCGCTGATCGTCTCGCGCACCGAGCCCGCCGAGGGCGTGGTCCAGCTCACCCTGGAGGCGGGCGACCTGCCGCCCTGGACGCCGGGCGCGCACGTCGACGTGGTGCTGCCGTCGGGACTGACCCGGCAGTACTCGCTGTGCGGGGACCCGGCCCGGACGGGTACGTACACCATCGCCGTGCGCCGGATCGAGGACGGCCGCGGCGGTTCCCGCGAGGTCCACGAGCAGCTGGTGGAGGGCGCCGAGCTGGAACTGCGCCCGCCGCGCAACCGCTTCGAGCTGGTCCCGGCCGCCTCCTACGTCTTCGTCGCGGGCGGGATCGGCATCACCCCCGTCCTGCCGATGCTGCGCGCGGCCACGGCCGCCGGCGCCGACTGGACCCTGCTCTACGGCGGCCGTTCGCGCGCCTCGATGCCCTTCCTCCCCGAACTCGCGGCGTACGGCGACCGCGTCGGCGTCCTGCCGCAGGACGAGGTGGGGCTGCCGGACCTGGCGCCGCTGGCCGCGCTGGCCCCGGACACCCTGGTCTACGCCTGCGGCCCGGAGCCGCTGATGAGCGCGGTCACGGCGGCGGTCGCCCCGGGCGTCGCCGTGCACCTGGAACGCTTCGCGCCGGCCGGGAGCGGGGCCGGCGGCGGGGCCGGAGCCACCGCCGAGGACCGGCCGTTCACCGTCCGGCTGGCGCGTTCCGGGCGCACGGTCGAGGTCCCGGCGGACCGCACCGCGCTGGCCGCGATCCGCGAAGAGCTGCCCGCCACCCCGTACTCCTGCGAGCAGGGCTTCTGCGGCACCTGCCGACACCGGGTGCTGGCGGGCGAGGTGGACCACCGCGACACCCTCCTCACCGACGCCGAACGCACGGACTCGATGCTGCTGTGCGTCTCCCGCGCCCGCGGCGAGGAGCTGGTCATAGACCTCTGACCGGCCCGCGGGCGGGGCGGATTGGGCGGGCGGTGCGGATGGCCGTACGAAGTAGGGTGTCCGCATGACAACCGGGGTACGACGCAGGATGGGTGTCGAGGAGCGGCGGCAGCAGCTGATCGGTGTGGCGCTGGAGCTGTTCAGCCACCGGTCGCCCGACGATGTGTCGATCGACGAGATCGCGGCCGCGGCCGGGATATCGCGGCCGCTGGTCTACCACTACTTCCCGGGCAAGCTCAGCCTCTACGAGGCGGCGCTGCGACGGGCGGCCGACGAGCTGGCGCTGCGGTTCGTCGAGCCGCACGAGGGCCCGCTGGGGGCCCGCCTGCTGCGGGTCATGGGGCGGTACTTCGCGTTCGTCGACGACCACGGGCCGGGGTTCTCGGCGCTGATGCGCGGCGGGCCCGCGGCCGGGTCCAGCCGGACCAACGCCATGATCGACGAGGTCCGGCAGGCCGCGTACGAGCAGATCCTGGCGCACCTGAGGGTGGAGGGGACGCCGCCCGCCCGGCTGGAGCTGGTGGTGCGGTCGTGGGTGTCGCTGGCCGAGTCCACCGCGCTGATCTGGCTGGAGGGCAAGCGGATCCCGCGCGCCGAGCTGGAGTTGCAGCTGGTGCACGACTTCGCGGCGCTGGCCGCCGTCAGTGCCGCGTACGACGCGGAGATGGCCTCGATCCTGGTGCGGATGCTCTCCGACGAACCGGCGGACGGGCCGTTCGGCGAGCTGGTCGCGCGGCTGGCGGCCCTCGCGCCCGCGTCCGGGTCCGCGTCCGGGTCCGCGTCCGCCTCCGCCTCCGCCTCCGGGTCCGGATCGGACGGCGCGTGATAATGCCCGCGTGATCATTGACGACGGATTGCTGTTCCGGCGGGCCGCGGAGAAGGACGCCGGGACCCTGACGGCCCTGTACGACCAGGCCGCGCGGTGGATGCGGGACACCGGCATCGAGCAGTGGAAGCCCGGGGAGAAGGACGCCGCGCACTTCACGGCGATCATGCGCGAGGGCGAGGTCTGGCTGGCCGGTGATCCCGACGGACGGATCTGCGGGGCGTACGAGCTGTGGTGGTCCGACGAGGACGCCTGGGGCGTACAGCCTCCGGTCGCCGGCTACGTGCACCGGCTGATGGCCGACCGCCGGGTCGCGCCCGCCGGGGCCGGGCGGCGACTGCTCGAACACGCCGAGCGGCGCATCGCCAGGACCGGCCGCGAACGGGCGCGACTGGACTGCGTCTCCTCCAACCCCCGGCTGCTCGCGTACTACCGGAATGCGGGCTACCGGGTGGTCGGGGAGCTGCCCGACAAGCAGGGTGCCGACGGGCGGGTGTACGGGGTGATCCTGCTGGAGAAGCGGCTGGATCAGCTCACCGTCGTGTGAAGACGGCCACCGTACGGGCCGGGACGGTGAAATCGCCCGTCGCGGACTCGTACGACGCCTGCTTGACGGCCGCGTCGGCGCCCTGCGCCTGGACCGGGTGCAGGGCGTAGCCCTGTCCGGCGAGCGCGGGGACGCGCTGGTGCTGGGCGGCGGGCGTGGCGTTGAGGACGACGACGAGGTCCCCCAGGGTCATGGTGATGACGCCGGGGGTCTCCGCCGGGCCCGACAGCGGGAAGGCCAGGGCGCGTTGGACGGCGTCGGCGGTGGTCAGGGAGAACACCGGCTCGCTCGTACGGATCCGCAGCAGGTCCCGGTAGGCGGCCGAGGCGGCCTCGGTCTGCGCGCAGGAGGGGGCCGTGACCCCGGCCAGCAGGGGCTTGGCGTAGACCCACTTGGAGCGGTTGTCGGCGGCCGGGGGCAGACCGCGGCCGAAGCCGTTGCCCTGGCCGTCGCGGCAGTCCCAGTGGATGGCGTTGAACCAGTCGCCGCTGTCGTAGGAGTTGCGGTCCAGCGACTTGGAGCGCAGCCGGTCCGTGCCGGCCTGGGAGAGCGCCGGCCCCTGGGAGAGCGCGGCCGCGGCCATGGCCAGGACCTGCATCCGGGCCCGGTCGGCCGGTGCGGTGGCGGCCGGCAGCTTGTACGTCAGGGCGTCGGCCAGGGTCTCGTTGTCGTGGGCGTCGGCGTAGGCGAGCGCGTCACCGGGCGCGGCGGCGTAACCGGCCGGGCTGCCGTTGTAGTCGACGTCGGAGCCCTTGACGCGGCGGCCGGCGGTGTCGGTGAAGGTGTAGGCGGCGAGGTTGCCGGACAGGCCCACCTTGATCAGGTCCTGGGCGTGCAGGAGCCGGGCCCGCTGCTGTTCGGGGGTGCCGTTCGCGGGTGAGCCGTTGGGCTCGGTGAACAGGCCGGAGGCGAAGCCCTGCACGCGCGGGTCCTCGTCGAAGGGGCCGCCGCCGCGGATCGCGTCGCGGGCCCGGTCGGAGAAGGTCGCGATGCCGGTCCCGGCCATGTTCTTCTGGGTGGCCTGGACGAAGCGGGCGTCGTCGGCGATCTCGCCGAAGTTCCAGCCCTCGCCGTAGAGGACGATCGCCTTGCCGTCGACGCCGTCCTTGGCCACGGTGAGGGCGTCCAGGGCCTGGCGCACGGCCAGGATGTTGGCCTTCGGGTGGTGGCCCATGAGGTCGAAGCGGAAGCCGTCGACCTTGTACTGCTTGGCCCAGGTGACGACCGAGTCGACGACGAGGCGCCCCATCATGGCGTTCTCGGGGGCGGTGTTGGCGCAGCAGGTGGAGGTGGCCACCGAGCCGTCGGCGAGCAGGCGCTGGTAGTAGCCGGGCACGATGCGGTCGAGGACCGACTTGTCCGACTGCCCGGCGGCGACGGTGTGGTTGTAGACGACGTCCATGACGGTGCGCAGCCCGGCGCCGTTGAGGGACTGGACCATCCTGCGGAACTCGACGGTGCGGGCGGTGCCGTTGGGGTCGCTCGCGTAGGAGCCCTCGGGGACGGTGTAGTGCAGCGGGTCGTAGCCCCAGTTGTAGGCGTCCTTGGCGGCCGCGGCGGCCACGCAGGCCTGCTGCTGCTCGGAGTCCGGGGCGTAGACCCCCAGGTCACAGGCCGGTTCGGTGCGGTCGGCGGGGTTCTCGGGGATGGTGCCGATGTCGAAGGCCGGCAGCAGGTGGACGTACGAGGTGCCGGCGGCGGCCAGGTCGCGCAGGTGGCGCATGCCCGCCGAGGAGGTGTCGGTGAAGGCCAGGTACCGGCCGGGGTGGCGGGAGGTGCGGTCGGCGACGGAGAAGTCGCGGACGTGCAGTTCCTGGATCTGGGCGGCGGTGAAGGGGACGGGGGCGGGCTTGCGCAGGTCGCGCCAGCCGGGCGGGGCGAGGTGGGGGTCGGCCAGGTCCACGGCCAGGCTGTGGGTGGAGTCCGTGGTCAGGGCGGTGGAGTAGGGGTCGGTGACGAGGTTGCGGACCACCTGGCGGGTGCTGGGGGCCCAGACGGTGACGGCGTAGCGGTACGGCTTGCCGGTCCAGGAGCGCTCGCCGCGCACCGACCAGACGCCGGTGGTGTCGTCACGGCGCATGGCGACGCTGCGGCCGTCGAGTTCGAGGGTCACCTGCTGGGCGGTGGGGGCCCAGACGGAGAGGGTGGGGCGGCCGTCCTTGAAGACCGGGCCGAGGGCCGCGGTCGTGGCGTACAGGTCGTCGAGGACCCCGGCGAGCTGGACGCCGGTCGCGGCGAGGACGGCGCCGCCTCCGGCGCGGGCGCTCGCAACGAGCTGGCCGCGCAGCGCCTCGCGGACGCGGTCGCGGTCGCGCGGGTCCACGGTGAAGGCGGGGTACGCGGCGAGGTGCGGGAACTTCTGCTTCTGGGCGGCGGTCAGTTCGGAGCGGTTCAGCCGCAGCCACTGCGCCGTACCGGTCAGGGTGCCGTTCTCGGCCTTGACGGCGCCGTCGCGGGAGGCGAGCAGCTGGACGGAGGCGGCCGCCGCGGGGGCGTTCCAGGCGAGGGTGTCGCGGTCGATCCAGACCGCCTGGGACGTGGTGAGGTCCAGGGCGGCGGCGGAGCCGGCGGGCTGGGGAAGGAGGTGCTTGTCCTGGCCGGCGAGCAGCCACACCTCGTGTCCGGCGGCCTTCAGGTCCAGGGACTGGTCGGAGGGGAGGTCCTTCTCGTCGCCCTTGTGGAGGATGTAGCCGAGGCTGGTGGCGCCGGGGGCGAGGGGGACCTCGTAGACGGCGCCGTAGGCGTCGAAGCGGGCGGGGAGCAGGGGCTTGGACCAGTCGGTGGGGGTGGCGGCGCCGGTCCACACGTGCAGGCCCCAGCCGTCGTACGCGCCGTCGGCGCGGCGGTGGTGGAGGACGGCCTTGGAGGTGTCCTGCGGCGGGTACGCGGGGCGGTCGGTACGGGCCGGCTCCTGGCCCTGCTCCAGCCAGATCTCGCCGGTCCTGGTCACGTCGATGGTGCGGTCGGCGGCGACGTCCTTGTTGCCGTCCTTGTCGATGACGAGGTAGCCGACGGAGCTCGCGCCGGGCTTGAGACGTACGTACGCGAAGGCGCCGTACGCGTCGCGGCCGACGAAGTCGTGGCCGGCCGGCCATGGCGTGACCTCGCCCTCGGCGATGTCCCCCCAGGCGTACAGCCGCCAGTTGGTGTAGTCGCCGTCGGGGCGGTGGTAGTGGACGACCGCGTAGTCGCGCTGGGTGGCGGTGGGCACCTCGGCGGGCGGCACCTGGCCGGCGACGGAGGCGGCCTGCGCGCCGGCGGTGCGGCCGGAGGCGTCGACGACGACCGCCTTGTAGCGCAGGGCCGTGCCCTGCGGGGCGGTGATGTGGTGGGTGACCTTGTACGGGGCGTGGTCGGCGGAGCCGAGGACCTGCCACTTCTCGTTGCCGGTCCGGGCGGCGAAGACGACCCGGTTCAGGCCGCCGCCGGTGACGTCGGCGGACAGCTCGACGGTGCCGGTGGCGCCGGGGGCCGGGGGCGTGAGGGTGATCGCGGGCCTGGTGGCGGGGGCGGGGAGGGGCGCGGTGCCCTGGAGGACGACCGAGCCGAGGGCGGGGACGGAGACGGTGACCTTGCCGGCGGAGGAGGCCCAGACGGTGGTGGTGCCCCCGCCGCCGTACAGGACGTGGTAGGCGGCTCCGGCCGGGGCGTCGAGCTCGACGGTGCGGGCGGCGGTGGCGTTGTTGGCGGCGACCAGGTACTCGGTGCGGGACTTGGCGTCGGTGCGGGCGAAGGCGTAGACGGAGCCGTCGGCGAGGCGCTCGCTCTGGATGCCGTCGCGCAGGGCCGGGTGGGCCTTGGTCAGCTTCGAGAGAGCACTGATCTGCTGGTAGAGCGGGTGTCCCGGATCGTAAGCATCGCTCGCGTGGGTGCGCGCTGTTCCGAGCTGGTCGTCGTCGAGGTAGTCGGCGGTCCTGGAGGCGAACAGCGACTGGCGGGCGTCCTTGTCGCCGCCGGCGCCGGTGAAGCCCTGCTCGTCGCCGTAGTAGACGACGGGGTTGCCACGGCTGAAGAACATCAGTTCATTCGCCAGCCGGTAGCGGTCCAATAGCTCCTGCTCGCCCGCGCCCGCCCGGTCCTGCTTGAGGAAGGCCCCGAAGCGGCCCATGTCGTGGTTGCCGAGGAAGGTCACCTGCTCGTAGGCGTTGGCCTTGTCGGTGGTGTACCGGTAGTCGTCACCGAGCACCCCGGCCAGCCGGGCCGCGCCGGCGCCCTGGGAGGCGTACGCGCGGATGGCGTCCTGGAGCGGGAAGTCGAGGGTGGCGTCGAGCCGTCCGCGCGTGACGTACGGGGAGGTGACGGCGGTGTCGGCGGAGTAGACCTCGCCGAACATGAAGAAGTCCGGCCGGCCGCGCTTCGCTGCGTACGCGTCGAGGGCGGTGGCCCACTGGGTCCAGAACTCGGTGTTGACGTGCTTGACGGTGTCGATGCGGAATCCGTCGATCTTGAAGTCGCGGACCCACTTCTCGTAGATCTTCTCCATGCCGCTGACCACCTCGGGACGCTCGGTCCACAGGTCGTCGAGGCCGAAGAAGTCGCCCTGGCCGCTGGATTCGCCCGCGAAGGTGGAGTCGCCGCGGTTGTGGTACATCTGCGGGTCGTTGAGCCAGGCCGGCACCTTCAGGTTCTTCTTGGCCGGGGGCACGACGGGGGTACGGGGGAAGGAGTCCCGGTCGGTGGCGGGGAACTTCTTCTTCCCGTCGGCGTACTGGGCGTCGTCGAAGGGCACCCCGTCCTTGGTCAGATAGGGGAACGCCCCCTTGGACAGGTAGGAGTAGGACTTCTCCTCGTAGTCGACGACGTCGGCGGTGTGGTTGGTGATGACGTCGAAGAAGACCTTCATGCCCTTGGAGTGGGCCTTGTCGATCAGCTTCTCCAGGTCGGCGTTGCTGCCGAAGTGCGGATCGACCTGGGTGAAGTCGGTGATCCAGTAGCCGTGGTACCCGGCGGAGACGTCCTCGCCCTTGCCCTGCACCGGCTGGTTCTTGAAGATCGGCGCCATCCAGATGGCGGTGGTGCCCAGGCCCTTGATGTAGTCGAGCCGGTCGGTCAGCCCCTTGAGGTCACCGCCCTGGTAGAAGCCCTTGTCGGCCGGGTCCAGGCCGGTCTCCAGCCGGGTGCCGGTCAGCCCGCCCCGGTCGTTGCGCGGGTCGCCGTTGGCGAACCGGTCCGGCAGTACGAAGTAGAACTGCTCCCGGGTCAGGTCGTGACGGGCGGGCTCGGCGGCCAGTTTCGCGTCCGAGGGCGGGGCGGGCGGCCGGGCGGCGGCGCCGGCGGCCGCGGCGGGCAGCGCGGGCACGAGCGTCACCGCCAGGGCGGCGGCGGCCACGCCCGCGGCGGTGCGCAGGGCTGGGCGTATCACGGCAGGACTCCTTGCACTGGGCTGATCAGGGATCATCTGGGCTGATCTGGACTGCTCTGGGCAGGAAAAAGGGCCGCAGCCGGGCGGTGGCGGGTTCTTGGGTGCCCGGCGGCGGCCCTCGTCAGGGGGCGCGGTCAGCTGCGCCAGGTGTCGGTCAGGGTGACCCGGCCGTTCGCGGGCACGGTGGCGGTGCGGTTGGCGCCGCTCTCCCAGGTGACGTTGCCGGCGGCGTCCTTGCGGACGTACTTGTACTGGAACGCCGTACCGGCCGGCAGGTTCACGTCGAGCTTCCAGACCGGGTAGGCGGCCGGGTCCAGCTTCAGGGCGGCGCCGGTGTTCCAGCCGCCGAGCGCGGCGTGGTCGCCGGTGACGTGGATGTTCTGGCCGGGCACGGTGGTGGCGGTGACCCCGAAGGCGGCACCGGTACCGGCCGACGGCGGGGTGCCGCAGGAGCGGGCGCCCGCGTGCAGGGCGAGGGCGGTGCCGGGGGCGACGGTGGCGGTGAACTGGCCGGAGCCGTTCACGCCGACGGTGCGGCCGCTCTGCACGTCGCAGTAGTCCCCGGCGGGCAGGGAGGTCTGGAAGGTACGGGTGAGGGCCGCGCCCTCGTGGTTGATCGCGACGTACGCCTTGGTGCCGCGCCCGAAGGCGATCTGGTCGGCGCCGTTGTCCCACCAGTTCGTGACGCCCTGACCGCGGGACACGTTCCGGAAGGCCACCATCGAGGAGATCTCGCGCCAGGCGTGCTGGCACTTCCAGCCGTCGGTGTAACAGGCGTTCACCGCGCCACCGTTGGGCGGACCGGCGTCCTTGTTGCTCCACTCGTAACCCGAGTGGACGTCGGGCGAGCCGTAGGGCCAGGCCAGCATGAAGACGCCGGCGAGGGTGTAGGCGGAGCCGGACTTGTAGCTGAGGGTGTCACCGACGCGCTCGGTGTCGTGGTTGTCGACGAACACCCCGGCCTTGCCCGAAGCCATGTACCCCCACCCCTCCCCGAAATTCTTGAGGTAGGCGAGGTTCTCGCCCTCGAAGACCCGCTTGAGGTCGCGGGCGTACCGGAACTCCTGCACGTCACCGCTGCCGAGGTATTCGGCGGGGTCCACGGCTTCCCCGGCGCCGTGGATGGCCTCCTGCTTCCAGTAGGCGTCGGGCTTGGTCAGGCGGGACTTGATGTTGGCGAGGTCGGCGGCCGGCATGTGCTTGGCGGCGTCGATCCGGAAGCCGTCGACGCCCAGCGACAGCAGGTCGTTGAGGTACCCGGCGATGCGCCCGCGGACGTACTCCTCGCCGGTGTCGAGGTCGGCGAGCTGGACGAGCTCGCAGTGCTGGACGTTGACGCGGTCCCGGTAGTTGGTGATCTCGGCCCGGCAGTCGTCCATGTCGGCGCCGGAGTAGATGCCGGGGTAGCCGTACTTCGTGTAAGAGGACCCGCCGGTCCCGACCCCGTCACCGGCGGCCATGTGGTTGATGACGGAGTCGACGACGACCTTCACCCCGGCGGAGTGGCAGGCGTTGACCATGTTCGTGAACGCGGTGCGGTCACCGAGCCGCCCGGCGATCTTGTAGCTGACGGGCTGGTACGAGGTCCACCACTGGCCGCCCTGGATGTGCTCCTGGGGCGGGGACACCTGGACGTACCCGTACCCGGCGGGCCCGAGGGTGTCGGTGCACGCCTTGGCGACGGAGTCGAAGCGCCACTCGAAGAGGACGGCGGTGGCGTCCTTCTCGCCCGGCGGGACCGCGAGGGCGGGCCCGGTGGCCGTCGCGGTGGCGGACACCGTCGCGGCGACGAGGGTCGCGGCCGCGACCAGGGCTCTGGCACTGCGACGGGCGGGGCGGGTGGGTCGCATGGGGGCTCCTCCTGGCGGAGAGGTGGGGATGGTGGCGACCGTAGGGGCGCACCCCAAGGTGTTGCAAGACCTTGCGCAAGAGATTGCAGAATTGTTTCCTGACGGTGTTGCACGACCTGTACCGCCCTGGTGATGGCGCCGGGTCAGTTCTCGCGGGCCGGACCGCGTCCGGCCCGGCCGCCTTTCCGCACCTCGGGCACGGGCAGGACCGCCAGGGCGGTGTCTGCGATGTTCCGCAGCGTCTCCGGGGCCAGGCCGGCCTTGCCGACCGCCTCGATGCCGCGGACCACCGTCAGCAGCAGGGCCGCCAGCCGCTCCGGGTCCGCCGCGCTGTCGATGTCGCCGTGGCGCTGGGCGGCGCTGATCTCCGTCCGCAGCAGGGTCAGCAGTGCCGTCATGGTCTCGGCCGATCGTGCGGCGACCGTCGGGTCGCACTGGGACAGTTCCGCCGCGCCCTTGGCCAGCAGGCATCCTCGGCGCTCGGTGTCGGAGGCCGCGTTCTCCGCCATCAGGTGCACGTATCCCGACAGGCGGGTCAGGGCCTCGGCGTCCGGGCCACCTGCCAGCTCTCCTTCGGCCACCTCGACGACCGCGGTGCACCAGTCGCCGAACACGCGGTGGAACAGCTTGCCCTTGTCGCCGAAGGCGCCGTACAGGCTGCCCTTGCCCAGGCCGGTCGCCCGGGCGATGTCGTCCATCCTCGTTCCCGCATAGCCGGTCGCCCAGAACTGTTCCCGGGCCTGCTCCAGGACGTGGCGTTCGTCGAATGCGCGTGGTCTCGGCATGGTTCCAGGCTAGCCATTCTTGACTCGATCGTCCATTACTGCCAACGTTATGGACGATCCGTTCCATAACCGAAGGGGTTCAACATGCCAGGCGTGCTGCAGGACAAGGTGGCCGTGATCACCGGGGGGACCAGCGGGATCGGGCTGGCCATCGCCCACCGCTTCGTCCGGGAGGGCGCACGGGTCTTCGTGACCGGCCGGAACGTCGACCGCCTCGAAGCGGCCGTCGAGGAGCTGGGCCCTGCCGCCACCGGCGTACGATCCGACGTCTCCGTCCTGGCCGACCTGGACACGCTCTACGCGCGCGTCCGCGAGGAGGCCGGACGCATCGACGTACTGGTGGCCAACGCGGGAATCGTCGCGGACGCGGCGCTCGGCGCCCACACCGAGGCGAACGTCGACCTGACGCTCGCCGTCAACGTCAAGGGCCCCCTGTTCACCGTGCAGAAGGCGCTCCCCCTGCTGGCGGAGAACGCCTCCCTCCTGGTCGTCGGCTCGAGCAACAGCGTGCGCCCCAACGAGCATCTGGAGGTCTACAGCGCCTCGAAGGCGGCGGTGAGCAACCTCGTGCACAACTGGGCCCGGCAGTCGCGGGAGCGCCGGTTCCGGGTCAACGTGCTCAGCCCGGGCCCCACGCGGACCCCTGGCCTGCTGGGCGCCGCGGGGCCGGACGCCGACCGGTTCGCCGAGGCCGTCGTGCCGCTGGGGCGGCTGGCAGACGCCGAGGAGATCGCCGAGGCCGCCCTCTTCCTGGCATCGGACGCCTCGTCGTTCGTCACCGGCGCCGAACTCTTCGCCGACGGCGGCTACACCCGGGCCTGAACGGCGCCACCCGGCTCAGGTTCCGGGGAGGATACGGCGCGTTTCGTAGGCCCACATCGCGATCTCGACCCGGTTGCGGGCGCCGAGTTTGGCCATCAGGCTGGCCAGATGCGTCTTCACCGTGCTGAGGCTGATGTGCAGCGCATCGGCGATCTCGGTGTTGGTCAGCCCGCGGGCGACGGCGAGGAGCACCTGCTCCTCGCGGGCGGTGACGGGGGAGACCGGCTGGGCCACGGGTCGGCCGGCGGGCAGGTCCGCGAACGCCTGGAGCAGACGGACGGTGACGCTGGGCGCGATGAGCGCCTCACCGTCGGACGCCGACCGCACGGCCTGCGCCAGAAGGTCCGGTCCCGTGTCCTTGAGGAGGAATCCGCGGGCGCCGGCCCGCAGTGAGCCGTAGACGTACTCGTCGAGGTCGAACGTGGTGATGACGACCACGGCCAGCGGGTCGGCGACGCCCGGGCCGGCGAGCAGCCGGGTGGCCTCGAGCCCGTCGAGTACGGGCATGCGGATGTCGAACAGGCAGACGTCGGGGCGTAGTTCGCGGGCCAGACGGACCGCTTCCCGCCCGTCGGCGGCCTCGCCGACCACCTCGATGCCGGGCTGGGCGTTCAGTATGATCCGCAACCCGGTGCGGATGATCGTCTGGTCGTCAGCGACGAGGACGCGAATGGACACCGCTCTCGCTCCTCGCTCTCGGCAGTTCGGCTTCGACATGCCAGCCCCGGTCGGTACCCGGGCCGGCTCGTAGTGTGCCGCCGAGCAGGGTCGCGCGCTCGCGCAGTCCGGTCAGTCCGTATCCGTCGCGACCCCGGCCGGTGCGCCGGCCGTTGTCGCGCACGCTCACCCGCACCGTGTTCCGTTCAGCGGCGACCCGGACGACGAGCTCGGTCGCGTCGGCCGCATGGCGCAGCGCGTTGGTCACCGACTCCTGCACGATCCGGTAGACGGCCGCGTCCACGGCCGGGGGCAGCGCGTCCAGTTCGCCGTCGAGCTCCAGGTCGACCCTGAGGCGACCACCCGGGGTGCGCGCCAGGCGCTCCAGATCCGCGACTCCGGCAGGGGGCGCCAGCTCGGCGCCGGCCCCGCGGTCGCGCAGCGTGGCGACCATGGCGCGCATTTCCTCCAGCGTGCGCGCCCCTTCCTCCTCGACCCCCTCCAGCGCCTCGACGGCGGCGGACGGGTCGGTGCCCGCGAGCACCCGGCCCGCCTGGGCGATGATCACCATGGCCGACACGTGGTGGGCCACCGTGTCGTGCAGTTCCCGGGCGAGCTGCTCGCGCTCGCGGGAGCGCAACTGCTCCAACTGCCGCTCGCGGGCGGTCACCCGGAACCGCACGGCAGCCCCGACCACGCCGGGCAGCAGCAGGAAGACGATGCCCACGACCTTTTCGACGACCGGGGTCTCGTCCATGACGACACACAGCGTGCCGGCCGCGAGGATCACCGCGCCGCCGAGCACGATCTCGCGTCCCGATCCCCACCGGGGCAGCGCGTACACCAGCACGAGCACGACCGCGCCGGTGTACAGGCCGACGGGCTCGCGCGGTGCGGCGACGAGCGAGGCCACTTCGAGCAGGACCACCGAGCCGAACGCCAGCCCGACCATCGCCAGCGGGCGGGTCCGGCGCCACAAGGGCAGCAGGCACAGCCATACGGCGAACACCACCGCCACCGGCCGCCACACGACGTTCTCGCGCAGCGCGGCCTCCAGCACCACACCGCCCAGGCCCACGGCGAGCAGCGCCCAGTCCCGCCACACCCGGGCGGGCGCGTCGGGCGGCCGGGGTTCGGTCCACAGGGCTCGCAGGTCGTCTCGTAGCACGGTTCTCAGCCTAGGCACCGCGCCGTGCCGCGCATCGGCCGAAAGGACGGGTCGTCACTCCGCCCCGGGGCCGACGGATCCGCGGCCCGCGAGCCGATGCCGCGGAGCCCCGTGGCGGCGAGCCTCGGCATCGGCGGCCGTACCACGACGGCCGACGTAGTGGTCGGAGGACCCGATGCTCTCGAAAGCCCTGTTCCGCCTGGGCGCAAGCGCCGCCCGCCATCCCTGGCGGGTGATCGCGGCATGGCTGGTCGCCGCCACGCTCGCCGTCCTCGCCGCGATCGCCTTCGGCGGGCGTACCGCGGACTCGATGACCGCTCCGGGGCTGGACTCCGGGCGGGCCGCGGAACTGGTCGAGCGGGCCGGCACCGGCCAGGAGGGGATGACCGCCCAAGTGGTCGTCACCCCCCTCGACGGCGGTGCGACGTTCTTCGACGACGGCAGCGCGCGCACCGCTCTCACGCGGTTGCAGACCGAGGTGGAGCGGCTGCCGCACGTGCTCGGCACGAGCGACCCGGCGGGGGCACTCGACGTACGCCGGGACACCGCCGTGCGCGCCGGCCTCGTCTCGGCCGACGGGCGGATCGCGGTCGTCCGGGTGCAGTATCCCGACCAGAGCCGGCTGTCGGCCGAGGACCTCGACGCCCTCGTCGATCTCGGCGACCGGCTGCGCGCCGAGCTACCGCTGCGCATCGAGATGGGCGGGAGCCTCTTCTACGCCTTCTCCGACCCCGACGGCGGCGCGAGCGAGCTGATCGGCCTCCTCGCCGCGGCCGCGATCCTGTTCCTGGCGTTCGGTTCGCTCGTCGCCGCCGCGCTGCCGATCGGCATGGCGGTCTTCGGGCTGACCATCGGAGTCGCCACGATGACGGTACTGGCGGGGGTGACGGAGGTCCCCACCTTCGCGCCGGTCCTGGGCAGTATGGTCGGGCTCGGAGTGGGCATCGACTACGCGCTGTTCGTGCTCGCCAGGCACCGGGAGTACCTCGCGCGCGGGCTCGATCCCCACGAGGCGGCGGGGCGAGCGGTGGCCACGGCGGGGCGGCCGGTGGTCTTCGCCGGCGGCGTCGTCGTCGTGTCGATCCTCGGCCTGGCGGTCGCGAACGTGCCGTTCATGACGGTGGGCGGGCTCGCCGTCTCGATCGTCGTCCTGACGATGGTGCTCGCGTCGGTGACGCTGCTGCCGGCCTTCCTCGGCGCGGCGGGCCCACGCCTGGCCCGGGCCGGCCGGATCGGCCGGGCTCTGCAGACCAGGAAGCCGGGCCGACTCGCACGACGGCGGGACCCGGCGGCAGGCGCCGCCCACGCCGCGGGGTGGCGCCGCTGGATCGGGCACGTCAGCCGGCACCCGGTGCCGTACGCGGTCGGCGCGGCGGGGCTGCTGCTGACCGCGACGCTGCCCGTGCTCGGCCTGCGCGTCGGCCTGCCCGACGACGGCTCACTGCCCCACAGCCGTACCGAGCGCCGGGCCTACGACCTCGTCGCCGAGGGGTTCGGCCCGGGCACCAACGGTCCCCTCGTCATCGCCGCGGACCCCACCGGTGATCCGGACGTGCTGGACCGACTCGTCGGGGCGGTCGCGGCGGATCCGGGCATCGCATCCGTCGCGCCGACGCACATCGACCGGGCCACCGGCATCGCGACCCTCGTGGTGTTCCCGACCACCAGCCCGCAGGACAAGGCCACGGCCGACACCATCGCCCGGCTGCGCACCGACGTGCTGCCCACGGCGATCGGGCACGGCCCGGCCAGGGCCCACGTCGGCGGCGCCGCCGCGAGCCTGTCCGATGTGGGCCAGCGCACCAGCCAGCGCCTGCCGGTGTTCGTCGCCGCCGTGCTGGCGATGTCGTTCCTGCTGCTGGTGCCGGTCTTCCGCTCGATACTCGTACCGCTCAAGGCGGTACTGCTGAACCTGCTGAGCATCGGCGCGGCCTACGGCATCATGGTCGCGGTCTTCCAGTGGGGCTGGGGAGGCGCACTCATCGGGCTGGAAGCGACGGTTCCGATCGTGTCGTTCATCCCGATGTTCCTCTTCGCCATCCTGTTCGGCCTGTCGATGGACTACGAGGTGTTCCTCCTCTCCCGCGTACGCGAGGAGTACCTGCGCACCGGCGACAACGGCACGGCGATCGTCGAGGGCGTCTCGCGCACCGCCCGGATCATCACCTCGGCCGCCCTCATCATGGTGGCGGTCTTCCTGTCCTTCGCCGTCGCCGACGACCCCTCCACCAAGATGTTCGGGCTCGGCCTGGCCACCGCGATCTTCATCGACGCCACGGTCGTACGCATGGTGCTGGTACCGGCGACCATGACACTCCTCGGCCGGACCAACTGGTGGCTGCCGAGGTGGCTGGACCGGATGCTTCCCCGCGGCCGCCCCTAGGCCGCCGGGCCCGCCGGGTGGAAGTTGATGCGTTCACTGACGACGGGGAAGCCGGCCTTGGCGAAGTTCGCGGCCATGGGGAAGTTGCCCTGGTCCGTCGCCCCGCTGATGGACTCCGCGCCCTGCTCGACGAGGAAGTGGGTGCACTCCGCGAGGAGGTCGTAGGCGTAGCCGCGGCCTCGCTGCTCCGGGACGACCCCGATGAAGCCGATGGTCGGGCCCGAGGGGTTGTGCGCCGGGATGTGGATGCCGGCGAGGTCGCCCTCCGGCGTGTGTGCGAGCTGCCACCACTCCCGTGGGGAGGGACACCAGTGGAAGAAGTCGAGTTCCTCCTGGGCGGCCTGGTCGAGGCCGCCCTCCTCGATGGCCCTGAGCGCGTGGGCGTCCAGGGTGACGGAGTGGATGCGGCGCAGCGCGTCGAGGAACACGGTGTCGTCGGGTTCGGCGCTGAAGCGCAGGCGTCCGGGCCGCTCGGGCAGCCCTCGCTCCGGGGTCCAGCGGTACAGGAAGCGTTCCACCAGGAGTTCGTACCCCGCGGCTCGTGCGGCGGCGAAGCGCGCCTCACCGGCGGCGCGCAGGTCGGTCTCCTCCCGCCAGCCGCCGGGCAGGTTGATCTCCAGTTCGACCTGCCAGGGAGCGGAGCGCAGGAGTTCGGCCCCGGCCTCCTCCTCGCCCTCGGCCACGTCGAACCAGTTGATGTTGACGGGCTCCGAGTCGTCGGGGCCGCCCCACCACGCGCCGCGTGCGACGACCTCGCCGTCCCGCAGGGCGACGCGCTTCCAGTCGGGGCGGAACCGGGTACGCCGATGACCTTCACGGGCGCCCAGGGGGTCGGGGTGTGCGTCGAAGAGATGTGCGTCGCTCGCGGACAGCGCGCGGATGACCGTATCGGTCATGAATTCCTCCGGGATACAGACTGCTTGGAGCGCTCCCGGTCAGGTCACACGGTACGTGATCTTCGTGCGGGCCGTCCACGGATTTCCGCGCCGCTACGGACGGCCCACGCCGCTCATGCCACGGCCGAGTCGCCCGGGGCGCAGTCGTGGCAGTGGCCGGGGCGTGGGGCGCGGAAGGCGCGTCCGCAGTCCTCGCAGTTCACGAACGGGTGAATCACCCGGTCCGCCGGCGGCCTCGCCTCCGGTGCTGGTGGCGGCAGGAGCCGGGCCGGGATCATCTCCCGCAGCCGGTACGCCAGCAGGGCGGCGGGCGCGCGGATGGGGACCACGGGCAGGTTCCCGGCCAGCACGCTGCCGACGACGGACGGCCTGATCCCCCGCTCCAGCCACGCCGCCACGGCGGGCGCGAGCCGGTTCACGTCCCGCTCCGAGAGCAGCAGACGCGGATCCCGCAGCCGCAGCCGGGTCAGTACGCCCTTTGCGGCGTCGAGTGTTTCGGGCGCGACTGGGGCAACGGGCTCGGGTGGTTCCGCCTCTGCGGCTGCCTCTTCGGCGGGCTCTGGCGCGGGGTCCGGAGTGGGTGGCTCCGGGACCGGCGGCGGCTCCGGCGGGGTCGGATCGTCGTCGTCCTCGGTGGGGGCCATGGCCGCAGGAACGTTGTAGGACACGACGTGGCTGACGACCGTGCCCGCCGCCGTCCGCTCCGAGTAGCGGGCCAGATAGCCGTGCTCCTCCAGCTCCTTGAGCGCGGCAGCGATCCGTACCTCGCCCTCCGGGAACCGCTCGGCCAGCGACTTGATCGTCACCTTCGTGCCCGCTGGCAGCGACTGGATGTGCGTCGAGAGCCCGATCGCGGTGATGCTCAGCTCGCGGTGCTGGGCGAGCAGGTTGCTGATCTTGACGTATCGGCCACGCAGGACACGGTTGTTGTGCCGGATGCCGTACGCGGCGCGCCTGGGCGCGCTAAGGTGCTGGTCAGCCATAGGGAAGGTCTTGCTTCCTCTGCGGCGAGGCCCTCGCTCGGGATGCCAGTCCCGTACGAGGGCCGTTCGCATGTCTGGGGTGTTGTCGGAATCGAGCCTGCACCCTCAATTGGCTTTTGCGCCAGCCCGGTTCCTCCTTTTCACCCGAGTGAGTGACGGAGGGGAGGGGGGAGGTTGGTAAGGTCATTTCCCCCGGTTATTTAGTCCTTATGCGTCGTGCCCGACCGAGACGCGGCCGACCGGGTCGCGGAAACCTCGATCCGGTGAAATGGGACACGGCAGGTCGATTTCCACCCACACGGTTTTGAGAGGTGGAAGACCCTTGTCCGTTCCCCACCGTGAGGCCAGCGCCGAGACGAGGAACAGGCCTCGACCCGACTCCCCCTCCAAGGGCGGGATTTTGGCGCTTTCGGGCGGGAGGGCGTCGGACCGGGTATCGGTCACCTCGATACGGAGCGTAGGGCCGGGGCGCGTCGCCAGCGCGAGGCGAAAGCCTCGGCCGCGTACTTTCCCATGTGACACAGCATTGGCGGCGAGCTCCGCGACGATCTGCGCGACGTCGGCGAACGGGAGCTCTTGCCTGGCCAGTTGGGCCACGGCCAGCTCTCGGGCGAGGCGGGCGCCGCGCGGAGTGGCGGGCAGCGTGGCGACGAAGGAGATTTCCTGATTCACGTCACTCAGCGTCGCCATCCATGCGTAACCTGAAAAGAGCCCGGGGCCCTGTGTACGGCCCTTGTCCAGGGCGGCCTCGCCCTGTCCCGCCGGTCCCTATGCGGAGGTGGAAGTGAGTACGGACAGCACGGACGAGTCGAGCTGGGAACTCGATCCCGAGGATGAATCCGGGGCGGTGATCGCCACGGTCGGACGCCAGTTGAAAATGTGGCGGGAGGCGGGCGGATTCGACCGGCCGCGGTTCGCTACGCGGATGGGATACAGCGCTGAACTGATCTACAAGATCGAGCGCGGGACCCGCATTCCCCGCCCAGAGTATCTGGACAAGGCAGATGAGATTCTCGGGGCTGGCGGGAAGATCTCGGCGATGAAGGTCGACGTACAAAAGGCCCGGTACCCCAAGCAGGTCAGGAATCTGGCCAAGTTGGAGTCGAGCGCGGTTGAGCTCAACGCCTACGGGAACCACAACATGCACGGCCTGCTCCAGACCGAGGCGTACGCACGGGCGCTGTACGAGATGAGGCGACCGTCGTTCACCCCTGACGAGGTCGAGCGCTACGTGGCGGCGCGCCTGGCCCGGCAGGAGGTCCTCCACCGGCAGCCGTCGCCCACGATCACGTTCGTGCTGGAGCAGGTGTTGCTGGAGCGGCCGATCGGAGGTCGGGAAGTACTGCGCGAACAGTTGGAACGCCTGCTCGACGTCGGCAGAATGCGTAACGTCGAGGTCCAGGTGATGCCGACGAACTGCGAGGACCACGCCGGGATGGGCGGGCAGCTCGCCGTTCTGAAGCTCGGGGACGGTTCCACGATCGGGTACGTCGAGAGCCAGCTATCGAGTCGACTGATCACCGACCCCAAGAGCATCCAGCTTCTGGAACTGCGGTATGGGATCATGCGCGCGCAGGCTCTCACCCCACGAGAGTCGCGGGTCATCATCGAGAAAACGCTGGGGGAGACATGAGCATCGAGCCGTCCCACGGAGACTTCGCCGCGCTGAAGTGGTTCAAGAGCAGCTACAGCCCCAGCGACAGCAACGACTGTGTCGAAGTAGCGTGGTTCAAGAGCAGCTACAGCCCGAGCAGCAGCAACGACTGCGTCGAAGTGGCGTGGGCCAAGAGCAGCCACAGCACGAACGACGGCCCCGACTGCGTAGAGGTGGCGAGGACCCCCGAAAGGGTCCTCGTCCGTGACTCCACGCGGCCGGCGTTCGCCCAGCTCGCCCTCGGCCCCGCCGCCTGGTCCGGCTTCGTCGGGTACGCCGCCGGGCAGCGGGGGTAGGGACCAGGGCCCTCAGGGGGCCGACGGGGCCTGGGACGTCGAGCCCCGGACCACCAGCTCCGGCTGGAAGACGAACTCCGTGCGCTGGACCGGCGTGCCCGAGACCGCCTCCAGCAGGGCTCCGACGGCCGCCGTGGCCATCGGGCGCACCGGTTGGCGGACCGTCGTCAGCGGGGGGTCCGTGAACGCGATCAGCGGGGAGTCGTCGAAGCCGACGACCGACACGTCCTGCGGCACCCGCAGCCCCCGTTCCCGCGCCGCCCGTATCGCGCCGAGCGCCATCGGGTCGCTGCCGCAGACGATGCCCGTCACGCCCCGGTCCAGCAGTGCGCCCCCCGCCGCGTGGCCGCCCTCGACCGTGAACAGGGTGCGCTGGATGTACGGTTCGGCGTCCGGCGTGCCCAGTTCGGCCAGCGCCGAGCGGAAGCCCTCCGCCTTGCGGGCCGAGGGCACGTACCGGGTCGGACCGATCGCCAGGCCGATCCGCTCGTGCCCCAGATCGACGAGGTGGCGGACCGCCATGCGGGCCGCCGCCCGGTCGTCCGGGGAGACGAACGGCGCGTTGACGTGCTCGTTGAAGCCGTTGATCAGGACGAACGGCAGGCCCCGGGCCGCCAGCCGCTGGTAGCGGGCGGGGTCCGCGGCCGAGTCGGCGTGCAGGCCGGACAGGAAGACGATGCCGGTGACGCCGCGCTCCTCCAGCTGCTCCACCAGCTCGTCCTCGGTGGCCCCGCCCGGTGTCTGCGTGCAGAGCACCGGCGTGTACCCGTGCCCCGCCAGCGCCTGCTCGATGACCTGGGCGAAGGCGGGGAAGATCGGGTTGGTCAGCTCGGGGATGATCAGCCCCACCAGGCCGTTGCTGCGCCGCCGCAGCCGTACGGGCCGCTCGTAGCCCAGTACGTCGAGCGCGGCCAGCACCTTGTGCCGGGTGCCGGCCGCGACGCCCGCCTTGCCGTTGAGGACACGGCTGACGGTCGCCTCGCTGACCTGGGCCTGCGCGGCGATGTCCGTCAGTCGCAAGGGGGAGGTCACCCCGACGTCACCTGCCACCACACCGTGGTGTCCGCCGGCAGCTCGCCCGCGGCCGTGACCGGACCGCTGGCCAGCAGCAGCTCGCCGGGCACGGGCATCCGTACCGGCTGCTGCGTGGTGTTGGCCGTGCAGACGAAGTCGCCCCGGCGGAAGGCGAGGACGCCCTCGGGGGCGTCGAGCCACTGCACCGCGTCGCCCGCGCCCAGCGCCGGGTGGGACCGCCGCAGCCGCAGGGCGGCGCGGTAGAGCTCCAGCGTGGAGGACGGGTCGGCGCTCTGCGCCTCGACGCTCAGGGACGCCCACTCCTGCGGCTGCGGCAGCCAGCTGCCGCCGGTGCCGAAGCCGTACGGCGCCTGCGTGCCCGACCACGGGATCGGGACCCGGCAGCCGTCGCGCAGGCCGTCCTGGCCGTTCTCCTTGAAGAAGGACGGGTCCTGGCGGACCTCGTCCGGCAGGTCGGTGACCTCCGGCAGGCCCAGCTCCTCGCCCTGGTAGACGTACGCCGAACCGGGCAGCGCCAGCATCAGCAGGGCCGCCGCGCGGGCCCGGTCCAGGCTGTCGCCGAAGCGGGTGCGGTGGCGGACCACGTCGTGGTTGGACAGCACCCAGGTGGTGGGGGCGCCGACGGGGCGCATGGCGTCGAGCGACTCGTCGATGGTGGCGCGCAGGTCGGCCGCGTCCCAGCCGGTGCCCAGGTAGTGGAAGTTGAACGCCTGGTGCAGCTCGTCGGGGCGCAGGTACAGCGCGGTGCGGTCGGCGCTGGGCGTCCAGGCCTCGGCGACGCCGATGCGGTCGCCGTCGTACTCGTCGAGGACCTTGCGCCAGGAGCGGTAGATCTCGTGGACCCCGTCCTGGTCGAAGAACGGCAGCACCTGGTTGCCCAGCAGCTTCAGCTGCTCGTCGCGGCCGAGGTCGGGCAGGCCCGGGGCCTTGACCAGGCCGTGCGCGACGTCGATGCGGAAGCCGTCGGTGCCCAGGTCCAGCCAGAACCGCAGGATGGAGCGGAACTCGTCGTGGACGGCCGGGTGCTCCCAGTTGAAGTCGGGCTGCTCGGGGGCGAAGAGGTGCAGGTACCACTCGCCGGGGGTGCCGTCGGGGTTCTCGGTCCGCGTCCAGGCCGGGCCGCCGAAGATGGACTCCCAGTCGTTGGGCGGGAGCTCGCCGTCCGCGCCCCGGCCCGGGCGGAAGTGGAAGCGCTCGCGCAGCGGCGTGCCGGGGCCCTCGCGCAGCGCCTGCTTGAACCATTCGTGCTGGTCGGAGCAGTGGTTGGGGACGAGGTCCACGATGATCCGCAGGCCCAGCGCGTGGGCCTCGCGGATCACCGCGTCGGCGTCGTGCAGGGTGCCGAACATGGGGTCGATGGCCCGGTAGTCGGCGACGTCGTAGCCGGCGTCGGCCTGCGGGGAGGCGTAGAACGGGCTGAGCCAGACGGCGTCGACGCCCAGTTCCTTGAGGTAGGGCAGCCGGCTCCGTATGCCTTCGAGATCGCCCATGCCGTCACCGTTGGAGTCGGCGAAGCTGCGCGGATAGACCTGGTAGATCACCGCGTCTCTCCACCAGCCCCCCGGCTGGGTCCCGGTCGGGGCGGAGGAGGTCTCGGCGAGGTGCTGGGTCATGTCGTCCTTGGAGAGGTCGGGCCGGTCGTACGGAGGGCGGGGCGCCTGTGCAACGGGGTGGTCAGCCCTTGGTCGCGCCCGCCGTCATCCCGGCGACGAGGTGGCGCTGGGCGAAGACGAAGAAGATGGCCGCGGGGATCGCGATGAGGACCGAGGCGGCCGTCATCGGGCCCCAGTTGGCGGTGTACTGGGTGACGAAGGTCTGCAGGCCGCCGGCCAGCGTCAGGTTGTCGTCACCGACCATGAAGGCGGAGGCGTAGGCGACCTCGCCCCAGGCGGTGATGAAGGAGTAGAAGGCGGTGACGGCCAGGCCCGGGCGGGCCAGCGGCAGGATGAGCCGCCAGAAGGTGCCGAAGGGGTTGAGCCCGTCCACGCGGCCGGACTCGTCGATCTCCACCGGGATGGTGTCGAAGAAGCCCTTCATCATCCAGGCGCAGAACGGCACCGCGATGGTGAGGTACGTGATGATCAGGCCGAGCGGCTGGTTGAGCAGCCCCAGCTGTCCCATCAGGTTGTAGAGCGGGACGATGAGGATGGCCATCGGGAACATCTGGGTCACCAGCAGGGTCCACATCAGCGGACGCATGCCGGGGAACTTGAAGCGGCTGACGGCGTACCCGGTGGTGGCGGCGATGAAGACGCCGAGGACGGTGGTGACGCCGGCGACCAGCACGGAGTTGCCGAACCAGGTGAAGAAGGAGGTCGACTCCACCAGGTAGCGGTAGTTCTCCAGGGTCGGGTCCTTCACGAAGTCCGTGCTGACGGCCTGCCCGGCGGGCTTGAGCGAGGTCAGCAGCACCCACAGCACCGGGAAGACGGCGATGACGGCGGCCACGGCGAGGGTCGCGTGCAGGCCGAAGGAGGCCAGCGGCGAGCGCTGCCCGCGCCGCCGTACGGCCTTGGCGGGCCCGCCGGTGCCGGTGCCGGTGGTGTTCGTGGATGCGGTGGTCTCGGCGGTGGTCATCGTCACCACACCTCTCCCTGCTTGCGCAGCGAACGCCGGTAGACCAGCGCGAAGATCATGAGGAGGGCGAGGATCAGCACGCCCCAGGTCGCGGAGCCGGCGAAGTCGCGCGGGCTGGAGATGAAGGCCTCACGGAAGGCCTGGGTCACCAGGATCTCGGTGGAGTCGCCCGGTCCGCCCCGGGTGAGCAGGAAGATCACCGGGAACATGTTGAACGTCCAGATGGTGGAGAGCAGGATCACCGTCATGCTCACCGCGCGCAGCCCCGGCAGGGTGATGTGCCGGAAGCGCTGCCAGGCGCTGGCGCCGTCCATCTCGGCGGCCTCGTACAGCTCGCCGGGGATGGACTGCAGGCCGCCCAGCAGGGCGACCATCATGAAGGGCACGCCCAGCCACACGTTGACGGTGATGACCGAGAGCTTGGCCCAGGTCGGGTCGTCGAGCCACGGGATCGCGGCGATGCCGCCGCCGTCGAGGAGCTTGTTGAGGATGCCGTTGTCGCGGTTGAAGAGGAACCGCCAGGCGAAGACGGAGACGAAGCCGGGGACGGCCCAGGGCAGGATGAGCGCCATCCGGTAGAAGCCGCGGCCCCGGAAGTTCCGGTTGAGCATGTTCGCGAGGGCCAGTCCGAGCGCGAAGGTGACGGACACGCACACGACGGTCCAGATCACCGTCCACACCAGCCGCTGCCAGAAGACCGGGTCGCCGAGCACGTCCGTGTAGTTGTCGAGCCCGACGAACTCGTACGAGGCCTCGATGGTGTTGGCGCCGATCGTACGGGCGACGTTGCGCTCGTTGGCGTCGGTCAGCGACAGGTAGACGCCGCGCACCAGCGGCCATCCGATGATCACACCGAGGACGAGTACGACGGGGGCGATCATCGCCCAGGCGTACCAGTGGGTGGCGAGCGCGTGCTTGAGGCCACGGCGGCTCCGGCCGCGGGCGACATCGTCACCCGCGGCCTTCGCCACCGACCGGCTGGTGTGGACAGCCATCGTCGTCCTTACTTCCAGCCCTTGAGGATCTTGCGGAACTCGACGCCGGCCGCCTTGGCCGCGTCCTCCGGGCTGGAGGCGCCGGTGACCGCCTTGGTGTACTCGACCTTCAGCGGGTCGAAGAGGGCGCCGTTCTCCGGGATCCAGGCGCGCTCGACGGCCTTGTCGACGGCCGGCTTGAAGAACTGGACCATCTCGTTGGCCTTGACGTCGCTCTGCTCGTACGCGGCGGTGCGGGTCGGCAGGAGGCTGAGCTCCTTGGCGGCCTGGACCTGCACCTCCTGCGAGGTCATGTACGCGGTGAAGGCGTGCGCGGCGGCGCGGTTCTTCGAGCCGGCGTAGACGGCGAGGTCGTGGCCGCCCTGCGGGCCACCGGCGCGGGCGGAGCCGGCCGGGACCGCGGCGATGCCGAGGTTGGCCTTGTCCTTGAACTGCTCGCCCTCGTAGGTGTCCTTGATCGCCCACGGGCCGTTGATCATCATGGCGACCTGGCCGGTCTTGAAGGCGTTCTGCATGTTGGTGTAGCCGTCGGTGGCGTTGGTGACGGCGGCACCGGAGGAGACCAGGTCACGGGCGGCCTTGAAGGCCTTGACGCCGGCCTCGTTGTCGACGGTGACCGTCTTGGTCTTGGCGTCGACGAGGTCGCCGCCCTCGCCGTAGATCAGCGGCAGGAACCAGTAGGAGTCGTCGCCGCGCAGGTACAGGCCGGACTTGCCGGTCTTCTCCTTGATCTTGGCGGCCGCGGTCTTGACCTCCTCGAAGGTGGTCGGCGGCTGCACTCCGGCATCGGCCAGCATCTTCTTGTTGTAGAAGAGGCCGAGCGAGTCGATCACCTGCGGGACGGCGTACATCTGGCCGTCGAACTTGCCGCTGGCCGCCGCCTTGGGCAGGAACTCCGCGTCGACCTGCTTGGCGGTGTCGGCCGGGACCTTGTCGAGGTAGCCGAGGGAGGCGAAGTCGGCGACCCAGCCGACGTCGGCGCGGATCACGTCGGGGGCGTCGGCGCCGCTGCTGAAGGCGTTCTTGACCTTGTTCTGGGCGTCGCCGTACGGGACGTTGACGTACTTGACGGTGACCTTGGGGTGCTTGGCCGTGAAGCCTTCGGCGATCTTCTGGAAGGTGGCCTTCTCCGCGTCGTTGGAGGTGTCCCACCAGGTGACCGTGCCGGAGAGTTCGCCGCCGGCGCCGGTGTCGGTGCCGCCGTCGTTCTTGTCACCGCTGCAAGCCGTCGCCGCGAGCGCCAGGGCCGCGACCAGCGCGGTGGCCGCTATGCCACGCCGCATATGAACTCCTTCGATGATCCCGGCCGCTCCCTCGCGGTCCCGAGTTGCCGAGAACGTAACAAGGCTGAAAGCCATCCGAAAGACCTTGCGGCAATTTTCTGCAAGCGGAGGGGATCGTTACATCTGTGTGTCCGGACGGTTGCCGCAGCTTGCTGTTAGTTCGAATGGTCTTCGAGTGAACGGGCCCGCAACCAGGGGTCGGGTCGTCGCGTTGACCCCGGTATGACCCATGAGCTCACCGCCTCCCGCCTTGCAAGCTCTTCCAGCAACCCGACCGCAAGCGGTGCCGGCGGGGCTGCCGGCGCGGGGGGCGGCGCGGGCGGCTGGTGGCGGGATGCCGTCATCTACCAGGTGTACGTCCGCTCCTTCGCCGACAGCGACGGGGACGGGATCGGCGACCTGCGCGGGGTGCGCTCGCGCCTGCCGCACCTGGCCCGGCTGGGGGTGGACGCGGTCTGGCTCACCCCCTTCTACGTCTCCCCGCAGGCGGACGGCGGCTACGACGTCGCCGACTACCGGGCGGTGGACCCGATCTTCGGCACCCTCTCGGACGCCGACGACCTGGTCCGGGCGGCGCACGAGCTGGGCCTGCGCGTGATCGTCGACGTGGTGCCCAACCACACCTCCGACCGACACGTGTGGTTCCAGGAGGCCCTGGCCGACCCCGCCCGGCGCGAGCGCTACCACTTCCGCCCCGGGCGGGGGGCGGACGGCTCGCTGCCGCCCAACGACTGGGAGTCGGTCTTCGGGGGGCCGGCGTGGACGCGGGTCGCGGACGGCGACTGGTACCTGCACCTGTTCGCGCCCGAGCAGCCGGACCTGAACTGGGAGCACGAGGAGGTCCGCGAGGAGTTCGCCTCCGTGCTGCGCTTCTGGCTGGACCTGGGCGTGGACGGCTTCCGGATCGACGTCGCGCACGGGATGGTCAAGGCGCCGGGCCTGCCGGACATCGGGCGCGGGGCCCAGGCCACCCTGATCGGCACGCAGCCGCTCCCCTTCTTCGACCAGGACGGGGTGCACGAGATCCACCGCGCGTGGCGGCGGCTGCTGGACTCGTACGAGGGCCCGCGCATCGGGGTCGCGGAGGCGTGGGCGCCGTCCTCGGACCGGCTGGCGCTGTACGTCCGCCCCGACGAGCTGCACCAGGCGTTCAACTTCCGCTTCCTGGAGTGCCCGTGGGAGGCGGCGGCCATGCGGACGGTGATCGACGAGTCCCTGGCGGCGACGGCGTCCGTGGGGGCGCCGACCACGTGGGTGCTGTCCAACCACGACGTGGTCCGCCACCGCACCCGCTACGGCGGCGGCCCCCGAGGCCTGGCCCGCGCCCGCGCGGCGGCCCTCCTGATGCTGGCCCTCCCGGGCTCGGCGTACCTCTACCAGGGCGAGGAACTGGGCCTCCCCGAGGTCTCCGACCTCCCCGCCACCGCCCGCCGCGACCCGGCGTTCCGGCGGGGCCGGCGCCCCGCGCACCCGACGGCCGACGGGGCCGGGGCGGCCGACGCGGCCGGCGCGGCCGGCGCGGCCGGCGCGGACTACGGGCCCAGCGGCACCGGAGCGGCCGACGGGGACCACGGGGCCGGTGGGGCCGGGGAGGCCGGTGGGGCCGGCGAGGTCGGCGAGGCCGCAGGGCAGGACGGGTTGCGGGACGGGTGCCGGGTGCCGATCCCGTGGTCGGGTGCCGAGCCGCCGTACGGCTTCGGGCCCGGGGGCAGCTGGCTGCCGCAGCCCGACGGGTGGGGCGCCTTCAGCGTCGCCGCGCAGACCGGCGACCCGCACTCCACGCTGGAGCTCTACCGGGCGGCCCTCGAACTGCGCCGCGCGATGCCCGGCCTCGGCGCCCCGGAGGCGGGCCGCCCCGCGGCGGCGGCCCGCCCGACGGCCGCCGGGCGCGTCCCGGCCCCGGCCGGCGCGGTCGACGCGCGCCCGGACGCCTCCGGAGTCCCGGCCCGGACACACGCGGCGGACCCCGCCGGGACCGGGCCGGCCGGAGGTCCGGTCAGTTCCGCCGGGCTGGCGCCCCTGGAGCTCGGAACCCTGACCCCGAGGCTCGGGGCGGAGCCCCAGGAGGGGGGCGCCATCGCCCCGGAGACCGAGGCCGGGGTCTCCGGGATCGAGGCGGGAGCCCACGAGGCCGGGACGACCCACGAGGCCGGGACGACCCACGAAGGCGGGGCGGGAGCCCACGAGGTCGGGGGGAGCCCCGCCGGGATCGAGTGGATGGCGGCGCCCGAGGGGGTGCTGGTCTTCTCCCGGCCCGGATTCGCCTGCACCGTCAACACCACCTCCGACCGGGTCGAACTGCCCGCGCCCGGCCGCCCCGTACTCTCCAGCGCGCCCGTCGAGACCGACGGCCGCACCGTCCTGCTTCCCCCCGATTCGTGCACCTGGTGGGCAATGTGACGTGCGACCGGTACAGTCCAATCCCGTGACCGCACGGCTAGCCGACATCGCAGCCCAGGCGGGGGTCAGCGAAGCCACAGTCAGCCGCGTGCTCAACGGCAAGCCCGGTGTGGCCGCGGGCACCCGCGAATCCGTGCTGGCCGCCCTCGACGTCCTCGGCTACGAACGCCCGGTGCGCCTGCGCCAGCGCAGCGCCGGACTCGTCGGCCTGATAACCCCCGAACTCGACAACCCCATCTTCCCGGCGCTCGCCCAGGTCATCGGCCAGGCGCTGACCCGGCAGGGGTACACCCCCGTGCTGGCCACGCAGACGCCCGGCGGCTCCACCGAGGACGAGCTGACCGAGATGCTCGTCGACCGCGGGGTCTCCGGCATCATCTACGTGTCCGGGCTGCACGCCGACACCACCGCCGACACCACGCGCTACGACCAGCTGCGCGCCCAGGGCGTTCCGCACGTCCTCATCAACGGCTTCTCCGACAAGGTGCAGGCCCCCTTCGTCTCCCCCGACGACCGCGCCGCCATGCACCTGGCCGTGACCCACCTCACGGCGCTCGGCCACACCCGGATCGGGCTCGCGCTCGGCCCGAAGCGGTTCGTCCCCGTACTCCGCAAGATCGAGGGCTTCCGCGCCGCCATGCGCGAACGGCTGGACCTGACCGAGGCCGAGACCGACGAGCTGATCCAGCACTCCCTCTACTCCCTGGAGGGCGGCCAGGCCGCCGCCGCCGCGCTCATCGCGCGCGGCTGCACCGCCGTGGTGTGCGCGAGCGACATGATGGCCCTCGGCGCGATCCGCGCCGCGCGCCAGGAGGACCTGCGCGTCCCCCAGGACGTCTCGGTGGTCGGCTTCGACGACTCCCCCCTCATAGCGTTCACCGACCCGCCGCTGACCACCATCCGCCAGCCCGTCCAGGCCATGGGCCAGGCCGCGGTGCGCACGCTGCTGGAGGAGATCGGCGGTACGCCGGCCCCGCACAGCGAGTTCGTCTTCCTCCCCGAACTCGTCGTCCGCGGCTCGACGGCCTCCGGCCCCGCGCGCCGGTAGCACCCACCCCACCCTGCCGGGCCGGTGTCGTTCCTGCGGTGGACGCCCGCGGGGCGAAGACCGTACCGAGGGATGATCGGGTGCGCGGAGGCATCTGGCAGACTCTCTCCCCATGGGTGAAGCGAGCGTGAAGACACTGGAAACCAGGACGGACGTCTCGTCACCCATCGTGACCGGGACCGAGCCCCGTCCGGAGTCCGGGCGCGCCCTGCTCGACCGGATGCGCGCCCCGCGCCGGCCCCGGATCTGGTTCGAGGTCCTGCTGATCGCGATCAGCTACTGGACGTACTCCCTCATCCGCAACGCCGTGCCCGAGCAGAAGGCGGCCGCCCTGGCGAACGCCGACTGGATCTGGGAGATCGAGGGCCGCCTCGGCATCGCCGTGGAGCTGACCGTCAACCACGCGATCAATTCCGTGACGTGGCTGATCGTCGGCATGAACTACTACTACGCCACGCTCCACTTCATCGTGACGATCGGCGTCCTGGTCTGGATCTACCGCTTCCACCCGGGCCGGTACGCCGCCACCCGCATGGTGCTGTTCGCCACCACCGGAGTGGCCCTGGTCGGCTACTACCTGTACCCGCTCGCGCCGCCCCGGCTGATGAACGGCCAGGACTTCATCGACACCGTGCTGGTCCATCACACCTGGGGCTCGATGGCCTCGGGCAACCTCAAGCACATGTCGAACCAGTACGCCGCCATGCCCTCGATGCACATAGGGTGGTCGCTCTGGTGCGGGCTGACGATCTTCGCCGTCGCCTCGGCACCCTGGGCCCGGATCCTGGGCCTGCTCTACCCGGCGGCCACCCTGGTCGTCATCGTGGCCACCGCCAACCACTTCTGGCTCGACGCGGTCGGCGGCCTGCTCTGCCTCGCGTTCGGCTACGCCGTCTCCCGCACCTGGTACGGCACCCTCCCCCACCGCCTCCCCCGCCATCCCCGCGCCGAGGACCGCCACCCGGCCGCCGAGGCCCTGCTGAACCGGGTCCGTACGCGGCGCGCTTAGGGCCTGCCCAGCGGATCAGGGTCGGATGGGCCGGACAGGCCCTACGCGCCGTAGAAGAGTTCGTCCACCACCGCACGGGCCCGGCGCGTGATGCGGCGGTAGTCGTCGAGCATTTCGCCCACGCGGCCCGGGCCGTAGCCGAGGTAGCGGCCGACCGCGGCCAGTTCGCGGGCTTCGGAGGGGAAGGTGTCCCCGGCTCGGCCGCGGACCAGCATGACGGCGTTGCGGACCCGGGTGGCCAGGACCCAGGCCTCGTCCAGGATCTGCGCCTCCTCGGTGGGGATCAGCCCGGCCGCCCGCGCGGCGGCCAGGGCCGGGCGGGTGCGGGTGGTGCGCAGGCCCGGTTCCGCCCAGGCGTGCCGCAGCTGGAGCAACTGGACCGTCCACTCCACGTCGCTCAGGCCGCCGCGGCCGAGCTTGGTGTGCAGGGTGGGGTCGGCGCCGCGGGGCAGGCGTTCCGATTCCATGCGGGCCTTCAGGCGGCGGATCTCTCGGACGGCGTCCTCGCCGAGACCCTCCATGGGGTAGCGCAGCGGGTCGATCAGCTCGATGAAGCGGGCGCCGAGGTCGGTGTCGCCCGCGACGGGCTGGGCGCGCAGCAGGGCCTGGCTCTCCCAGACCAGCGACCAGCGGCGGTAGTAGGCGGCGTAGGAGGAGAGCGTACGGACCAGGGGGCCGGAGCGGCCCTCCGGGCGCAGGTCGGCGTCGATGAGCAGCGGCGGGTCGGCGGTGGGCAGCTGGAGCAGCCGGCGCATCTCGGCGATGACGGTCTGGGCGGCCTTGGCGGCCTCCTGTTCGTCGACGCCCTCGCGCGGCTCGTGGACGAAGAGGACGTCGGCGTCCGAGCCGTAGCCCAGTTCGTTGCCGCCGAAGCGGCCCATGCCGATGACGGCGAAGCGGGTGGGCAGGGTGTCGCCGAAGTGGGACCGGACGGCGGCGCGCAGGGCGCCGGCGACGGTGGCCGCGGTGAGGTCGGTGACGGCGCCGCCGACGTGGTCGACGAGGGCCCCGTGGTCCTCCTCGGCGGGGCTGTCCTCCGTGCCGTAGGAGCCGATGATGTCGGCGGCGGTGGTACGGAACAGCTCGCGCCGCCGCACCCCGCGGGCGGCGGCCACGGCGATCTCGGGGGTCTCGGCGCGGCCGACGGCGGCGAGGACCTCCTGTTCGAGGGCCTCGTGGCCGCGCGGGAGGAGCCCTTCGGGGTCGCCGAGGAGGGCGACGGCCTCGGGGGCGCGCATGAGCAGGTCGGGGGCCAGGCGGCCGGCGGACAGGACGCGGGCGAGGTTCTCGGCGGCCGCGCCCTCGTCGCGCAGCAGCCGCAGGTACCAGGGGGTCTTGCCGAGGGCGTCGGAGACCTTGCGGAAGTTCAGCAGGCCGGCGTCGGGGTCGGCCGAGTCGGCGAACCAGCCGAGCAGGACGGGCAGCAGCGTGCGCTGGATGGCGGCCTTGCGGGTGACGCCGGAGGCGAGGGCTTCGAGGTGGCGCAGGGCGGCGGCCGGGTCGGCGTACCCGAGGGCCTCCAGGCGCTGGCCGGCGGCGCGCGGGGAGAGCCGGGTCTCGCCGGGGGTGAGCTGGGCGACGGCGTCGAGCAGCGGCCGGTAGAAGAGCTTCTCGTGCAGGCGGCGTACGACGGAGGCGTGCCGGCGCCAGGCCTTGTTGAGCTCGGCGACGGGTTCGGTGCGCAGGCCCATGGAGCGGCCCAGGCGCCGCAGGTCGGCCTCGTCCTCGGGGACGAGGTGGGTGCGGCGCAGCCGGTGGAGCTGGATGCGGTGTTCCATGGCGCGCAGGAACCGGTACGCGTCGCCGAGCTGGGCGGCGTCGGTACGGCCGACGTAGCCGCCGGCGGCGAGGGCCTGGAGGGCGTCGAGGGTGGTGCCGGAGTGCAGGGTGTGGTCGCCGCGGCCGTGGACGAGCTGGAGGAGCTGGACGGCGAACTCGACGTCGCGCAGGCCGCCGGGGCCGAGCTTGAGCTCGCGGTCGACTTGGGCGGCGGGAATGTTGTCGACGACGCGGCGGCGCATCTTCTGCACGTCGGCGACGAAGTTCTCGCGTTCGGCGGCCTGCCAGACCAGCGGCGTTATGGCCTCGACGTACTGGGCGCCGAGGTCGGGGTCGCCGGCGACGGCGCGGGCCTTGAGGAGGGCCTGGAACTCCCAGGTCTTGGCCCAGCGCTGGTAGTAGGCCATGTGGGAGGCGAGGGTGCGTACGAGCGGGCCGTTGCGGCCCTCGGGGCGCAGGTTGGCGTCGACGGGCCAGATGGTGCCCTCGACGGTGGTCTCGGAGCAGATCCGCATGAGGTGGGAGGCGAGGCGGGTGGCGGCCTGGAGGGCCTTGCCCTCGTCGGTGCCGGCGGCCGCGTCGCCGACGAAGATGACGTCGACGTCGGAGACGTAATTGAGCTCGTTGCCGCCGCACTTGCCCATGGCGATGACGGCGAGCCGACAGGCGGCGGCGTCCTCGGGGGCGGCGGCGCTCGCGATGCGCAGGGCGGCGCGCAGGGTGGCGGTGGCGAGGTCGGCGAGCTCGGCGGCGGTCTGGGCGACGTCGGTGGTGCCGCAGACGTCGCGGGCGGCGATGGAGAGCAGGCAGCGGCGGTAGCCGACGCGCAGTGAGACGAGGTCGTGGGCGTCGGCGAGGCCGGCCTCGAACTCGGCGAGCCCGGGGTGGAGGTCGGCGGCCTCGTAGGTGACCAGGGCGTGCCAGTCCTGCGGGTGCCGGGCGAGGTGGTCGCCGAGGGCCTCGGAGGCGCCGAGGACGCCGAGCAGCCGGTCGCGCAGCGGCTTGGCGCTGACGAGGGTGGAGAGAAGGGTGCGGCGGGCTTCGTCGTCCGGCTGGGCCTCGGCCAGCCGGACGAGGGCGCGCAGGGCCAGGTCGGGGTCGGCGGTGGCGCCGAAGGCGTCCAGGAGCACGGGGTCGGTGCGGGCGGGGGCCAGTGCGTCGGCGTCGAGGAGCCGGGCCGCGGCGGAGGGGTCGGTGAATCCGCTGCGCAGCAGTTGGATGAACGTGCTGCTCCTGCGTCCGGGGACTGTCATCCCGTCGCCTCCGCTTCCGCTTCCGTTGCTGCTGCCGCTGCTGCCGCTGCCGCTGCCCTGGTCGGTTCGTCTGCCCGAGCACGCGCCCGCGACGCCCGCGACGTCCGCGACGTCCACCTCGTCCGCCGCGTCGTCCGCGTCCGCCGCGCCGTCCGCGTCCGCCGCGCCGTCCGCGTCGTCCGCCCGCGGCCTGTCGGCGTCACGCTCGCGTCGCGTTCGCATCGCGCTTGCATCGTGCTCGCGGTCGAGCCTAGTACTGCCGCCGCGCGGCGCCGTGATGTGCGTGACACCAGGACCGGCAAATCATCTCCAAGCGGGAGATCCGGGCGGAACGGTCCGCGGCGCGGCCAAGTGATCCGCGCCCGCGGTGAACCAAGTCGCCCGTCACGGCCTCTATCTGACCGAGGAGTGGATTTTCCGCACGGATGGACCTGGGGGGGCCGACCGATGGCCGTTGCGCGCCGACACATCAACTTCGCCGTCCTGGCCACCGTGCTCGCCGCGGGGACCGCTGGTGTGCTCACGGTCGCCCAGGGCCAGGAGTCCGCGGCGGAGACCGGCCCCGCCCAGCCTCCGGCGGCCGGGCGCGGCGCCAGCTCCACCGCCGGGTCGGTGCTCCAGATCGTCGCCCACCCCGACGACGACCTGTTCTTCATGAACCCCGACCTCAGCCGCGCCCTGCTGGCCGGGATCACGGTCACGACCGCGTACCTCACCTCCGGCGAGGCCGACGGCGTCAACCGGGCCGGCGGCCGCCTGGGCGACCCCGAGCAGCCCGCCGACCACGCCCGCTACGCCGAGGCCCGCCAGAACGGCATACGGTCCGCGTACGCCCAGATGGCCACCGGCGACCGCACCAGCCCCTGGAAGCGGACGACCGTACCCACCGCCGGCGGCGGCTTCGCCGAGGTGGACATACTGCAGGCCCGGCCCGAGGTGAACCTGGTCTGGCTCCAGCTGACCGAGGCCCGCTCGATCGCCGGCGAACGGCCCGAGAGCCTGCGCGGCCTGTGGAACGGTCAGATACCGGCGCTGCCCTCGCAGCTCACCGCGGGCACCCCGGTCAAGGACCGCTTCGCGTACACCAAGGACCAGGCGATACGTACGATCGCCGGGATCATGGAGCAGTACCGGCCGACGACGATACGCATGCAGGATCCGACGCCGGGCCGGTCCGCCAAGGACGGCAAGGTCACCGACCACCAGGACCACATGTACGGCGCGCGCTTCGTCCAGGCCGCCGCCGAGCGGTACGCGGCGCAGGTCACCGACCGCCCGCACTTCTCGGTGCAGAACTACCTCGGCTACCTCAACAGCGCGCTGCCGCACTCGCTCGACCCCAAGACCTTCGACACCAAGCTCGGCTACCTCAAGACGTACGCCTGGCTGGACCGCGTCGACCACTGCGGCAGCCCGTCGGGCTGCGGCGACCGCAAGGTCGCGGCCCGGCCCGCCGGCCGCGACTGGGCGCAGAGCATGCGCTACTCCCGCGGCGACCACACCTCCTGGCTGGCCGAGGGCCGCGCGGGCCGGCTGTGGGCGTTCTCGGTGCTGGACGGCCGGATGGCGTTCTGGACCCGTACCGGCCCCGAGGCCGAGTGGGCCGGCCCCACCCTGATGGCGGGCGGCGGTATGGACGCGGGGGCCACGGCGGCCGCGCTGCCCGGCGGCCGGGTCGCCGTCCTCGGCACCCGTACGACGCTGGGCGAGCGGGCGCGGGACTACCGTCGCGAGGTCGTGTACGCCGTCCAGGACGCCCCCGACGGCCCGTTCGGCCCGTGGCAGTCGCTGGGCACCCCGGAGACCGCCGACGAGCACGGCACGTCGGCGATCAGCGCGCCCTCGGTCTCCGTCGGCGCCGACGGCCAGGTGACCGTCTACCTGCGGGACTCCGCCCGTTCCCTGCGGGCCAGCGAGGCCCAGCCGGACGGCGGCTTCGGCCCGTGGCTGCGGCTCGGCGGCGAGGACCTACACAGCGACCCGGTGACGGCGACCGACGCGGCCGGGCGCCGGCACGTCTACGCCTCCACCGCCACTACCGTGCTGGCCTGGATCCAGCCCTCCCCCGACGCCCCGCTCCAGGGCCCGCTGCCGACCGACCTGCCGCCGACGACGGTTCCGCTGACGGCCACCGCCGAGGGCGACGGCGTACGGCTGTGGTTCCGCCGCCCCGACGCGGGCACCGTGCGCACCGCCCTGGTCACGGCCGACGGGGCGAGGCCGCGGGTCTCCGGCGTCACCGAGGCCGGCGGCCGGTCGGGGTACGGCGCGGTCAGCGTCGCGGGCCGCCTGGTGTCGGGCCGCGCCGACTCCGGCACCGTCGGGACCGCGGTCATCGGCGGCAGCCCGGCCGCGTGGACGGAGTCCCACGTGCTCTACGCCGGCGCGCCGGCCAGCATCCTCGAACCCGCCGGGGCCACGACGACGGCGGTCCTGGGCCTGGACGCCCAGCTCCACGTGACGACGACCCTCCCCCCGGGCAACGACCCCACCCGCCCCGCCCGCCCCACCTGGCGCCCGGCGGTCCGCCCGTAGGACCTCACCGGGGATCTCGGTAGGCCGTCCGGCCGAGCGGCGTGCCGTCACCGGATGCGCGGTGGCCTGCGGCACCGCACGCTGGGCATGCAACGTTTCGATTTCTCACAGAGAGGTCGATCGGTCATGCCCGCCATCGGCAGCCCGTCAGTTCCCGCGCTCGCGCCCGGGGCAGAGGTCCTCGATCGGATCGCACACCATGATCACCTGATACGGGTCCCCCCGCGTTTCCGGACCGGCTGAGCGGCTGCCGTGCCGCAGGAACCGCCACTGCGAGGCCTTGGCGTGCTGCGTCCGTCCGGCGTTCTCGACATGCGCGTGCAGCGTCCGGGCCCTGGGATCGTTCGTCTCCACCAGGACCTCACCCGGGCCGAGCGCGAAGTGGTCGTGCAGGAGGCACAGACCGAAGCGGTCGAGGTTTCCGTGCTTGTCCAGTACGGCGACCAGATCGCGGACGAACTCGGCGTCCTGCGGCCCCAGGCCTTCGGCTTCCTCGAACGAGGGGAGCGGCGCCCTCGAGGCGGGAGGCTCGGTGATCTCGGTCATTTCCTGCTCCTCCCGTTGAACGCGCGTCGGCATCCCTTACGAACATGATCGGCCCGGTGTTGTGACTTCGCCATCCGGAATTCCCTGGTGGCGGCGATGGCATGTGGTGGCGCTGTCGCTGCCGGCCGGTGCCTGTCTGCTGGCCGTGCTGCTCCTCGTCGCCGGGTGGCAGGAGCTGGCATCCGGTGAGGGCGACACCGTCCCGCGCGTCGACTGCCAGATGAATGCGCTGACGACAGCCAGCGTGGAGACCGCTCGGCTGGGTTTCGAGCACCGTGGCCGGACGCACACCCAGGTGCAGTCGGACCTGACCGTCACGGTTCCGGACACCTGGCTCCACGCGAAGGATCTGACCCTGGGCGAGGAATCCCGTGGGTACCAGGTCGCGATGCGCTGCCTCCTGCGCGGGGATGCGCTCGGGCCCTCGCCCACCGCCTCCGAGAGGGCGGAGCAGGCGAAGGAGACCGCCGCACGCCGTGCCGAGTGGCGCTACGCGACTCCGCGGGTCACCGCACAGGGCGACCGGATCACCGTGGCCTACCGGGCGTTCGCCTCGATCAAGGACAAGGGACCGATGCGTATCGGGCCGTGGGAGATCGACGTGGGCGACAAGGCCTGGCGGGTCGCTCTCAGGCCACCGGGCACACTGAAGGGCGCCCGGTGGGAGCACGTCGGGATCCAGCTGGGCGACCTCGACTTCTCCGAGGTCTCACCTGAGCCCAGGTCCATCGGGAAGGGCGAGCTGGTCTGGGTGCGGGATCCGGCGCGGCGGTCGGTGGATCTGGAGGTCGCGGTCGATGTGGATCCGCCCTGGCAGCGGTACTTCACCTGGTCCAACACCTGGGTGTGGCTGAGTACGGCAGGCGTGGTCTCGTGGTGGCTGTCCGCCTCCCTCGTGCTGGCGGTGGCCGCGTTCCGCGCCCTGCCGCGGACGCCGTCCGCCACGACGCGGCAGGGCGGGCGCGCGCCCGTACCGGCCCGCCGCCAGGTCCTCGGCAGGTTCTGGGGGACGTACGACGAGGGCCCCCAACAGGCGGTCCTGCACTTCGCCGTGCTGAGCGCGGCGGTCGTCCTGACCCTCCTCCTGCTCCAGAAGGCGATCGGACTGCCTCCGCTGCAGCAGGCCCTCGTCGGGATGGCGGCGGGGCTGGCGCTGGTCCTGGTCGCCCGCCCGTGGTCCTGTCCCGGGCCGGCCGACGCGTGCGATCCGCGCGCCGAGCCCGGCGGCCCACCCGACCCCCGACCCCGTCAGGCCCGTGCCGTGACCGTGGCCGCGACCGGGGTGGCCGGGCTCGGTGTGCTCGCAGTCGTCGTTCTCAGCTGCCTCGGCCAGTGGTCGCTCGCGCCGTCGCCACGGCACAGGCCTGGCTACCTCTGGCTGGTACTGCTGGGGCTGACGACGCTGTGGCTGGGGTTGGCGGCGATGACGGCCTGGGCGTGGCGCTTCGCACGGGAAGGCGGGCTGGCACGGAAAAGCCTGATCAGGCGGTGGGACCAGGCGCCGGTCCGGTGGGTCGCGACCGTCTCGGCGCTGCTGGCGGCGGCCGCCGCGGTCGTTCTGAGCTGCTTCTGGTGGGCGCAACGCCGTGACTGGAGGCGCGGGGCCTGGCCCGGCGAACGGGTCGGGGTCTCCCAGGGGGAGCTCGTCGGCTACCTGGGCCGGCTTCCGGTCGCGGGCCTCAGGTGGGTGTACACCTACTCCTGGGTCCTGGCCGTCATCGCCCTCCTCGCCCTGCTCCGCCTCCGCATCGACGCGCGGCGGAGGGAGGCGTACGGCGGGCGAAGGGTCGCCCTGGGCCCGGAGGGGCCGGACTTCCTGCTGCTGGCCGCGATCTTCGCCTTCGTGGTGGGACTGCGACAGGTCGAGTTCGCCCGCTCGAACGTCCTCTACGCCGTGTGGTTCCTGCTGATCATGTTCTCGTTCTACGTGATCAGCTCGGTGGGCCGGCGCTGGTCGGTGCTGAGCGGGGCGGACGTGTATTTCCTCAGCCGGGTGTTCGGCACGGACCAACGGCGCAAGGAATTGCTGAAGAAGGCCCACGAGTACCGGAACCGGCACCATGAGATCTACTTGATCGAGCACGGTCGGGCGAACGGCGAGCCCACGCGCGAACAACTGGAAGAGGATCTGACTGCACAGGGCGCCTGGCTCTCGGGCCGGAGCCGGGGCGCGCATCGTCCGGCGGAGCACTACTCGGTCGTGGACCTGGCCCTCGCCTGGGGGCCGGAATTCAACTGGTGGGACAACGCGCGGCACGCCGCCAGGCTCGCCTTCCTCTTCGGCATTCCGGCGACCGTTTCCCTGGTCTGGCTGGACCGTATCCCGGACTACCAGCACTGGCTGTCCGTTCTGCACGAGCAGAGCGGGCTGCTGGAGATCGTGGCGAAGCTCTGTGCGTGGCAGCTCGCCTGGGCCGGTGCCGGGATGGCCCTGGGGGCGCTCTGGCGCGTACTGCCGGGGCGGCACAGCCCGTTCCGTGCGCTGAGCCTGACCCTGGCGTACGCCCTGCCGGTCGGGGTCGGCGCCCTGCTCAGCCGGATCGCGGACACCGAAGCCGGTTACGCGCTCCTGCACGTCCTGCTCATGCTGACGGTCCTGACGCTCACCAGCCTCTGGATGGACATGGCGACCTTCAGCGGAGAGAGACAGTTCTGGCCCACCCGCTTCGGCCTGCTGCTGTCGATCTACCAGATGCGGGGCATCTCGGTTCAGATCGCCTACGTCCTGGCCCAGGTGGCCGCGGCCGTGGCGATCTGGCGCGACCTGGCGGGCAGCTGAGGGCTGCCCGCCACATGACCAGGCACGCGCCGGGGCCGGCGACTACAGCACGGGGAGGTTCTTGCGGAGTTCGAAGGCGGTGACCTCGCTCCGGTACTCCTCCCACTCCTGCTTCTTGTTGATGTCCGCCTCAGCCCGCCAGAAACGAGCGAGTTCGCAGGATCCTGTCCTTGAACAGCACGGAACCCACGCGCCACACGGTGTTCAAGCGCGGTGTCACGTGCAAGTTCCTCCCGAGCCGCCAGACGGGCCCGCCTCGCCTCGTCCACTCACCCAGTGAGAGCGGCACCGGAACTGCTCGACGGTCATGCGCTTCCCGGCGACCGGCATCTCGAAGGAGACGCGGGCCAGGAGCCCAGGCTCCCCGGTGGGACCGGATCGAGCCGCCGATGTCAGCCGATCCGATCTGCGGATCCGGTCATGGTGCGGCATCCGGACCAAACTCTTCGGCCCGCCTTGGCAGTTCGCGACCGGGACGTCGGCACCCTTGCGACCTGGCCAGCCCGGGGCGGCGCTCCATCAGGAACCCGTACACATGATCGATCACCTGTAGTCGTTCGTTACCCAGATGGGTAGCGTGGCCGACGGGGCAGGTTCACGACCAGCAACACGGGGGGCTGACGATGTCGTTCGAAGAAGAGTGGGCCGCGGACAAGGCAGCCGCGACCATGAGATTAAACCAAGCTGGCAGTACGGGCGGTTCGGCGCCGACGCCGGGCTCGGCCGACTACGTGGTCGAAGACGACGACCTCGGCGAGATCGGCCATGCCGCCAACGGGCTCTTCAACGGCCTGGAGCCCGCAGGCAAGCACGCAAGCGCGGCGAGCGAGAGTGCCGGGAGCAGCCTGAAGGGTGACGGATTCGACACCGGTGCCGCGCTCTCGGAAGTGAACAGACCTGGGAGACGCAGGTCAAGACCCTCCTCCAGGCATGCGCGCACATCTCCAACCACCTCGACTACACGAAGAAGTCCAGCAAGGCCAACGACGAGTGGATCGGGGCGCAGCTGCGCATCATCGGGCCCGTCGTGCCGGGTAGCGAGGGTGCCGTGTCCGCGTCCAAGATCAGCCAGTTCTTCCGGTAAGGAGCCGCAGTCATGCCCACGTTCGAGCAGCTCCTGAATGCCAAGCTTGGTCCGATGGACACCGTGGTCACTCAGTGGACCGAGATGATCGCCAAGCTGACGCAGCTCAAGACCGATGCGTCGGCCATGAAGAGCAAGGCCGACAAGTCCACCTGGCGGGGTGAGAACGCCTCCGTGACGAAGGAGTTCGTCGCGAAGACGGCCAAGGAGTTCGGTGATGCCGTCACCGAGGCGGAATCCGTGCGCGACCTTCTCCAGGACGCCCACACTCTGTTCAAGTCCGCCCACGACGACCTCAAGGCCACGTACGAGAATCCTCCGCCGGGCATCACCATCTACCCGAACGGCGTGCTCAGCCATCGTGTCCACCCCGACCGCAGGTCGAAGGACAGCACCGAACCGATGGCCACCGAGGCACAGTTCGAGGCGCTGCGCGGCAAGATCGAAGGCATCCTGCAGCGGGCCAACGAGGCGGACGAGCTGTGTGCCTGGGGTCTGCGCGCGCTGATCAAGAACCACCCCAACGACTTCGGCAGCACCGATCTCGACGGCGTCGCCGACGCGAAAAAAATGCGCGCGGAGGAGAAGCAGCAGGCCGAGAACGGCCGCGAGGCCGCCAAGCTGTACGCCCGCTGGGAGCACCTCGACGACAAGGAGCGCGAACGGCTGCTCAAGCTGGCCGAGGGCGGCAAGGACTCGCCGGCCTTCGCCGAGCAGCTGATGACGAACCTCAGCTATCGGGGCCGCGACCAGCAGGAGGCCGTGCTGCTGCTCGCCGGCAGCCTGGAGTCGGGCGGGCGCGACGGCCAGCTTTCCGGCACCGACGCCCGCCTCTACAAGGCCCTGTCCGGCTCCCTTGCCACCGCCACCGGACCCGAGTCCTCGATCGGCTCCCCGGGCGGCGTCACCTCGGCGTGGACCGACAAGCTCATCACCACGGCCCGCGACGGCAACGGCCTGCCCACGCGCCACCCCGGCGCCATCGGGGGCGGCGCCGGGACCCTGAAGGACCTCACGGACCTGATGGCCGCCGACGCCGGCGACAAGGCGTACGACCCGAACGACAAGAACGCCTCCCCGTACGACAAGGACAAGGGCGACCCGGTCTACAGCCAGGCATTCCTGACCGAAGTCGGCGACACCATCCGTGAGTGGGAGACGGACAACGACGACGCCTACGACGGCTACATGAAGAACTGGCAGGGCACGCAGGAGGACCCGATGAAGGGCCTCATGAACGCCATGAGTCGCAACCCCTCCGCCGCGACCCACTATTTCGACCCGAACACCACGGACAACCTCAAGTACTTCCTGGAGGACCGCAAGTGGCCGGGCGGCGAGGTCGAGTTCAAGATGCCCGAGGAGACGCAGCGCACCTCGGCCCGCACCGAGTTCGGCGCCGCCCTGGAGGCCGCGTCCACCGGCCGCGAGCCGGGCAGCCCGCTGCACGGCGTCCCCGCCCACCACGACGGCGCGCAGGCCGCGATCTTCGAGCGGATCGCCAAGGAGTACACCGGCGACGAGACGTACGGGACCCAGAGCTCCGTGCCCCTGGCCATGCGCACGAGCATGGGCAACATGATCGGGGACTACGCCTCGGACGTGCACCAGATCCTCGGCAAGAACATGGACGGGCCGACCGACTTCAACAACCTCACGATCGAGCGGGGCGACCTCACCCGTCTCATGCGCGGCGTCGCCGAGGACCCCAAGGCGTTCGGTGTCATGCACCACTCGCAGAGCGTGGTGATCGCCGAGGGACTGAACGGCTTCCCGCCGGACTCGTACCGCAAGGAGGATCCCGAGATGCGCGCCTGGGTCAAGCAGTCGGCGTCGGTTCTCGGCCACCTCGACGGCGTGCGCGGCGACGTCATCTACGACCTCGGCCAGGCGGAGAAGGACACCAACGCCTGGAACCAGAGGATGAACTACCACGCCATCGGCGCACCCCTGACGGCCATCCCGATCGTCGGCGACGCGCTCCAGCGCACGGTCGACGCCGGCACGGCCGGGTACATGAACGAGCTCAACGCCAAGGTCGACGAGGAAACTCGTAAGAACATGGTCAACCACTTCGAGAACGGCGAGAACCAGATGAACGCCATGATGCGGAAGATGGCGACCGAGAAGGGCCTCACGAAGGAGGAGCTGGACGCGAGCCCGGGCGAGTACGAGGACGGCCTCCAGACGACTGCCGAGAACTGGTACCAGCAGGGCATCGAGGACGCCCAGAAGAAGATGGGACAGCCGTAGACATGGACAGGAAGTGGCTGCCGCTGACCATCGTGCTCGGCGCCGCCGGGGTGGCCGTCGTGACGGCGAGCTTCTGGCCTGACGACGAGAAGCCGCCGCTACCGCAGACGCTGTGTCATGGGGCGCTCAGCCGGCAGACGGCGGAACTGATCGACGACGGCAAGGGGGGCGAGATCAGCACGGAGGAGTGGGAGCGCAAGGGCAAGAGCACCGACCACGCAGTGTTCAAGGGGTGCCAGGTGCTGCGCGCCAACGCGGACAGCGACCACCCCCGAGGGGTCTACACCCTGATCATCGAAGACAACCGGAACGACCCTCACTACAAGCCCAAGAACTCAGTCCCCCTCGGCCCCGGCTTCACCGGCTGGGCGCTTCCCGACAAAGCCGAGGCCAACCTGCCCGCCGGCTGTGCCGCCCGCATGGGCTCGACGGCGCCGAACATCACGGTGACGCTCATGGCGCCCTCGAAAAAAGGGGAAGAGGAGGAGAAGGACCTCGTCGACCGGGACGCCGCCGCGATCCGCAACAATGCGGCCGTGGTGCAGGAGGCCGCCACCAAGCTCGCCAAGAAGTACGGCTGCGCCGCCTGACCGCCGCCTGACAGTGATCTTGGTCGACACGGTTCTAGTCCCGTACTTCGCGGGTCGTTGATTCGTATGGTGTGACCGGTCCGGGAGCGTTACCTCCTCGGAGAACGGATGACCGTAGCAGGAACGGGCCCTCCGACACGACCCACTCGTCAACGCCCGATGCAGCAACTCCCGCCCTTTCTTTGAGCGTTGCCGAGGCGGGGGCCGCCGCGGGCGGTGGCGGAGACATGGAGCCAGCGGCGGCCCGGGGGCCGCCGCGACGCGCGGCCCGCGTCAGCGGGCCGCCTTGATCCAGTAGAGCCCTCGCCCGGGTAGCGCCACCAGGCAGCGCGTGAGCACGGGATGCACGCCTTGAGGCATTTCTGCGCCTCAGTGCTGCTGGACGCCGGGGAGAACATCAAGGCGCTCAGCACGTACCTGGGGCACGGCGACCCCGGCTTCACCCTCAGGACCTACACGCACCTCATGCCGAGCAGCGAGGGGCGGACCCGGAAGGCCGTGGACGGGGTCTACAAGGCCTCGGATTCTGCGTCGGACGGCCCACAGACGGCCCAGGGCCGGTGAGACGACTTCGGGCCGGTGGTCGTCGACCACCGGCCCGGAGTGTTGCGCATGCCCCGAAGGGGCTCTGACCTGCGGCTACAGCACCGGCAGGTTCTTGCGGAGTTCGAAGGCGGTGACCTCCGAGCGGTACTCCTCCCACTCCTGCTTCTTGTTGCGGAGGAAGAAGTCGAAGACGTGCTCGCCGAGGGTTTCGGCGACCAGTTCGCTGCGTTCCATCAGGGAGATGGCCTCGCCCAGGTTCTGCGGGAGGGGCTCGATGCCCATCGCGCGGCGTTCGGAGTCCGACAGGGCCCAGACGTCGTCGTCGGCGCCCGCGGGGAGCTCGTAGCCCTCCTCGATGCCCTTGAGGCCGGCAGCCAGCAGGACGGCGTACGTCAGGTACGGGTTGGCGCCGGAGTCGATGGAGCGGACCTCGACGCGGGAGGAGCCGGTCTTGCCCGGCTTGTACATCGGGACGCGGATCAGGGCCGAGCGGTTGTTGTGGCCCCAGCAGATGTACGAGGGGGCCTCGCCGCCGGAGCCGGCGGTCCGCGAGGATCCGCCCCAGATGCGCTTGTAGCTGTTGACCCACTGGTTGGTGACCGCGGAGGTCTCGCCCGCGTGGCGCAGCAGGCCCGCGATGAAGGAGCGGCCGACCTTGGAGAGCTGGTACTCGGCGCCCGACTCGTAGAAGGCGTTGCGGTCGCCCTCGAAGAGGGAGAGGTGGGTGTGCATGCCCGAGCCGGGGTACTCGGAGAAGGGCTTGGGCATGAAGGTGGCCTGGACGCCCTGTTCGAGGGCGACCTGCTTCATGACCAGGCGGAACGTCATGATGTTGTCGGCCGTGGAGAGGGCGTCGGCGTAGCGCAGGTCGATCTCCTGCTGGCCCGGGGCGCCCTCGTGGTGGCTGAACTCGACCGAGATGCCCATGGATTCGAGCATGGTGATCGCCTGGCGGCGGAAGTCCATGCCCACGTTCTGCGGGGTGTGGTCGAAATAGCCGGAGTTGTCCGCCGGGACCGGGCGGCTGCCGTCCAGCGGCTTGTCCTTCAGCAGGAAGAACTCGATCTCCGGGTGGGTGTAGAAGGTGAAGCCCAGGTCGGAGGTCTTGGCCAGGATCCGCTTGAGGACGTAGCGGGGGTCGGCGAAGGAGGGGGAGCCGTCCGGCATCAGGATGTCGCAGAACATGCGGGCGGTGCCGGGAGCCTCGGCGCGCCACGGCAGTATCTGGAAGGTCCCCGGATCGGGCTTGGCGATCATGTCGGACTCGTAGACCCGCGCGAAGCCCTCGATCGCGGAGCCGTCGAAGCCGATGCCCTCGTCAAAGGCCTGTTCGAGTTCCGCGGGAGCGACCGCGACGGACTTCAGGAAGCCCAGTACGTCGGTGAACCACAGGCGCACGAAGCGGATGTCGCGCTCCTCGAGCGTCCGGAGGACGAATTCCTGCTGCTTGTCCATGCCTTCATCCTCGCAGTTCAGACGGGCTGTCCACCACCTGCCGAGCCCAGTATCGCGGTCAGTGGTTTCCGCCACATTACGCACCCGCGGAAGGTCGCGGCACCCCCGCACTGACCGCGGGGCCGTCATGAGCATTACCATCTGCGCCCATGGGGGGCCGGCAGCACACGCAGCACGGACGCCACGGGCGCACCGTGGCCCGTCGTGCTGCCCTGCTCTGCGCGCTGGGCACCCTCCTGGGCGCCCTGATCCTGTGCGGGCGCATGGGGGCCGGTACGGAGGCCGGCCCCGGGCCGGTGTCCGGCACGGGCGAGGCGGCGCACACCGCCGCCGCATTCCGGCACGCCGGCCACGCGGCGTACGTCTGTCCCGGTGACCTGCCGGGCTGCTCGCCCTTCGCGCACGCGACCCCGGGCGTGCTGCCCGTGCCGCCGCCCGCCGTGCTGCCCGTGGCGGGCGAGCCGCCCCCGGCCGCCGCGGCGGACCCGGACGGCCGGATCCGGCCGCCGCGGGCCCTGGCGCGGGCCCCCGATCTCCATGTCCTTCAAGTGCTGCGGACCTGACGGTTCCCAAGCGGTGCGACATCCGGTCGTCCGACCGGTCTTCCACGGATCTCTCAGGCCTTTCACAGGCCTTCCACAGGTCTTCCGATCTTCAGATCATCCCCAGCCGAAGGACTCACACGACATGGCCCGCAACCCGCACGACAACTCCCGCCAGGCACGCATAGCCGAGATGCGCCGCGCCGACCGGGCGCGCGACCGCCGCAACAAGTTCCTCGCGATCGGCGTCTCCACCGCCGTCGTCGCCGGCCTCGTCGGCTTCGGCTCCTGGATCCTGATCAAGGAGAACCAGGAGAAGGAGGACCGCGCGAAGGCGGTCGCCGCGGCCAAGAAGAACCCGGTCACGGGCGAGCAGACCTGGGACGCGAAGGCGCTGGGCCGCAACCACGTCGAGACGCCCGTCACGTACGAGATGGTCCCGCCGGTCGGCGGCGACCACCACCCGCGCTGGATGAACTGCAACGGCGACGTCTACAAGAACCCGATCCCCGAGACGAACGCCGTCCACTCGCTGGAGCACGGCGCGGTCTGGGTGACGTACAACGACAAGGCCGACAAGGCCGAGGTCGACAAGCTCGCCGCGAAGGTCGGCAAGACCCCGTACACGCTGATGAGCCCGGTCAAGGAGCAGGCCGGCGCGATCATGCTGTCCGCGTGGGGCAAGCAGGTGACGGTGGACAACGCCGCCGACCCGCGGGTGGACCAGTTCTTCACCAAGTACGTGCAGGGCCCGCAGACGCCCGAGCCGGGCGCGGCGTGCACGATGGGCGTGGCGGAGAAGTGAGCTCGCGCAACGGCCGTACGTACGGCGCGGCGGTCGCCGCCGTCGGGCTCGCGGCGCTCTTCGCGGCGGGCGCCACGTTCGCGGCCGCGAGCGGACCGTCGTCCGGCTCCGGCTCCGGCTCCGGGTCGCACGGGGACACGCCGGGGATCGCCTCGGCGGATGCCGGATTCGCCCGGGACATGTCGGTGCACCACCAGCAGGCGGTGGAGATGTCCTTCATCGTCCGCGACCGCACCCAGGACGAGGCGGTGCGCACCCTGGCGTACGACATCGCCAACACCCAGGCCAACCAGCGGGGCATGATGCTGGGCTGGCTGGACCTGTGGGGGCTGCCGAAGGTGGCGGCCGACCGGGAGCCGATGGCGTGGATGACCGGGAGCGGGCCGGGCGGGTCCGGATCCGGGTCCGGGTCCGGGGAGGGTGCCGGCGCCGGGCATTCCGGGCATGGCAGCGGGGACGGGAAGGGCTCGGGGCACGGCTCCGGGGCCGGTGACGGGCACGGGATGGGCGGGGTCGCGGCCAAGCCCGGCGCGCTGATGCCGGGCATGGCCACCAAGGAGGAGCTCGCCCAGCTCGGCGCCGCCGAGGGGCGGGCGGCCGAGGTGCTGTTCCTCCAGCTGATGACCGACCACCACAAGGGCGGCGTCGCGATGGCGCAGGGCTGTGTGGACCTGTGCACGACCCCGGTCGAGCGGGAGCTCGCCCGGGGCATGGTCGAGGGGCAGCAGTCGGAACTCGCCCTGATGGCGGACATGCTCAAGCAGCGCGGGGCGGCCCCGCGTCAGTGAGCGGCGCCGGGAGCACGCCCGTACGGTGGAAGGAGGACGCCCTCTCATCCGTACGGGCGTGTGCTCCAGGAGGTCGACGCGATGACGACAGCCGCAGACATCATGCACCCCGGGGCCCAGTGGATCCCGGCCACCGAGAGCCTCGCACGGGCCGCCCAGGTGATGGCACAGCTGAACGTGGGCGCGCTGCCCGTCAGCGACGCGAACGACCGGCTGTGCGGGATCATCACCGACCGCGACATCGTGGTCTCCTGCGTGGCCAAGGGGCGTGATCCGGCCACGATGACGTGCGCCGACCTGTGCCAGGGCACGCCGCGGTGGATCGACGCGGACGCCGACGTCAGCGCGGTCCTGGACGAGATGGAGAGCCACCGGATCCGCCGGCTGCCGGTGATCGAGAACAAGCGGCTCGTCGGCATGATCAGCGAGGCCGATCTGGCCCAGCACCTCTCGGACGAGCAGATCGCGGGCTTCGTGGCGAGCGTCTACGCCGGGCGCTGAGGACAGGGGTCGGACATTGGGCCGCTGGGCCGCAGGCCCACCGGCCTGCCGGGCTCGGCCGAGCTGCCCGGGCTGCCCGGGCTGCCTGGGCTGCCTGGGCTGCCTGGGCTGCCTGAGGCGCGCTCTACCCGTCGTCCCCCGGCGCCGGTACGGCGGACAGGACCGCCCGGGCCACCTGGTTCGGGCGGTCCAGCATGACCAGGTGCCCGGCGCCGTCGGCGACCTCGAAGCGGGCCTCGATCCGGTCGGCGAGCGCGGCCTGCCGGCCCAGCCAGCGCAGCGCGGGGCCGCTCGCGGACCCGTCGTACCCGGCCACGACGGTGGCCGGGGCCCTCAGCGGATAAGCGGCGCGCAGGGCCAGGAGCTCGGCGGCCATGTCCGGGTAGCGGGCGTTCTCCAGCAGGACGCCCTGCCAGACGCGGCCGGTGCGGTAGCAGCGGCCGACCAGGTCGGGCGGCGCCGGATCGGGGCCGCCGGTCCGGGACGCCCGTACGGTGGCCCGCCGGGCCAGGGCGCCGAACGCGGCCGGCAGCCCGGCGGCGGTGACGGCGCGGCCCAGGGCCCGGGCGAACGCGGTGCGCACGGCGGGCGGCAGGACGGTGCGCGGATCCTCCTCGACGCTGCTGTCGAGCAGGACGAGGGCCGCCGTCCGCTCCGGGTGCAGGCGGGCGAAGGCCTCCGCGTGGAAGCCGGCGAGGGAGTGACCGACGACCGTGACCGGGCCGGCCGCGCCCAGCGCGTCGAGCAGACCCGCGATCCGGTGCGCCTCACCGGCGGCGGTGGGCGGCACGGCGGTGGGCGCGGAGAGCCCGTGCCCGGGCCGGTCGAAGCGGATCACCGTGCGGTGCGGGGCGAGCAGCGGGACGACCGGATCCCAGTCGAACCAGCTCATGGCGAGCCCGGCGCTGAGCACGCACACCGGCCCGCTGCCCTCGACGACCACGTGCAGCGGGACACCGCCGACCCGCACGAAGCCCTCGTAGGGCGACCGGGCCCCCGACCGGGCTCCCGACCGGGCCCCCGACCGGGCCCGCGACGGGGGCCGGCCGGACCGGCCGGCGTCACGCGGCGCGGGCCCCGGTGTCACGTGCGGCGTTCCTTGCGGATCGAGTGGGCGAGCAGGCCGAGCCAGAGGGCCACGATCAGGACCTGGAGGCGCTGGCCGGCGCCGAGGGCCCAGGTGCCGTGGCCGGCCGTGAACATGGCTATCGCGCCCAGGGTCCAGACGGTGGCTATGAGCTCCGCCACGACCAGCACCGGGCCGTTGCGGGCCAGCGGTCCCCACCAGCCGTAGCGGCGGGCCGCCACGGTCAGGGCGACGATGCCGACGAGCGCGCCGGTCATCGCGAGGCTGCTGCTGATGGCGTGCGCCTGGTGGGTGGCCGGGACCAGGCCGGCGGTCTCCCGGGCGGCACAGACCGGGTCCACGGTGGGTTTGCAGCTCAGCGGCAGCCAGGCGTCGGCGGCGGTGGCGGCGCCGAACAGGGTGATCCCGGACCAGCCGATCACCGCCCAGAGGCGGCGCGCCTCGGTGTACGTCCCCAGCCGCAGCAGCGCCAGCAGGCCGCCGACGAAGGCCATCAGGCCGGCCGTGAAGTCGGTGGCCCGGAAGAGGCCGCCGAGCGGCTGGTCCTGGGCGGCGAGCTCGCTGACGTACGTGTCGATGGGGTTGAGCCCCGTGGACAGCACGACTTCCAGCACCCACGCCGTGTACGCGGCGGCGCCGAGCCCTATCAGGGCGGCGATCGGCCGCGTGCCCTTGGTGGACACGACCGGGCTGACCCTCAGCAGGGCCGCGATCGATCCGATGAGCGAATGGCCGCCCCCGGGACGGCTCTCCTCGTGACGTGCCCCGTCCGGCGCCCAGCGCTCCGGACCACCCGGGCGCGGGTGGCCCAGGTGCTGTGGTGTGCCGCGCTGCCGCTGTGGATCTTCACCATGCATGCGCTCGGGCATCCGACTGACTCCCATGTCAGGGAAGACGAACTCAGGAGCGGTTTCGTTGCCTCTGCCCCGTAATCGGGAGATGACGCTTCCGCTTACGGGTCAGGCCGGGTCGGGCCGCGTCCGGCCGTGTCAGTGGCGGCACATCCGGTACGGACCCGTGACCGGGGCATGGCAGGCTTGGCGATCTCCGGTCGTACCAACGTCAGGCAAAAAGGATCCCTCCCAGGCATGAGCACGCCCCCGCAGCCGTCCAGCACCCCGCCCTCGGAGCCGCAGGGCACCCCCGCGCCCGGGATCCACGACGCCATGACCATGGCCGACACCCCGCTCGTCCCGCCGCAGCCGGCCACCCCGGCTCCGACAGCACCCGCGACGCCGACGACCCCGGCCCCCGCATCCCCGGCCGCGCCCGCCCCCGGCTTCGCCCCGCCCACCCCCGCCCCGGCACCCGCCGCCCCCGCACCCTTCGGGCCGACGGCCGGCGCCGGCGGGCCCGGGAACCCGTGGGGGCCGCCGGCCGCCTTCGGCGGCGGGGTGCCCGGCGTACCCGGGGCACCCGGGGTGCCGTACCCCGTCGTCCCGCGCCCCGGCGGTGACTCCAACGGCCTCGCGGTGGCCGCGCTGGTCCTCGGCAGCATCGGCTTCGTGCTCGGCTTCTTCCCGTTCGTCTTCTTCCTCGGCGGCCTCACCGGCGCCGTCGGCATCGGGATCGGCATCGCCGCCATCGTGCGCGCCGCCCGCGTCCGCACGGGCCGCGCCATGGCCGTCGCCGGCACCGTGCTCGGCGTCCTCGCGCTCGGCACCTCCGTCGCCGGCTTCGCCTTCACCCGGTCGATCGTCCTCGACGCCGAGGAGCGAGTCGACCGCAAGGTCCGCGACAGGATCGACACCCCGTACGAAAGCCGCCCGAGCACCTCCCCGAAGCCGGCCCCCTCGCTCCCGCCCTGGGCGCGGGAGAACCCGGCGGTCGCGTTCGGTGAGAGCGTCACGCTCGACGACGGCATCACGGTGAGCCTGTCGAAGCCGGTGATGTACAAGCCGTCGACCGCCTACGGCCGCAAGGTGATCAAGAACGCCGTCAAGATCACGGCCACGGTCACCAACAACGGCACCAAGCCCCTGGACGTCGTCTACGCCGTCCCCACCGTCACCACCGAGTCCGGCGCGGACGGCGAGCTCGCCTTCGACGCCGTGCTGCCCGAGATGATCCAGGACTCCATCGCCCCGGGGGCCACCGCCACCGGCGTGTTCGCCTTCGAGGTCCCCGAGGGCACCACGCGGATCAACGCCGGGTTCTCCCCCGGCATGCTGCTGGGCAAGGCCCGGTTCACCGGCCCGATCGGCTGATCCCACCGGCGCCTCCCACCGGCGCCCGACGCGGGGTGCCCGCCCCGCCAACACCCCCCGGAGGACCGGGACCCAGGACATCGCGTCAGAAAGACGATTAGACTGGGTCCCGTGCCTCTACTACGCCTCGCGCTGAATCAGATCGACTCGCACGTCGGCGACATCGCCGCCAACGCCGACTCGGTCGTCCACTGGACCCGGCACTCCGCCGAGCAGGGCGCCCACCTGGTGGCGTTCCCCGAGATGATGCTCACCGGCTACCCCGTCGAGGACCTGGCGCTGCGCGCCTCGTTCGTCGAGGCCTCCCGCACCGCGCTGCGCGAGCTCGCCGCCCGGCTGGCGGCCGAGGACCTGGGCGAGCTGCCCGTCGTGGTCGGTTACCTCGACCGTGCCGAGCAGGCCTCGCCGCGTCTGGGCCGCCCGGCCGGCGCCCCGCAGAACGCGGCCGCCGTGCTGCACCGCGGCCGGGTGGCGCTCCGCTTCGCCAAGCACCACCTCCCCAACTACGGCGTGTTCGACGAGTTCCGCTACTTCGTCCCCGGCGACACCCAGCCGGTCGTCCGGGTGCACGGCGTGGACGTCGCGCTGGCCATCTGCGAGGACCTCTGGCAGGAGGGCGGCCGGGTCCCGGCCACCCGCTCCGCGGGCGCCGGGCTGCTGATCTCCCTCAACGCCTCGCCGTACGAGCGCAACAAGGACGACGTACGCCTGGAGCTGGTCCGCAAGCGCGCGCAGGAGGCCGGCTGCACCCTCGCGTACGTCGCGATGATCGGCGGCCAGGACGAGCTGGTCTTCGACGGCGACTCGATCGTGGTCGACCGGGACGGGGCGGTCGTCGCCCGGGCCCCGCAGTTCTCCGAGGGCTGCGTCCTGGTCGACCTGGACCTGCCGGCGGCGGCCCCCGACGCGCCCGAGGGCGTCGTCGACGACGGGCTGCGCATCGACCGCGTGGTCCTGTCCGAGGAGCCCGCCCCGGCGGACGAGGCGGTCGTGACCGGCGGGTACGCCGACCGCCTCGACGACGACGAGGAGGTCTACGACGCGCTGGTGGTGGGCCTGCGCGCGTACGTGGTGAAGAACGGATTCCGCTCGGTCCTCGTCGGCCTGTCCGGCGGTATCGACTCGGCGCTGGTCGCCGCGGTCGCCTGCGACGCGATCGGCGCGCAGAACGTGTACGGCGTCTCGATGCCCTCGAAGTACTCCTCCGACCACTCCCGCTCGGACGCGGCCGAGCTGGCCCGCCGTACCGGACTGAACTTCCGGACCGTCTCCATCGAGCCGATGTTCGACGCCTACATGGGCGCACTGGACCTGACGGGCCTGGCCGAGGAGAACCTGCAGTCCCGGCTGCGCGGCACCCTGCTGATGGCGGTCTCCAACCAGGAGGGCCACCTCGTGCTGGCCCCGGGCAACAAGTCCGAGCTGGCGGTCGGCTACTCCACCCTGTACGGCGACTCGGTCGGCGCGTACGGGCCGATCAAGGACGTGTACAAGACGGACGTCTTCCGGTTGGCGGCGTACCGCAACCGGGCCGCCGCCGAGCGCGGCGAGACCCCGCCGATCCCGGAGAACTCGATCACCAAGCCGCCGAGCGCGGAGCTGCGCCCGGGCCAGGTGGACACCGACTCGCTGCCGGACTACCCGGTCCTGGACGCCATCCTGGCGCTGTACGTGGACCAGGACCGGGGCCTGGCGGAGATCGTCGCGGCCGGCCACGACGCGGAGCTGGTCGCGAGGACCCTGCGGATGGTGGACACGGCGGAGTACAAGCGCCGCCAGTACCCGCCGGGCACGAAGATCTCCGCGAAGGGCTTCGGCAAGGACCGCCGCCTGCCCGTCACCAACGGCTGGCGCGAGCGGGCGGGGTCGTAGGGCCTACTGCCGGACCGTGACGCGGGCGGCGACCGGGAGGTGGTCGCTGCCCGTGCGCGGGAGGGTCCACGAGGCCTCGGGCTTGATGCCGCGGACCATGATCTGGTCGATGCGGGCCATCGGGAACTGGGCGGGCCAGCTGAAGCCGAAGCCGTCGCCCGCCGCGCCCTGCGTGGAGCGCATCTGCGAGGTGACCGGGGACAGGGCGCGGTCGTTCATGGTGCCGTTGAGGTCTCCGAGGAGGATGACCTTCTTCTGCGGCTCGCCCGCCAGCGCCTGGCCGAGCGCCTCGGCGCTGTTGTCGCGCTGGTTGGCGGTGAACCCGGCGTTGAGCTTGACCCGTACCGAGGGCAGGTGGGCGACGTAGACGGCCACCGGGCCGCTGGGGGTGGCGACGGTCGTGCGCATCGCGCGGGTCCAGCCCATCTTGATGTCCACGGGCGCGCTGGAGGTCAGCGGGTACTTGCTCCACACGCCGACGGTCCCCTCGACCGCGTAGTACTTGTACGTGCCGGCCAGGGCCTTCTCGTACACGGGGACCGCGCCGGCCTTGAGCTCGGTCAGGGCCAGCACGTCGGCGCCGGAGGTGGCGACCGATTCGGCGGTGCCCTTGGGGTCGGGGTTGTCGGCGTCGACGTTGTGGGTGGCCACCATCAGGTTGCCGCCGGCGCCCGACTTGTCGGTGACCAGCCCGCCGAAGAGGTTCGTCCACACCACGGCGGGCAGCACGACGGCGATCAGCGCGGTCGCGGACCTGCGCCAGAGCGCGCCGGCCAGCAGCAGCGGGACCGCCAGGCCCAGCCAGGGCAGGAAGGTCTCGATGAGGCTCCCGGTGTTGCCGACGTCGTTCGGCAGATACGCGTGGAAGATCATCACCAGGGCCAGCAGCACCGCCAGGACGGCGAGCACGATGCCGCGCCGCCAGATCCCGGGGTCTCTGCGCAGTTCGGCCAGGCGGCGCCGGAAGCGGGATCCGGAGGGCTCGTGCTCCGAGCCGCCGTTCCCCGTCTCCTGCAGATACACCTGTGCCATACCTCTGTCCTCGCTGCCGTGCTCGCGCTCCGTCCCCGCCCCTTGACCCTAGGCGATATCCGGAGCCTTACGTGCCGTCCTGTGTGGGGCGTTTGTCCCGACCCTTCGCAAGGAAGGACGAACCACCTGGCGGCAGGGGTTGCATCTGTCACGAAACGCGCACATTCCCTCGCGCGCCCGCCGTGGCGGGCCGGGCGTGTGACGGAGCGCCGACGGAGCCGTGCGGCGCGCTCTTCCGGTGCGGGCCGCGCGGATGCCACCATGGTGGGTGAGTCCGGGGACGCCGTGAGGGCGCCTCGAGATGACACAAGGAGCAGTTGCAATGACGCACGCCGTTTCGCCTGCCCAGGAACCCGCCAAGGTGGCAGCCCCCACCCTGTACGGCGGGAAGGGCACGCGGCGCATCACCGTCCGCGACCTCGGCCTCGCCAAGGAGCGGGGCGAGAAGTGGCCGATGCTCACCGCCTACGACGCGATGACCGCCTCCGTGTTCGACGAGTCCGGCATCCCGGTCATCCTCGTCGGCGACTCGATGGGCAATTGCCACCTCGGCTACGACACCACCGTGCCCGTCACGATGGACGAGATGACCCTGCTGTCGGCGGCCGTGGTCCGGGGCACCAGCCGGTCCCTGGTCATCGGCGACCTGCCGTTCGGCTCGTACCAGGAGGGGCCGGTCCAGGCGCTGCGCAGCGCCACCCGGCTCGTCAAGGAGGCCGGGGTCGGCGCGGTCAAGCTGGAGGGCGGCGAGCGCTCGCTGGCCCAGACGGAACTGATCGTGCAGTCGGGCATCCCGGTCATGTCGCACCTGGGGCTGACCCCGCAGTCCGTCAACGCCATGGGCTACCGGGTCCAGGGCCGCGGCGACGAGGCCGCCCACCAGCTGCTGCGCGACGCGAAGGCCGCGCAGGACGCGGGCGCGTTCGCGGTGGTGCTGGAACTGGTCCCGGCCGAGCTGGCCGCCGAGGTCACCCGCTCGCTGCACATCCCGACCGTCGGCATCGGCGCCGGCCCGGACTGCGACGCGCAGGTCCTGGTGTGGACCGACGCGATGGGGCTGACGAGCGGGAAGCTGCCGCGGTTCGTCAAGCAGTACGCGAACCTCCGCCAGACGATGGGGGACGCGGCGAGGGCGTTCGCCGAGGACGTGGTCGGCGGATCGTTCCCGCAGGAGGAGCACAGCTTCCACTGATGCCGGCCGACGGCCCGCCGACAGCTTCGTCGGCGGGCCGTCGCCCGTCTGTCGGTCGGCTGTCGGTCGTCTGTCGGTGCGTTGTCAGTGGCGTCTGGTCCCATGGTGGGCATGACGCGAAACGACAAGAACCCCCGGCACGGCACCAACGCCGTGGAGGTACGGGGACTGGTCAAGCACTACGGCGAGACCAAGGCGCTGGACGGCGTGGACCTCGATGTCCGCGAGGGCACCGTCCTCGGTGTCCTGGGCCCCAACGGCGCCGGCAAGACCACCCTGGTGCGCTGCCTGTCCACCCTGATCGTCCCGGACTCCGGGACCGCGACCGTCGCGGGCTACGACGTGGTCCGCCAGCCCCGGCAGCTGCGCCGCACCATAGGCCTCACCGGTCAGTACGCCTCGGTCGACGAGAAGCTCTCCGGCTGGGAGAACCTCTACATGATCGGCCGGCTGCTGGACCTGTCCCGCAAGGACGCCCGGGCCCGCGCGGACGAGATGCTGGAGCGGTTCTCCCTGACGGAGGCCGCGAAGAAGGCCGCCATGCACTACTCCGGCGGTATGCGCCGCCGGCTCGACCTCGCCGCCTCGCTGGTCGGCAACCCGGCCGTGCTCTACCTGGACGAGCCGACCACCGGTCTGGACCCCCGTACCCGCAACGAGGTGTGGGACGAGGTCCAGCGCCTGGTCGCCGAGGGGGCCACCGTGCTGCTCACCACCCAGTACATGGAGGAGGCCGAGCAGCTCGCGAGCGAGCTGACGGTCATCGACCGCGGCAAGGTCATCGCCAACGGCAAGGTGGACGAGCTGAAGGCGCGCGTCGGCGGCCGCACCCTGCGGATCCGCCCCGTGGACCCCTCGGACGTGCCGGGCATGGCCCGCTCGCTGGCCGAGGCCGGTCTGGACGGCGTGGCCGGCTCCCAGGCGGTGCCGGACGAGGGCGTGCTCCTCGTCCCGATCCTCAGCGACGAGCAGCTGACCGCCGTGGTCGGCCTGCTGGCCGCCCGCGGGTACGCGATCGCCGACCTCGGCACGTACCTGCCCAGCCTCGACGAGGTGTTCCTGGCGATCACCGGCCAGAAGCCCGCCCTCGCCGAGGACTCCGTCCCCACCGACAAGACCGAGGAGGTCGCGGCATGAGCACCGTAACCACGACGAAGCCCGCTCCCGCCGCCTCCGGTCGGCGCCCGGCGGGCTCCCCCGCCGGGGAGGGGCGGATCGGCCTGCGGGCCAACCTGCGGCACATCGGGGCCCTGGTGCGCCGCAACGCCCTGCAGATCAAGCAGGACCCCGAGTCGATGTTCGACGTCCTGTTCATGCCGATCATCTTCACGCTGCTGTTCGTCTTCGTCTTCGGCGGCGCGATCTCCGGCAAGGGCAACCAGGCGGCGTACGTCAACTACGTCATCCCGGGCCTCATGGCGATGATGGGCATGAACATCGCCATGGCGGTCGGCACCGGGGTCAACGACGACTTCAAGAAGGGCGTGATGGACCGGTTCCGGTCCATGCCCATCGCCCGGTCGTCCGTGCTCCTCGCCAAGATCGTGGTCGAGCTCGGCCGGATGCTGGTCGCCATCGCGATCCTGCTGGCCGTGGGCTTCATGCTCGGACTGTCGATCAAGTCCTCCGTGCTGGACCTCTTCCTCGCCATCGGGCTGTCCGCGGTCTTCGGCGGCGCGCTGATGTGGATCTTCATCCTGCTCGGTCTCACCATGAAGACCGCCCAGGCCGTCCAGGGCATGGCGATGCTGGTCCTGATGCCGCTGCAGTTCGGCAGCTCGATCTTCGCCCCGCCGTCCACGATGCCGGGCTGGCTGCAGTCCTTCACGGACTACAACCCGCTGTCCAACCTGGCGGACGCCGCCCGCGCCCTGATCAACGGGACGCCCGTGGGCGACTCGGTGTGGATGACCCTGCTCTGGTCGCTGGCCATCACGGCGGTCACCATGCCGCTCGCGGTCCGCAAGTTCCGCCAGAAGACCTGATCCGGGCGTCGCTCCGCTCCGGATCGCGTCCCGGGACGGACTCCTGACGGGGGATCCCGGATCAGACGAGGGCGGTGGCCTCCTTCAGGGTGAGGCCGCCGCCTTCGGCGTACGCCCGCGCGTACGCGTCCTCGCCGAGCGCCGCCCGTGCCAGCTCCTCGGCGTGGGCGGCGTCCTCGCGTTCGGTGGACACCGGATGGTGCGCGGCCGGCAGGTGGGCCCGGTAGGCGCCGAGCAGCCGCGCGGCGTCGTACGCCCGTTCCCGGCCGCCGAGCGAGGCGAGGGCGTCCGCGGCCGTCACCAGGAACACGGCCGGCAGGTGCGGGGCGACCATCAGCGCGAGCGGCTGCCGAAAGGCCCCCATGGCCTCGCGGACCCTCTGGAGGCACTCCTCGTACGCGCCCTCCCGGTTGTCCAGCCAGGCCACGGTCGCGAGCAGGAACACGTCGAAGACGGCGAACGCGCCGAGGGCGAACTCCTCGCGCAGCAACTGGATCTGGACGCGCGCCTCCGGGATCCGGCCGGTGCGGCCGAGGATGTTCGCGAGGAACATGCGGGCCGCGGGCATGGCCTCGTTGCCGAGCGACTGGCGCACGCCGGCGATGACCTCGGTGAGGATCTCCTCGGCCTGCGCGACCTCGCCGCTCTCGACGAGCGCGCCGGCCATCCGGACCCGCAGCACGGTCACCTGCGCCCGCGCGCCGAGGCGTTCGGCGTACCCGATCGCCGCCCGGTAGTCCTGGGCGGCCGCCCGGTACGCGCCGCGTTTCTCCCGGGCGTCGGCGCGGGCGGCCAGGGCCTCGGCGCAGCCCCAGTCGTCGCCGAGCTCACGGAAGATCTCCAGGGACTCGTCGGCGTCACGGGCCGCGTCGCCCACCCAGTCGGAGCGGTTGGCCAGGACGGCGGCGCGCAGTTGGAGGGCGGAGGCGAGCTCCCAGCGGAGGCCGAGGGCGCGGGCGGTGTCGACGGTGGCGTACACGACCTCCTTGAGCAGCCCGGCCTCGCCCGCGATCATGACGGCGTAGATCCACAGGGAGGCCGGGGTCCGGCAGGTCTGCGGCAGTCCGGGCCGGTAGGTGGCGAGCACGCCCTCGATGACGGCCTGCACCTCCGGGTTGTCCCAGTCGGCGTTGCTGTGGTCGCGGGAGGCCAGCCGGACCAGGTGCAGGGCGCGCCAGCCCTCGGCCATCAGGGCGTCGGAGTAGGGCGGGGGCGTGTCGACGAGCCGCTCGTACACGGGCTCGGCGGGGGCGTACGGCGGGGCGAAGGGGTCGGGGCCGAGGGCGGCGGCCGCGTCGGCCCAGTGCCGGGCCTCGGTGCGCAGGTCCTGCATGTGCCAGTACCAGCCCAGCGCGTGGACGAGGCAGAGCACTTCGCCGGCGTCGCGGGCGGCGACGGCCCGGCGCAGCGCCGTACGGAGGTTCTCGTACTCGGTGGCGAGGCGGTCGACGGCCGCGCGCTGGCCGTGACCGCGCAGGCGCGGCTCGGTGCCGCGGGCCAGTTCGCGGTAGTGGACGAGGTGGCGGCGCTCGGTGGCCTCGCGGTCCCCCGGGACCTCGGCGAGGCGCTCGGCGGCGTACTCTCCGACGGTCTCCAGGAGGCGGTAGCGCATGCCGGTGCCGTCGGCGGTGGGGGCGGCGACGACGAGGGACTTGTCGACGAGCGAGCCGAGGGTGTCGGCGGTGTCGTACGCCGGGTCGGCGCACACGGCTTCGGCGGCGTCGAGGTCGCAGCCGCCGGCGAAGACGGACAGCCGCCGCAGCACGGCGCGTTCGGGGGCGTCCAGGAGGTCCCAGGACCAGTCGACGACCGCGCGCAGGGTCTGCTGGCGGGGCAGCACGGTCCGGCTGCCGCTGGTCAGGAGCCGGAAGCGGTCGTCGAGGCGGTCGGCGATCTGGCGCGGGGCGAGCAGCCGCAGCCGGGCCGCCGCGAGCTCGATCGCCAGCGGGAGACCGTCGAGGCGGCGGCAGATCTCGGCGGCGGCTTCGGGGTCGTCGGCGACCGTGAACCCGGGGCGGGCGGCGGCGCCCCGGTCCGCGAAGAGCCGGAGCGCGGGGCCGGGCGGCAGCGGCTCCACCGGGCGCAGGAACTCCCCCGGCACGCCCAGGGGTTCGCGGCTGGTGGCCAGGATCCGGACGCCCGGGCAGTGCGTGAGGAGCTCCTCGGCGAGGCGGGCGGCGGCGCCGATGACGTGCTCGCAGTTGTCCAGGATCAGCAGCAGCCGGCGGTGCGCGCAGTATTCGGCGAGGCGGCGCAGGGGGTCGTCGCCGGTGGTGTCGGTCAGGGCGCGCAGTTCCTCGGCGGCGGCGCCGCGCAGCTTGGTCTCACGGGCGCCGACCCCGGCGAGCGCGGCCTCGGCGACGTCGTCGGGGTCGTCGACGGGGGCGAGCTCGACGAGCCACACCCCGTCGGGCCAGGTGCCCGGGGCGTGCGCCTCGGCGGCCTCCTGCGACAGCCGCGTCTTGCCCGCGCCGCCGGGGCCGAGCAGCGTGACGAGCCGGGCGCCGGCGAGGTCGTCGCCGATGGTCTTGATGTCGTCCTCACGCCCGACGAACGTGGTGAGCCGAGCCCGCAGATTCCCCCCGGCGGCGGTCCCGGCCGGGGCCGCGGGCACGGCCGCCGCGGGGGCGGGGGCCGAGGCACCCGGTACCTCGTGCCCGGGCGCGGGGGCCGCTCCCCCGGCGGCCCCGGGCACCCCGGCGGCGGTGCCGGCCACCCCGGACACGGGGGCCGAGGCACCGGGTACCTCGTGCCCGGGCGCGGGGGCCCAGGTACCCGGTACCTCGTGCCCGGGCGCGGGGGCCGCTCCCACGGCGGCCCCGGGCACCCCGGCGGCAGCCCCGGAAACCCCCGGCGCGAGCCCGGGTCGCCCGGGAGCGGGCGCAGAGGCTCCGGCCGCGCCCCCGGACGCAGTCCCGGCAACCCCGGGCCCGACCCCGGGAACTCCGGCAGCAGTCCCGGCAACCCCGGGCACGGTCCCGGCGGCGCCGGGCCCGCCCCCCGGCCCTCCGGGCGTACTCCCCCTGGGCCCGGGCGTGGTCTCGGCTGCCCCGGCCGATCCGGGCGACTGGAGCCCGGCACCGGGTGCCCCCGCAGCCGGTCCGGGCGTACCCGCCGCGGCCTGCGGCGCCCCGGCCGCGGTACCCGGCGCCGTGGCGGCCGGGTGTCCCGTGGCCGCCAAGTGCCCCAACGCGGTGGCCGCCGGGTGGCCCGGGCCCGGGGCGGGCAGGTGGACCGGGGCCGGGGCCGACGGGTGTGCCGGTGCGGGCCGGTGGGTGGTGGGGGGTGTGGGGCCCAGGAGTTCGGTGTGCAGGGTGCGGAGTGTGGGGCCCGGGTCCGTGCCCAGGCGGGCGGCGAGGGCGCGGCGGACGCCGTCGTACGCGGCCAGCGCCTCGGCGGTGCGGCCGCTGTCGCGCAGGGCCCGCAGCCGCAGGGCCTGGAGGGGTTCGTCCAGCGGCCGCTCGGCGCACAGGGCGGTGAGTTCCGGCAGGGCGCCCTCCGCCCGGCCCAGGGCGAGGGCGGCGGCGAGCCGCCCCCGGCGCGCCTCCAGCCGTACGGCGTCCCAGCGGGCGGCCTCGGCCGCCGGGTCCGGCAGGTCGGCCAGCGCCGGGCCGCGCCACAGGCCGAGCGCCTCGTCGTACAGCTCGGCGGCCCGGGCCGGGTCCCCGTCGGCCAGAGCCCGGCCGGCGGTGCGGGCGAGCCGCTCGAAACGGTAGACGTCGATGTCGTCGCGGTCGGCGGCGAGGCGGTAGCCGCCCTCGTCGGAGACGACGGCGGCGTGCCCGACGGTCCGGCGCAGCCGGCCGACGAGGGCCTGGAGGGCGGCGACGGCGTCGGCGGGCGGATCGCCGGCCCACACCTCGTCGACGAGCACCCGCGGCGGGACCGCGCGGCCGGGCCGCAGGGCGAGCGCGGTGACCAGGGCGCGCAGCCGCGCCCCGCCGACCGGGACGGGGGTCCCGTCGCCGCGGACCGCCTGGGTGCTGCCGAGGATCGCGTAACGCACCGCCCCATTGTCCCCTTCCCCGCCGAACGGTCCCTCCATTTTCCGGCCGGGCCCGTGGCCGGGCCCTTCGGCGGGGGCCGTGGCGGGGGCGGGCCGCGGCGGGTCACCGGGACAGCGGTAGGTTTCGCCGCATGGGTGTGCAGACGGGCCGCGGGGAGCGGCGGATCAGTTCGGTGTTCATCGGCATCGTCGCCGTGATGGCCGTGACCGGGTGGGCGGTGTGGACGGGGTACTCCACCAGCACCGGGCTCGCGGTGTTCCTGTTCGTCACCGCCGCCTGGGTGGTGTCGCTGTGCCTGCACGAATACGCGCACGCGCGCACCGCCCTGCACAGCGGCGACCTCAGCGTCAAGGACCGGGGCTACCTCACCCTCAACCCGCTCGCGTACACGCACGCGCTGCTGAGCATCGTCCTGCCGGTGCTGTTCATGATCTTCGGCGGCATCGGCCTGCCGGGCGGGGCCGTGTACATCGAGCGCGACCGGATCACCAAGCGCTGGCAGCACAGCCTGATCTCGGCGGCGGGGCCGCTGACGAACGTGGCGTTCGCGGTCGTGTGCACCGCGCCGTTCTGGCTGGACGCCCTGGACGGCGTGCCCGTGCCGTTCCGTTTCGCGCTCGCCTTCCTCGCGCTGCTCCAGGTCTCGGCGGCGATCCTGAACTTCCTGCCCGTCCCCGGGCTCGACGGCTACGGGGTCATCGAGCCCTGGCTGTCGTACAACCTGCGCCGCGAGCTGGCGCCCCTCGCGCCGGTCGGGCTGCTCATCGTCTTCGGCCTGCTGTGGATCCCGGCCGTCAACCAGTTCTTCTTCGGCGTGGTGCACGACCTCCTGGCCGCGCTCGGCGTCAGCGACCTGGAGTCGTACTGCGGCCGCGAGCTCTACACCTTCTGGAGCGAGGCCGGCGGCCTGTGCGAGGTCAGCGGCTGACCTCGGAAGCCTTCTGCGCCTTGGCCCGGCGGATGTAGAACCAGGCCATGTTGGAGGTCAGGCCGGCCAGCAGCACCCACACGATCCCGATGAAGTCGCCCCGCACGAAGGCGACGACTGCTGCGGCCACGGCGAGGGCGCAGACGACAAGGGCGAACACGGCAAGGCGGGGCATGGGGGCGGGCTCCTCGGGGGCACGGAACGGGTCGAGCTCCTCCAGTGTCCCCCATGCGCCGGGCCGGTCCGCGGCGGCTCCCCGGCCACCCGCCGGGAGCGGGTGGCCGGTGGGGCGGGTCAGACGTCCGTCACGCGCAGGCCCGCGTGGGCCTTGTAGCGGCGGTTGACCGAGATCAGGTTGGCGACCAGGGACTCGACCTGGTGGGCGTTGCGCAGGCGCCCGGCGAAGACGCCGCGCATGCCGGGGATGCGGGCGGCCAGGGCCTGGACGAGGTCGGTGTCGGCGCGTACCTCGCCGAGGACCATCACGTCGGTGTCGATCTCCTCGATGGACTCGTCCTGGAGGAGGACGGCCGACAGGTGGTGGAAGGCGGCCGTGACGCGCGAGTCGGGGAGCAGGGCGGCCGCCTGCTGGGCGGCGCTGCCCTCCTCGGGCTTGAGGGCGTACGCGCCCTGCTTGTCGAAGCCGAGCGGGTTGACGCAGTCGACGACCAGCTTGCCCGCGAGCTCCTCGCGGAGGGACTCCAGGGTCTTGGCGTGGCCGTCCCACGGCACGGCGACGATCACGATGTCGCTGCGGCGGGCGCACTCGGCGTTGTCGGCGCCCTCGATGCCCAGGCCCAGCTCGTCGGCGGCCGTCCGCGCCCGCTCGGCGGCGCGCGAACCGATGATCACCTTCTGGCCGGCGCGGGCCAGCCGGTAGGCCAGGCCCCGGCCCTGGTCCCCGGTACCGCCCAGGACGCCGACCACGAGGCCGGATACGTCGGGCAGCTCCCACGGGTCGCGGGCCGCGGGCTTGCTGTTCTCAGTGGAGGTCATGGGGGCGAGCGTACTGCCGGGTAGCGCAAGGCCGAACGGGTGAGGCGGTGGCAACCGCACACGGTTCGGCCGGCCGTGCGCAAGGATGCGGCCATGGACGCGGTCAGAGTCGCGCTGCTGCGCGAGGTCCTCGCCGGGACGCAGTGGCCCGACGCCGCCCGCCGTTTCGCGGGCTCGCTGCGCCGCTCGGTCGCGCCGGCCGGCGGACGCCTGCTGCTGGTGGGCACCGAGGGCTACGAGCCCTGGCACCTGGCCGCGCACCTGGTGGACGAGGCCGCCTGGTCGGGGCGGCCGGAGCTGGCGCCGACCCTGGTACGGCACCGGGTGCTGCCGGGCGAGCCGCCGCACCTGTCGGTGGGGCTGGGCCGGCTGGCGACGGCCCGGCGCGGGCACACGCTGCTGGTGGTGGCGCCGGAGCGGCCCGGCGCGGGACTGCTGGAGCGGGTGTACGACGCCCGCCGGGCGGGGGCGACCGTGCTGTCCCTGGACGGCGGGGACGAGGAGCTCGGCGCGCTCGCGCACGACGCGCTGTCCGTGCCGGCGGACGGGGACGGGGATGGGGACGGGGATGGGGACGGGGTGGACCTGGACACGGTGCAGCACCTGGTGAGCGCGGCGGCCGGGGAGAACGGCCTGCCGGGGCAGCGGGCCCCGCGCCGGTTCCGGGACCGGCTGGCGCGGCTGGCCGACCAGCTGACGGCCCCGCCGCCCAGCCGCTGGTAGCGCCCCCGTACCGCGGGCCGGCCGGGCACCGCCGCGGCCCGCCGGGCCCGCCGCGGCCGCCAGGGCCGCCAGGGCCGCCAGGGCCGCCAGGGCCGCCGGAGCCATCGGGTGCTCAGGGCCACCGGGGGCGCACGGCCGCGGCGGCCGCAGGGACTCAGGGGCTGCCGGAGCCCACCGGAGCCGCCGGGCACTCAAGGGCTGCCGGAGCACACGAGCCGCCGTGATCTCCGGTGCTGCCGGGGCCTCAGGGCGTCGCCGTGCCCCCGGGCTCCCCGCCGCCGTTCGCGCCCTTCGCGTCGTTCGCGTCGTTCACGTCGTTCACGTCGTTCACGTCGTTCACGTCGTTCACGTCGTTCCACCGGGGGTCGGTCTGCCACTCCAGGTTGCGCTCCTGCGCGGTCTGCATGGCGCGCTCCGCCTCCTCCGGCGTCCCGTACGGGCCGAAGCGGTCCTTGGCCGGGCATTCCGGCCCTTCCTCGACCTTCTGGTGGACGAGGCAGTAGTACCACTCACCCGGCTTGCCGACCTGACGCTTCTTGAACAGGGCCATCGCGTGCTCCTTCCGCTGCCGCCATGCTGCCCGATCCCCGCTGGATACACTCGCATGCATGTCTGGCCAGTCGCTGCTCGTACCCGGCGAGCTCTCTCCCGCCCGTTCCGTCCCCGGCAACATCCGTCGCCCCGAGTACGTGGGCAGGCCCGGGCCCAAGCCGTACACCGGACCGGAGGTGCAGTCGCCCGAGACCGTCGAGGCGATGCGCGTCGCCGGCCGCATCGCCGCGCAGGCGATGGCGGAGGCCGCCAAGCTGATCGAGCCCGGGGTGACCACGGACGCGCTCGACAAGGTCGCCCACGAGTACATGTGCGACCACGGCGCCTACCCCTCGACGCTGGGCTACCGGGGCTTCCCCAAGTCGCTGTGCTCGTCGGTCAACGAGGTCATCTGCCACGGCATCCCGGACTCCACGGTGCTGCGCGACGGCGACATCGTGAACCTGGACGTCACCGCCTACATCGGCGGCGTGCACGGCGACAACAACGCCACCTACCTGTGCGGCGACGTGGACGAGGAGTCGCGGCTGCTGGTGGAGCGCACCCGCGAGGCGCTGAACCGGGCCATCAAGGCCGTCAAGCCGGGCCGCCAGATCAACGTCATCGGCCGGGTCATCGAGTCGTACGCGAAGCGCTTCGGTTACGGCGTGGTCCGGGACTTCACCGGGCACGGCATCAATTCGTCCTTCCACTCCGGCCTGATCATCCCGCACTACGACAGCCCGCACGCGACCACGGTCATCGAGCCCGGCATGACCTTCACGATCGAGCCGATGCTGACGCTGGGCACGCACGAGTACGACATGTGGGCGGACGGCTGGACCGTCGTCACGAAGGACCGCAAGCGGACCGCGCAGTTCGAGCACACACTGGTGGTGACCGACACCGGGGCCGACATTCTCACGCTCCCGTAGGTTTTACCGACAGGCCGTCGGGAACACATTGACTTAGGCAAGCCTAAGTAAGAGGATCGGGTGGGGCGGCGCGCTGCCGCCACGCCCGGCTCCCGCATCCCTACGGAGGTCCGTCTTGGACGCCTTCTCCACGGTCATCCGCGTCGCCTCGCACGAGCAGCACACCGAGGCCGAGACGTCGACGTTCATGAGCGACCTGCTCGGCGGCCGGCTCGGGGTGGACGCGTTCACGCGCTACACCGAGCAGCTGTGGTTCGTCTACCGGGCCCTGGAGGACGCCGCCGCGTCCCTGCGGGACGACCCGGTCGCCGGCCCCTTCATACGGCCCGAGCTGATGCGCCTGACCGAGATCGAGCGCGACCTCGCGCACCTGCGCGGCCCCGCCTGGCGCGGGACGCTGGCGGCCCTGCCCGCCACCGAGGCGTACGCCGCGCGCGTCGCCGAGTGCGCCGCCACCTGGCCGGGCGGGTACGTGGCCCACCACTACACCCGGTACCTGGGCGACCTCTCCGGCGGCCAGATCATCCGCGACAAGGCGGAGCGGACCTGGGGCTTCGAGCGCAGGGGCGACGGCGTGCGGTTCTACGTCTTCGAGCAGATCTCCAACCCGGCGGCCTTCAAGCGGACCTACCGCGAGCTCCTCGACGCCATCGCGGCGGACGACCTGGAGAAGCAGCGGATCATCGACGAGTGCAAGCGCGCGTTCGACTTCAACGGCGCGGTCTTCCGCGAACTGGGCGAGCAGTTCCCGCTGAGCGCGTGAGCCGCCGGTAACCCTGCGCCCCCACCTGGGGGTCCGGCGGAGCTCCGCCGGACCCCCAGGAACGTTTCCGCGCCCTGGCCGTACGCCTACTGCCGTGGGCGCGGTACGCCGGCCGCGGCCGGTGCGAAGCGGACGCGGCCGCCGATCTCGATGGTGCCGTCGGGGCCGGGGGCGGTCAGGATCTGCGAGCCGGCGCCCTGCGTGATGTTCAGCGCGCGGTCCAGCTGGGCGGTCAGCAGCAGCGCCGCCGAGCCGGTGGCCTCGTCCTCGGTGATCACCCCGTCCGGGCGGCGCGGAAAACCGCGGGCCCGGACCCGGCCCGCGGTCTCGTCCTCCCAGGCCCACGCGTACAGCCAGCCCTCGCCGGGCGGCGGCGCGGGCAGCGCGTCCACCTCGGCGGGGCTCGCGTACTGCACGGTGCGCTTGCCCTCGACCCACTCGGCGCGCGCCGTGATCCAGGTGAACTCCCCGTCGTCGCGCGCCCATACGGCGCCCGCGGGCGGGTTCAGCTCCTCGACGTCCAGCAGCCAGGCCACCCCGACCAGCGGGTGCCCGGCGAAGGCCGGCCGGGTGCCGGGCGTGCGGATGTCGACGACCCCGCGTTCGGGGTCGTCGACGAACACCGTCTCGCTGTAGCCGAGTTCGGCCGCCAGCGCCTGGCGGGAGGCGTCGTCCGGGCAGGTCCGGCCGTCGCGTACGACACCCAGCAGGTTGCCGTGGCTCCCGTCGCCCGCGCAGAAGACCTTGAGCACGTCGAGATCGTTCACGCGGGAATTGAAGCACGCGGTCAGCTGTCCACGCGTCAGCCGGAGGTGGTGGTCCGGCGCCTGCGGGCGAGGAACACCGCACCCGCGCCGGCCGCGACGATCGTGCCGGAGGCCAGGAGCAGGGTGCCGGCCGGGACTTCGGAGCCGGTGGCCGCGAGGTTGCCGCCCGCGCTGCCGCCGCCGGCCGTACCGCCGCCCACGCTGCCGCCGCCGCCCGCCGTGCCGCCGGCCGGGGTGGTGGCGGTCGCGGTCGAGGTGGGGGTGGCGCTCGGCAGGACGGCGTCCTTGTCGACGGCCACGGACAGGACGAGGGCGTCCATCGGCATGCCCGCCTTGTACATGTTGCCCTGGGAGCTGTCGAAGGTGGCCGCACCCTCGGCGGTGAAGACGGCCGGCACGCTGTCGAGGGCCAGCACGCCCTTGGCCGTGCGGTAGTCGGTGCGCGAGAGGTCGAGCGTGGCGAACGGCACGGCGGTCTTGGCGCCGGCGGCGTTGGTCACGTCCAGGTACAGGGTGCCGGACGCGCCGGCGGCCTTGACCCGGGGGTTGGCGAGGGTGATGTCGATGCCGTGCGCGGCGTACTGGAAGCGCAGGCTGCCGGCGAACGCGGCGTCGAGCTTCTTGGCCTTGGCCTCCAGTTCGCCCTTGCCGAGGGCGAAGTCGAACGTCGAGCCGTTCTTGGCGGCGCCGCCGGCCGGGGTGACACTGCCGCCCGCGCCGAGGACGTAGCCGCGGAAGGACTCCTTGAAGCCCCAGGTGAGGCGGCCGGAGAGGATCTTCTGCACGTCGTCGTCCGGCGCCTGCGTCGCCGTGGCGCTCGCGGTGGCGCTCGGGGTCGACGAGGGGGAGGAGGTGTTCGAGGGGGTGGTCGTCGGCCCGGGGGCCTGATCCTCGAACTGCAGCTTCGCGGTCAGCGGGTCGCCGGCCAGGCCGTTGTAGCGCTGCGAGCCGAGCTGGTCGGCGGCCTCCTTCGTCAGCTTGGTCGCCAGGCCGGTCATGTCCATGCCCTTGAAGGCGACGTCGGCGAGCGGCACGTCCTGCGTGGTGGCCTCCCCCTTGGTGACGTCGGCGGTGAGCTTCCGGGTCCCGCTGTCGATACGGAAGTCGGAGAGCTTGACCGTGAAGCCGTGACCGGCCGGCGGGGCGGGCGAGCTGAAGGTGACGCTGCCCTGGAAGGCGGCGGTGATGGTGTGCCGGTTCTCGCGGGGGTCGTACTGGCCGGCGGGCGCGCCGAACCGGAAGGTGCCGTCGGCGTTCTGCTTCGCACCGTCGCCGACCGTGATCGTGCCGTGCGCCATGCCCGTCACGTACTCCCGGTAGTCCTTCAGCAGACCCCAGTCGAGGGTGCCGCCTATGACCTTCCGGGGCGCGGTGGGCGCACCGGCGGCCGGTGCGGCCTGTCCGGCCTGTCCGGCCTTGGCGGCCCCGGCGGGCTCCGCGGCGGAGGCGGGGAGCATCAGGGCGCTCGCGCCCAGCGCGGCCGCGGTCAGGGTGGCGGCGGCGAGCGCGAGCGATCGGCGGTGGAACGACATGACAGAGGTCTCCTGCACGGGGGTCGGGAGTGGATCAGTCCTGCGGGGCGGAACCGGCGTCGGGGGCGCCCGCGGTGGGTGCGGTGTCGCCGGTGGGGGCGCCGGTGGTGTCGCGGGTGGTGGCGGCCGCGGCGCGGCGCCTGCGCAGGACGAGGAAGCCGGCGGCGAGGGCCAGGACCAGGGCCGCCCCGGCCAGGGACAGGTGGAGGCCGGTGCGCGAGGACGCCTCGGCGGACGCCGCCGGCGCGGGCGACTCCGCGGCGGCGGTGCCCGACGGCGTGGGCGACGGCGCGGCGGCGGTGGAACCGAGGTTCGGCAGGGCGGGCAGCTGGGCGGAGGCGTCGAGGGCGACCGCGAGGGTGACGGGGTCCATCTCGGTGCCCGCCTTGTAGAGGGAGTTGAAGGCCTTGGAGCCGCCCTCGGTGAGGGTGGCCGGCGCCTCGGTGAGGGTGGCGAGCTGCCCCTCGGTCTTCATGCCCTTGGCGTCGAACTCGGCGAGCGGGACGGCGTTCTGGGTCTGGCCGGCGCTGGTGACGTCGGCGGACAGGGTTCCCTTGCCGTTCTCGATCCTGACGGCCACCTTGCCGAAGGTGAGGTCGAGGTGGGCGCCGGTGAAGCGGACGCTGCCGGCGAACGCGGCGTCAAGGGTGCCCTTCTGGCCGTCGTACGTGCCCTGGCCCTGCGGGAAGCGGAACAGCGCGCCGCCGTCCTGCGCGCCCTCGGCGAGCGTCCACCTGCCCTGGCCGACGGAGCCGCTGACGTACTCGCGGAAGGTACGGCGCACGCCCCAGTCGACGGCGGCGTCGGCGAAGGCGCCCGGCGCGACCGTGCCGGTGGTGCTCGGCTGTGCGCTCGGCTGCGCGCCCGGGCTCTGCGCGGCGGGGGTGGTGGGCTGCGCGGCGGCCAGGACGTCGGCGGAGAGCGAGACGGGGTCGAGCGCGGTGCCGGCGCCGTAGTAGCCGGCGAAGGACGTGGCGCCCTGCTCGGTGAGGGTGGCCGGGACGTTGGTGAGGGCGAGCGGGCTGCCGCCGCCCATCATGTTGATGCCGCCGAGGCCGAGCGTGGCGAAGGCCACCTGGGACTGGCTGCTGACCGCGCCGGTGTCCTTGGCCTTGCTGGTGACGTCGACGTGGAGGGTGCCGCTGCCCCCGGAGATCCGCACGGTGGGGTTGCTGACCGTCATGTCCAGGTCGAGGCCGCCGTCGGGCCGGGCGTGGCCGGTGAAGCGGACGCCGCCGGTGAAGGCGGCGGTGAACTCACCGGTGTCGGGGTCGTAGGAGCCCTTCGCCGAGTGGAAACGGAACAGGCTGCCGCCCGCGGTGGCGGCTCCGTTCTTCAGCTGGAAAGCGCCTTTCGAGATGGGACCCGTGACGTAACTCTGGAAAGACGATTTGATGCCCCAGTCGAGACGGCCGCCCTGCACGGTGCGGCTCGCGGCCTCGGCGGCGGCGGCCGGCAGCAGGAGCGCTCCCAGCAGGGCCGCCAGCAGAGCAACGGCGAACGCGCGGGCGGGTCGTGCGGACATGAATGTCCCCTCCAAGGTCTAGCAACTGAGGTTAGGCTAACCTAAGCTACCTCCGGCCGGGTTTGGCAAGCCCCCGGTGCCCAGAACCTTCAGCCGGACGACAGGACGGTGCCTTCGTGCCTACGCCCGCCGCCCCACCCCGTTTCCCCCGCCGCGCCGTCGCGCTGCTCGCCCTGGCGCTCGCGCTGGCGCCGGCCGTGACGGGCTGCGGGAGCACGGACACCCCCGGGGCCCCCGCGGCCGCCGGGGCCCCGGACCGGGTGGAGCCACTGGCCGCCGCGGCGCCCGTACCGGCGCTGCCGGCCACGGTGTCCTCGGCGGACGGCGCACAGGTCACCGTGGAGTCGGCGGAACGGATCATCCCGCTGTCGGGCAGCCTGAGCGAGATCGTGTACACCCTGGGCCTCGGCGGGAGGGCCGTCGCCCGGGACATCACCACCACGTTCGAACAGGCCGCCGCTCTGCCGGTGGTGACACGAGCACACGACGTCTCCGCCGAGAGCGTGCTGTCCCTGCGGCCCACCCTCGTCGTCGCCGAGACCACGACCGGCCCGGCCGAGGCCGTGCAGCAGATCCGCGACGCCGGCATCCCGGTCCTGGTCGTGCCCCCGGCCAAGTCGCTGGACGACGTGCCCCGGCGCATCGACGCGGTCGCGGCGGGCCTCGGCGTGAAGGAGGCGGGCGAGGCGCTCAAGCAGCGCACCGCCGACCGGATCGGCGCCGCCCGCAAGGACATTCCGGCCCACTCCGCCAAGAAGCCCCGGGTGGCCTTCCTCTACCTGCGCGGCACGGCCTCCGTCTACCTGCTCGGCGGCGCCGACTCGGGCGCGGCCTCCCTGCTGGAGGCGGCGGGCGCGGTCGACGCGGGCAAGGAGTCGGGCCTGGCCAAGGACTTCACCCCGATCACGAGCGAGGCGCTGGCGGCGGCCGCGCCCGACGCGATCCTCGTCATGTCCAAGGGCCTGGAGTCCGTCGGCGGCGTCGACGGCCTGGTCAAGATCCCGGGCGTCGCGCAGACCCCCGCCGGCATGGACCGGCGCGTGGTCACCGTGGACGACGGGGTCCTGCTCAACTACGGCCCCCGCACGAACGAGGTCCTCACCTCCCTGATCACCCAGCTCTACGGCAAGGCCTGACCCGTGACCGCACTCTCGCCCACCGACGACCCGTCGGCCCAGGCGCCCTCGGAGACCTCGGCGGCCTCCGACACGCCGGCGCCCTCCGGCACCCCGGCGCCGCCCGACACCGAGCCGTCCTCCGGCACCCCGCCGTCGAAGGACGGGGCACCGCCCGCCCGTACGGCCGGCCTCGGCGGACTGCGCCGCGGCGGACTCGTGCTCGGCGCCGCACTCGTCGTCGCCCTGGTGGTCCTCGCCCTGGTCTCGGCCGGGCTCGGCGCCTACCGCATCCCCCTCGGCGACGTCCTGGCCTCCGTACAGCACCGGATCGGACTGGGCGGCGCGCCGCTGGACCGGGTCGGTGAGAGCGTGCTGTGGAACGTGCGGCTGCCACGCGTGGTCCTGGCGCTGCTCGTCGGATCGAGCCTGGGCTGTGCCGGCGCGCTGATGCAGGGCGTGTTCGGCAACCCGCTGGCCGAGCCCGGCGTCATCGGGATCTCGGCGGGCGCCGCCGTCGGCGCGGTCGCCGCCATCGGCCTCGGCCTCAGCTTCTTCGGCAACTGGACGATCACGTTCTGCGCGTTCGTCGCGGGCCTGTTCACGGTCGGCTCCGTCTACCTGCTCTCGCGCAGCGGCGGGCGGACCGAGGTCGTCACCCTCATCCTCACCGGCATCGCCGTCAACGCCTTCGCGGGCGCCCTCATCGGGCTGTTCGTCTTCTTCGCCGACAGCGGCCAGGTCAACCAGATCACCTTCTGGCAGCTCGGCTCACTCGCCCAGGCCACCTGGCCCAAGGTGCTCGCCGTGCTGCCCTGCGCGCTGGCCGGCCTGCTGCTGGCCCCGCTGTACGCCCGCCGGCTGGACCTGCTCGCGCTCGGCGAACGCCCCGCCCGCCACCTCGGGGTGCACGTCGAGCGGTTGCGCGTCCGCCTCATCCTGCTCGTCGCGCTGCTGACGGCGGCCGCCGTCGCCGTGGCCGGCGTCATCACCTTCGTCGGACTGCTCGTCCCGCACCTGCTGCGCATGGCCAACGGTCCCGGCCACCGGTTCCTGGTCCCCGGCAGCGCGCTCGCCGGGGCCGTGGTCCTGGTCGCCGGCGACCTGGCCGCCCGTACCGTCGCCCAGCCCGCCGAGCTGCCCCTGGGCGTCCTGACCGCCCTGATCGGCAGCCCGTTCTTCTTCTGGCTGCTGCGCCGGACCCGCCGCAGGCAAGGAGGCTGGGCATGAGCCGCACGCCCGGGACGCCGCTGCGCACGCTGTTCGGGCGCGCCCGGCGCGACCTGCCCGCCCGCCCCGCCCCCGGCGAGACCGTCGCCGAGGTGAGCGACCTGCACGTACGCCTGGGCGGGCGCGAGGTGCTGCGCGGCATCGAACTGACCGCGCGCTCCGGTGAGGTGCTGGCCCTGGTCGGCCCCAACGGGGCGGGGAAGTCCACCCTGCTGGCGGCGCTGGCCGCCGATCTGCCCGCCGCCCGCGGCACCGTACGCATCGACGGGCGCCCGGTGACCGAGTGGCCCGCCCCGGACCTGGCGCTGCGCCGCTCCGTCCTGCCCCAGTCCGCCGAACTGTCCTTCCCCTTCCCGGTCGAGGACGTCGTACGGATGGGCCGCGCGCCGTACGCGGGCACCGCCCCGGCCGACGCCGACGACGACGCGGTGGCCGCCGCGATGGCCGCCACCGAGGTCACCGCGTTCGCGGCCCGGCCCTTCTCGGCCCTGTCCGGTGGCGAACGGGCCCGGGTGGCGCTGGCCCGCGTCCTGGCGCAGCGGGCGCTCCTGCTGCTGCTGGACGAGCCGACGGCGGCGCTGGACCTGCGCCACCAGGAGCTGGTCCTGCGGATCTGCCGGGAACGCGCCGCGGCCGGCGACGCGGTGGTGGTCGTCCTGCACGATCTGGGCCTGGCCGCCGCGTACGCGGACCGCGCCGCCGTCCTGCACGAGGGGCGGATCGCCGCCGAGGGTCCGCCCGCGGAGGTCTTCCGCGACGAGCTGCTGAGCCGGGTCTACCGGCAGCCGGTCGAGGTGTTCGGGCACCCCCGCACGGGGGTGCCTCTGGTGGTCCCGGTGCGCGCCGCCGTACCCGGTCCCGGCGCCTCCCCGGCCACCTCCTGAGGGCAGCGGCTGGAGTCGTGCCCGGCCGGCCGGGCCGCCGTCACCAGAGGCGGTCCACCCGGCCCGGGTGGAGGGGGATACGGGTGGCCGTGAAGGCCGTGGGGTCGGCGGCGGCGCCCGGGAAGTCGGCCAGGACCACCTTGTCGAAGCCGGGGCCGTCCGTGGCCAGCGGATCGTCCGGGGTCCCCCCGACCAGCACGGTCCCCGGCAGCACGGTGAACCCGGCGCTCTCGTAGAGGCCGGCGAGCGGCCGGTCGCAGCTGAACAGCACCACGTCCAGGCCGGGTACGCCGCGCAGCTCCCGCCGCGCCGCCGCCACCAGCCGTGCCCCGTACCCCCGCCCGCGCAGCGCCCGCCGCGTCACGACCGCGCTCAGCCCGGCCGCCCGGTAGGTCCGCCCCGCGTGCCGGATCTCCTTGAACAGCAGCGCCAGGGACGCGGCCACCGTGCCGTCGTCGGCGACGAGCAGCAGGGCGCGCGGCGCCAGCGCCGGGTCGTGCCCCGGGGTGGCCCCGGGCCAGGCCTCGTCCTCCAGGGCCGCCACCTGCGCGGCCAGGCCCGCCGGTACGTCGGCCTCCGCGAAGCTCAGGATCCGCACGCCGCCGCCCGTCCCCTTCCCACCCCGGTCCCTCATACGATCCGGGCGCCCGCGCCGCCGACCCGGACGCGCGGGTCACCGGCGCGCAGTTCGACCGTCAGGACGCCCGGGCGTCCCATGTCCTCGCCCTGGTGCAGGGTCAGGACGGCGTCCGCCGGAACCAGGCGCAGCTCGCGCGCGTACGCCCCGAACGCGGCGGCCGCCGCCCCGGTGGCCGGGTCCTCGACGACCCCGCCGACCGGGAACGGGTCGCGGACGTGGAAGACGTCACGGCCCGCCCGGTACACCAGCTGGAGCGTGGTCAGGTCCAGGCGCCGCATCAGCGCCTCCAGCCGGGCGAAGTCGTACGCCAGATCGGCCAGCCGGGCCCGGGTCGCGGCGCCGAGCACCAGGTGCCGGGCCCCGGCGTACGCGATCCTGGGCGCGAGCTCCGGATCCAGGTCGGCCTCCGGCCAGCCCAGCGCGGCCAGCGCCTCGGCGAGGTCGTCGGCACCGACCTCCTCGACGTACGGCTCGACACTGGTGAGGGTGGCCCGCAGGCCCCCGCCCCCGTCGGTGCCGTCCCCGTCGGTGCCGGTGGCGGTGACGGACACCGGGACCGTGCCGGCGGGCGTGGCGAACACCAGCTCGCCGGGGCCGATCCGCTCGGCGAGCGCCACCGCCGTGGCGACGGTGGCGTGCCCGCAGAAGGGCACCTCCGCCTTGGGGCTGAAGTACCGCACGGTGAACCCGCGGCCCTCCGGGGCCCCGAGTCCGGCGGGCGGCGCGGTCAGGAACGCGGTCTCGCTGTAGCCGAGTCCGGCGGCGACGGCGAGCATCCCGGCCTCGTCCAGCCCCGAGGCGTCGAGGACCACGCCGGCGGGATTCCCGCCTTCGGGGTCGGCGGAGAACGCGGTGTAGCGAAGGATCTCGGTCATGATCGCCTCAACCCGCCCCGGTGACCCGGCATTCCCGGTCCCGATGACCACGCCCGCACGGCTGAGCCCGGCCCACCCGGCTCGGCCCCGCTCAGCCCGGCCCACCCGGCCCGGCCCGCACGGCCCGCCCGGCCCAGCCCGCACGGCGCCGCCCGGCTCAGCCCCGCCCGATGTACGGCATCGTCGTCGCCATGACCGTCGCGAACTGCACGTTCGCCTCCAGCGGCAGCTCCGCCATGTGCAGCACGGTCCGCGCCACGTCCGCCGCGTCCATCACCGGCTCGACCGCCAGCTGCCCGTTCGGCTGCAGAATGCCCGTCTGCATCCGCTCGGTCATCTCCGTCGCCGCGTTGCCGATGTCGATCTGGCCGCACGCGATCCGGTACGGCCGGCCGTCCAGCGACAGGGACTTCGTCAGGCCCGTCATCGCGTGCTTCGTCGCCGTGTACGCCACCGAGTGCGGCCGCGGCACGTGCGCCGAGATCGAGCCGTTGTTGATGATCCGGCCGCCCTGCGGGTCCTGTTCCTTCATCTGGCGGAACGCCGCCTGCGCGCACAGGAACGAGCCGGTCAGGTTCACGTCCACGACCTGCTTCCACGCCTCGTACGTGAGGTCCTCCAGCGCCACCCCGCCGGGCCCGAACGTACCGGCGTTGTTGAACAACAGGTCCAGGCGCCCGTACCGGTCGCGCACCGCCGCGAAGAGCGCGGCCACGTCCGCCGGGTCGCTGACGTCCGCCCGCACCGGCAGGACGTCCGCGCCGGGGCCGGAGGCCCGGGCCGCCGCGGCCGCCGTGGCCTCCAGCGGCTCCTGCCGCCGGCCGGCCACCGCAACGGCCCAGCCCGCGCCGGCCAGCGCGAGCGCGACGGAACGGCCGATTCCGGAACCCGCTCCGGTGACGACAGCGATCTTCTTCCCGCGTGCGTTCATGAGGCCGCAGGCTACGGCAGCGACGGCGGGGAGCCCGGGACGTTCCGATTGCTGAGAACATGGGTCGGTCAGGGGTGCGATTTTGCGATCAGAGGACTGGAGCTCCCATGTCGGAAAGAGGCGACGGCCCCACCCGGGCCGCCACCCCCGCGATACCCGCCGTCACACCCCCTGAGAAGACCGGCCCGGCCGCCCGCCGGACCGGTCTGCTCGTCACCTTCATCCTGGGCGGACTCACCGCCCTCCCGCCGCTGTCCATGGACATGTACCTCCCGGCCCTGCCGGAGGTCACCACCGCCCTGTCCAGCCCGGCCGCCACCATCCAGCTGACCCTCACCGCCTGCCTCGCCGGCATGGCCCTGGGACAGCTGGTGATCGGCCCGATGAGCGACAAGTGGGGCCGCAGGCGCCCGCTCCTCATCGGCATGGTCGTGTACGTCCTGGCCACCGCCGTCTGCGCGCTCGCGCCCACCGCCGAGCTGCTCATCGCCTTCCGGCTGCTCCAGGGGCTGGCCGGCGCCGCCGCCATCGTCATCGCGCGGGCCGTCGTACGCGACCTCTACGACGGCGTCGAGATGGCCCGGTTCTTCTCCACCCTGATGCTGATATCCGGCAGCGCGCCCATCGTCGCCCCGCTCATCGGCGGCCAGGTGCTCCGCTTCTCCGACTGGCGCGGGGTCTTCCTCGTCCTCACCGGCGTCGGCGCGCTCCTGACCCTGCTGGCGTGGCGCGGGCTCGGCGAGACGCTCCCGCCCGAGCGGCGCCAGACCGGCGGCGTCGGCGCGGCGCTGCGCACCATGCGCGGGCTGCTCGCCGACCGGGCCTTCGCCGGCTACACCCTGGCCGGCGGCTTCGCCTTCGCGGTCCTCTTCTCGTACATCTCCGCCTCGCCGTTCGTCGTCCAGGAGATCTACGGGGCCTCGCCGCAGGCGTTCAGCCTGCTCTTCGGCCTCAACTCGGTCGGCCTGATCGCGGTCGGCCAGATCAACGGCAAGCTGCTGGTGGGCCGGGTCAGCCTGGACAAGGTGCTGGCCGTGGGCCTCGCGGTCATCACGGCGGCGTCCGTGGCCCTGCTGATGATGTCGGCCGGGGTGTTCGGGACGGTCGGGCTGGTGCCGGTGGCGGCCGCGCTGTTCGTCCTGATGTCGGCGATGGGCCTGGTCCTGCCGAACACCAACGCGCAGGCCCTGATGCGCACCCCGCACGCGGCGGGTTCCGCCTCCGCGCTGCTGGGCACCTCCTCGTTCCTGGTCGGCGCGGTGGCCTCGCCGCTGGTCGGCATCGCGGGCGAGGACACGGCGGTGCCGATGGCTGTGGTGCAGCTGGTGTGCTCGCTGCTGTCGGTGGCCTGCTTCGTGGGGCTGTGCCGGCCGTGGCGGGAGCGGGAGCCGATGGCGACCCCCGAGGGGGTGGCCGACCCTGCGGCCGGGGCGCCGTAAAATTCCCAGGTGAACGCCTCCCCCACCGCTGATGCCCTGCGCGCCGCCCTGGCCGGTCTGCTCGACGGGCTGCCGCCGAAGCAGGCCGCGGCCGCCGTCGAGCGGCTGATCGCCAACTACCGGGGCCGTACGCCCACCGACGCCCCGGTCCTGCGCGACCGCTCGGACGTGGCGGCGTACGCGGCGTACCGGATGCCGGCGACCTTCGAGGCAGTACGGGCGGCACTCGACGCCCTCGCGACCGCCGCGCCCGCGTGGTCCCCGGCGTCGCACGTCGACGTCGGCGGCGGCACGGGGGCGGCGACCTGGGCGGTCGACGCCACGTGGGAGGGCCCGCGGGAGACGACCGTCCTGGACTGGGCGGAACCGGCGCTGGCCCTGGGCCGCGAACTCGCGGCCGCCTCCGGCTCCCCGGTGCTGCGCGCGGCGCAGTGGCGGCGCGCGGTGATCGGGGCGGGGCTGGCGCTGCCGGAGGCGGACCTGGTCACGGTCTCGTACGTCCTGGGCGAACTGACGGAGACCGCGCGCGCGGCGGTGGTGGCGGAGGCGGCGCGGGCCGGGCAGGCGGTGGTCGTCATCGAACCGGGCACCCCGGAGGGCTACCTCCGTATCCGCGCGGCGCGGGACGCGCTGATCGCGGCGGGGATGCGGGTGGCGGCGCCGTGCCCGCACGACGGGACGTGCCCGATCGTGGTGGGCGAGGACTGGTGCCACTTCTCGGCGCGGGTCAGCCGGTCGTCGCTGCACCGGCAGGTGAAGGGCGGGTCGCTGGCGTACGAGGACGAGAAGTTCAGCTACGTGGCGGCGGTGCGGATGCCGGCGGGGCCGGCGGTGTCCCGGGTGACGCGGAAGCCGCAGATCCGCAAGGGCTTGGTCCTGCTGGACCTGTGCGGGCCCGACGGCCTGCGCCGCGAGACGGTGACGAAGCGCCACGGCGACCTCTACAAAGCGGCCCGCGACACCCCCTGGGGCGCCCCCTGGCCCCCGTCCAACCCCTGACCGTCCCCGGGCCCGCCCCCGGGCCCCCATACGTGCGCTTCGCGCCCGTGCGCTCAAACGCCGCGCGGGCTGGACATGCCGCTGCGCGGCATCCCAGCCCCGCCGGCTTTTGAAGCACAGGGGCCCCAACCCGGCCCCGCCGGCGTTTGAGGCGCGGGGGTACGGGGCAGCGGCCCCCGGCCCCGCCGGCCGGGGTGGCCGGCGGGGGGACGGGGGCCTGCCACCGTCAGGACGGGCGGAGCTCCTGCGTGCAGCACTTCACGCTGCCGCCCCCCTTCAACAACTCCCCCAGGTCCACCCCGACCGGCTCGAACCCCCGCTCCCGCAGCAGCGGGAACAGCCCCACCGCCGCCTGCGGCACCAGCACGTGCAGGCCGTCCGACACCGCGTTCAGGCCCAGCGCCGCCGCGTCCGCCGGCTCCGCCAGCAGCGCGTCGGGGAAGAGCCGTTCCAGGACCGCCCGGCTGCCGGGCGAGAAGGCCGGCGGGTAGTACATGATCTCGTCGCCGTCCAGCACGCACAGCGCCGTGTCCAGGTGGTAGTACCGCGGGTCCACCAGGTCCAGCCCGATCACCGGCCGTCCGAAGAACTCCTGCGCCTCGTCGTGCGACAGCGGGCTGGACCGGAAGCCCCGGCCGGCCAGGAGGTAGGTGGCGGTGACCGCGAAGTCGCCCTCCCCCTCGTTGATGTGCGAGGCCTGGTGGACCTCCCGGAAACCGTGCGCCACGAACCAGTCCGCGTGCGCCTCCGCCTCCGCCGCCCGTTCCGGGTAGGCGAAGCGGGCGACGAGCACCCGGTCGTCGATGACGGTGGCGCCGTTGGCCGCGAAGACCATGTCCGGCAGGGCGGGGTCGGGGTCGAGTTCCTCGACGGTGTGGCCGAGCGACCGGTAGCGGTCCCTCAGGCCTTCCCACTGGGTGAGTGCGAGGGGCAGGTCCACCGGTTTCGTGGGATCCATCCACGGGTTGATGGAGTACGTGACCTTGAAGTGCGCGGGTGGGCACATCAGGTACCGCCGGGGTGTGGCGTCTCTGCGCAAAGAAGGCTCCTCACGGGATGAGAGTCACAGAATCGTCTCTCCTCAACGGGTGAGCGCGCAGTGAACTGATCGGGTGGTTTATCCGACCATTAGAAGACGAGACGTCTCGCATTGGTACCGTGAGCCCATGGTGAAGACCCCTGACGCCTCCCGCCGCAGCGACCGATCCCGCCGCGCGATCCTCGACGCCGCACTCGCCCTCGTCGGCGAGGTCGGCTACAACAAGCTGACCATCGAGGCCATCGCCGCCCGCGCGGGCGTCGGCAAGCAGACCATCTACCGCTGGTGGCCCTCCAAGGCGGCCGTCCTGCTCGACGCCTCCCTCGCCCTGGCCGGCGACGCCGAGGCGGAGGGCGGCTGGGAGGGGTTCCCCGACACCGGCGACCTCGCCGCCGACCTCAAGAGCGTGCTGCGGGCGACGGTCGACGAGTTCAACGACGAGAAGTACGAGGCTCCGGCCCGCGCCCTGACCGCGGCCGGCGCCACCGACCCCGCCCTCGGCGCGGAGTTCACCCAGAAGCTGCTGGAGCCGCAGCTCGCGCTGTACGAGGAGCGGCTGCGCACGGCCCGCGAGGCCGGCCAGCTCGCCGAGGACACCGATCTGCGGCTGGCCGTCGAGATGCTGCTGGGCCCGCTGACCTACCGCTGGCTGCTGCGCACCGCACCGCTCACCCACGCCTTCACGGACGCGCTCGTCGACCGCGTGCTGGACGGAATCGGGAAGGTGTCGTAGATCACCGGCACGTCAGGCCGGGAACGTATGGCTGAAATGTGCCGTTATGTGATGGTTCTGTGATGGCCGGGGTGCGGAAGTGCGGTCATACGGGCCTCCGGATGGTGGGACGATGGGGGGATCTGCCGGGGACAACGGTTGGCGAGGGGATAGATGGGGTCTGAGTCCGGCCGCTTCAAACGCGGTGAGCAGAGCAGGATTTCCCAGTGGCTGCGTCGGCGGCAGAAGCCCACCGCCGAGGACCCGGGCCGGGAGCGTGAGGCGCTCCTGCTGTCCGTGGCCGCCGCGGGCCTGCCGCTCGCCCCCGCCGCCCATCCCGCGGGATACCGATGTTCGTGCGAACGCATCGGCTGTCCCACCCCCGCGCGACATCCGCTGTCCTTCGCCTGGCAGACCCAGTCGACGACCGACCGCGCGCAGATCGAACGCTGGGCGCGCGCCCAGCCCCAGGCCAACTTCATCACCGCGACCGGCATGGTCCACGACGTGCTGGACGTCCCGCTGGAGGCGGGCCGCTCCGCCCTCGACCGGCTGCTCGCCGCCGGCATCGCCGTCGGCCCCGTCGCCGAGTCCGGTGGTGCGGGCGACCAGGCCCGGATGCTGTTCTTCACCGCCACCCGCGGCACCCCCGAGGACGAGGACGAGTGGTGGCCCTGCGAGCTGGACTGCCACCCCGAGACCATGGACGAGCACCCGGGCCTGCGCTGGCACTGCCGCGGCAGCTACGTGCTCGTACCGCCGGCCGCCCTGCCCGGTGAGCTGTCCGTGACCTGGCTGCGGGGCATGGAGCACCCGCTGCCGGACCCCCTGACGCTGCTGGAGACCCTGACGGACGCCTGCGCCCAGCACGCGGGTACGTCGGACCACGACCCGCACGCGGTCGCCTGGCCCCTGGGCCGCTGACCCCGTCCCGGGCCCTCCCCCGGACTCCGTCCGGGAGGACCCCCAGCGCCTCGATCGCCGGCGGGGCGTGAGTACGGGGGCACGGGGTCAGTGGATCCGGGTGACCACCACGTCCAGCGACCACGCCTTCGCCGGCTTCGCCGGGGGCTCCGCCTCCACCACGTACCCCAGGTCCCGCAGGGCCGTGACCAGCTCTGCCGGGGTCGCGGGGGCGGCGCCCTCGGTCAGCAGGTCCCGTACCAGCCGCCCCTTGGTCGCCTTGTTGAAGTGGCTCACGACCGACCGCTTCTCCACGCCGTCGACCACCTGCGCGTGCAGCACCCGCACGGTCGCCGTGCGCCCGGCGACCTCGCCCTTCGGCTTCCACGCCGCCGCGTACGCCGACGACCGCAGGTCCAGCACCAGCCCGTCCCCGGCCGCCTGCGGCATCACCTCGGCCATCGGGGTGCGCCAGTACGCGCCCAGCGCGCCGAGCCCGGGCAGCTTCACGCCCATGGAGCAGCGGTACGACGGGATCCGGTCGGTGATCCGCACCGCGCCCCACAGCCCGGAGAACACCAGCAGCGAGCGGTCCGCCCGCGCCCGCGCGTCCGCGTCCAGACCGGCCAGGCCCAGCGCGTCGTAGAGCACCCCGGTGTAGATCTCACCGGCCGGCCGCGCCACCGCACCGCGCAGCCCGGCGTTCTTGGCGACCTCGCCCCGCAGGCCCTCGCTCAGCCCCAGCACCTCGCGGGCCTTGTCCTCGTCGGCCGCGCACAGCTCGACCAGCTCCTCCAGTACGGCGGCGCGCGCCGCGGCCAGCCCCGGCAGGGACAGCTCCGCCGCCTTCAGCGGCGCGCCGGAGCCGCCGGTGGCCTTTCCTTCGGACGGCGGCAGCAGCACGAGCACAGTGGTTCTCCTTCGGTACGGACGCGGCGCGGGGAGTGCGGCCCCGCGCCAGGGTAAACCGCCGCGGCCCCGCACCCCCGGCCCGTCTCGCCGTGCCGCCCGCCCCCCGCCGCCCTAGGCTCGACCCATGCCACGCCGCCACATGCACATCACCGGCGCAGAGGGAACTGCCCTGCGGGCCGCGCTGCGTGACCTGCGGACGAAGCTGGGGGTGCCCGCCGCGTTCCCGGTGGCGGCCCTGGCCGAGGCGGAGAGCGCCGCCAGGGCCCCGCGGCTGCCCGCCGAGGACGCCACCGAGATCCCCTTCTTCACCATCGACCCGCCGGTCTCCGTCGACCTCGACCAGGCGATGCACCTGGCGCGCCGGCTCTCCGGCTCAGGCTTCCGCGTGCACTACGCCATCGCGGACGTGGCCGCCTTCGTCACCCCCGGCAGCGCGCTCGACGCCGAGGCGCACCGCCGCGTCACCACCCTCTACTTCCCCGACGGCAAGGTGCCGCTGCACCCGCCCGTGCTGTCCGAGGGCGCCGCGAGCCTGCTGCCCGACCAGACCCGCCCGGCGCTGCTGTGGCGGATCGACCTCGACTCCGAGGGCCGGGTGGAGAAGGCGGACGTGCGCCGGGCGCTGGTCCGCAGCCGGGCCAAGCTCGACTACGACGCCGTACAGAAGGCCATCGACACCGGGACCGCCGAGGAGCCCCTCGCCCTGCTCCGGGACGTCGGCCGGCTGCGCGAGGAGCTGGAGGCCGAGCGCGGCGGGGTCTCCCTGAACGTCCCCGAGCAGGAGATCACCGAACGCGAGGGCCGCTTCTTCCTCGGCTACCGGGCGCCGCTGCCCGCCGACGGCTGGAACGCGCAGATCTCCCTCATGACCGGAATGGCCGCCGCCGACCTCATGCTCGCCGCCGGTACGGGCGTGCTGCGGACGCTGCCGCTGGCCCCGGACGGCGCGGTCGGCCGGCTGCGCCGCACGGCCGCGGCGCTGCGGATCGACTGGCCGCACCACGTGCCGTACGCCGAGCTGGTCCGCTCCCTCGACCCCCGGCAGCCCGCGCAGGCGGCCTTCCTCCAGGAGTGCACGGCGCTGCTGCGCGGGGCCGGCTACACCCTCTTCACCGGCGGCGAGACCCCGACACCCGCCGTGCACGCGGCCGTCGCCGCCCCGTACGCGCACTGCACCGCGCCCCTGCGCCGCCTGGTGGACCGGTACGCGTCGGAGCTGTGCGTGGCGGCCGCGGCGGGCAAGGCGGTCCCGGAGTGGGTCCTGACCGCGCTGCCCGGCCTGCCCGAGGAGATGGCCGGCGGGGCCCGCCTGGCCAACGCCGCCGAACGCGCCTGCGTCGACCTGGTCGAGGCGGCGCTGCTGAAGGACCACGTGGGCGAGACCTTCGACGCCACGGTGATCGACGTCGACGAGCAGGAACCGCGCACCGGCACGGTCCACCTCGAAGAACCGGCCGTGGTCGGCCGCGTGGAGTCCGCCGCGGCCCCCCTCCCCCTCGGCGGCCACGTCCGCGCCCGGCTGCGCCAGGCGGACCCGGGACGGGCCAGTGTCCTCTTCACGACGGATTGAGGGCACCTCCCGCGGGGACACCCCCGCGCCGCGGCCCTTCATCGCCTTCGCCGTGCTGATCGTGGTCCTCGGCGGGCTGCTCCTGATACCGCTGGTCCTGTCGCTGGTGCGCAGGCTCACCGCCTGGAACCGGCGCCGGCGCGCCGGGCGGCCCACCTCGCCGCGCCGCCCGTCCGTACGCCGCGTCCCCGGCCCGCGCCGCGCGCCCGACGGGGCCGGCCCGGGCCGGGGAGCACAGCGGACAGCGGGCGCGGAGCCGGGCTCCGGGGCGGACTACCGGCGCGTGGGCTGACCCAGCGCCGCGACGAGCGCCCGCGGGTCGTCGGCGTGGAAGCGGAGCACCGTGGCCTCGGCCACCGCGCCCAGCGGGCGGACGACGGGCACCGGCCGGGTGAGTTCCAGGGTCACCGTCGTCTGGCCGCCCACGATCAGGTCCAGGCTGCCGTCCTCGGCCGGCGTCACCAGGCGGCCCTGCGGGTAGCGGCGGTCGACGCGGGCCGAGGCGATGGCGTCCGCCGGGACGGTCACGTCGACCAGGGCGCCGTAGCGCAGCCGCAGGGTGCCGTCCCGGGCGACCACGTGGGGCCGGGTCACGCAGGCCGCGTGCATGGCCAGGATGATCAGGATGCCGTAGACGTCCAGGACCAGGACCACCCGGTGCACGGCCGGCCAGGGGATGACCAGGGCCAGGACGACGGTCTCGACCACCGACACGAAGACCATCCCGTACATCATGGCCGTCTGCGGCTCGGTGTAGCGGGCGGCGTGGTCGCCCTCGCGCACGCCGTGCCGCCGCCGGGCGATCCACAGGCACAGCGAGACCATGGCCCGCAGTTCGTGCAGCAGCAGCCGGCGGACCTGGACCGGGACGACCGTCCGCAGCGCCGAGCGCGCGGCCGGCCCGGGGCGCAGGCCGGCGGCGCGTTCGGCGGCGTACAGCCCGCGCAGCACCCAGATCTCCAGGACGAGCACGCCCAGCACCAGCAGCTCCGTGGCCGCCAGCACGGCGGACGGTATCCGTACGCCCGCCACCACCACGACCACCAGCAGCAGCTCGGCGGGGATCACGGCCGCCACCGCCCACCGCGCCACCCGCGGCCCCAGCACACCCGTCACGTCGCCCCCCGTCCCTCGCCGCCCGTGCGGCCCTCGCGGCCCTTGCGGCTGCCCTTCGCCATGAACGCCTCCATCACCCGCCGTACGACCTCCGCCTGCGCCGGCGCGTAGTCCGCCAGCAGGGCCTCCTGGAACCCCGGCACCACCGGCCCGTCCGCGTGGACCATCGCGAAGACCTCGTCCGGGACCGCCGCGACCAGCTCCTCGGCGAGCACCGCGATCCGCGGGTCGTCGACGCCGGCGTCGGCCAGCGCGTCCAGGCGCTCGTACAGCCCGAGCACGGCCGGATCGGAGGCCAGCGCTCCGAGCAGGCCGTAGAGCTCCTCGCCCCCACTGCCCCTCGTGTCGAGGAGCAGCAGGTGTTCGCGGTCCTTGGCGGCGGACGGCGAGTCCGTCGGGGGCGCCTTCGCCAGCAGGGCCGCGAGCGCGGGCGAGACCGGGTCGACCTCGCCGGGCGACGCGGCCAGCAGCGCCGCCAGCCGCAGCCGCCGCTCGCGGAGCTCCGCCTCCTGGCGGGCCAGGTCCGCGTCGAGCTCTTCGAGTACGTCGGCCAGCTCGCGCCCGGCGTCGTCCGCGAGGACGTCGCGCACCTCGTCCAGGCTCAGGCCCAGCTCGGTGAGCCGGCGCACGCGCGCCAGCAGCACGGCGTCGCGCACGCTGTAGGCGCGGTAGCCGTTGGCCTTCCGCTCCGGCTCCGGGAGCAGCCCGACATGGTGGTAGTGCCGGATCGCCCGGGTGGTGACCCCGACGAGTGCGGCGATCTCTCCGATCCGCATGCCCCCAGTAGAAACGTTGCCGCTGCGTCAAGGTCAAGCCGCACGCGCACGGGCCGGTAACATGGTCCACCGCAGAACAAGCGGAGTGGACGGCCGCGTCGGGGCTTCGCGCCCCGCCGAGGAACGTCCGGGCTCCACAGGGCAGGGTGGTGGGTAACGCCCACCCGGGGTGACCCGCGGGACAGTGCCACAGAAAACAGACCGCCGGGGGCTTCGGCCCTCGGTAAGGGTGAAACGGTGGTGTAAGAGACCACCAGCGCCTGGGGTGACCCAGGCGGCTAGGTAAACCCCACCCGGAGCAAGGTCAAGAGGGATCCTCCCCGGAGGGTCCTGCGCGGACGATCGAGGGCTGCCCGCCCGAGTCCGCGGGTAGACCGCACGAGGCCGGTGGCAACACCGGTCCTAGATGGATGGCCGTCTCCCCGGCGACCGCGAGGTCACCGGGTGACAGAACCCGGCGTACAGCTCCGCTTGTTCTGCTTCTTCACGGTCTGCACGCCGCAGGGCCCGCACACACCGTGTGCGGGCCCTGCGGCGTGCCGGGCGCGGGCGCTCAGCGCAGGTGCGAGGTGTCGTTCAGCAGCCGCAGCGAGGCGTTGCCGTCGGCGTAGTACGCCACCGCCGACAGGGAGGCCGCCGAGAGCTCCATGCGGAACAGGGACTCCGGCGGGGCGCCCAGCGCGAGGCGGACCAGCGTCTTGACCGGTGTCACGTGCGTGACCAGCAGGACGGTGCGGCCCGCGTGGGCGGCGAGCAGCCGGTCGCGGGTCGCCGCGACGCGGCGGGCGACGGTGGCGAAGCTCTCGCCGCCGCCGGTCGGGGCGGCCTTGGCGGAGGCCAGCCACGCGTCGAGGTCCTCCGGGTGGCGCTCCTTGACCTCGGCGAAGGTCAGGCCCTCCCAGGCGCCGAAGTCGGTCTCGCGCAGCCCCTCTTCGACGGTGACCGGCAGGCCGAGGCGGTCGGCGACGGTCTGCGCGGTCTCGCGGCAGCGGCGCAGCGGGGAGGTGACGATCGCCTGGATCGTGCCGCGCGCGGCCAGGGCCGCGGCGACGGCGTCCGCCTGGCGGCGGCCGGCGGCGGACAGCTCGGGGTCGGTACCGCCACTGCCGGAGAACCGCTTCTGCGGGGTGAGGGCGGTCTCGCCGTGGCGCAGCAGCACGAAGGTCGCCGGGGTCCCGAGGTCGGGCCCGGCCCACCCGGGGCCGGCCGCGGGCGCGGCGGCCCGCCCGGCGACGTCCGCCACCTGCGCCCCGGCCGCGCGGGCCGCCTCGCGGTCCCGGTCGACGGCGGGGCCTCCCGCGGCGGTCGGCGCGGTGGCGCCGGCCGCCATGACCGTGCCGGGGCCGAAGAGCGCCTCGGCCGCCTCGGCCGCCTGTGCCTCCCGGGCCGCCTCGGCCGCGGCCGGATGCGCGGCGCCCGCGACGGGAACGCCCTGTGCGCCCCGGGACGGGTCGGCGGCCCCGGCCGGAGCCGTGGTGCGGGCCGCGGTCAGGGCGGCGCGGGCCGCCGCCGCGCCCGCCGCCGCGTCGCCCGGCGGGCCCGCCGGGGCCGGGGGGCGGGACAGCGCGCGGGCCGCCGAGGTGTCCAGGGCGGCCGAGGACGCGGCCGGCTCCCACTGCCCGCCGCGCTTGCCCGCGTCCATCGCCTCGTTGGCGAGCCGGTCGGCGTGCTTGTTGCGCTCGCGCGGGATCCACTCGTACGTCACCTGCGCGCCCGGGAGGATCCGGGCCGCCTCGGCGGCCAGCGGCTTCATGTCCGGGTGCTTGATCTTCCAGCGGCCCGACATCTGCTCGACGACGAGCTTGGAGTCCATGCGGACGGTGACCTGCGCGTCCGGCGACAGCTCGCGCACCGCCTTCAGGCCCGCGATCAGGCCCTTGTACTCGGCGACGTTGTTCGTCGCGACGCCGATGTACTCGGCGCGCTCGGCGAGCGTCTCGCCCGTCGCGGGGTCCAGGACGACCGCCCCGTAGCCCGCGGGGCCCGGGTTGCCCCGGGACCCGCCGTCCGCCTCGACCACCAGCCGCATCAGATGCCCGAGTCCGCCGTACGGACCAGGATGCGGCCGCAGTTCTCGTGGCGCACCACCTTGTTCGCCGCGGCGGCCTTGACCTCGTTGACCTCGGCGATGTCCAGCTCGATCTGGCAGCCCAGGCAGCGGCGCTGGTACAGCTTGGCCGCGCCGACGCCGCCCTGCTTGACGCGGATCTTCTCGTACAGCGCGACCAGGTCGGCCGGGATGGACGAGACGATCAGCGCCCGGTCCTTGGTGACGGTCTCGGTCTCGGTGTCGAGTTCGGCGGTGGCCGCGTCCCGGCGGGCGGTGGCGTCGTCCGTCCTGGTCTGGAGGGAGGCGACCCGCTCGGTCAGCTCGGCGACCCGCTCGGCGGCGGACTCGCGGCGCTCCATGACCTCCAGGACCACGTCCTCCAGGTCGCCCTGGCGCTTGGCGAGCGAGGCGATCTCGCGCTGGAGGTTCTCCAGGTCGCGCGGCGAGCCGACCGCGCCCGAGTCCAGCCGCTGCTGGTCGCGGACCGCGCGCTGGCGGACCTGGTCGACGTCCTGCTCCGCCTTGGTCTGCTCGCGGGCGGTGTCGCTCTCCTCGGTCTGCGCGGCGACGAGCAGGTCGCGCTGCTGGACGAGGTCCTTGGTCAGGGAGTCGAGCTCGGCGTGCTCGGGCAGCGACCTGCGCTTGTGGGCGAGCTGCGACAGCCGCACGTCCAGGGCCTGGACGTCGAGAAGTCGGATCTGGTCGGCGGGCTCGGCGTTCAGTTGGGGGCTCCAGAGATAGAAGGGGAGGGATCGGACGGCGCGTGGGCCGTCCAGGGGTCGGTGACCGTGCGCGAGACGTGGGTCCGCAGACCCCAGCCGTGGCGCTCGGAGACGGCGTCGAGCTGGGCCGCGGCCTGCTCGCACCAGGGCCACTCGGTGGCCCAGTGGGCGGCGTCGACGAGGGCGAGCGGGCTCTGCTCGCGGGCCTCGGAGACGGGGTGGTGGCGCAGGTCGGCGGTGAGGAACGCGTCCACTCCGGCGGCCCGTACCTGCTCGAAGAGGCTGTCGCCGGAGCCGCCGCTGACGGCGACGGTACGGATCAGCCGGTCCGGGGCGCCGGCGACCCGGACGCCCTGCGCGGTACGGGGCAGCCGGGCCGCGGCGCGGGCGGCGAACGCGGCGAGCGTCTCGGGGTGGTCGAGCTCGCAGATCCGGCCCAGGCCCCGGCGGCCCGCCGGGTCGGTCGGGTCGGGCACGAGGGGGCCGGTGACGCGCAGGTCGAGGGCGCCGGCGAGGGCGTCGGAGACGCCCGGGTCGGCGGTGTCGGCGTTGGTGTGGGCGACGTGGAGCGCGATGTCGTGCTTGATCAGCGTGTGCACGACCTTGCCCTTGAAGGTGCCGGCCGCGACGGTGGTGGTGCCGCGCAGGTAGAGGGGGTGGTGGGTGACGATCAGGTCGGCGCCCAGCTTCACCGCCTCGTCGGCGATCTCCTGGACGGGGTCGACGGCGAAGAGGACCCGGGACACCTCGGCGTCGGGGTCGCCGCACACGGTTCCGACCGCGTCCCACTGCTCGGCCCGCTGAGGGGGCCACAGAGCGTCGAGCGCGGCGATGACTTCACTGAGACGGGGCACGGCCCAAGGCTACCGTCCGCCGCGGCCGCCCCGCCGACCAGCGGTACCAGCACAATCGCGCCGGTCGCCACCGGGGAATCGCCGGGCGGCCACCCGTATGTGTGAAGCGGATTGGCTCCGGTTGTTCGGCAAGAAATGCGAAAACTAGCTTCTCACCGGAGGTGACGCACGGATGACTGCCTGTGCTGTGGCTGGGTCGGTTTCGGTGCCGGGGTCGATGACGACGTCGGTGAGCGCGTTCACGATCGCGGCGGACGGTTCGTACGCCGCCCGGCTGGCCGGGGAGGGTGAGGCCCGCTACCCGGAGCGCTGGACCCTGGGCGGCCCCGAGCCGTACGCGGTGCCGCTGCCGCTGGGGCAGCCGGAGGAGGCGGACAGCGAGGTGCTGCCGCTGGCGGACGGGCGGGTGCTGATCCACCGCCGGGTGGCCGACCGGCACGCGTTCGCCCTGCTCTACCCGACGGGGCCGCGCACCGGTGAGCTCCCGCTGGGCGCGGTCGAGCCGCCGGACGGCACCCGGGTGACCCTGCTGCCGCCCGCTCCGGACGGCAGCAGCGCGTACGCGCTGGCGGTGGGCGGGGAGTCGACGACGGTGTGGCGGGTGGCCGGGGCCGCCTTCGGGCCGGAGCGGGTCGCGCACGTGCCCGGCCGCTGTTCGGGCGGGGTGTGGCTGGACGGGCAGGGCCGGCTGCTGGCCCTGGACCGCGAACTCGACGGCCGGACCAAGGCCGTCGCGGTCGACCTGGGCCGGGGCGGCGAGGTCTCGCCGCTGCTGCAGATCGCGGAGTCGAGCGACGACCGGCTGCTGCTGGCCGACGCGGACAGCGGGCTGCTGCTGATCCGCTCGGACGCGCCGGGCGAGGAGCGGCTCGGCTGGGGCGTCCTGGGCAGCGCCCGCCCGGTCCGGTTCCCGGAGTGCCTGCGCGGGGTGGGCCGGTCGGCGGTCCCGTTCGCGGTCCAGCCGGGCCAGATGCTGATGCCGGAGGCCTGCGGGGTCGCACTGCGGCTGGCCGGGCCGGGCGGCCCGGATCGCGGCGAGGGCGGGGACGGCGGCGCCGGGTTCGGCGGGTTCGGTGACGCGATCGCCCTGTGGCGGCCTGCCGACCGGCACGTCTTCCGGCTGGGCGCCCCGGCCGGCTGGCTCGGCGGGGCGGGGCTGTGGACCCGCGAGGGCCGCCTCAGACTGCCGTACGCCACCCCGGACGTCCCGTGCGGCGTGACCTCCCTGGCGCTGCCCGACGGCCCGCCCCCGGCGGTGCACCTCACCCCGCCCCCGGCGGCCCCCGCCGCCCCGCGCCCGGTCCCGCTCCAGCAGGCCCCGCTGAAGGGCCGCATGGCCCTGCGCTGAGGCCCGCCGGAGAGACCCCGGCGGAGGGACGCCGACGGAGAGACCCGGCGCCGGGGCGGGGCAGACGCTAGCCGTGTTTGAGGGCCAGGACCTCCGCCGCCGCGAAGGTCTCGTCCGCCGGGCGGGCGGCGTAGTGGGGGGTGAGGACCTCGTCCAGTTCCTCGAAGGAGAACGCCTCCTTCGTGGTGTCGAACTTGGCCGCCACCCGGGGGCGTTCCATGACGACCACGATCCCGCCGTGCACCACGAACAGCTGCCCGTTGGCCCGCGCCGACGCCGGTGAGGCGAGGTAGCCGACCAGCGGGGAGACGTGCTCGGGGGCCAGGGCGTCCAGCTTGCCCTCCTCCGGGACCTGGAAGCCGGCGAAGACGTCCTCCGTCATCCGGGTGCGGGCCCGCGGGCAGATGGCATTCGCCGTGACGCCGTACTTGGCCAGGGCGAGCGCCGTCGACGTGGTGAGCCCGACGATGCCGCCCTTGGCCGCCGCGTAGTTCGGCTGGCCGGCCGACCCGCCGAGGAAGGCCTCGGAGGAGGTGTTGATGATCCGGCCGTACACCGGGCCGCCCGCCGCTTTCGACCGCTCCCGCCAGTGCGCGGAGGCGAAGTGGGTGGTGTTGAAGTGGCCCTTGAGGTGGACCCGGATCACCGAGTCCCACTCCTCCTCCGACATCGAGAAGACCATCCGGTCCCGCAGGATGCCCGCGTTGTTGACCAGGATGTCGAGCTTGCCGAAGGTGCCGGTCGCCAGCTCGATCAGCTCGCGCGCCTGCCCGAAGTCGGCCACGTCGCCGAGGTGCGCCACCGCCTGACCGCCGGCCGCCCGGATCTCGGCGGCGACCTCCTCGGCCGGGGCCGCCGAGGCCTCGCCGGAGCCGTCCCGGCCGCTCTGGCCGAAGTCGTTGACGACCACGCTCGCGCCGAGCCGGGCGAGTTCGATCGCCTCGGCCCGCCCGAGCCCGCGGCCGGCGCCGGTCACGACGGCGGACAGTCCCTCAAGGGGGAGCGACATGCCACGTTCCTTTCGGAGTTGTCGGGGTCAGAGTTCTATGCAGGTGCGCAGGGCCACGCCGGTGCGCATCTGGTCGAGCGCGTCGTTGACCTCGGCCAGGTTCACCCGGTGGGTGATCAGGCCCTCCAGGTCGACGCGGCCCGCCCGCCACAGGGCGATGGTCCGCTCGTAGGACCGCAGGACGTCCCCGCCGCCGTACATGGAGGGCAGGATCCGCTTCTCGTCGAAGAACAGCGAGAACATGTTGATCTGGAAGTTGTCGTCGAGCGCGCCCGCCCCGACCACGCACACCGTGCCGCCGCGCCGGGTCATCTCGTACGCCGTCTGCGCGGTCGCCGACTTGCCGACGACCTCGAAGACGTAGTCGAAGCCCTCGCCGCCGGTGATCCGGTTCCTGGCGTCCCCGAAGGCATCCGGCGCCACCCCCTCCGTCGCCCCGAACCGCAGCGCCGCCTCGCGCCGCGACGCGACCGGGTCCACGGCGACGATCTGCGCCGCGCCCTGCACCTTGGCGCCCTGGATGACGGAGATGCCGACGCCGCCGCAGCCGATCACCGCGACCGACGAACCCGCCTGCACCTGGGCCGTGTTGATGGCCGCTCCCAGGCCGGTGGTGACACCGCAGCCGATGAGGGCGGCGATGTCGTACGGCACGTCGTCGGGAATCGGTATCGCGCAGGCGGCCGGGACCACCATCTCCTCGGCGAAGGTGCCGGTGCCGGCGAAGCCGAAGATGTCGCCGGTGCCGCGCCGGAAGTTGGGCGTGGCGACGTTGGCGAAGCTCTCCAGGCACAGGTGGCCCTGGCCGCGCCGACAGGCCGGACAGTGGCCGCACGGCGGCAGCCAGCACACGAGCACGCGGTCGCCGATCGCATGGCTCGTCACCCCGTCACCGACGTCGACGATCTCCCCGGAGCCCTCGTGGCCGGGGATGAACGGCGCGGGCTGCGGCAGCACACCGCTCATCGCGGAGAGGTCGGAGTGGCACAGGCCGGTGGCCTTGATGCGGATCCTCACCTTGCCGGGGCCGAAGCCCACGGTCTCCATGTCGTCGACGACTTCGAGCTTGTCCTGGCCTATCTCGCTCTGCAGTGCTGCGCGCACGGTGCGGCTCCTTGGTGTCGGTCGGTCTTGCGCGTGCTGCGGTGCTGTGAGCTGTGACCTGTGGCCTGTGACCTGTGGGCTGTGGGCTGCGTGCCTACGCGTGTTCGACGACGGTGTCGGCGAGGACCGGCGCGTCGTCCCGTTCGACCGCGGTCACCGACACCTGGACCCGGCCGGGCTCCTGCCACATCCGCATGCGCAGCGTCTCGCCCGGGAAGACGGTTCCGGCGAAGCGGGTGCGGTAGGCCCGGACCCGGGACACGTCCCCGCCGAGGACGGTGTCGACGACGGCCTTGAGGGTCATCCCGTACGAGCACAGGCCGTGCAGGATCGGCCGGTCGAAGCCGGCCAGCTTGGCGAACTCGGGGTCGGCGTGCAGCGGGTTCCAGTCCCCGGACAGGCGGTAGAGCAGGGCCTGCTCCTCGCGGATGAGCCGCTCCTCGACACGGTCGGGCTCCCGCGCGGGGAGGTCCTCCCTGACCGAGGGGCCGCGCTCGCCGCCGAAGCCGCCCTCCCCGCGTACGAAGATCTGCGCGTCGCTCGTCCACAGCGGGCCGTCGGCGTCGGCGACCTCGGAGCGCAGCACGATGACGGCCGCCTTGCCCTTGTCGTAGACGGCGGCGACCCGGGAGCGGGAGGTGGCCGACCCCTTGACGGGGATGGGCCGGTGGAGCTCGATGGAGTGGCCGCCGTGCAGGACGTTCGCCAGGTTCACCTCGATCCCGGGCGCGGCGAGGCCGCCCAGCATGGCCATGCCGGCGCCGGCGACGGTCGCGAAGCTGGGGAGCACGTGGAGCCTGGATTCGAGGGTGTAGCGCAGTTCGTCCAGGTCGGTGGCCGGCCGGCCCGCGCCGAGGCCGAGGTGGTAGAGCTGGATGTCCTTGTGGTCCCAGCCGATCTCACTGGTACGTGGATCGGCGGCGAGAGCCCTGGCGGCATCGATCGGCATTCGGATGCTGCTCCTTGTTCTGGGAAGACCTCGGTGCGGCCGTCCGCACCGTCGGCCGCACCGAGGTCGTCTACGGACCGGTTCTAGAACGCGTTCTAGCGCCGATGGGGATAGGTATAACGCACGCCCCGGTGGTTGTGAAGACTCCTGACACGACGTCAGATCACCGGTTCGGACACCGTACGGCCCTACTGTGGGGCAGGTGGACGAGATGCCGCGGGAGCACCGCACCGCCAAGGCCCTGCGGGTCCTGCTGGTCCCGCCGGACCCCGCCCTGGCGGTGCTGCTCGGCCTCCAGCCGGACATCGAGGTCGTACCGACGCCGGTCCAGCGGCCGCACGTGGCGCTGGTGGACTCGGTGGCGGCCGTCGCCGACGTGGCCGACCAGGCCCCGGAGTGCCGGACGCTGCTGCTGGCCGGCTCGGCGCACCCGGGCCTGTGGGACACCGCCCGGGCCGTGGGCGCGGCGGGCCTGGTGCTGCGGGACGGCCCCGTCGAGGACCTGGCCGACGCGGTCCGCCGCGCGTCGATGGGCGACACGGTGGTGGACCCGGCCCTGGGCTGACCGGGCGCCCGTACCCGTACCGGGGCGTCAGCGGCGCAGGAGCGTCAGCTGCGCAGCAGGGTCAGCGGCGCAGGAGCGTCACCACCGCCGCGCCGCCCAGGCCGATGTTGTGCGCCAGGCCCACCCGGGCGCCCGCCACCTGCCGCGGTCCCGCCTCGCCGCGCAGCTGCCAGACGAGCTCGGCCGCCTGCGCCAGCCCCGTCGCGCCGAGCGGATGCCCCTTGGAGATCAGCCCGCCGGAGGGGTTGACCACCCACCGCCCGCCGTACGTGGTGGCGCCGCTCTCGACCAGCTTCCCCGAGGCCCCCTCCTCGCACATGCCCAGCGCCTCGTACGTCAGCAGCTCGTTGACCGAGAAGCAGTCGTGCAGCTCGACGACGTCGACGTCCTCGATGCCCAGGCCGGAGGCCTCGTACGCGGCCCGGGCCGCCGCCCGCGACATCGGCCGGCCGACCACGTCGATGCACGAGCCGGAGTCGAAGGACGCGGCCGTGTCCGTCGTCATCGCCTGGCCGGCGATCTCCACCGCCTTGTCGTGCAGCCCGTGCGCGACCACGAACCGCTCGGAGACCACCAGCGCCGCGGCCGCGCCGTCCGAGGTCGGCGAGCACTGGAGCTTGGTCAGCGGCGCGTGGATCTCCTTCGCGGCCAGGATCTCCTCCACCGTGTAGACGTCCTGGAACTGCGCGTTCGGGTTGTTCGCCGAGTGCCGGTGGTTCTTGGCGCCGACCGCCGCCAGCTGCGCGGCCGTCGTCCCGTACCGCTCCATGTGCTCGCGCGCCGCGTTGCCGAAGATCTGCGCGGTCGGCGGCGACATCTCGAAGCCGTGCCCGGCCGCCATGATCCCGTAGTGCCGCGCCACAGGGGAGGTCTTGAAGTCCCCACCATCGGCGCCCCCGCCCAGCGCGCCCTTCTTCATCTTCTCGAAGCCCAGCGCCAGCACGCAGTCGCTGATCCCGCCCGCCACGAACTGCCGGGCCATCATCAGCGCCGTCGATCCGGTCGCGCAGTTGTTGTTGACGTTGTAGACCGGCACCCCCGTCAGGCCCAGTTCGTACGCGGCGCGCTGGCCGGCGGTGGAAGCCTGGAAGCAGTAGCCCACCGGCACCTGCTCGACCAGCCCGTAGTCCACCCCCGCGTCGGCGAGCGCCGCGCTCCCGGCCTCCTCGGCCATGTCCCAGTACTGCCAGTCCCGGGACTCCGGCTTCTCGAACTTCGTCATGCCGACGCCCACGATGTACGACTTCATCACTGTGCTCCCTGTGCCCTTCAGTCCCTGGGAAGGCCGAGGATCCGCTCGGCGACGACGTTGAGCTGGACCTGTGTGGTGCCCCCGGCGATGGTCAGGCAGCGCGACATCAGCATCCCGTGCACCGCCCGCTCCCCCGCCCCCTCGCACACCGCTCCCGCCGGCCCCAGCAGTTCGAGCGCGAGCTCGGCGGTCCGCTGCTGGTGCGGGGTCTGGACGAGCTTGCGTACGGACGCCCCCGCGCCCGGTTCCAGCCCCGACACCTGCTGGAGCGTGGTCCGCAGGCCGATGCAGGCCAGGGCGTGCGCCTCCGCCGCGAGCCGGCCGATCCGGGCCCGGTAGGCGCCGTCCAGGTCCGCCGAGCGGGCGATCAGCGCCTCCAGTCCGGTGTCGAAGGTCATCTGGTCGGCCATGTGGACCCGCTCGTTGCCGAGGGTGTTGCGGGCCACGCGCCAGCCGCCGTCCGCCGCGCCCACCAGGGCGTCGGCGGGCAGTGACACGTCGTCGAAGAAGACCTCGTTGAAGAGCGCCTCGCCGGTGATCTCCTTCAGCGGGCGGATCACGATGCCCGCCGACGCCTTCATGTCGACGACGAAGTAGCCGAGCCCCTGGTGCTTGGGCGCGTCCGGGTCGGTACGGGCGAGCAGGATGCCGAAGTCGGCGGTGTGCGCGGAACTCGTCCACACCTTCTGCCCGTTGATCCGCCAGCCGCCGTCCGCGGTCCGTTCCGCCTTCGTGCGCAGCGAGGCGAGGTCGGAGCCCGCGCCGGGCTCGGAGAACAGCTGGCACCAGGTGAGGTCCCCGCGCAGGGTCGGCAGCAGGTATCTCTCCTGCTGCGCGGGGGTGCCGTAGGCGAGCAGCGAGGGCACCACCCAGGTGGCGATCCCCAGGTCGGCGACCCGCACCCCGGCGGCCGCCAGCTCCTGCTGCACGACGAGCTGTTCCACGGGCCCGGCGCCCAGGCCGTACGGCGGCGGCAGGTACGGCGCCGCGTACCCGGTGGGCGCGAGCACCCGGCGGGCGGCGGCCGGGTCCAGGCCGCGGGCGTCCGCGATGACGGCGCGCGCCCGCTCCCGGTGGGTCTCGGCCTGCGCGGGCAGTTCCAGCCGCAGCTCGCGCCGGGCGCCGCCGGCGGCCAGCCGGACCGCTCGCGTCCGGTGCCCGTCGCCGGGCCCGAGCAGCTGGCGGGCGACCAGGGCCCGGCGCAGGTAGAGGTGGGCGTCGTGCTCCCAGGTGAAGCCGATCCCGCCGAGGACCTGGATGCAGTCCTGGGCGCAGGAGTAGGCGGCGTCCAGGGCGGTGCCCGCGGCGAGCGCGGCGGCGAGCGCCCGTACCTCGGGAGCCTCGTCGAGCGCCTGGACGGCGTCCCAGGCCAGCGCGCGGGCCTGCTCGACCCGCACCAGCATGTCGGCGCACAGGTGCTTGATCCCCTGGAACCGCCCGATGGGCCGGCCGAACTGCTCGCGCACCCTCGCGTAGGCGGCGGCGGTGTCCAGGGCCCAGGCGGCGGTGCCGCAGGCGTCGGCGGCGAACAGCGCGCACGCCGCGTCCCGTACGAGGGCCGCGTCCAGCGGCAGCAGCCGCCCGGCCGGTACGGCGACCCCGCGCGCCCGTACCTCGGCGGTGGGCCGGGTCGGGTCGGCGCTGTCGTGCGTACGGACGTCCAGGGCGGTGGCGTCGACGGCGAACCAGAGCGTGCCGTGCGCGGCCTCGGCGGCCAGCAGGACCAGGTCCGCCTCGCCGGCGCCGAGCACGGGCGGCGCCGTCCCGTCGAGCAGGTGCCCGCCGCCCTCCACGGCCACCGCGGTCATGCTCCCGGGCCCGAGTGCGACGGCCCCGATCCGGCCGCCGTCGCCGAGCCCCGCCACCAGCTCGTCCACGTCGGCGGTCCCCGCGCACCGGCCGAGCAGCACGGAGGCCAGCGCGCTGCCCAGGTACGGCCCGGGCAGCGCGCCCCGGGCGGCCTCCTCGACCACGACGGCCAGGTCGAGCAGGGTCCCGCCCTCCAGGTGCGGGGCGAGCAGCCCCTGTGCGGCGAGCGCGTCCCAGTAGGCGGGCCGGGTGCCGGTCCGCGGCGGGCCGTCGAGGAGCTTGCGCACCTCCTCGGGCGGCACAGCCCGGGCCACCCAGCCCCGCACGGCGTCCGCCAACTCCCGCTGTTCCGCAGTGATTCCGATGCCCATGGGGGTCCCCCGCCCGTCGCTCACGCCGTCGGTCGCGGGCCAGAGTAGAACACGTTTCATTCTGACGGAAGGTCAGAAGATGGCCGCCGGACCCGCCTACCCTGGCCCCCGGGGAGGGGTGGACGACATGACCGACGGCACAACCGGTGGCTCACCGGCCGACGGCACAACCGGTGGCTCACCGACTGGTGGCTCACCGGCCCGGGGCACCCAGCGCGGCGTCCTGGGCCGGGCGCTGATCACGCTGGGCTGGACCCTGCGCGTGACGGGGACGGTCGCCGCCTTCAGCGGCAACGCGGTGTACCAGTCCTTCGGGCCCGGCGCGGACGACGGCGGGACGCTGCCCTGGTGGGGCGTCCTCCTGACCGCCCTCGCACTCGCGACCGTCGGCTGGTGGGTCTTCGACCGCGGTACGCACCTGGTCCGGCGGGGCAAGCAGCACCTCACCCCGGTCATCACCGCGTTCGAACAGCTCGCGGGCGAGCCGTACGTCCTCTACCTGCGCCCCTTCGCCCTCGATCCGGGGCTGTCCGCCCCCGTCCCCGAGCCGGGGTTCTACACCCGCGCGCCCTTCGAACTCCCCCAGGTGACCCAGGAGGAGTTCCTGGTCCGGCAGGTCGCCCGGCTCGGCCGGGTCATCGCGGTGGGGCAGCCGGGCGAGCGGCTCCCCCTCCTCGGGGCCGAGCGCGGCTACCTCCCCCTCGACGACTGGCAGAACACGGTCGCCACCCTGATCCGGGGCGCCCACGTGGTCATGCTGTCGGCGGCCCCCGGGCCGGGCACCGTCTGGGAGTTCACCGAGGCCGTCCGCACCGTCCCGCCGGACCGGCTGCTGCTGCTCGTCTGCACCGGGCCCGTGGTCTACGACCTCTTCCGCGACCGCGCCGCCCGCGCGTACGCCGAACGGCGCACCGCCGACTGGCCGCCCCTGCCCGAGCTGCCGGACTGGCCCGCGCCGGGCCCGCCGGGGAAGGGCCGGACGTGGGAGTACCCGCTGCGGGGCGTCATCTCCTTCGACCAGGCCTGGCAAGCGACCTTCACCCCCTTCGAGGTGTCCGTCCCTGCCCTGCGCTGGGGCTGGAGCACCCGCCGGAAGGTCCGCGAGCGGCTGGAGCCGGTACTCGCCCCGCTGGCCGCCCTCCCCGGCAGCGCGCCGCGACGGCCGTGAGCGCGAGCAGGGGCGCGAGCAGGGGCGCGAGCAGGGGTGCGAGCAGGGGCTTGGGCGCGGGCTCGGCGCCCCGTCTCCGCCGCGGCGCGCGGGCCGGCACCGGGCACGCCCTGGTCCTCCTGGGCCACGCCCTGCGCGTACTCGGCATCGCCCTGCTGGGCAGCGGGGGCTTCCTGCTCCACCTGGCCCTGCGCGGACAGCAGCTGTCGCCGCTGGCGCTCCTCCCGGTCTTCCCCGCGATCGTCCTGGCCGGCGCGCTCGCCCTCGTCGGCGGCTTCTCCGCCCTCGTCCACGGCAAGCGGCTGCGCGCCCCGGTCATCACCTCGTTCGGCGGGCTCCGCGGCACGTCGTACGTCCTCTACCTGCGCCCCTTCGCCCTCGACCGCCCCCTGGCCGCGGCCCCCGGCGGCGCTCCCCGCGGGTCCTTCCGCTCACCCTTCGAACTGCCCGGGCTGACGCAGGAGGAGTTCCTGGTCCGGCAGTTCGACCGGCTCGGCCCCGTCGTCGCCGTCGGACAGCCCGGCGAACGGCTGCCCCTGCTCGGCGCGCGCCGCGGCTACCTGCCCCTCGACGACTGGCAGGCCGCGGTGAGCGAGCTGATCTCCGGCGCCCATGTGGTCATGCTGTCGGCGGCGCCGGGGCCGGGCACCGTCTGGGAGTTCACCGAGGCCGTCCGCCTCACCCCGCCCGACCGGCTGCTCCTGCTCATCACGTCCGGCCCCGTGGTCTACGACCTCTTCCGCGACGCCGCCGCCCGCGCGTACGCCGACCGGCGCGCCGCCGACTGGCCGCCACCGCCCCGGCTGCCGGACTGGCCCGCGGCCGACGCGCTCGCCCTTCCGCGGGACGGGGGATGGACGTACCCGCTCGAAGGCGTCGTCACCTTCGACCGGACCTGGCGGGCGACGTTCACCCCCTTCCGCCCGGCCGCTCCCCGGGTCCGCTGGATCTGGTCCGTGCGCCGCCTCGTCCGGGCCGAACTGGAACCGGTCATCGGCCCGTTGGCCGCGCTGCCGAGACGCCCTCCCCGATCCGCCCGGAAGCCCTGACACGAAGGAGGCCCATGGGAAACCCTGTGCCCATGGACTCCCTCGACGACAAGCTGTGGAACCAGCAGGTGGGCCCGGCCGCCTACGCGGACACCGGCGAGAAGTACCAGGCGGCGATCCTGGAGCAGTACAAGACGTACATCGAGATGGCCGACCGGATCAGCAGCCGCCGCAACCTCGCCAACACCTTCTTCCTGTCGCTCAACTCCGCCGTGGCGGCCACCATGGCGGCCCTGGCCGGCCCCGAGGGCGGACAGGTCCCCTTACCGGTGGCGCTGGCGACCCTGGTGGTCCTGCTGACGCAGTGCCTCACCTGGTTCGTGATGGTGCGCTCCTACCGGCAGCTGAACGCCGCCAAGTTCGAGGTGATAGGCGCCCTGGAGAAGAAGCTCCCGGCCTTCGTCTACTCCCGCGCCGAATGGTCCCTCCTCGGCGAGGGCCGCGACTGGCGCCGCTACCTCCCCCTGACCCACGTGGAACAATGGGTCCCCCTGATCTTCGCCACCGCCTACCTGGTGGGCTTCCTGGCGCTGAGGGCCGCCCCGTAAGGATCTGCCGGGCTCGGGGGGCGCGCGTCTCCCCGGCCCGGTTCAGCGGGGGACTTCGTCCCAGGCGGTGCGGGCCAGGCGCTTGGCGTCCGCCTCACAGGTCGCCGGCGGGTGCTGCGGGCCGCGCAGGATCACCTTGACCGAGAGGTTGCCGTCGCGCACCGCCAGCCCGCAGGTGATGTCGTCCATCTCCGCCGTGGACGTCAGCCAGTACGCCTCGTCCCCGAACCCCACGACCGTCGCCCGTGACCCCTGGGGCAGCTCGCCGGCGAAGAGCGCCCGCTGCGCCGCCGTCGCGTCGCGGGCACCGCCGTCGCCGAACGTCAGGTACCAGTCGATCCGTTCGGCCGGCTCCCGCGGGGTGGCCGTCCCGTACCAGGTGCAACTGGTGTATGTCCGCTCGGTGTTCTCCCCGTGGTAGACGCTGTCCATCTTGAGGTTCGCCAGCGGCAGCAGCCCTGACATCACCGGGCACGGCTCCAGCCTCCGGTACCGCCCGGCAACGACCGTCGGCTGTACGGACGGGCCGCTCGACGTCGTCACCGCCCCGCCCGCCTCGCGGCCGCCCTCCCCCTGCGGCGGATCGGGATCCTACCGAGAGCGGCCTCGCCCAGGTGGTGATGGCGGCCGAGTCCACCGTAAAGGCGGGCCCACCGGGGGTTCGTGGAGTCCCGCACCGTGCCCGGAAGGTGGCGGACACCCCGGGGGTGACGACGACCCGGTGGTAGGGCAGCATGGGGCCGCCCGTACCACGTCCCACCGCCGGAGACACCATGGCCGCCACGCCCAAGCCGCAGACCCTCGCCGCCTTCGAGGCCGCGAAGGGGTTCATGCCCGTACGCGAGGGGCTGGCCCTGTACGAGGCGGCCGCCGACGCGGCGCGGCTGGGGCTGCCGCTGCTGGAGGTCGGCACGTACTGCGGGCGTTCGACCATCCTGCTGGCCGACGTCGCCCGGGAGGCGGGCGTCGCCGCGATCACCGTGGACCACCACCGCGGCAGCGAGGAGCAGCAGCCGGGCTGGGAGTACCACGACCCGTCCGTCGTCGACCCCGAGATCGGGCTGATGGACACCCTGCCCACCTTCCGCCGGACCCTGCACCGGGCCGGGCTGGAGGAGCACGTCGTCGCGATCGTCGGGCGGTCCCCGCAGGTCGCGGCCACCTGGGGCGGTCCGCTCGGCTTCGTCTTCATCGACGGCGGGCACACCGACGAGCACGCCACCGGGGACTACGAGGGCTGGGCCCCGCACGTCGCCGAGGGCGGCACGCTCGTCATCCACGACGTGTTCCCCGACCCGGCCGACGGCGGGCAGGCGCCGTACCGGATCTACTGCCGCGCGCTGGCGTCCGGCGCCTTCGAGGAGGTCGCCGTGACCGACTCGCTGCGCGTGCTGCGCCGTACCGGCCCCGGGATCTGACCGCGGTGCACGGCGTGACCCGCGGGGCGCGCCACGCCACACGCGCCCCCGGATGGAGCAGGATCCGGACGCCGGGCATGTCGTCGGATTAGCATCGCGACGTGCCGTACGACGAGAGCCCCCCGCCGCCGCCCGAGTCCACCTCCTCGGTCGACCCCGACCGCCCCTGGTTCGCGCGCCGCTCCACCCTGACCGTGGCCGTCGCCGCCCTCGCCCCGACCGCGCTCGCCGGCTGGGTGCTGGTGCAGGTGCTGTCCGGGACCGGTTCCGCCGGGGCGTCCGCGCCCCAGGTGCCGCCGCTGCCCGCGTCGGCGCAGTCCCCCCAGCAGCCGTCCGGACCCGCCCCGTCCTCCCACGGGGACGCGAAGGCCAGCGGGGAGCCCACGCCCGGTACGACCGGGGCGGGCGCCCCGGTCACGCCCACCGCGCCGGCCGCCCCCGCCCCGGCGACACCGGCGGCGCCGGTGGCCAAGGGGCCCCTGTCCGGCAAGGTGGTCGTGGTCGACCCCGGTCACAACGTGGGCAACTTCCAGCACGCCCGCGAGATCAACCAGCAGGTGGACATCGGCACGAACCGCAAGGAGTGCGACACCACCGGCACCACCACCAACTCCGGTTACAAGGAGGCCGACTTCACCCTCGACGTCTCCCGCCGGCTGCGCACGGCCCTGGAGGCGCAGGGCGTGAAGGTGGTCTTCACCCACGAGGCCGACCGCCCGTGGGGCCCCTGCATCACCGAGCGGGCCCGCATCGGCAACGAGGCGAAGGCGGACGCGGTGGTCTCGGTCCACGCCGACGGCTCCTCCGCCGGCAACCGCGGCTTCCACGTCATCCTCCCGGCCCGGGTCAAGGGCGGGGCGGCGGACACCGCGAAGATCGTGGGCCCGTCGAAGGAGCTGGGCGAGCGGATCGCGGGGAACTTCACCCGGTCCACCGCTACGGGGCCCTCCAACTACGTAGGCGGCGGCACGGGCTTGGTGGTCCGCGACGACCTCGGCGGCCTCAACCTGTCCACGCAGCCGAAGGTCTTCATCGAGTGCGGCAACATGCGGGACGCCAACGACGCGGCCCTGCTGATGGATCCGCAGTGGCGTCAGAAGGCGGCGCAGGGCATCGCGAACGGCATCATCGGTTTCCTGGGCGGGTAGCGGAACGGTTGTCGTCACGGGCCCGGCGCCCTCGGGCCGGGAATCTATCCGTACGATGGTCCCCGCCCGCGACCGAGACCGAGAAGGACATCCAAGTGAACATCCGCTCCCTCACTCGAGGCGACGGCGTGGTGATCGGAGCAGCGGTGCTGCTGTTCATCGCGTCGTTCCTCAACTTCTACTCCGTCGAATGCGGCGGCGTCCCGGCCTGTGAGGACCGCATCCCGAACGCGTGGGACACGGACGCACTGAACATCGTCCTCCCCTCGATCTTCCTGGCCGGCCTGATCGGCGCGGGACTGATCGTCGCGACCCGCTTCCTGCCCGAGTCCCGCAGGATCGGCGGCCTCGCGCTGGCCGGCTGGGGAACCGGAATCTCCGTGGCGGCGGCCTGGTCCGCGCTGTGGGCCCTGATGACCGGCCCGGACGGCGCCGACCTCGGCGCCGGGTCGATCCTGGCGTTCCTGTCCACCCTGGTGGTGGCCGGTGTCGCCGTCTTCGGGCCCAAGGTCCCGGCGCTGGCCGGACCGCTGCTGCCCACGCCGGCCCCGCAGGCCGTCCCGCCGTACGGGGGCCAGCCGCAGCCGGGCGCCGGGTACGGCTACCCGGGCGCCACCGGCGGCGCCCCGTCGCCGTACGGCACCACCCCGTCGCCGGTCCCGCCGTACGGCGGCACCCCGACCCCGACCCCGGCGCCCGCACCGGGCCCCGGCCCGCAGGACCCCGCCCAGCCGCCCGCTCCGGCGGCCGACTTCGCCCCGTTCTGGTTCGCCGTCCCGGTGGCCCGCCCCCTCTTCCCGGAGGACGGCTCCCCCACCCCGATCGCCGAGCTGGCCCCGGGCACGTGGTACCTCGCGGTCGACCAGCGCGGTCCGAGCACCCTGATCGCCCAGACCCAGGACGGCCGCCGGGGCGTCCTGAACGACACGTCGGGCATCCAGCGCGGCTGACGGCGCCGACGCACGACGCAGGACGCGCGACGCAGGACGCAGGACGCAGCGGCCCCCCGCCCTTCCGGGCGGGGGGCCGTTGCCCTACAGTCACCTGACGCACCGTCAGAACTGACCGCGCCGGCCTCGGAGGGCACGCCATGCGCCTAGGACTCGCACTCGGCTACTGGGGCCGCGCCCCCCACCCCGGCCACCTCGACCTGGCCACCGCCGCCGAGGACCTCGGCTACGACTCCGTCTGGACCGCCGAGGCCTGGGGCTCCGACGCCTTCACCCCGCTGACCTGGATCGCCGCGCACACCTCACGGATCCGGCTCGGTACCGCCCTCGCCCAGATGGCCGCCCGTACGCCCACCGCCACCGCCATGCACGCGCTCACCCTCGACCACCTCTCCGGCGGCCGCATGATGCTGGGCCTGGGCCTGTCCGGACCGCAGGTCGTCGAGGGCTGGTACGGGCGTCCGTTCCCCGCCAGCCCCCTCACCGCGACCCGCGAGTACGTCGACGTCGTACGCCAGGTGCTGCGCCGCACGGCCCCCGTCGCCCTGGACGGCCGCTTCCACGGCCACCCCTACCGCGGCGCGGACGGCACCGGCCTCGGCAAGCCCCTCAAGCCGATCACCCATCCCCTGCGCGCGGACCTGCCGCTGCTCCTCGGCGCCGAGGGGCCCAGGAACATCGCCCAGACCACCCGCATCGCGGACGGCTGGCTGCCCCTCTACTGGTCACCCACCCGTACCGACGTCTACCAGGCCTCCCTCACGGACCTCCCCGACGGGTTCATGATCGCGCCGATGGCCCGGGCGATGGTCTGCGACGACGTCGCCGAGGGGCTGCTGCCGGTCAAGGCGATGCTCGGCTTCTACATCGGCGGCATGGGCCACGCAGCCCGCAACTTCCACGCCGACCTGATGGCCCGCATGGGCTACGAGGACGAGGCCCGCCACATCCAGCGGCTGTTCCTCGACGGCCGCAAGGAGGAGGCGGTCCTCGCCGTCCCGGACGCCTTCGCCGACGAGATCTCCCTGGTCGGCCCGCGCGAGCGGATCGCCGAACGGCTGGAGCTGTGGCGGGCCGGCCCGGTCACCGACCTGCTGGTCACCGCCCCGGACCCGCACACGCTGCGGGTCCTGGCGGAACTCAACAGCTGACCGGCCCGCGCCCGGCTGCCGCGCCCGGCTGCCGCGCTCCGTCAGCCGCCGGTGAGCTGGGAGGTGCTGGGCACCTTGTCCGTCACCGGGGCGCCCGCCGACTTGCCGGCCTCCTTGACCCCGCTGATGACGTCCTCGAAGGAGCTGATGTCGGCGTCGCCGGCCTCACCCTTGCGGAGCTTCGTACCGAGGCCCTTGAGCGCCTCGATGCCGGCCGTCAGCGGGGCCACGGCCTTCGACAGCAGCGGGTCGCCCTGGGCGTTGGCGATGGCGGCCTTCAACCGGTTGTAGGCGAAGGCGCCCGCGAGTCCCGCCTTGATGAGCGCGAACGTCCGGCCCTGGGCGCCCTTCTTGAACTTGCCGTCGCGGTACGGCTTGACGATCCACTGGTACGTCGCCCCGGCCGCGAGCCCGGCGTTGGCGACGAACCGCGCCTTGGCGAACTTCTGCTTCTCGGCCGTCGTGGTCGGCGTCGGCTCGACGGCGGCCTCCAGCGCCTCCATCGCCGCCGTCTCGGCCGCCATCGCCTGCCGGGCGGCCGTCACCGAGGCCTCCTCGGCCCTGGTCGCGGCGGTGTCCGCGGCGGCGCCGGCGCCGCCGCCGTTCGTACCGCAGGCGGTGGCGCCGGCCAGCAGCGCGCAGGACACGAGCAACGCCGTGAGGCCACGGCGGAATCGGGTGGTCGTGGGGAAGGACACGGTTGCCTCCGGGGACTGAGGTGTCCCCGGCAGCCTCACCCCGGTGCGGGCACTGCGCCACTCGGGGGACCCATTCGGGTTCCCTCCCCCCTCCCGGCGCCGCCCGCCCCGCCTCGCCCCGCCTCGCCCGCTAACAGCAGTCCGGGTCCAGCCCCTTCGGCAGCTCCAGCCCGCCGAACACGGCGGTCGTCGCCTCGTCACCCCCGAGCGCCGCGACGGCCAGCAGCAGCGACCCGGCCGTCCACGTCGTCTGCTCGACCGGCCACACCGCCTTGTCCTCGAAGACGTAACCCGTCCAGTACATGCCGTTCTCGGCCCGCAGGTGCGTGATCGAGCGCAGGATCTCCAGCGCCCGGTCCGACTCCCCCATCGCCCACAGCGCGAGCGCCAGCTCGCAGCTCTCGCCGCCCGTCACCCACGGGTTCGGCAGCACGCACCGCACCCCGAGGCCGGGGACGACGAACTCGTCCCAGCGCTCCTCGATCCGCGCCTTCGCCGCCACGCCGGTCAGCGCCCCGCCCAGGACCGGGTAGTACCAGTCCATCGAGTACCGGCTCTTGTCCAGGAACCGCTCCGGGTGCCGCCGGATCGCGTGCCCCAGCGCGCCGGCCGCGAGCTCCCAGTCCGGCTGCGCCTCCTCGCGGTGGTCGGCGATCGCCAGCGCGCAGCGCAGCGCCTGGTGGATGGACGAGGAGCCGGTCAGCAGCGCGTCCGTGACCGGCGTGCCGTCCGCGTCCGCCTCCCGCTTCCAGCCGATCTCCCCGCCCGGCTGCTGGAGGCCCAGCACGAACTCGACGGCCGCGTAGACGGCCGGCCACATCCGGTCGAGGAAGGTGTCGTCGCCGGTCGCCAGGTAGTGGTGCCACACGCCGACGGCGATGTACGCGGTGAAGTTGGACTCCTTGCCCGCGTCCTGCGGCCGCTCGGTGTCCACTCCGTCGGGCCCGTCGGCGTACGCGGCGTACCACGACCCGTCCGGGTTCTGGTGCCGCGCCAGCCACGCGTACGCCCGCTCGGCCGCCGCGTGCTCGCCGGCCGCGTCCAGGGCCATCGCGGCCTCGGTGTGGTCCCACGGGTCCAGGTGGTGGCCGCGGAACCACGGGATCGCCCCGTCGGCGCGCTGCGCGGCCAGGATGCCGGCCACGGTCCCGGCCGCCTGCTCGGCGGTCAGCACCCCGTCCAGGACCAGGTGCTCCGTACGCCCGGGCGAGCTCACTGCGCCGCGCCGACGGGGAGGTGGGGCTTGGTCGCGTACGCCACGAAGCTCTTGCCGATGAGCGGGTTCAGCGCCTGCTCGGCGACCCGCGTGGCCAGCGGCTTCTTCATGATGTCCCAGACCAGCAGCTTGTGGTACGCGCGGACCGGCAGCGCCTTGTCGTTGTCCACGCCGAACGCGCACTTGAGCCACCAGTACGGGGAGTGCAGCCCGTGGGCGTGGTGGGTGCCGTACGGCCGGAGGCCGGCCTGCCGCATCTTGCCGAGCAGCTCGTCCGCCTTGTAGATGCGGATGTGGCCGCCCTCGACCTCGTGGTAGGCGTCGGAGAGCGCCCAGCAGATCTTCTCCGGCCCGTAGCGCGGCACGGTGATGGCGATCCGTCCGCCCGGCTTCAGCACCCGCACCATCTCGGCGAGCACGCCCTTGTCGTCCGGGATGTGTTCCATGACCTCGGAGATGATCACGACGTCGAAGGAGTCGTCGGGGAAGGGCAGGGCCAGCGCGTCGCCCTCCATGGCGGTGGCGGTGGCACCGGCCGGGGCCTCACCGGCCTCCTTCATCGCGGCGAACCACTTGGCGACCTCGCGGATCTCCTCACCGTTGCGGTCGAGGGCGACCACCTGGGCACCGCGCCGGTAGCACTCGAAGGCGTGCCGGCCGGCGCCGCAGCCCAGATCGAGCACACGGTCTCCGGCGGCGAGCGGGAACCGGGAGAAATCGACGGTCAGCACGGGGTCCTGCCTTCGCGGTCAAGGGGGTGAGGGTGGTGCGGGAGCTGCGCGGAACGCCGGCGGGGGCGGCGGTACGGCAGGTACGACGGGGTTGACGGGTACGACGGGGTTGACGGGCATGGCGGGTACGACGGGTGGCGCATCGGGGAGGTGTCCGGTCCGGCCGGCTCAGCTGGTTCTGGCGGAGCGGGCGTCGGCCGCCGCCGTACGGGCGGCGATGGCGGCGCGGTAGCGCGCGACGGTGCCTTCGGCGGCCTTGGCCCAGGTGAAGTTGGCCAGTACCCGTTCACGGCCGGCGGCGCCCAGCCGGGCGCGCAGCTGCTCGTCCGCGAGCAGCCGGCCCAGAGCGGTGGCGAGGGCGCCGGCGTCGCCGGGCGGCACCGCCAGGCAGGTCTCCCCGTCCCGCCCGCTGACCTCGGGGATCGCGCCGCCGGTCGTGGCGACCAGCGGGGTTCCGGTGGCCATGGACTCGGCGGCGGGGAGCGAGAAGCCCTCGTACAGGCTGGGGACGCAGGCGACCTGCGCGCTGCGCACGAGGTCGACGAGCTCGGAGTCGCTGATGCCCTTGACGAAGCGGACGGCGTCCTGGAGCCCGTACGTCTCGATGGCGCGGGCGACCGGCCCCTTCTCGGCGCGCTTGCCGACGACGACGAGGTGGGCGCCGGGCTGCTCGGTGCGCAGCTTGGCGAGGGCCTCGACGAGGTGGACGAGTCCCTTCAGCGGTACGTCGGCACTGGACGTCGTGACGATCCGGCCCGGCACCTCCGCCACGGAGGCGTCCGGCGACCACAGGTCGGTGTCGGCGCCGATGTGGACGACGTGGATGTTGTCGAGGGAGACGTCGAGGTCGTCGGCGATCTCCTGCTTGGAGGAGCCCGAGACCGTCAGCACGGAGGGCAGCCGGCCCGCGACCCGCTTCTGCATGCGGGTGAAGGCGTACCAGCGGCGCACCGAGGCCCGCTTCTTGCGGTCCTTGGCGGCTTCGAGCTCCAGCTTGCGGTCGACGGTGATGGGGTGGTGGATCGTGGTGACCAGCGGGGCGCCGAGGTCGGCGAGCAGGCCGTAACCGAGGGTCTGGTTGTCGTGGATGACGTCGAACTCACCGCGCCGGGCGCGCAGATGACGGCGGGCGCGGAGAGAGAAGGTCAGCGGCTCGGGGAAGCCGCCGGTCCACATGGTCGCGACCTCCAGCACGTCGATCCAGTCGCGGTACTCGTCGCGTGACGGTGTGCGGAAGGGGTCGGGCTGGCGGTAGAGGTCCAGGCTCGGGAGCTCGGTGAGCGTCGCGCCGGTGTCGAGCACCGGATAGGGCTGGGCGCCGATCACCTCGACGGAGTGCCCGAGGCGGACGAGCTCGCGCGAGAGGTGGCGGACGTAGACGCCCTGACCGCCGCAGAACGGGTTCCCCTTGTAGGTGAGGAGTGCGATGCGCAACGGGCGGTCGCCGTCGGTGGCGGAACCTGGGAAAGGGCTCGTCACCATGGCCTCAGCGGACACTCTCGGCCCCCTTCTCACTGCACTTTCGCCGGAGCGTAACCGCTCGGATAATCTAGAACAAGTTTCAGACTTGATCCGTCCAAGGGCATTGAATCTACCGGCCGGAAACCACACCGTAAGAGGCGTGGCAGGTGATTCGCGCCACGGCCGCAGCGCCTGCCATGCTGGCTGGGGCAGGATTCCGGTGATCGGCGGAACGACCTGACACGGAGCACTTCAACAGCACTTGGCAGCACTCACGGCACTCACGTCACCTCAGCACCTCGCGATACGACAGAAACGCCACGGAACGGGACACATGACAGCGGAAGCCAAAGCCGTCACCACCCCGGCGTCCCCGCCGCTGACGGAGCGGCAGGAGGCACGGCGCCGCCGGATCCTGCACGCCAGCGCCCAACTGGCCAGCCGGGGCGGCTTCGACGCGGTGCAGATGCGCGAGGTCGCGGAGTCGTCGAGCGTGGCGCTGGGCACCCTGTACCGCTACTTCCCGTCCAAGGTGCACCTTCTGGTCGCCACCATGCAGGACCAGCTCCAGCACATGCACACCACGCTGCGCAAGCGGCCGCCGGCGAGCGAGGAGCCGTCGGCGCGGGTCGCGGAGACCCTGATGCGCGCCTTCCGCGCCCTCCAGCGCGAGCCGCACCTGGCGGACGCCATGGTCCGCGCGCTGACCTTCGCCGACCGCAGCGTCTCGCCCGAGGTGGACACGGTCTCCCGGCTGACCACCGCGATCATCCTGGACGCGATGGGCCTGGACGCCCCGCCCACGGCCGAGCAGCTCTCGGCGGTCCGCGTGATCGAGCACACCTGGCACTCGGCCCTCATCACCTGGCTGTCGGGCCGCGCCTCGATCGCCCAGGTCAAGATCGACATCGAAACGGTCTGCCGCCTGATCGACCTGACGTCGCCGCCCCCACCGGATTCGACCGGAACCCGCCGGTAGGTCGCCGGTAGGCGAGGGGCTTCGGCGGGCCTCACTCCTCCGGTGGGAACACCGCCTCGCCGCTTCCCAGCAGCGTGATCATGATCGCCTCCACCGGGCAGCCCTCCGCCGCCGTCAGGACCGGTTCGTTCGCGTCCGTCTCCGGGGTCACCGGGTGGGACTGCCGGGCGGAGTCCAGGGCGAAGCCCGACGGGGCGTGGTTCACGCACATCCCCGATCCGATGCACACGCCCCGGTCCACCTCGACGTGCCAGCGGTCCCCCATCAGACGCCCGCCCCGGAATCCCCGGCAGGAGCCTCGTACCCGTTCGGGAGGCAGATCATCTTGTGCTCCAGGTACTCGCTCAGGCCCTCCGGCCCGAACTCCCGGCCCACACCACTGTTCTTGTAGCCGCCGAAGGGTCCCAGCATGTCCAGGCTGAAGGTGTTGACGTTGAAGACGCCCGTGCGCACCTGCCGTCCGAAGTCGATGCCGCGCTCGACGTCGCCCGTCCAGACGCTGCCGCTGAGGCCGAAGTCGGAGTCGTTGGCGATGCGCGCCGCCTCCGCCTCGTCCCCGTACGGGATCAGGCACACGACCGGGCCGAAGATCTCCTCGCGGGCGATGCGCATCGAGTTGTCGACGTCGCCGAAGAGCGTCGGCTCGACGTACCAGCCCTGCTCCTGGCCCGCCGGGCGGCCGCCGCCCGTGAGGACCTTCGCGCCCTCGTCCTGCCCGATCTTGATGTAGTCGAAGGACCGCTGCTGCTGCCGCTTGGCCACCAGCGGTCCGAGCTGGGTCGCCGGGTCCATCGGGTCGCCGACCACGAGGGCGCCGGCCGCGGCGGCGAGGGCCTCGGCCACCTCGTCGTAGCGGCTGCGCGGCGCGAGGACGCGGGTCTGGGCCACGCACGCCTGCCCGTTGTTCATCCAGGCCGCCGGCACGATCCCCGCCACCGCGGTCTCCAGGTCGGCGTCCGGCAGGATCACGGCGGCCGACTTGCCGCCCAGTTCCAGGGTGACCCGGGTGAGGTTGCGCGCCGCGACCTCCATCACGCGCTTGCCCGCCGCCACGGAACCCGTGAAGGCCACCTTGTCGACGCCGGGGTGCCCGACCAGGTACTCGCTGACCTCGCGGTCGGCGGGCAGGATCGACAGCACCCCCTCCGGCAGCCCGGCCTCCTTGGCGATGTCGGCCAGGATGAAGGAGTCCAGCGGCGACTCCGGCGACGGCTTGAGGATGACCGTGGAGCCGGTGAGCAGCGCCGGCGCGAGCTTGGCCGCGGCCACGAACTGCGGGACGTTCCACGGGATGACGGCCGCGACCACGCCGACCGGCTCGCGGCGTACCAGGATCGGCCCGAGCACGCCCTGGCGGTGCTCCTCGTACGGGTAGGCGCGCGCCACGGTGATCGCGGCGTCGTAGACCATCATCGGCCCGAGGGCCTGGGCGAGGACGGACCAGGAGTAGGGGGAGCCGTTCTGCGAGCTGATCGACCGGGCGATCTCCTCGTGCCGGACGGCGATGGCGTCCTTGATGCGGGAGACGACGGCGATCCGCTCGTCCAGGGTCATACGGGGCCACGGGCCCTCGTCGAAGGCCTTGCGGGCGGCGGCGACGGCACGGTCGACGTCGGCGCGCGAGGCGTGCGGGACGCGTCCGATGACCTGCTCGGTGTGGGGCGAGACGATCTCGATCGTCTCGCTGCCCAGCGGATCCGCCCATTGCCCGCCGATGAACAGTTGTCCGTGTTCCACGAGCTCGGTCATGGCTGAGGCCTCCTGCGGCTGCGAACGCGAGCGACACCGACACGCCCTGAGGGTGCTTCAGAACCGGTGGGCTGAAGCGCCTGCGAGCTGAAGAACTGATACCAGTTCTAGTTCCAGGAGTCCACGGCCCGGACACAAGGAGGGGCGGGTGGGCTGGACTTCGCCGAGCTCGCGATCGGACGGCCGGTCAGATGGCGGCCGAGATGGTCGACTTGGGCTACCAATGGAACGAGTTCTCGTTACAGTGGCCGCAACCGATGCCGGCAACCGGCCTTCCGCCGCGAGCCGGCGCAGACAGGGGGCCCGCATGCCAGAGACAACCGACCACGGCGGAGGCGTCCGCGGTATCAAGGTGCCCATCCCCGACAACCCGCTCGGGCACACCCTCGTCCACGTCCTCGACACCGACCTCGGCCCCGTCCTCATCGACACCGGCTGGGACGACCCCTCCTCCTGGGACACCCTCGTCGCCGGTCTGACCGCCCTCGGCACGGACGTCGCCGACGTCCACGGCGTGGTCATCACCCATCACCACCCCGATCACCACGGCCTCTCCGGCCGGGTCCGCGAGGCCTCCGGTGCCTGGATCGCCATGCACGCCGCCGACACCGAGGTCGTCGTCCGCACGCGCGCGGCCGAGCCGGGTGTCTGGTTCGACTACATGGCCGAGAAGCTCGCCGCCGCCGGCGCCCCCGAGGAGCACGTCGGCCCGTTGCGCGCCGCCCGCCGGTCCGGGCGGCTGCGGACCCTGCCCGGGCTGAGCGCCGCCGTACCCGACCGGGAGATCGTCCCCGGCGAGCTGCTCCCCCTCGCCGGCCGCCGGCTGCGCGCGATCTGGACGCCGGGCCACACGCCCGGCCACGTCTGCCTGCACCTGGAGGAGCGGCATCCGGCGGACCTGCCCGGCAACGGCCGCCTGTTCTCCGGCGACCACCTGCTGCCCGGCATCTCCCCGCACATCGGCCTGTACGAGGACCCGACCGACACCCGGGTCACCGACCCCCTCGGCGACTACCTCGACTCCCTCGAGCGCATCGGCCGGCTGGACCCCGCCGAGGTGCTCCCGGCCCACCAGTACGCGTTCACCGGCGCCCCTGCGCGGGTGCGCGAGCTGCTCGGCCACCACGAGGAGCGGCTGCGCGGGCTGTGGGCCCTGCTCGCCGCCGAGCCGCTGACGCCGTGGGGGCTGGCCGAGCGGATGGAGTGGAACCGTCCGTGGGAGCAGATCCCGTACGGCTCGCGCACCATCGCCGTATCGGAAGCGGAGGCGCACCTGCGGCGGCTGGTGAAGCAGGGGCGCGCCGAGGCCGTACCGGGGACGGACCCGGTGACGTACCGCGCGCTCTGACCGTGGCGGCGGTGGCCGTGGCGGTGGCCGTGAGCGGACGGTGGCGGTGGCGGTAAGGGATGCCCCGGGCCGCCGCCCCCGGCCCGTGGAGCGGGGGCCGGTAGAGTGACGGCGTCGTCCACACTTCCGTACGGGGGGAAGCCGGTGCGAATCCGGCGCTGACCCGCAACCGTGACCCGCCCGCGCGGGAAGCCGGAATGCCCCGTACCGAGTGCGCGGCTCGTGCCGCCGGAATCCTCCGGCGGCCGGCACCGTCGAGGTAAACGGAGCCGGAGCCCGGTGCCAGTGCGTGCCTGCCTCCCGCTCCCCAGCAGGAGAGGCACCACCCCCACCATGAACGTCCGCCGCAGCGCCGCCGCGCTCGCCGCCTCCGCCGTGCTCTGCGTGGCCGCCGCCCCCGCGGCGTTCGCCGACACGGCCTCTCCTTCCCCCGCGCCGGTGATCCCCTCGGGTCTGTACGGCAAGAGCGACCCGACGTACGACGGCGTCTGGCGCCAGTCCTTCGCGCTGCTGGCGCAGCACACGGTCGGCCTGCACCCGTCCCGGCAGGCGGTGGACTGGCTGACCGGCCAGCAGTGCGCGAACGGCGCGTTCGCCTCGTTCCGCGCCGACGCAGGCAAGGCGTGCGACGCGACGACGATGCTCGACTCGAACGCCACCGCGGTGGCCGTGCAGGCGCTGAAGGCGCTGGGCGGCCAGGACGCGGCGGTCCAGAAGGGCATCGACTGGCTGAAGTCCGTGCAGAACGAGGACGGCGGCTGGAGCTTCGTGCCCGGCTCCCCCTCCGAGGCCAGCTCCACGGCCCTCGTGATCAGCTCGCTGGCCGCAGCGGGCGTGCAGCCGCAGACCGTGACGTCGAAGGCGGGCAAGTCGGGCTTCGACGCGCTCCTGCCGTTCCAGCTGGGCTGCGAGGACCAGCCGGCGGCCGACCGCGGCGCCTTCGCGTACGAGGTCAAGGACGGCAAGAAGGCCGCGAACGCCGACGCCACCGCCGCCGCGCTGCTGGCCGCGCAGGTCAAGGGCGCGGTCGTCGCCCCGGCCGGCGCGGACAGCCCCATCGCGGCGCTGCCGGCGTGCCCGGCCGCGCTGAACGGGCAGGCGGGCGCGGCGCAGGGCGCGGCGGCGTACCTGGCGGAGGCGCTGAAGAAGAACGGCCACCTCACGGCCGCCACCCCCGGCTCGGACCAGGTGCTCCCGGACTACGCCAACACCGCGGACGCGGTGATCGCGCTGTCCGCGGGCGGCCACAAGCAGGCCGCGGCGGGCGCGCTGGAGTGGCTGAAGGCCAACGCGGGCGCCTGGTCGAAGGACAACCCGGCGGCGCTGGGCACGCTGATCCTGACGGCGCACGCGACGGGCACGGACCCGAAGGCGTTCGGCGGCACGGACCTGGTGTCGGCGCTGAACGCGACGGGCCCGGCGCCGACGGCGCACGGAGCGACGGCCTCGTCCAAGCCCGAGGACGGGAAGAAGGACAAGGACAAGGACAAGGACAAGGACTCCTCGGAGAACACCAACCTCTGGTGGATCATCGGCGCGGGCGGCGCGGCCGGCATGGGTATCGGCATCCTGCTGAGCGGCCGCCGGAAGCGGCAGCAGCCGTGAGGCGTCTGCTGCCGCTGTCCCTGGTGGGCGCCGTCCTCGCGACGGCGCTCGCCGCGCTGCTGGCCGGCGCGGCGCCGGCCGTGGCGGCGGGGTACCGCTACTGGTCGTTCTGGGACGGCGCCGCGGGCGGCCAGTGGACGTACGCCTCCCAGGGGCCGTCGCAGGCCCGTCCGGCGGACGGTGCCGTCCAGGGGTTCCGTTTCGCGGTGAGCAAGGACGCGGCGGACGAAGCGGCGAAGCCGCGGGCGGGGGCGGACTTCACGGCGGTCTGCGGGACGACCGCCCCGGTCGAGGGGAAGAAGCGGGTGGCGGTCGTCATCGACTTCGGCGTGCCCGCGGACGCCCCGTCCGGCGAGACCCCGCCGCAGGACGCGCCGCGCAGCGCGTGCGCGCAGGTGGGGCCGCAGGCCACGGCGGCGGAGGCGCTGGCGGAGGTCGCGAAGCCGCTGCGCTACAACAGCGCGGCGCTGCTGTGCGCGATCTCGTCCTACCCCCGACAGGGCTGCGGCGACCAGATCTCCACCCCGGACACCCCGGCGTCCGGCCCGACGTCCGGCCCGACGTCCGGCGCGACGTCCGGCGCGACGTCCGGCGCGACGTCCGGCGCGACGTCCGGCGCGACGTCCGGCGCGACGTCCGGCGCGGCGGACGCCAAGGCAGACGGCACGGCAGGCAGCACGGGCGACGGCGGCCCCTCGGCCGGCCTCCTGGCGGGCGTCGCGGCGGTAGCCGCCCTGGCCTCGGCCGCGCTCTGGCAGTCCCGCCGCCGCCGATGACCCCCACCCCGGACCCGACCCCCGGGGCCGGCTCCACCCCAGCCTCCCCACCGGTCCCGACGGTGACGGCAGGGCCCACTGGATCCGGCGGCCCGGAGCGGGTCGACGTATGCGACCTGCCCCCGTTCACCGTGCCCGCCCCGGCCCGTGGTCGGCGTGCGGCCGCCGACGGCGAGCAGCCGCCCACCGGAGCCACCCGCACCGGTGGTACGGGCGGGAGCCCGGGCCCGGCCGCGGGCCGGGCACACCCCCACCGGCGCGCAGCCGAGCCCGCGACCGCCACCCCCGTCCCCGGGGCCCCGGCAGCCGCCGAGCTGCCCCACACCACACCGGTGACCGCCGCCGACCCACCGGCCACCCTCAGGGCCGAGCGCGACCCCCAGCCCACCCGGAGCCGGACGGCCACCGCGCCCCGGCCCACCCGGAGCCGGACGGCGACCGCGCCCCAGCCCGCCCGGAGCCGGACGGCCACCGCGCCCCGGCCCACCCGGAGCCGGACGGCGACCGCGCCCCAGCCCACCCGGAGCCGGACGGCCACCGCGCCCCGGCCCGCCCGGAAGCGCCGTACCCCCTGGGTCCCCGCGCCCACCGCCACCCGCCGCACCGCCCTGCACGCCGGCGCCTGGTGGCTCTGGGCCCTCGGGCTGGCCACGGCCGCCTCCCGGACGACCAACCCCCTCCTCCTCGGCCTGATCGTCGGCGTCGCCGGCTACGTCGTCGCCGCCCGCCGCACCGACGCCCCCTGGGCCCGCTCCTACGGCGCCTTCATCAAGCTCGGCCTCGTCGTCATCGCCCTGCGGCTCCTCTTCTCCGCCCTCCTCGGTTCCCCCCTCCCCGGCACCCACACCCTCGTCACCCTCCCCGAGGTCCCCCTCCCCGCCTGGGCCCAGGGCATCCGCCTCGGCGGCAGGGTCACCGCCGAGCAGCTCGTCTTCGCCTTCTACGACGGCGCCAAGCTCGCCACCCTCCTCATCTGCGTCGGCGCCGCGAACGCCCTCGCCAACCCCGCCCGCCTCCTCAAGTCCCTCCCGGCCGCGCTCTACGAGGCCGGGGTCGCCGTCGTCGTGGCCATGACCTTCGCGCCGAACATGGTCGCGGACGTCGTACGCCTCCGTACCGCCCGCCGTCTGCGCGGCCGGCCCACCGGCGGTATCCGGGCGATCCTCCAGATCGGACTCCCCGTCCTGGAGGGCGCCCTCGAACGCTCCGTCGCCGTCGCCGCCTCCATGGACGCCCGCGGCTACGGCCGCACCGCCCAGGTCCCGCCCGCCGTCCGGCACACCACCAACGTCCTCACGGTCGGCGGTCTGCTCGGCATGTGCGCCGGTACGTACGGGCTCCTCGCCGCCGAAGGCGCCTCGTACGGCCTGCCCCTCGTCCTCATCGGCCTCGCCCTCGCCCTCGCCGGCCTGCGCCTGGGCGGCCGGCGCAGCGTCCGCACCCGGTACCGGCCCGACCGCTGGGACGCCCGCGCCTGGCTGGTCGCCGGCTCCGGCGCCGCCGTCGCCGCGCTGATGATCTACGCCGGCACGGTCGACCCCGAGGGCCTGCGGCCCGGCGTCATCCCCCTCGTCGCCCCCGCCCTCCCCCTCTGGCCGGCCGCCGCCGTCCTCCTGGGCCTCCTCCCGGCGTTCGTGGCCCCCGTACCTCCCACGCCCGAGGAGGCGTCGTAAGTGATCCGCTTCGAGCAGGTGTCCGTCACCTACGAGGGCGCGCCGGAACCCACGCTGCGCGGCGCGGACCTGACCGTCCCGGAGGGGGAGCTGACGCTCCTGGTCGGACCGTCCGGCGTGGGCAAGTCCACCCTGCTGGGCGCGGTCTCGGGGCTCGTCCCGCACTTCACCGGCGGGACGCTGCGCGGCCGCGTGACGGTCGCGGGGCGTGACACGCGGACGCACCGGCCGCGGGAGCTGGCGGACGTCGTGGGCACGGTGGGCCAGGACCCGCGGGCGCACTTCGTGACGGACGTGGTCGAGGACGAGCTGGCCTACGGCATGGAGTCCCTCGGGCTGCCGCCCGCGGTGATGCGCCGCCGGGTCGAGGAGACCCTGGACCTGCTCGGCCTGAACGAACTCCGTGACCGCCCCATCGCCACCCTCTCCGGCGGGCAGCAGCAGCGGGTGGCGATCGGTTCGGTCCTCACCCCGCACCCCAAGGTGCTGGTGCTGGACGAACCCACCTCCGCGCTGGACCCGGCGGCGGCCGAGGAGGTCCTCGCCGTGCTCCAGCGCCTGGTGCACGACCTGGGGACGACGGTCCTGATGGCGGAGCACCGCCTGGAGCGCGTGATCCAGTACGCGGACCGGGTCCTCCTCCTGCCCGCCCCGGGCGCCGCGCCGGTGCTGGGCGCCCCGTCCGACATCATGTCCGTCTCCCCGGTCCATCCTCCCGTGGTGGCCCTGGGCCGCCTGGCCGGCTGGCACCCGCTCCCCCTCTCCATCCGCGACGCCCGCCGCCGCGCCACCCCCCTCCGCACCCACCTCCACCCCCACACCACCTCCCCGACCCCACCAGCCACCACCACGGCCCCGCCGGCCACCTCTCCAGCCCCGCCGGCGCTTGAGGCGCGGGGCCCGGGGCGGAGCCCCGGTTACGGGAAGGGGCGGGGTGGGGAAGAAGCCCCGCGCAGCGGCCCCCGCCCCCGCCCCCGTCTCCCTTGGCTCCGCCGCCCGACCCCGGCCCCAGCCCCCGCCACGACCCCGGACCCGGACCCGGACCCGGCCGCGACCCCTGCCCCGGCCCCGGCCAGGCCGGCCGCCGTCGCGGAGGCGACCCGCCTCGCCGTCCGCCGCGCCCGCACCGAGGTCCTGCACGCCATCGACCTCACCGTCACCCCCGGCGAAACCCTCGCCCTCATGGGCCGCAACGGCGCCGGCAAGTCGACCCTCCTCGCCACCCTCACCGGCATGCTCGAACCCGCCACCGGCACCCTCACCGTCGGCGGCAAGGTCCCGCACCGCACCGCGCCCGCCGAGATGGTCCGCCGGGTGGGCCTCGTACCCCAGGACCCGCGCGACCTCCTCTACGCCGACACGGTCGCCGCCGAGTGCGCCGCCGCGGACCAGGACGCCGGCGCGGCCCCCGGCACCTGCCGGGAACTGGTGACGTCGCTCCTCCCCGACGTGTCCGACGACACCCACCCCCGCGACCTCTCCGAAGGGCAGCGCCTCGCGCTCGCGCTCGCCCTCGTCCTGACCGGCCGCCCGGCCCTGCTGCTGCTCGACGAGCCGACCCGCGGCCTGGACTACGCCGCCAAGGCGCGCCTGATCGAGATCCTGCGCGCGCTCGCGGCCGACGGCCACGCCATCGTGCTGGCCACGCACGACGTGGAGCTCGCCGCCGAGCTCGCCCACCGCGTGGTGATCCTGGCCGGTGGCGAGATGGTCGCGGACGGCCCGACCGCCGAGGTCGTGGTGTCCTCCCCCGCGTTCGCCCCGCAGGTGGCGAAGATCCTGGCCCCGGACCCGTGGCTCACGGTCACCCAGGTCTCCCATGCCCTCGCGGCAACCGAGCGGCCGATCTCGACACCGGCCCCAGCCCAAGCCCCGGACCACGCCCAAGCCCCGGACCACGCCCCGGCCCAGGCCCAAGCCCAGACCCAGGACCCGGCCCAGACCCCGGCCCCCACCCCGGCCCCGGACGCGTGACCATGAGCACGACCACGACCACGACCACGACCACATCGACCACAAGCAGCCGCACCCGCCCCATCCGCATCGGCCCCCGCGCCGCCACCGCCCTGATCCTCGTCACCCTCATCGGCATCGCCGCCTTCGGCTGGCCCCTCCTCGCCCACAGCCAGTCCGGCCTGTCGCACTCCCAGGACGCCCCCTGGCTGTTCGCCGCCCTGCTCCCCCTCCTCGTCGCCGTCGTGGTCGCCACGCTCTCCGACGACGGCAACATGGACGCCAAGTCCGTCGCCATGCTCGGCGTGCTCGCCGCCGTCGGCGCGGCGCTGCGGCCGCTGGGCGCCGGTACCGCCGGCCTGGAGCCGATGTTCTTCCTGATGGTGCTCAGCGGCCGCGTCCTCGGCCCCGGCTTCGGCTTCGTGCTCGGCGCCGTCACGATGTTCGCGTCCGCGCTGCTCACCGGCGGTGTGGGGCCCTGGATGCCGTTCCAGATGCTGGCGATGGGCTGGTTCGCGCTGGGTGCCGGGCTGCTGCCCGGGGCGCGGCGTGTCCGGGGCCGGGCCGAGCTCGCGATGCTCGCGGCGTACGGCTTCGTGGGGTCCTTCGCGTACGGCACGATCATGAACCTGCAGGGCTGGGTGACCCTGCAGGGCATGGGGCAGGGGATCTCCTTCCACCCCGGCGACCCGGTGCCCGCGAACCTCGCCCGCTTCCTCGCGTACTGCGCGGCCACCTCCCTCGGCTGGGACCTCGGCCGGGCGGCCCTGACCGTCGTCCTGACCCTGACGCTGGGCACCACGCTGCTGAAGGCCCTGCGCCGGGCGACTCGGAAAGCGGCGTTCGACGCCCCCGTGGCCTTTGATTCAGGGGTCGAAGTGGCCCAGGTCACACACCAACAACAGGTACAGCTGGCTACAGAATGCGACATTCAGCCCCCTCGCCGGTGAGGCGGCCCACAGGACCTGCGTCACATACGACCCCGGCTAGTAGCCCGCCCGGCCCCGACCACCACCCCCTCGCACCGGCCCCCACCCGCGCGAACCCCCGCTCCCCCGCCGCCCCGCCGACCACCCCGGCTACGACCACCCCTAGGAGGAGGGGGACGTTGCCAGGGCTTCGGCGGCCTGGCTAACTGGTGTTGTCGCCGAGGCGGCCGGGGCACACCGCCCCCCGCCGGACGAACCCCTCTCCCTCGCGTGA
>NZ_JBIVFN010000005.1:0-43782 GCF_044748145.1 Streptomyces sp. NPDC090022
ATCCACTTCTCCGGGCGGTAGTGCTTCTCGGAGGAGTAGACCCGGGCCATGTAGTCGCCCAGCGGGCGGTAGGCCAGGGCCAGGGCGGCGATCAGCGCGAGCAGCTGGAGCACACCAGCGGTGACGGGGCTCATTTCGGTGCTCAGAACCTCTCCGGGTACACAAGCGCAAGGACGAGGTAACCGAGCAGGGATACGGCCACCGCGAGGCCGACGATGTTCTCGACGCTCACAGCTTTGCCACCCCCTTGGCGACAAGCGCCACCAGCGCGAAGACCGCGACCGTGGTGACGACGAAGGCCACGTCGGCCATCGTGAGCTCCTGGATGAAGTGATGAGATGGGAATCGGCCGTCTTGGCCGATGACGAGCAAACCGCGAGCTCGTCCCCGCGTTAAGACGCTTTGACGCCCTCCATACGGCGCCCCCGGAACTCTTGATGTCGCCCTGACGCAGGGATGGCCGACCCGAGACCTCGGGGGCCGCGCGGCCGCCGCCGCTGCCCGCGGAACACCACCGTGTATGCACCGTGACCCGGCCTTACGCAGCTGCTACCGGGGCCGCGCTAAGGTGCGCTGACCTGCGAGAAAGCCCGAAAAAGCCCTCCGGTCCGGAGGGACGGAGGGCTGTGGAGGAAGAGTGCCCCCGGCAGGACTCGAACCTGCGGCCAAGCGCTTAGAAGGCGCCTGCTCTATCCACTGAGCTACGGGGGCCGGAAGGTGACCGTGTGCGGCCTGGAGCCCCGAGGTGGGGGTGGGACTTCGGTCCGTGCCGGGTCAAGGATAGGGCTCCGGTCGCCTTGTCCCGGTTGCTTCACCCGCGTGCCACGATGTGGAGGTTCGGTGAAGCGGTCCCGATAATCGCAGGCAGGTGCGATTCGCGCACCGCTTTTGCGCCGTGGCGCCCCGGGTGTTGTGCACTCGTTATGCCTGCGTCCCACTCATCCCGTCTGTCCGTGATGTCCCTCCGGAGTCGCGGTCGGCGCGCAGAGGACGTATAAGCTTCAAAAAAGGTCACAAATTGGGCATTCTTCGCATGTGGTGACCTTGGATGTTCGGCCTCAGCTGCTCGATGCCCTGTCCGCGCTGCGCGACCGGGTCGCCTCCGTGCGTCTCCCGCTGCCCCTGCCCGGCGCCCCGCGCGCCCGCCAGACCAGAGCCGAGCTGCTCGCGCAGCTCGACGACTACCTCGTACCGCGCCTCAAGGCCCCCGAGGCCCCCGTGCTCGCCGTCGTCGGCGGGTCCACCGGCGCGGGGAAGTCCACCCTCGTCAACTCCCTCGTCGGGCGCCAGGTCAGCGAGGCCGGGGTGCTGCGGCCCACCACCCGGACCCCGGTCCTCGTCTGCCACCCGGACGACCACCACTGGTTCGCCGGCATGCGGGTCCTGCCCGACCTGATGCGGGTCTGGCTGCCGCCCGGCGAGGAGGAGGCCGTCCCCCAGGACAGGAACCCCGCCCGCCGGGGCGCCAGGACGCGCGGCGGCGCCACCCGCGAGCTGCGCATCGAGACCGTCAGCAGCCTGCCGCGCGGCCTCGCCCTCCTCGACGCGCCCGACATCGACTCGCTCGTGGTGGAGAACCGGACGCTCGCCGCCGAACTCCTCTGCGCCGCCGACGTCTGGGTCATGGTCACCACCGCCTCCCGCTACGCCGACGCCGTGCCCTGGTACCTCCTGCGCACCGCCAAGGAGTACAAGGCCACCCTCGTCACCGTCCTCGACCGGGTCCCCCACCAGGTGCTCACCGAGGTCTCCCGCCAGTACGGCGCCCTGCTCACCCGGGCCGGGCTGGGCGACGTACCGCGCTTCACGGTCCCCGAGCTGCCCGAGTCCGCCGGCGGCAGCGGGCTGCTGCCCGCCAGCGCCGTCGCGCCGCTCGCCGCCTGGCTGCTGCACCACGCCCAGGACCCGGCCGCGCGCCAGCAGGCGGTCGGCCGTACCGCCATGGGCATGCTGGACTCCCTCCGCCGCCGGATGCCCGAACTCGCCTCCGCCGTCGCCGCCCAGCACGCCGCCGCCGTACGGCTCACCACCGCCGTCGAGGACGCCTTCAAGCGGGAGGGCAAGCGCGTACGGGCGCGGCTCGACGCCGGAGCCGTCCTGGCCGGGGACGCCCTCACCCGCTGGCGCGGCTACCCCCTCGACACCACCGCCGACGAGCTGCTCGACTCGCTCGCCGAGAGCCTCGCGGCCCTCCTCCAGTGCGCCGTAGCCGCCGCCGACGAGCGGATCGCCCAGGCCTGGCGCCGGGAACCCGCCTCCGGAGCCGTCCCGCTGGCCGCCCCCGACCGGGAGGCCGCCGAACGCATCGGCATGGCCGTACGCCGCTGGCGGCGCGTCCTGGAGGAGCTCGCCGAGGAGGAGGTGGCCGGGCTCGCCAAGCAGCCCGCCCCCGACCCCGACGCCGTGGCCGCGCTGCTGGTCGCCGCCCTGCTCGGCGGCAAACGCGCCCGGGCCGCCGGCGAGAAGCTCGCCGAACGGATCGGCGTCCAGGCCGCGCTGCGGCTGCGCGACCGCGGCGGCGAACTCGTCGGCGAACACCTCGACCAGGTGCTGCGCGCCGAACGCGACCGCCGCCTCGCCCCCCTCGACGCGCTCGAGGTCACCCCGGAGCCCCAGTCCGAGCTGATCGCCGCACTGTCCGTTCTGCAGAAGGAGAGGTGACGCGGTGACCGCTCTGACCGACCGCACCGACGACCGCTGGGACGACGGGCTCATCGCCCGCTCGCGCCGCCCGGACGCCGACGGCGAGTTCGACGACGAGGACGGCGCCTCCGACGAGGCGCTGGTCCGGGCCGTCTCCGGGGCCGGCAGCGACGGCGGCAAGGCGTCCGCGCCGCCGCTCAGCCCCGAGGGGCAGGCGCTGCGCACCCGCCTGGAGGCGCTGCGCCAGCTCGTCGGCCTGTCGCGCACCCGGCTCGACGGCAAGACGCTGGCCGAGGCCGGCCGGGTGCTGGACGAGGCCGCGGCACGCCGCGGCCTCTCGCCGCAGCACACGGTCGTCGCCGTCGCCGGTGCCACCGGAAGTGGCAAGTCCACCCTCTTCAATTCACTCGCCGGGGTACAGATTTCGGAGACCGGACTACGCCGTCCCACCACCGCCGCGCCCATCGCGTGCAGCTGGTCGGACGGCGCGGCCGGGCTGCTGGACCGGCTGGAGATCCCCGGCCGGCTGCGCCGCCGGCCCCGCGAGAGCCCGGACGGCGAGGCGCTGCGGGGCCTCGTCCTCGTCGACCTGCCCGACCTCGACTCGGCACTCGGCGTACACCGCGAGCACGTGGACCGGGTGCTCGCCCTCGTCGACGCCGTGGTGTGGGTGGTCGACCCGGAGAAGTACGCCGACGCCGTCCTCCACGAGAAGTACCTGCGGCCGCTGGCCGGGCACGCCGAGGTGACCTTCGTCGTCCTCAACCAGGTCGACCGGCTCCCGGGCGAGGCCGCCGACCAGGTGCTCGACGACCTGCGCCGGCTGCTGGACGAGGACGGGATCGCGCTGGGCGAGCACGGCGAGCCGGGCGCCACCGTGCTGGCGCTGTCCGCGCTGACCGGCGAGGGCGTCGGCGAGCTGCGCGAGCTGCTGGGCCAGTTCACCCAGGAACGCGGCGCCGCCACCCGGCGGATCTCCGCCGACGTCGACCGGGCGGCGGCGCGGCTGCGGCCCCTGTACGTCGCCGACGGACACGGCCGGCCGGAGATCGGGGAGAGCGCCCGCGCCGAGTTCGAGGACCGGCTCGCGGAGGCGGTCGGCGCGTACGCCGCCGGACTCGCCGCGGAACGGTCCTGGCGGCGCAACGCCGGCAAGGCCTGCGGCACCCCCTGGCTGCGGCTGTGGCGCTGGTACGAGGGCAAGCGCGCCCCGCACCGGCTCGGCGGGCTGGCGGCGCTGGCGGCCCTCGGCGGGCGGACCTTCGGCGGAGAGCCGGAGCCGGAACCCGAGGAGGAGGTGACGGCTCGTCAGCGGGTGGAACAGGCGGTGCGCACGGTCGCCGACGAGGCCGCCGCCGGGCTGCCCGAACCCTGGGCGCAGGCCGTGCGGGAGGCGGCGGTGCGCGGCGCGGACCAGCTGCCGGAGGCGCTGGACGAACTCGCGGTGACGGTGGGCGTGCCGACCGGCAAGCCGCCGCGGCCCGCGTGGTGGCCGGTGGCCGTCCTCACGCAGGCCGCGATGACGCTGCTGCAGATCTTCGGGGGGCTGTGGCTGGTCGGGCAGATCGCCGGGGTGCTTCCGCCGCGGCTGCTGCCGCCGGTGCTGCTGATGGTGGCGGGCATCGTGGGCGGGCCGCTGGTGGAGTGGGCCTGCTCGATGGCGGCGCGGGGGCCGGCCCGGCGGTACGGGCAGGACGCCGAGCAGCGGCTGCGGCAGGCGGCGGCCGGGTGCGGGCGGGCCCGGGTGCTGGAACCGGTGGCGGCGGAACTGCTGCGCTATCAGGAGGTGCGGGAGCAGTACGTGAACGTGGCCGCGGGCGCGGTGGCGGGCCGTTCGGGTGGTTCGGGCGGCGGTTCGGGTGGTGGCGCGGGCGGACCGGGCGGTGGCTCGGGTGGCTCGGGTGGGTCGGGTGGTGGCTCGGGTGGATCCGGCCGTTCGGGTGGTCTGGGCGCGAAGTTGTCCACAATCCGTCAGTAGTCCACAGGCGCGGGCGGGGTGAGGTGGGGCGGGCGCACTCTGGTCTCGCGTGGTTCGCACGTGCCGGGACGATGAGGAGGGGACACCGGGATGAACGAGACCGTGGTGACGCTGGTGGGTCATGTGGCGACCCAGATCGACTACCGCGAGACGCCGAGCGGACCTTCGGCGAGGTTCCGCTTCTGTGTGCAGCCGAGGTTCTACGACCGGCAGAAGGAGGCCTGGGCCGACGGGGCGGCCAGCTTCTACACCGTGTGGGCGCGGAGGACCCTGGCCGCCAACCTCGCGGCGTCGGTGTCGGTGGGGGAGCCCCTGGTGCTGCACGGGCGGCTGCGGGTGCGGGACGAGACGGATGACGGCAAGCGCTGGGTCACCGCCGAGGTCGACGCGTTCGCCGCCGGACACGACCTGACCCGGGGGACCGCCGCGTTCCGCAGGGTGATCAAGGTGGGCGCACCCCTGACGGAAGCTCAGAGGGTGGCGGTGGTCTAGGTGTTCGAGACCTATAGGATTCCCCGGAATACACGGGCATCTGGGTCGTTGGCCCGAAGGGGAAGACTGTGTCGATTGCCGTTCCCGCTTCTTCTGTTCCTGCCGATTCCGAAGGGCCCGCCACCGATACCGCCGGCAGCGCCGGTGCGCGTGCCGGTGGTGGTGGAGTCCGGGCTGCCGCCCGGCGGCCGTTCGCGGTGGCACTGCTCGCCGCCGCGCTCGCGACCGCGCCCGGCGCCTCGGCCGCCGCCGCGGAGGGGGACGGCCTGGTGCAGCGGCCGCAGGAGGGCGCGAGCGCCGTGCTGGACGGCCTGAAGACGTACGGACAGGCGGTCCTGCGCACCAGTGACGGCGCCGTGCGGCAGATTCCCGCCGGGCTGTACGAGATGCGCGTCGACGGCGGCGGGATGCTGCAGACGTACGGGGTCGGCCTGGCCGGGTCCGCACAGCCGCAGGCCCGCTACACGGAGACCGCGTGGAGCGGCAGCCCGCTCGGCGGCAACGGGGAGGCGGGCCGGATCCGCTGGGTGCTGGAGCACTCCTACCCCCAGCTGAACGATCTGGCCGGACTGGCGAAGGCGGCCGGCGCCGGCGTGCTCACCGCGGAGAGCGCGGCGGCCGGGACCCAGGTGGCGATCTGGCGGCTGGCCGACGGGGTCCAGGTGGAGGCGACCGACCCGGCGGCCCAGAAGCTGGCCGACTATCTGCAGAAGTCGGCCGGGCGGATGAGCGAGCCGCCGGCGTCGCTGAGCCTGGATCCCGGGCAGGTCTCGGGCCCGGCCGGCAGCCGGATCGGACCGGTGACCGTACGGACGGGTGCCCAGAGCGTGACGGTCACGCCGGACGCCGCCGCCCGGGCCATGGGCGTGCGGGTGGTCGACGCCGAGGGGCGGCCGGTCACCGCGGCCTCGCACGGCAGCCGGCTGTACTTCGAGGTTCCGGTGGGTACGCCGGACGGCACGGCCTCGGTATCGGTCCAGGGGGCCACCCGGGTCCCGGTGGGCCGGGTGTTCACCAGCGGCGAGTGGTCGCAGGCCCAGATCGTGGCCGGGTCCAGCGCGTCGTCGACCACGGCGGGCGCGACGGCGCTGTGGCCGCAGACCCGGACGCTCCAGGCCGAGGCGCAGGGCGGGCCCGGCACGCCGGTCACCGTCGCGGCGGCCGCCGGCGCCTCGGGGGCCACCTCGCCGGAGGAGGACGGCGACGACCTGCTCGCGGCCAGCGGCAGCTCGGCGGCCACCCCGGTGATCGCGGCGCTGGCGGTGGGCCTGGTGGTGCTGGGCGGCATGGTGGTCCTGGTGCTGCGCAAGCGGCCGCTGGACGAGGAAGACGCCTCGTAGCACCCGGCCGGACACCGCCGGCGCTGTGCCCGGTGAACCCTTCCGGTCGCGGCACGGCACGACTAGACGGTGTAGGCCCTCAGCTCGACGCGGAGGGTGCCGTCGGGCACGGTCCAGGCTTCGATCACCGTTCCGTCGGCGAGGTGCCGTACGACTCTCCCCTTCGCGTCCGGCGGGGTGGTGTCGGCGGGCATGCTCACGTCGACGCAGAGATCGGCCGTGGGTTCGCAGGCGAAGGGCGGACGTGCGGTGGGGTAGGAGGCCCGGAGCCAGGCTTCGAAGTCCTCGCGGGGGATGTGGAACTCGGCCGTGTACTGGACGCCGAGCCACTGGCCCCGGTGGCACTCGGCCGTGCGCGCGGATGCCGGTAGCGGCTGGGCGGCGGCGAAGCGGGTGGCCTCCGCGCAGGGCACGGACAGGGTCCCGTTGAAGAGCTGGAAGAGGACGCAGGCGTACCAGACGCCGACGCCGAGGGCGCCCACGACCAGCGTGGCGAGTACGGCCAGCAGGCTCCAGATCGTCCTGGGCCGGCGCAGCGCGCGGACGAGCCGGGCCGTGGGGGTGGTCGCTGTGGGGGTCGGGGTCGCGGTCGGAGGCGTCGGCCGGGTGGTCGGGGTGGTCATGTGGCGCGGCTCCTCGCACGGTTCCTGCTGTCCGGTTCGGTGATCGAACTGAACATGTTCAATGTGAACGTGTTCAAGATAGCGCACGGGGGAATCGGGTAGAGGTGCGGAATGACGACCGAGACACCTCATGGAACGCCGCTGACCTGGCGGCACGCCCCCGCCGTCTGGGACCGGACGCTGTTCGACGTGGTCGCACGGCGGCACTGGCCGGGAGGGGACCGGGTGCTGCCGCGGCTCGGGCGCGCCGCGAACCACGGGCTGCTGTGGGGCGGGACCGCCGCGGCCCTCGCCATGTTCGGGTCGGCCACGGCGCGCCGGGCCGCGCTGCGCGGGATGGCCTCGCTCGCGCTGGCCTCCGGCACCATCAACACCGTCGGCAAGTGGTCGGTGCGCAGGCCGCGGCCCGTGCTGGACGGGGTTCCGGCGGTCCGCCAGCTCGCCACCCAGCCGATGACCACCTCCTTCCCGTCCGGGCACGCGGCCTCCGCGTTCGCCTTCGCCGCCGGGCTGGCCCTGGATCATCCCGGCTGGGGTGTGGCGGTGGCGCCCGTCGCGGCCTTGGTCGCCTTCTCCCGCGTGTACACCGGGGTGCACTACCCCAGCGACGTCCTGGCGGGCGCCGCGCTCGGGGTCGCCGCCGGGTTCGGCGTACGACGGCTGACGCGTGTCGCCGAGCGGGCGCGGGTGCTGCCCGGCGACGAGCGGCCGGCGGCCGGGGCCCCGGCGCTGCCGGACGGTGCCGGGCTGGTCGTGGTCGTCAACACCGCCTCGGGCACGGCCGCGACGGCGGGCCTCGACAGCGTGCGCACCGCGCTGCCCCGGGCCGAGGTGGTCGAGTGCGCGGGCCCGGAGCTGACGACGGAGCTCGCCGCGGCCGCCCGGCGGGCCACCGTGCTCGGGGTCTGCGGCGGCGACGGCACCGTGAACGCGGCGGCCACCGCCGCCCTGCGCACCGGGGTCCCGCTCGCCGTGTTCCCCGGCGGCACCCTCAACCACTTCGCCCTGGACTTCGGTCTCACCGGCCCCGAGGACACGGTCCGGGCCGTGGCCGCGGGGCAGGCGGTGCGCGTCGGCCTCGGCCGGTTCGCCCCGGGCCCGGAGCCGGACGGCGCCCCGGGGTACTTCCTCAACACGTTCAGCATCGGGGTCTACCCCGAGCTGCTCGGGTACCGGCTCCGCTGGACCCCGCGGATCGGCAGCGGTCCGGCCGCCCTGCTGGCCGCCGGCCGGGTGCTGCGGGCGCAGCGCCCCGTACGGCTGCGGCTGGCCGGCCGCCCCCGCGCGGTGTGGCTGCTCTTCGCGGGCAACGGCACCTACCACGGCACCGGCCCCGCCCCGCGGCGCCGGCTGAGCCTGGGCGAGGGGCTGCTCGACGTACGCCTCGTCTACGGCGGCGGCCGCCCCGGGCCGCGGCTGCTGGCCGCGGCGGCCGCGGGCCCGCTGAGCCGGTCGCCGGTGCACACGGCCACCCGGTTGCGCAGCCTGCGGGTCTCGGAGGTCCCGGAGGGCACCCCGCTCGCGTACGACGGCGAGTTCGCGCCCGCGCCGCGGGCCTTCGTCCTCGACCAACTGCCGGACGCGCTCGTCGTCTACCGGCCGGAACGATCAGATCTCGCTACTGGTCGGTAATTATTGGGTGATGATCATGCGGTTCTGCCCTTAGGGTGGCGCTGAATCGATCACCATGAGTCACACGAGGATGAGTGCTGTCTGTGAAGCTGTCCCGGATCGCCACGGCGGTCACCACCGCCGCCCTTGCTCCGGCCGTCCTGCTCGCCTCCCCGGCGTTCGCCGCCGACACGGCCCCCGCGCCGGCCGTGCCGCCGCCGGCGCCGACCGTTCCCGACCAGGCGCCGGCCGGGACGGTGCCCGCGGAGAAGTCCGCGGAGAAGCCCGCTGACAAGCCGGCGGACAAGCCCGCCGAGAAGCCGGCCGGCCAGACCTCCGACGCGGACAAGCAGGCCGAAGAGGACCGGATGGCGATCCTGCGGATCCTCGCGGACCCGAAGAGCACCGGGTACATGCGCGAGGCCGCGAACAAGGCCCTCGACGGCACCCCCGCCGACATGCGCCGTTTCCTGGAGAAGGACGTCCCCGGCATCCGCCTCGACGACGCCCGCATCGAGATCCTGCGCCTGACGCACACCGCGGGTCCCATCCTCCGCGAGGGGATCGAGGCCTTCTTCGACAAGAAGCACACGCTGGCCGACGCCCGCCACTTCCTCGACGTCACCCAGCACCAGCTGCGTGACGAGGACAGCCGCGTCCTGATCGCCCAGATCATCCACGGCGGCGGGCCCGAGCTGGTCAAGGCCGGCCGCGCCGCGCTCAAGGGCTCCGCCGCCGACCGGGCCGAGTTCCTCGCGACCGGCCAGCACGAGGCGCGGGCCAAGGACAAGAAGGCCCAGGAGAACACCGGCGAGCCCACCGACGGCGGCACGACCGGCACCGGCGGCACGACCGGCGGCAGCGGCGGCACCGGCGCGGGCACCGGCACCACCACCGTGCAGCCCGCCGTCGCCACCGGTTCGGGCAACGCGCACGTGAGCGCGAACGCCTCCGGCCAGTCCCTCGCCGCCACCGGCGCCGGCACCGAGACCCCCTGGGCCGTCGGCGGCGCGGGCGCCGCGCTCGTCGCGGGCGCGGGCCTGCTGCTCGCCGCCCGGATGCGCCGTACGGGCGCCGAGGGCTGACCTGGGCCGACCTTCCGCCTCCCCGCGGGGGTGCCGCCCGACCCCGGACGGCACCCCCGCGGGCCCATCGCGCCGGCCGCGCCGCTCCGGGGCGCTGACCATACGGGTTTCCGCCCGGGGGTCGACGTCAGGCAGTATGGGTTGTATCTGCCCATCATCGATCTGCCGGACGGTTTCTCTTGGCTGAGTTCATCTACACCATGCGCAAGACGCGCAAGGCGCACGGCGACAAGGTGATTCTCGACGACGTCTTCCTGAACTTCCTGCCCGGCGCCAAGATCGGTGTGGTCGGCCCGAACGGCGCCGGTAAGTCCACCGTCCTGAAGATCATGGCGGGCATCGAGCAGCCGTCCAACGGTGACGCCTTCCTGTCGCCCGGCTACTCCGTCGGCATCCTCATGCAGGAGCCCAAGCTCGACGAGTCCAAGACCGTCCTGGAGAACGTCGAGGACGGCGTCGGCGAGATCAAGCAGAAGCTCAACCGGTTCAACGCGATCGCCGAGGAAATGGCGACGAACTACACCGACGAGCTGATGGAGGAGATGGGCAAGCTCCAGGACGACCTGGACCACGCGAACGCGTGGGACCTCGACGCCCAGCTCGAGCAGGCCATGGACGCCCTGGGCTGCCCGCCCGGCGACTGGCCGGTCACCAACCTCTCCGGTGGTGAGAAGCGCCGCGTGGCCCTCTGCAAGCTGCTGCTGGAGGCCCCCGACCTGCTGCTCCTCGACGAGCCCACCAACCACCTCGACGCCGAGTCCGTGAACTGGCTGGAGCAGCACCTCGCCCAGTACAAGGGCGCCGTCGTGGCCGTCACCCACGACCGCTACTTCCTCGACAACGTCGCCGAGTGGATCCTCGAGCTCGACCGCGGCCGCGCCCACCCCTACGAGGGCAACTACTCCACCTACCTGGAGAAGAAGGCCGAGCGCCTCAAGGTCGAGGGCAAGAAGGACGAGAAGCGCGCCAAGCGCCTCAAGGAAGAGCTGGAGTGGGTCCGCTCCAACGCCAAGGGCCGCCAGGCCAAGTCCAAGGCCCGTCTCGCCCGCTACGAGGAGATGGCGGCCGAGGCCGACAAGATGCGGAAGCTGGACTTCGAGGAGATCCAGATCCCGCCGGGCCCGCGTCTGGGCTCGATCGTGGTCGAGGTCAACAACCTCTCCAAGGCCTTCGGTGACAAGGTCCTCATCGACGACCTGTCCTTCACGCTGCCGCGCAACGGCATCGTCGGCATCATCGGTCCGAACGGCGCCGGCAAGACCACGCTGTTCAAGATGATCCAGGGCCTGGAGAAGCCGGACTCGGGCGAGATCAAGGTCGGCGAGACCGTCAAGATCTCGTACGTCGACCAGGGCCGCGCCAACATCGACCCCAAGAAGACCCTCTGGGCCGTCGTGTCGGACGAGCTGGACTACATCAACGTCGGCAACGTCGAGATGCCCTCGCGCGCCTACGTCAGCGCCTTCGGTTTCAAGGGCCCGGACCAGCAGAAGCCGGCCGGCGTGCTCTCCGGCGGTGAGCGCAACCGCCTGAACCTGGCCCTCACCCTCAAGCAGGGCGGCAACCTGCTGCTCCTCGACGAGCCCACCAACGACCTCGACGTCGAGACCCTGGGTTCGCTGGAGAACGCGCTGCTGGAGTTCCCCGGTGCGGCCGTGGTCGTCTCCCACGACCGCTGGTTCCTCGACCGCGTCGCCACGCACATCCTGGCGTACGAGGGCGAGTCGAAGTGGTTCTGGTTCGAGGGCAACTTCGAGTCCTACGAGAAGAACAAGGTCGAGCGCCTCGGCCCGGACGCCACCCGTCCGCACCGCGCGACCTACAAGAAGCTCACGCGAGGCTGAGTGTGACCCGTCACATCTACCGCTGCCCGCTGCGCTGGTCGGACATGGACGCCTTCGGGCACGTCAACAACGTGGTGTTCCTCCGCTATCTGGAGGAGGCCCGGATCGACTTCATGTTCCGGCTGGCGCCGGGCAACGGCTCGCAGTCGTTCCAGGGCGGGTCCGTCGTGGCCCGTCATGAGATCGACTACAAGCGGCCGCTGGTGCACCGGCACGAGCCGGTCACCATCGAGTCGTGGGTGACGAAGATAGGCGCGGCCTCGCTGACCATCGCCTACGAGGTCAAGGACGCGGACGTGGTGTACGTCCGCGCCTCCACGGTCGTCGTGCCCTTCGATCTGGAGTCGCAGCGTCCGCGCCGGATCACCGAGGAGGAGCGCAGCTTCCTCGAGGAGTACGTCGACGACAGCGCCGGCGGTCCCGAAGGGCCCCTCGCGGCATGACCCAGCGCCTGCGCCTCGCCGATGCCGGGGAGGCGGCGGATCTCGCCGCCTTCCTGGGACGGCTGGTGCACTACGACCGCGCCGCCGCGGTCCGCCTCCAGGCGGGCGGCGGCGCGCTCGCCGTCTTCGGCCGGCCGCCGTCCTTCGAGGTGCTGGCCATCCGTACGGCCCGGCTCGCCGAGCCGGTGTCCCTGGACCTGACCGTCTCCGCGGGCGAACTGCTGGAGTCGGTGGACGAGGCCGCCGGGACCGCCGACGTACCCGCCCCCGTCACCGGCCCGCCGTGGACCGGGGTGCTGCCGCCCCGCGGCGGCTGGCGCCCGGTGCCCGGACTGCCGGGTGCCGAGGCGATGCGGGCCGCGGTCGCGGCCGCCGTCCGTGAGTTCCGCGCCCGTGACGAGGCCCTGCCGGCCGACCGGCGCACCCGCGCCGAGCGCGACCGCATCGGCCGCGAGATCTGGTCCCGCACGCTCGGCGAGAGCGAGCTGCCGCTGCGCGCCGTGCACGCCGCGCAGTCCCTGGGCTTCCTGCGGCCGGTACGGGCCACCGTGCCCGCCCCGGCCCCCGCACCCGGCGCCCCCGGCCCCGTGGCCCTGTTCGCCGCCGGCAGCTGGCTGCGCCTGCGCACCCCGTACGGCTCGATCGCCACCCGGCGGCCGGGCGGCGGCCTCGGCGCGCTCCCGGTGAGCCCGGTCCGCCCTGCCTGACCTGTCTTCTCGGGGCCTGACCTGCTCGGGCCCGACCCGCTCGGGGCCTGACCGGCTCGGGCGTTCGGCGCTCAGCCCGCCGTATTGATCATCGATGCGGCGGCGTACGTCAGGTAGCGCCACAGCTGCGCCTCCTGCTCCGGCGGCAGCGCCAGCTCGTCGACCGCCTCCCGCATGTGCCGCAGCCACGCGTCGTGCGCGGCCTGGTCCACCTGGAACGGGGCGTGCCGCATCCGCAGCCGCGGGTGGCCGCGGTTCTCGCTGTAGGTGGTCGGACCGCCCCAGTACTGCATCAGGAACAGCGCGAACCGCTCCTCGGCGGGCCCCAGGTCCCCTTCCGGGTACATCGGACGCAGCAACGGGTCCTCGGCGACCCCCTGGTAGAAGCGCCGGACCAGGCGGCGGAAGGTCTCCTCGCCGCCCACCTGCTCGTAGAAGGACTTCTCCGGAAGCGTGCCCTGCGGAATCTCGTTCACCCGACCATCGTCTCAGACGCCCGGACGGAGGACCCCGGTCCTAGGACCGCTCGCCTTTGCCCCGCGGGCGCAGCACAGTGGACCCATGGGCGCACACAAGGCGCATACGGTCGATCCCGAGGCGGCGCACGCCGCCCAGGTGCGGGAGCTGACCGCTGCCGGGGTGCTCGGCGATCCGCTCTGGAGGGCCGCTTTCGCGGCCGTGCCGCGGCACGTCTTCGTGCCCTTCTTCTACACCGGCCGCGGCGCCGGCCACGAGCGGCTGTGGGGCGAGGACCCCGACCCCGAGCTGCGGGCGCGCTGGGTGCGCGGGGTGTACGCGGACACGCCGCTGGCGACCCGGATGCGCGACGGCGAGCTGGTCTCCTCCAGCAGCCAGCCCTCCCTCATGGCCAAGATGCTGACCGCGCTGGACGTCCACGACGGGCAGAACGTCCTGGAGATCGGCTCGGGCACCGGGTACAACGCCGCCCTGCTCTGCCACCGGCTCGGCGACGGCCTGGTCACCACCGTCGAACTGGACGACGAGATCGCCGAGTCCGCCCGTACGCACCTGGCCCGGCTCGGCTACCACCCGACCGTGGTCGCCGGTGACGGGGCGCGCGGCTGCCCGGCCCGGGCGCCGTACGACCGGATCATCGTCACCTGCACCCTGCCGCGGATCCCGCACGCCTGGCTCGGGCAGTGCCGGCCGGGGGCGCGGATCCTCGCGCCGCTCTCGACCGGGCTGATCGCGCTCACCGTGCGGGACGCGGACTTCGCCGAGGGGCACTTCCTGCACACCTCCGCCTACTTCGTCCCGCTGCGCGGGGCGGGCGCGGCGGCCCCGGGCGGCGGGGTGCCGTACGAGCTGCTGGAGAACGAGCGCTTCCAGTTCATGCTGCTGCTCACGGCGGGAGCGCTGCACCCGCGCGAGGCGCTGGACCTGTGGCGCGGCGAGGACCGGCCCGGCCGCGAGCGGTTCGGGGTGACGGTCAGCGCCGACGGGCAGTGGTCCTGGCTCGACGATCCCCAGGGGCCCTACGTGTGGCCCCTGGGGGAGACCGAGGACAGCCCCGTCAGCCGCGGTGGACGGTGATGGTGGTCCAGGCGCCGACGTGCACGCGGTCGCCGTCGCCGAGCGGGACGGGGACGTAGGGCTGGATCGGTTCCTCGCCGCCGTTGATGGTGGTGCCGTTGGTGGAGTTCTGGTCCACGACCGCCCAGCTGCCGTCGGGCTGCTCGACGAGGACGGCGTGCTGGTGCGAGACGCCCGGGTCCTCCGGCGGCACCGACAGGTCGATGTCGGGGGACTCGCCGGTGGAGGCGCGGCGGCGGCCGATCGTGATCTGGCCGCCCGCCAGCGGGAGGTGCTGCTCCGGGGAGTACGCGGGCAGGTTGAGCCCGGCGGCCTCGGGTCCGCTGCGCTGCATCATCGCCATGAAGTACGTACGGTCGGGGCCGATCGTCGCGCTCCAGCCCCCGGACTGGTGCGGCACCTCCTGCGGCGGCTGCTGCTCGTACCGCGGCGGCTCGTACGCCGGGGGCCGCTCGTACGGGGACGGCCGCTCGTACGGGGACGGCTGCGGCTGAGGCGACGACTGCGGTTGCCGCGAGGGCGGCTGGAGCACCCAGTCGTCCTCACGGTGCAGCGGCTCGGCCGGGCGGTTGATCTGGGAGGGGCGCGAACCCTGGTACTCGAACGGGTCCGGCTCCTGCCCGAAGCCCTGGCCACGGCTCTGGCCCTGCCCCTGGCCCTGCCCCTGGCCCTGCGAAGGGGCAGCCGGGGGCGGCGGGGGCGGGGCCACGGGCGGGGCCGGGGCCGGGGGCGGCGGCGGGACCGCCGGCCGGGCCGCGGCCTGGGCGGACGCCTGGGCGGACGCCTGGGCGGAGGCCGGGGGACGCGTGGCGGTCGGCGGCGCGAGCGGCGTGTACGAGGTCGCCGTACGCGTCAGGAAGTTGAAGCGGCACTCCTCGCAGAACGGCGCCATGGCCTCGCGCGGGGTGCGGCACTGCGGGCAGAGCTCCGCCTGCGCCGTCGCGTCGCCGCCCGCGGACGGGAAGTCGTAGCCGTAGGAGGGGGGCGCCGCGGGGGCGCTCGCGGGGGCCATGCGGTGGCCGCAGACCTCGCACCAGTCGTCGGAGACCGATTGGTGCCCGTTCGGGCAGGTCGGCATGTCGGCCTTTCCCCCTTCTCCCTGCGTCGGGACGTCAGCTTCTCTTCAGCTTCTCTTCACTCGGACGGTCTGGGTCGAACGCGTGTCGAGGGTCATCTCGTCGGCGTCGGCGACCGTCGCCTTCAGCCGCACAGTACCCGCAGCGGCGTCGACGACATCCACCACCTTCGCCAGCAATTTCGCGGTGTCCGCGTTCCCGGAGGCCTGGGCCAGCTGGACGGCGCGGCCCAGTTTGGCCGTGGCGCCGTCCGCGTCGCCGAGTTTGCGGGCCCGAAGGCCCGCCTGGATGGCCTGGGCGAGTTCCGCCTGGCCGGTGTAGTGCGCCACGTGCGGGTTGATGGCGGTGGAGGCGGCCAGGTCGTCCGTCCACACGGCCCGGATGAGCGCCGGGGCCGGGGCCGCGGCCGGGGTCATCGCCGTGACCGGGCCGGGCAGGACCAGCGAGAGGCGGGCGGCGAGCATCTCCTGGCCCACCGAGCCGCCCGCCGGGACCCGCACGCACACGTGGTACTCGCGCGACTCGTCGCCCCACGAGCCCGTCGGGTAGTCACCGGCCCGCGGACCGGCGTCCGTGCGGCGACCGGTCAGGTCCAGGACGGCCGGGGCCACCTGCTTGACGTACTGGATCTCCGCGCCGACCGGTGTCCACAGGCGCAGGGCGACGTCGGCGACCTCCTTGCCCATGACCTTCTCCATCATGTGCGTGAAGTCCTCGGTCAGGTGGGCCGGGTCGGCGACGATGTCGGCCGTGCCGAGGAGCGCGCTCGCGATGCCGGTCACCTCCTCGACCTCCCAGTCGGTGCCGACACCGCGCGCGTCACAGGTGAAACGGCCCGCGCAGGCGTCGAGCCGGGCCCGCAGCGCGGCCGGCTCCTCGTGCTCGTTGCGCCCGTCGGTGAGGAGGATGCCGTGCCGGATGGTCGCGGAGGAGCCCAGCAGCAGGGCGTCGGCCAGCCGCAGCCAGGTCCCGATGGCGGTACCGCCGCCGGCCGTCAGCCCGCGCAGCGCCTCCTTGGCCTGCGCGCGGGTGGTGGCGTCGGCGAGCGCGAGGCGGCCCTGGCCGGGGTAGACCTCCCGGGCCTCGTGGGTACCGGCGATCACGGCGAAGGCGGTGCCGTCGCGCAGGGTGTCGATCGCGGCGGCGGTCGCCTCGCGCGCGCCGCGCATCTTGGCGGCCGGGTACTCCATCGAACCCGAGCAGTCGACCATGATCACGACGGCCGCGCCGCCGGGGGCGACGGCGCGGGTGGCGGTGGCGCCGCCGGTCGCGGTGACCGTGACGATGGCGTGGACGTCGCGGCCGCCCGCCGGGAGGAACTCGTTCTGGTACGCCTCCACGGCGAACCGCGGGACGCTCGGCTTGGCGAAGTTCGCCATCGTCTCCACTCCAGGGGTACGGATCAGGCCTCGGGGCTCGGCGGGACGGCGAACGGCACGACGGCCACGGTCACGTTGTCGTGGCCGCCCCCGTCGAGGGCGTGCCCCACCAGCACCTGGGCGCTGTGCAGCGGTCGCCGCGCGGCGTCGGCCGGGATCACGTGGGCCATCTCCTGCGCGGACTCGGCGTAGTTCCACAGCCCGTCCGTGCAGACCACGACCACGCCGGGGTGGTCCGGCTTGAAGGTCTTGGTGTGCGGTTCCAGGTCGTAGGCGTCGGCGCCCAGCCAGCCGGTGATGGCGTGCGCGCGGACGTCGGCGTACGCCTCGGCCTCGCCCATCAGGCCGGCCGCGACCATCTGGGCGGCCCAGGAGTCGTCCTCGGTCAGGCGCTGCGGGTGGGCGGCACGGTCGTCTGGGATCCAGTACGCGCGGCTGTCGCCGACCCAGCCGATGGTCAGCAGGCCGCCGCTGACGACGGCGCCCACCAAGGTACAGGCCGGGGCGTTCTGCGCGCCGGGGGTCTCGGGAGCGAGCGCGTTGACCGCGCTCGCGGCGGCCAGGATCGCCTCGTGCATGGCCTCCTGGGGGTGCGTGCCCCGGGGGAGCGCGTCGAGCAGCGTCTCGTTGGCGGCGGCGGCGGCCGCGGCGGAGGCGTCGTCGGGCCGGCTGGCCGAGGAGACGCCGTCGCAGACGATCGCCACCGTCGCCGCGGACCCGTCCGGCAGCGCGGTCGCGGCGACCGCGAAGGAGTCCTCGTTGCGGTGGTGGCGCAGGCCGCGGTCGCTGACGGCGGCCACGCTGCCGAGCTCCTCCTCCATGTGGTCGCGCTCGCGGGGCTGGGCGTGGCCGCAGTGCTCGCAGTAGCCGTCGGTGCCGACGTGCCCGGCCCGGCAGGCGACACAGGTCTTGGCCCCGTTGCCGTTGCCGCTGCCGCTGCCGCTGCCGTTGTCGGGCTGGGCGGCGGGCTCCGGCTCGGGGGCGCCCGTCGGGCCCGTAGGGTCCGCCGGCCCGGCCGGGTCCGGCGCATCGCCCGCGTGGGCGGCGGCCCAGGGGGCCTGGTGGGCGGCGTCGCTCGGTCCGTCGTACCGCGTCGGCCGGTCGGAACCGGGTCCGGGCCGCGCGCCGGCCGGCTCGGCCGGCTCCGGGGCCGGCTCGACGGGCTCGGCCGGCGGGCCGAAGCCGCCCGGGGCCGCGGCGGCCTGCGCGGTCCCGGTGGCCTGCCAGCCCGCCGCATCGCCGACCAGGGTGGGCGCGGCGTCGGACACGCTGCCCCAGCCGGGCGCGGGCGCCTGGCCGTACCCGGCCGCGGCCGGGTACGGCGCGGCGGCCGGGGGAGCCGGCGCGGGCACGGCGGGCGGGGCGGGCGGGACCGGAGGAGCGGCCGGGGGCGCGGGCATGGCGGCCGGTTCCCACGCGGCGGCCGTGGCCGGCGGTGCCGACGGGACCGGGGGCGCCGCCGGGGCCGGTACGGATGGTCCGGCCGCCGGTCCGGCCGCCGGTCCGCCGTGGCCGGGGGCCAGCGGAACCGTCGGGTGGTCGTCGTCCGTGGACGGGGACGGCGGCGGCGCGGAGACGTCGTATCCGCAGACGCCGCAGAAACGGTCACCCTCCTCCAGGGGTTCAGCGCAGCTGGGGCAGCCCGACGGCCGATGCATCGACATCACTCACACCCACGTCCGGGGACGGAAACGGTTTGCCCGTTCCACCAGTTCGATCCTCTCCTCGCCTCGCTGCGCCAGCCGAGCGAGGACGCGGTACGAGCGCTCCAGGCCGAAGCGCAGGCCCCGCTCGTCCAGTTGACTGCCGAGCAGCGAGGTCCGGCCGGGGTCGGCACCCCGGCTACCCGACAGTACCCAGTCGAGGGCCGAGCCCAGAACCTCCGTGGCCAGCCGCTCGTGGCGCACCGCGTCCAGTCCGGCCCGTCCCAGCGCCTCCACCTGCGCGGCGGCCGCCGTCAGGTCGGGCAGCAGCTCCTCGTGCGGCGCCCGGTCGCGCAGGCGTGCCCGTACCGCTGCCACCCGTGCGGCCGTGTAGTGGATGGAACTCTCCGGTACGGATTCCAGCGTGCGTACGGCCGCGGCCCGGTCCCCGGTTGCCAGCTGGACCCGGGCCAGCCCGAACGCGGCGCTGACGAAAGCGGGGTCGGTGATCCAGACGAGGTGGTAGTACTCGGCCGCGTTGTCCAGCTGTCCCAGGATCTCGGCGCACAGCCCCAGCGCCAGCTTGGGCGCGGGCTCGCCGGGGAAGGCGTCGTAGATCGCGTCGAAGGACAGCGCCGCTATCTCGTCGTCGCCGGTGGCGAGCGAGACGATGCCGCGGGCCCAGACCACGCGCCAGTCGTCGGGGTGGCGGGCCTCCAGCTCGGCCAGCGTGCGGCCGGCCACGCCGAGTTCGTCCAGTTCGAGGCGGGCGCGCAGCTCACGCAGCCGCAGCTCGGCGGAGTCGGCGGGCGCGGCGGCGAGGGCGGCCGCCAGGTCGGCGGGAGCGGAGGACTGCAGACCGGCCAGGAAGCCGGCGTTGGGGTCCCGCGGGTCGACCAGCGGCACGGGCAGCGCCAGCGCGGTGGCGCGCGCGTCGGGCATGGCCGGCCCGCCCGTGGTCGCCGGGGCCCGCCCCGGGCCGGCCACCGCGGGCGGCGCGACGGTGACGGCCGGCGCGGGCCGCGGCCCGGGCACGCCCACCCCGGCCACATGCGTGACGGCCGTCCCCAACCCCGTTCCGACGCCGGCCGTGTTCCGGCCCGCCCCGGCGTACGCGGCTCCCCCGACGGAGCCGGAACCCCCGCCCGATGTCCCGCCCGGGGAGCCCTGCACCGACCCACTGCCGCCGGCGACGCCCCCGCCCTGCCCCGCGGGGGCGCCCGTGACCGGGCCCGTCCCGGTGGCAGTGCCGGCCCACGCCCCGGCCGCCCCGCCGGGGTACGACGCGCCGCCGGACGGGGGGCCGTCGGGGTGACGGGGTGATGCCGGGGTACCCGGGACCGGGTCCGTGCCGGGCCACGGTGCGGACGGCTCGCCGGGGTACGGGGCCTGCCCCGGCCCGCTGCCCGCCATCGGGTCCGTCCCGGAGCTCCCGCCGTGCCACGCCCCGGCCGCCCCGCCGGGGTACGACGCGCCGACGGGCACGGGGGCCGATCCGGGGCCGGAGGTGGTCGGCGCGCCCGGCGTAGCCGGGGCAACAGCTGAGACAGGGGGCGCCCCGTGGGGTGCCGGGGTGCTCGGGGCTCCGTGGGACCTCGGCCCCGCCGTGCCGCTCGGGCTCACCGGCGGCCGGCCCGGGAGCCCGAGCGCGGGATCAGCGGGTGCCGCCGCGCCCATCGGCGCCGGGCTCGCCGGACCGGTCGTCGGTCCCGGGCCCGGCGGGGTGCTCCGGGCGGTCGCGGACGCCGGGTCCGCGGCGGCCCTCGCCGTCGGCGCCACCGGCGTCGTTGCCTTCGGGCGGCGGCGGGGGAAGAGGGTGGACAGGCCTGCCCTCGGAGGCGTCGCCGTGCGGAGGCCCAGGCGGGAGACCTCCGTGCCCACGCCGTCGGCGTACAGCTGGGTGTCCGGGACGCGAAGCTCCGGGCCGAACAGGGTCGACAGGTGCGGGCGCGGACGGGCGGTCTGGAGGGCGACGACCTCCCGCAGCACGCCCGTCAGCTGGTCCGCCATCTCCTGCGCCGACGCGAACCGGCGCCCCGGGTCCGGGTCCGTCGCCCGGACCAGCAGCCGGTAGAACGACTCGTACCGCCGGAAGACCTCGATGTGCTCCGGATCCGGCAGCGAGTCCGCGAACACGTTCGTGTAGCCCTGGAAGTCGAAGGTCAGGACGGCCAGCGTGCGCGCGACCGTGTACAGGTCGGACGCGACCGACGGCCCGGCCTCCGCCACCTCCGGCGCCTGGTAGCCGATCGTGCCGTATATGGCCGACTCGCCGTCGTCCATCCGGCGCACCGCGCCCATGTCGATCAGCTTCAGCTGGTCCTGCTGCTGGATCGCGTTGTCGACCTTGAAGTCGCAGTACAGAAGGTTTCTGCTGTGCAGGTGCCCGAGCGCCTCCAGCGCCTCGATGCCGTACGCGCACGCCTGCTCGACGGGGAGCGGGTCCCGGCGGCCGTCCGGCCGGCGCCGCTCGTTCGCGATCTCCTTCAGCGACTTGCCGCCGACGTACTCCATCACGATGTACCCGTCCAGCGAGCCCGTCCGCTGGTCCAGGTGCTCCACGAAGTTGTAGATCCGCACGATGTTGGAGTGCTCGATCTCCGCGAGGAAGCGCCGCTCCGAAATCGCCGCCGCCATCGCGTCCTGGTCGCCGGTGTCGAGCAGGCCCTTGAGCACCACCCACCGGTCCGACACGGCACGGTCGACCGCCAGGTACACCCAGCCCAGGCCGCCGTGCGCGAGGCAGCCCGCCACCTCGTACTGCCCGTGGACCACGTCGCCCGCCCGCAGCTTCGGCACGAAGGAGTACGGGTGGCCGCACTTGGTGCAGAACCCTTCCGTCCGCCCCGGCCGGTCGCCCCGCGCGCGCCCCACCGGCGCACCGCAGTCCGACTTCGAGCAGAACCGCTTGCGCTCGGGCACCTCGGGGTCGGCCAGCACCGCCGCCGACGGGTCCGGACGCGGCACCTCCGGTACGGCGACCAGGCCGGCGCCCAGCCGGTTGCGGCCCGAGGACGCCGAGGCGGGGCCCGAACTGCGCACCGAGACCGACCGGGTGGACGTCGACCCCGACCCCGACCCCGACCCCGACCCGGACCCGGCGCCCGACAGGGCGCGCGAGAGCCGCCCCGACACCGAGCGGCGCGAGGAGGACGACCGCGAGGACCGCGAGGACCGCGAGGAGCGCGCGGACCCCGACGAGCGCGACGACTGCGAGCGGCCGGAGCCGCCGCCGCGTGCCGCGCTCGTCATCCCGGTCGGCGGCGACACCAGCTCCGCGGCCCCCGGCGACGCCGCAGCCGCAGCCGCAGCCGCCGCGCCGCCCGCCGGTGCCAGGCCGCACGTGTCGCAGTACAGCTCGCCGCCGCCCATGTCCTCGTACGCGCCCGGACAGCCGGCGCGGCCGCACGCGGTCCCCATCAGGCTCATGCGCCCTCCTCCTGCGGCCCGTCGGGCCCGTACTGCCGCGGCACCAGGACCTCGGCCGCCGCCTGCTGGTAGCGCAGCACGGCCTGTTCGGCCACCCGCAGGTCGCAGGGCGCGCTCCACAGCATCCGCCGCGCCACGTCGTACCGCTCGATCAGCAGCGGGTCCTCCGCCATCCCGTGCCGGGCCACCTTCGCCCGGTAGGCGTCCAGCCGTCCGCGCAGCTCGGCCCGGACCGCCAGGGGCGCGGTCACGGCCGTCAAGGACTCCCGGGCCCGGCGCAGTTCGTCCTCGGCCCGCTCCTCCAGGGACTCCAGCAGCGGCGAGAGCCGGTGCCACTGGGCGTTCCTGCGGTACTCGGCCGCCGCCGACAGCTGCTCCTGCAGCGCGGTGGGCGGCCCGCTGACCGCCGGCACCTCGGAGGCCGCGATCTTCGCGAGCACCTCGCCGCGCGCCGTGCGGGCCTCCGCCAGGGTCCGGTCCGCGCGCGAGAGGACGTCCCGCAGGCTGATCAGCCGCGCCTCGGCGTCCTGGCGGACCGCCAGCACCGCCTCGATCTCCCGCCGTACGTCCTCCAGCGCGCGCGCCGCCCGGTCGTAGCGCACGGTGTCCGGCCGCCCGCCGCCCGGCGCGGAACTGCCCGCCGCCGGGGTCCAGAAGGCCAGCGGGTCCGCGATCACCTCCGCGCGCAGCGCCGTCAGCTCCGCGGTGATCCGGGCCAGGTCCTCGCCCGAGGGGTGCTCGCCGGGCCGTACCCCCACCGAGTGCGCGAGCGAGCGCGTGCGGTGCAGTTCGGCGGCGAGCAGGTCGATCCGGGCGGGCAGCGCCGACCAGACCGCGTCGGCGGCCACCACCACGTCCAGCGAGCTCGCGTACAGCTCGTTCATCCGGGCCACCAGCTCGGCCAGCGAGCAGCGTTCCGCCAGCGGGGCGCCCTCGGCGGCCGAGCCGGCGATCAGCACCCCGGGGCCGCGCAGCCGCTCGGTGAGCTCGGCCAGCTCCTCCCGGCCGGGCCAGCGGCGCCGCTCGCGGATCTTGCGGGCGGCGGTCAGCGCCCCGCTGTAGGCGTCGAAGTACGTCCACAGCCGGGCGATGTCCGCGTCCGCGGCCGCCCACCGCTCCCGGGTCACCCCCGTCAGCTCGGCCCCTTCCAGCAGCCGGCGCCCGGCATGGTCCTGGAGCGCCAGCAGCGAGGTCTCGACCGCCTCGTGCTCGGCCTCCAGCCGGGCCAGCGCACGGTCGACGTCGTCCCGGTCCATCACCCTCGAACCCGCCTCCGTATCCGCCGCACCCTGACTCTCCCTGCCCGCCACGCGCTCAGCCGTCCCGGTACTTGGGCGCCGGGGGAGCGGTGACTCCGGGCAGATCGTCCCGCAGATACAGGACGTACGCCTTCATCCACTCGCTGTTGTCGCCACCCGCACGGTAGTTCTCCAGCACCTGGTTGACGCGGCGCACCAGGTCGGTGGCGTCCTTGTTCATCGCCACACCGTAGAACTCCCGGGTGAACGGCCGGCCGACCAGCTTGACCGAGGGGTCCTGGGCGGCCTGGCCGGCGGCCAGCGCGTTGTCGGTGACGACGGCGTCGACCTCGCCGAGCTGGAGCCGTACCAGGCAGTCCAGCTGGTTGGGGACGGTGAGCGGCCGCGCGCCGTGCGCGTCCTTCTTCAGCTCGGCCTCCGCGGTGGAGCCGGCCGCCGTGCACACCCGCTTGCCCCGCAGGGAGTCGTCGAACCCGGTGACGGCCGAGTTCTTCGGGGCCAGCACCTGCTGCCCGGCCTCGAAGTACGCCGTCGAGAAGGCGACGTCCTCCAGCCGCTTGCAGTTGATGGTCATGGTCCGCACCACGATGTCGACGCGGCCCTCCTGGAGGGCGGGGATGCGCTGGTTGGTGGGGATGGCCCGGTAGATGACCGCGTTCTCGTTGCCGAGGATGTCCTTGGCTATGGCCTTGACCAGGGCGATGTCGAAGCCGTCGAGCTTGCCGTCGACCGGGTTGCGGTAGCCCCAGCGGAAGCTGTTCTGGTCCACGCCCGCGACCAGCTTGCCCGCCTTCCGGATACGGGCGATGGCCTCGCCGTCCACCCCGCCCGGGCGCAGGCTGGCCTCCGGGTCCGGGCAGGTGTCGGCCAGGGCCTGCGGTACGACCGGAGCCCCCGGGGCCCCCGGCGCGGCCGGGGCCGCGGCGGCCTCGCGGACCGCGGACCCGCCCGCCGCGTCCCGGGCCAGCGGGACCAGCACCGCGGCGGCGGTCACCGCGCAGGCGGCCGCCATGGCGCTGACCCCGCCCCAGCCGCGCAGCCGGGCCGGGCCCGTACGGCCGCCCCGCGCTGCCGCTCCGGTTCCCGGACCGCCGGTCCCGGGAGCCGCCGCCGGTGTCCGGCCCACGTTTCGCCGCCCGCGCACGCGCATCCGCCTCACCTGTATTCCGAAAGCCTGCGACCGATGCCCAGGACGGCCGCCGTCGCGCCCGCCAGGGCCAGCACCGCCGCACCCGTCATCAGCCCGCCGAGCGCGCCCAGTCCGGCCTCGGCGGCGCGGGTGAACTCCCGCTGCTCGTGTTCCACCGCCTGCGCCAGCGAGGCGTCCACCACGTCGAAGGAGGCGCCGCTGCTGTCCTTGCCGCCGATCACCTGGGGCAGCGCCAGCTCGTAGTCGCCCCGCAGGTCGGTCTCGCGGGCCGCCGCGTGCCGTTCCTTCCACTGCGCGACGCCCTCCGCCGCCCGGGTGACCGGGCCGCGCCCCGCGTCGTCGTCGGCCAGCTCCAGCGCCGCCGCCAGCCCCGCGTCCAGCGCCTTGACGTTCGTGGTGAAGTCCACGTCGTACTTGTCGGACTTGTTGTCCTCGGCCAGCACCGCGCCCCGCGCGATCAGCGTCAGGTTCTCGCTGGCCCGTGCCTGGAGCGCCGCGATCCGGGCGTCGCCCAGCACCTTCAGCGACTCCTGCCCGTCGGAGCGGGCCTCGCCCAGCCCCGCCCGGGCCACCCCGTGCCCCACGGCCAGCCACAGCAGCACCACCACGGTGGCGGCCGTCGCGGCCACCAGCCCCTGGTTGAACACCCGGTTGGTACGCCGGTACTCGCGCCGCTGCGCCCACACCAGGCCCGCGATCGCCAGCACGCCGGCCGCGAGCGAGGCCGACGGCCAGGCGCGGGCCTCGTCGTGGTCCCGGTGGAGCCGGCCGGTCTCGGTCTCGTACAGCCGCTGCGCCGCCGGCAGCAGCAGGGTGGTCATCTGCTCGTTGGCGTACCGCAGATAGGCGCCGCCCAGCGGCAGCCCCTGCCGGTTGGTGGCGCGGGCCTGCTCGACCAGCCCCGTGTAGCGGGGCAGCTGCTCGCCGAGCAGGGCGATCTCACGCCGGGACTCCTCGTCGGCCCGCGTGCCGGCCGCGGCCTCCACCAGCAGCCGCGAGGCGGTCGCGATGTCCTCCTCGTAGCGCTCGCGTATCTCCCGCGGCTCCTGGCCGCTGGTGAGGAAGCCGCTGGAGGCCGCCGTGTCCGCGTCCGCCAGGGAACGGTAGATGCCCGCCGCGACCGCGCTCAGCGGCTGGCTGCGCCCGACCACGTCCCGCGCGGCACTCGACCGGGCGGAGACCTCCGCGACCGTCACCGCGCCGAACAGCAGCACCAGGACGGCCAGCACGGCGCCGATGATCCGCAGCCGCCCGGGCTCGGTCGTGGCGGCAGCCCGCAGCCGCTCGACGCCTTCCCGGAAGGCCGTGCCCCGCCGGGGCGGCGGCACGGCGGCCCCGCCTCCGGGCGCGGGCGCGCGCGTCGTGATGGCCACCGTGACCTCCCCCTCGGTCGTCGACTGTCCCCCAGCGCAGCAGTATGGCCGCAACGACGGTCCTCCACAGCACCCGGCCCCGGATCTTGCGCATCCGACGTCGGCCGCCCCTTCACCGTCAATACGTCCTGACGACCCTCACGGTTCCAGACCCGCCGTACGCGCGGTCCCGATCACCCGAAATGAGCACGGAGTTTCGCGTACGTCTCCCGGGGCGCGCCCAGCGCGTCCAGCCCGAGCAGGGCCGCGCCCAGCACGGGCGGCGCGGTCACCACCGACACCCGGGCGTGCGGGGCGCGTTCGGCCAGCCCCGCCTCGATGCGGCCGTTGAGCAGCGGGTTCCCGGCCGCCAGCACCCCGCCGCCGAGCACGACGGGCGCCTCCTGCTCCAGCAGGTCCAGCCGGGCCAGGGCCACCGCCGCCAGCGCCACCACCTCGTCTGCCTGCCGTTCCACGACCGAGCGGGCCGCCGGGTCGCCGGCCGCGGCGACCTCGAAGAGCACCGGCACCATCTCGTGGGTGCGCCGGTACTCGATGGTGCCCAGGTGCAGCGCCTCGATGAGCTCGTACACCGAACCCAGCCCGAAGTGCGCCGGCAGCGCCTCCCGCAGCCCGGTCGGACCGCCCCGGCCGTCCTCGGCCCGCGCCGCCCGGAACATCGCCTCCGCCGCGAGCCCCGCCCCGCCGCCCCAGTCGCCGGAGATCTGCCCCAGCGCCGGGAACCGCGCGGTGCGCCCGTCCGGCAGCATCCCCACGCAGTTGATGCCCGCGCCGCAGACCACCGCGACACCGCGCGGCTCGTCCACCCCGGCGCGCAGGATCGCGAAGGTGTCGTTGCGGACCTCGGTGGCCGCGCCCCAGCCGCGCGCACGGAGCGCGTCGGCCAGCCGCCGTTCCTCGACCGGCAGGTCGGCGTTGGCCAGGCACGCGGCGACCTGGTCGGCGTACGGGGCGCCGGGGGCCGGCCGGGGCAGACCCGCGGCCCGGGCCGCCTCCGCCACGGCCTGCCCGATGATGTCCACGGCCGCGGACACGCCCACCCGCGGCGGCTGGAAGCCGCCCGAGCGGCCGGTGCCGAGGATCGTGCCGTCGGCGTCGACCAGCGCCACGTCCGTCTTGCTGTTGCCCGCGTCGACCGCGAGCACGGCGGGCCGCCTCACGCCCATGCCAGGTGCTCCTTGTTGTGCGCCAGCAGCCGGTCGGTGAGCCCCTCGGCCCGGTCGAACTGGCCGACCAGCGGGTGCGCGAGCAGCGCGGCGGCCACCCGGTCGCGCCCGCCGCGCAGCGCCGCGTCCAGGGCGAGGTCCTCGTACGCGCTGACGTGCGCGACCAGGCCGGCGTACAGCGGGTCCAGCCGCGGTACCGGCAGCGGCACCGGGCCGGCGGCGGTCACGCGGGCGGGGACCTCGACGACCGCGTCGTCCGCGAGGAACGGCAGGGTCCCGTTGTTGAGGGTGTTGACGACCTGTACCGGTGACCCGCCGTCGCCCAGCAGGGCCGCCGTCAGGTCCACGGCCGCCTCCGAGTAGAAGGCGCCGCCGCGCTTGGCCAGCAGCTCCGGCTTCTCGTCCAGCTGCGGGTCGCCGTACATGCGGAGCAGTTCCCGCTCCATCGCGGCGACCTCGGCGGCCCGCGAGGGCTTCGTCGCCAGTTCGCGCACCACCTCGTCGTGCGCGTAGAAGTAGCGCAGGTAGTACGAGGGGACGACGCCGAGGCGGTCCAGTACGGCCCGCGGCAGGCCCAGGTCGGCGGCGAGCGCCTCGCCGTGCGCGGCCAGCAGCTCCGGCAGCAGGTCGGGGCCGTCCGGGCCGCCGCGGCGTACGCCCAGCTCCCACGTCAGATGGTTGAGCCCGACGTGGTCCAGGTGCAGCTCGCCCGGCGCCAGGTCCAGCAGCGCCGCGAACTTCCGCTGGAATCCGATCGCCACGTTGCACAGGCCGACCGCCTTGTGACCGGCCCGCAGCAGGGCCCGGGTGACGATCCCGACCGGGTTGGTGAAGTCGACGATCCACGCGTCGGGGCTGGAGCGCCGTACCCGCTCGGCGATGTCGAGGACCACCGGCACCGTGCGCAGCGCCTTGGCCAGGCCGCCCGCGCCGGTGGTCTCCTGCCCCACGCAGCCGCACTCCAGCGGCCAGGTCTCGTCCTGCTGCCGGGCGGCCTGTCCGCCGACCCGCAGCTGGAGCAGGACCGCGTCGGCGCCGGCCACCCCCGCGTAGAGGTCGGCGGTGGTCGTGACGGTGCCGGGGTGTCCCTGCCGGGCGAAGATCCGCCGGGCCAGGCCGCCGACCAGCTCCAGCCGGTCGGCGGCGGGGTCGATCAGCACCAGTTCGTCGAGCGGCAGGGTCTCGCGCAGCCGGGCGAATCCGTCGACCAGTTCGGGCGTGTAGGTGGAACCGCCGCCCACCACTGCGAGTTTCAACGTCATCAGCCTTTCACTCCGGTCAGGGTGACGCCTTCGACGAACGCCTTCTGGGCGAAGAAGAAGAGGACGATCACCGGCGCCATGACCAGCACGGTGGCGGCCATGGTGAGGTTCCAGTTGGTGTGGTGCGCCCCCTTGAAGGACTCCAGTCCGTAGCTGAGCGTCCAGGCGGCGGGATTGTCGGAGGCGTAGATCTGCGGGCCGAAGTAGTCGTTCCAGAGCGCGAAGAACTGGAAGAGGGCGACGGCGGCGATCGCGGGCCTGGCCATCGGCAGGACCACCCGCAGCAGGGTGCGCACCTCGCCGCAGCCGTCGACCCTGGCCGCGTCCAGGTACTCGTCGGGGATGGTCAGCAGGAACTGGCGCAGCAGGAAGATGGAGAACGCGTCCCCGAACGCCGTCGGGATGATCAGCGGCCACAGGGTGCCCGACAGGTCCAGCTGCTGGGCCCAGAACAGGTACATCGGGATGACCACGACCTGCGGCGGCAGCATCATCATGGCGATCACCAGCAGCAGCGACAGCTTGCGCCCGCGGAAGCGGAACGTGGCGAGCGCGTACGCGACGGGGATCGAGGACACCACGGTCAACAGGGTGCCGAGCCCGGCGTACAGCAGCGTGTTGCGCCACCAGGTCAGGAAGCCGGGCGTGTCCCACACCGTGCCGTAGTTGCCCCACTCCCAGGTGCGCGGCCACAGGTCGCGGGTCAGCGCCTGCTGGTCGCTCATCAGGGAGGTGAGGAAGAGGAAGACGAACGGCAGGATGAAGAAGAGGGCGGCGGCCACGCCCAGGGAGTGCACCGCGATCCAGTGCAGGACCGCCTGCCGCCGGGCGCGGCGGGCGGCTGCCGCCGGGCCGGCCGGGCCGGGGGCCTGCGGACCGCGCGGGGCGGTCCGTTCGATCACCTGGGTCATGCGTGGTCACCTGTCCCCATCAGGCCGCCCCGGCGCCGCATCAGCAGCGCGGTGAAGGCCATGCTCAGCGCGAAGAGGACCAGCGCGACGGCACACGCGGTGCCGTAGTCGAAGCGCTGGAAGCCGGCGTTGTAGACGAGCTGGGGGAGGGTGAGGGTGGACTTGTCCGGGTAGCCCGGCTCGAACTGCTGCCCCGAGCCGCCGATCACACCGGCCGCCACCTTCCCCGCGACCAGCGGCTGCGTGTAGTACTGCATCGCCTGGATCACGCCGGTGACCACCGCGAACAGGATGATCGGCGAGATGTTCGGCAGCGTGATGTGCCGGAACCGCTGCCAGGGCCCGGCCCCGTCCAGCTCGGCCGCCTCGTACTGCTCCTTGGGTACGTCGAGCAGCGCGGCCATGAAGATGACCATCAGGTCGCCGACGCCCCACAGGGCGAGCAGGGTGAGCGCGGGCTTGGACCAGTCGGGGTCCGTGAACCAGCCGGGCGTGGGCAGCCCGACCGCGTCCAGCAGGGTGTTGGCCGGGCCCGTGCCGGGGTTGAGGAGGAAGACGAAGGCGAGGGTCGCGGCCACCGGCGGGGCCAGGTAGGGCACGTAGAACAGGGTCCGGAACAGGCCCGCACCCGTCTTGATCCGCGTGATCAGCAGGCCGATGCCCAGGCCGAACAGCACCCGGCAGCCGGTCATCAGGATGACCAGCCACACGGTGTTGCCCATGGCCGGCCAGAACAGCGGGTACTGGGTGAACAGGTACGTCCAGTTGTCCAGCCCGTTGAAGACGGGCGGGCGGAAGCCGTCGTACTTGGTGAAGGAGAAGTACACGGTGGAGACGAGCGGGTAGGCGAAGAAGACGCTGAACCCGATCAGCCACGGGGACATGAAGGCCGCGGTCCGCAGGGCGGACCGCCGGCGCTTCGTCCGCAGGGGGTGCGGGGAGGTGCTCATCGGGGTGCTACTTCGCCTTCGCGATGTCCGTGTCGATCTGCTGGTCGGTCTTGGCGAGACCGGCCGGGATGTCGGCGACGTCGCCCTTCTCGACCGCGTACGCGAAGTCGGTGAAGGTCAGCTGGTAGGTGCCGCCGTCGGGCTGGGCCGGGGTGGTGCTGGACTTGGGGTGCCGGGCGATGTCCATGAACGTCTTGAACTCGGGCGTCACGTTCAGCTTCGGCGACTCCAGGGCCGCCAGCGTGGAGGGCACGTTGTGGATGCCGTTGGCGAAGGCCACCACCGCCTCGGTGTCGGTGGTCATGTACTTCACCAGCTCCCAGGCCGCGTTCTGCTTCTTGCTGCCCGAGGCGATGCCCATGATGGTGCCGGAGACGTAGCCCTTGCCGTAGTCGGCCGCCTGGTCGTCCGGGACGGGCAGCGGCGCGGTGCGGATCTCGAAGCCGACCCCGGCCTCCTTGGCCATGTTCACCCGCCACTCGCCGTCGATCTGCATGGCGACCTGGCCCTTGTGGAAGGGGTGCTCGGCGCTCCACTCGTCACCGAAGCCGGCCCGGAACCTCTCCAGCTTCTCGTAGCCGCCGAGCTTGGCCACCAGGTCCTTCTGCGCCGTCAGCATCTTCGCGAAGGCCGGGTCCTTGGCCAGGTTGGACTTGCCGTCGGGGCCGAAGTACGTCGGGCTCCACTGCGCGGCCAGCCGCATGGGGGTGGTCTCGTAGCCGTGGAAGGTGGGCATCAGGCCGACCTGGTCGTAGGAGTCGCCGTTGGGCTTGGTCAGCTTCTGCGCGACCTCGGTGAACTGGCTCCAGGTGCGGGGTGGCTCGGTGATGCCGGCCGCCTTGAAGGCGTCGTTGTTGTAGACCAGCCCGTACGCGTCGTTGAGCAGCGGCAGCGTGCACTGGTTGCCGTTGAACTGGGTGTAGTCCAGCAGCGTCTTCGGGAAGACCTTGGTCTTGTCGATCTGCGACGTCTTCAGGAAGGGGTTCAGGTCGATGAAGGCGCCCGAGTTGCAGAACTTGCCCACGCTGTCGGTGGTGAAGGAGGAGACCACGTCCGGCGCCTTGTCGCCGCCCGCGCGCAGCGCCTGGTTGATCTTCTCGTCGGTCATGTTGCCGGTGACGTCGACCTTGATGTTCGGGTGCGCCGCCCGGAACCGGTCGATGTTCGCCTCGATTGCCTCGACCTCGCTCGGAGCCGACCAGCCGTGCCAGAAGTTGAGCGTGACGTCGGCCTTCGGATCGTCGGCGGCCTCGTTCCCGCTCTGACCGGTACAGGCGCTCATGAGCAGGGATATCGCGGTCAGCAGGGTCGCGGCGGTGGTGAGGCGGCGGGCTCTGGGCATGACGGTGTCTCGCTTCCGTGCGGGAGGACTTCCTGGCAGGCGGTGCGGACGTGCGGGACGTGCGGGACGTGCGGGACGTGCGGGACGTGCGGGACGTGCGGGACGTGCGGGACGTGCGGGGGTGGGGCTTCGGTGGCGCTCGGGTGGTGCGGGGGTGGTTCAGCGGGAGGTGTCGAAGACCTCGTCGCGGGTGGCGGCCAGCGCGCTCTCCAGCGCGCCGCGCAGTACGGGCCGCTCGCACACCTCGCCCGTGACCAGGCGGGGCCGCGAAGGGGCCAGTTCGGCGAGCTCGGCCTCCACGAGGCGGCGCAGGGGTTCGCCGCCCGCCGCGATCAGGGCGCCGGACAGCACCACGATCTCCGGGTCCAGTACGGCGACCAGCGAGGCCAGACCGGTGGCCAGCCCGGTGGCGTACGCCTGGAGGAACGCCAGGTGCGCCCCCTCGGGGTCGGCGGCGGCCGAGGCCAGCAGCGCCACGCCGGCGGCGACCTGCGCCCCGTACGCGATGGCGGCCCCGGCCTCCGGGGCAGGCGGCAGGCCGACCCCGTACTCGGCGGCCAGCCTCGGCAGCACCTGGACGCCGGCCAGCTCCTGGTAGCCGCCGCTGTTGGCCCGGGTGACCTGCCGGACCAGCGGGTGGCCGGGCACCGGGAGGTAGCCGACCTCGCCCGCGCCGCCGGTCCAGCCGCGGTGCAGCCGCCCGCCGAGCACCAGGGCCGCGCCCAGGCCCTCCTCGTTCCACAGCAGGACGAAGTCCTGGTGGCCGCGGGCGGCACCGAGGCGCTGCTCGGCGACCGCGGCGAGGTTGACGTCGTTCTCGTACTCGACCGGCATCGGCAGGGCCGCCGCCAGCTCGCTGAGCAGGGTGGGGGAGTGCCAGCCGGGCAGGTGGCTCGCGTAGCGCAGCTGCCCGGTGTGCGGGTCGAAGGCGCCGGGGGTGGCGATGACCAGGCGGTGGATGTCGGAGCGCTGCAGCCCGGCGTCCTTGACGGCCTCCCCGAGGGCCTGGGTGACCTGTTCGACGACCGGGACGCGGGATCCGGCGGTGCGCAGCTCGAAGCCGCCGACGCGGTCGCCGGCGAGGTCGGCGACGGCGGCCAGGATCCGCTCCGGGGTGACGTCGAGGCCGGCGACGTAGGCGGCGCGGGCGTTGAGCGCGTACAGCTGGGCGTTGGGGCCGGGGCGGCCTCCGGCGGTGCCGGTGGCGACGACCAGTCCGGCGGCCTCCAGCCGGGCGAGCAGCTGGGAGGCGGTGGGCTTGGACAGGCCGGTCAGGCGGCCGATCCGGGTCCGTGACAGCGGGCCGTGCGCCAGCAGCAGTTCCAGCGCGGCCCGGTCGTTCATGGCGCGCAGGAGGCTGGGTGTTCCGGGGGTGGTGCCGGCGGGCATGTCGGTCGTGTCTCCCTCAGGAATCCCTCGGTGAGGTGAACTGTTAGGTAAGTTTCCTATCGTGTTTTGAGGCGTGTCAATGGGTGTGTCCATGCCGCTGCCCCCGCGAAAAGGGACGCGGGGGCAGCGGCGCGGTGCGGATCCGGCTATTTGGTGATCTTGGGGCCGACGGGCGCGGCCTGCGGCGGGATCGGGGTGGTCGCCAGCGACTGCGGCGAGGCCGGGTTGGCCAGCGCCGACGGCGCGGCCACGGCCGCCGCCGGGTCGGCGGCGGGCGCCTCGTCGTCCGCCTCCGGCAGGCCGCCGACGATCTTGATGCCGGCCGAGTCGAACGCCTCCTTGATGCGCCAGCGCAGCTCGCGCTCCACGCCGAACTGCTTGCCGGGCATCGTCTTCGCCGACACCTTCACGGTCATCGAGGCCAGCAGCACCTCGTCCAGGCCGAGCACCTCGACCGGGCCCCACAGGCGCTCGTTCCACGGCTCGTCCTTGGCGAACGCCTCGGCGACCTCCTGGATCACCTCGCGGATCCGGTGCAGGTCCTCGGACGGCCGGACCTGGACGTCGACCATGGCGGTCGCCCAGCCCTGGCTGAGGTTGCCGATCCGCTTGATCTCGCCGTTGCGGACGTACCAGATCTCACCGTTGTCGCCGCGCAGCTTCGTCACGCGCAGCCCGACCTCGATCACCTCGCCGGAGGCCACACCCGCGTCGATCTTGTCGCCGACGCCGTACTGGTCCTCCATGATCATGAAGACGCCGGAGAGGAAGTCGGTGACCAGGTTGCGGGCGCCGAAGCCGATCGCCACACCGGCCACACCGGCGCTCGCCAGCAGCGGGGCCAGATCGATCTTCAGCGCGGCGAGCACCATCAGCGCGGCCGTGCCCATGATCAGGAACGATGTCACCGACCGCAGGACCGAACCGATGGCCTCCGAGCGCTGGCGGCGCCGCTCGGCGTTGACCAGCAGCCCGCCCAGGGCCGTGCCCTCGACGGCCTCGGCGCTGGTGTTCATACGGTTTATCAGCTTGGTCAGGGCCTTGCGGACCACCGAGCGCAGCGCCAGCGCGATCACGATGATCAGCAGGATGCGCAGGCCGATGCTCAGCCAGGTGGCCCAGTTCTCCTCGATGAAGCTCGCGGCGTTGGTGACGCTCTCCTGAGCCTCCTTGACCGTGGCGGATGTGTCCGGAACGTCGGCTGCCAGGGGCAGCGCAGCGGCGGCGGGCCAGGGCACGACGGGAAACCTCCAGGTGTAGCGGCCTGCCCGGAAGCGGGGTGCACGGGCAGGCCTTCCACACTAACGGGGCATTCCCCGTACCCCCTTGCCGGGAGTTCGCGATGTTCGAGGGAGAGACGAGGCTCACCTGGGGATGAACGGGGTGTGGTTGAAAACACCTCCGACCCGTTACGGGCGCGTGGTGGCGCTCCGGCCAGCAGGAAGGAGAGACTGAAGGCAGATCGTCCCGGCGCGAGCCACGCGCCGCCGGCGTACAAGGAGGCATCCGTGCCGCATGTCCTGGTCCTCAACGCGTCGTACGAGCCCCTCGGCGTCGTACCGCTCCGCCGCGCGCTCGTCCTCGTCCTGGAGAACAAGGCCGTCTCCCTGGAAGAATCCGGCGCCTACCTGCACAGCGCGACCAGAGTCGTCCCCGCGCCCAGCGTGGTCAGACTCAAGCGTTTCGTACGGGTCCCCTACCGGGGGCCCGTTCCACTCACCCGGCGCGCCCTGTTCGCGCGTGACGGCGGCCGCTGCATGTACTGCGGCGGTGTCGCCACCAGCGTCGACCACGTCATCCCGCGCAGCCGGGGCGGTCAGCACGTGTGGGACAACGTCGTCGCGGCGTGCCGGCGCTGCAACCACGTCAAGGCCGACCGGCACCTGGTCGACCTCGGCTGGCGGCTGCGGCACCAGCCGGCGCCGCCCTCGGGCCTGGCCTGGCGGATCATCGGCACCGGTCACCGGGATCCGCGCTGGATGCCGTACCTCCAGCCGTACGGTGCGGACGACGCCCTCGCCCGCATCACGGCACCGGCCGTCGTGGCCTCCTGACGCCGGGCGGCCCCGGACGCCGGCGAGCGCCTGCCGCGCCGCCGGCGTTCGAGGCGTGCGGGAGCGGCGGTGGAGCCCCGGCAGGTTGTTGCCGCGGCAGGCGTGTGCGGCCCGCCCGTGGGTAAGGCTGCGGTGTCCGCCGCACCCCCCGCCAGGAGGCGTCCGTGCCCGCCACCGCCCGTGTCAGAGCGCTCGCCGTGCCCCGCCAGGTCCGGGGCCCGCTCACGAGTGAGCCCCCGCTTGCCGATACCGCTCATGCGCCGCTGACCAGCGAGCCGCCGCTCACCGACGAGGCACCGTTGACGAGCGAGCCCACCACGCCCGCCGCCGCTGCGGGCGACTAGACAGGGGATGCCGATGGACCTGGCCCGGCTCGCCGGCCTGCATGGCGTTGCCACCTCCTACCAGCCCTCCCGGGACGTCACCGTCCAGGTGCCCGAACGCACGGTCCACGCCGTGCTCCGGGCCCTCGGGGCCGACGCCGGAGAGCCCGGCACGCCGCCGCGGCTGCTGCCGCCGACGGTCGTGCAGTGGGCCGGCGGCCCCGCCCCGGCCGCCCTCACGGCGCCGGACCTGACCGTACGGGTACGGCTGGAGGGCGGCGGAGAGGTGCCGTGGCGGGAGGAACTCCCGCTGGGCGTCCACCGGGCCCACGCCACCGCGCCGGACGGCCGGACGGCCACCGCCACCCTCATCGTGGCCCCCGAGCGCGCCCCAGCCGTGCCCGGCCGGGCGCTCGGGCTGCTCGTCCAGCTCTACTCGCTGCTGTCGGAGCGTTCCTGGGGCATGGGCGACCTCGGCGACCTCGCCGAGCTGGCCGACTGGGCCGGGCGCACCCACGGCGCCGGCTTCGTGCAGATCAACCCGCTGCACACCGCCGTACCCGGGACGCCCACCGACCCTTCCCCGTACCGGCCCTCCTCGCGGCGCTTCCCGGACCCGGTCTACCTGCGCGTCGAGGACGTCCCCGAGTACGCCCGCTGCGGCGCGCGCCAGGCCCTGGCGGCGCTGGCGGACGAGGGGGCGCGGCTGCGGACCGAGGTCCTGGACAAGGGCGCCCACATCGACCGCGACGCGGTCTGGGCCGTCAAGCGCTCCGCACTGGAACTGCTGTACGCCGTCCCCCGCGAGCCCGCCCGCGAGGCCGCCTACGCCGCCTACCGCGCCGCCGCCGGCCCCGACCTCGACGCCCACGCCGCCTGGTGCGCCCGCGCCGAAGGGGCCGGCGAGGACCGGGCCGACTTCCACCGCTGGCTCGCCTGGCTGACCGACGCTCAGCTGACCGCCGCCCAGCGGGCCGCCAAGGACGCCGGGATGAGCGTCGGGATCGTCCACGACCTCGCGGTCGGCGTCCATCCGGAGGGCGCCGACGTCTGGGCCGCCCCCGGTCTGTACGCCCCCGGCATGACGGTGGGCGCACCGCCGGACGCCTTCAACGCCCGCGGACAGGACTGGGGGCTGCCGCCCTGGCGCCCGGACACCCTGGCCGCCACCGGCTACGCCCCGTACCGCGCGCTGCTGCGTGCCCTGTTCCGCGGGGCCGGCGCCCTGCGCATCGATCACGTGATGGGGCTGTTCCGGCTCTGGTGGGTGCCCGAGGGCAGCCCGCCCGCCGAGGGCACGTACGTCACCTACGACGGCGAGGCCATGCTCGCCCTGCTGGTGCTGGAGGCGCACCGCGCCCAGGTCGTGGTCATCGGCGAGGACCTCGGCACGGTCGAGCCGCGGGTCCGGCAGGCGCTGGCCCGGCGCGGGGTGCTGGGCACCTCGGTGCTGTGGTTCGAGCGGGACTGGGACGGCGACGGGCGGCCGCTGGAGCCCGCGGCCTGGCGTGCGGACTGCCTGGCCACCGTCACCACCCACGATCTGCCGCCGACCGCCGCCAAGCTGAGCGGCAGCCACGTCGAACTGCGCGACCGGCTGGGCCTGCTGACCCGCCCGGCGGAGCAGGAGAAGGCCGAGGACGCCGCCGACACCGCCGAGTGGCTGGCGGTGCTGGCGGCCCACGGCTTCGCGACGGAGGGCGAGGAGGCCGCCGTCGCCGCGCTGTACGGGTTCCTGGCGCGCACCCCGGCCCGGCTGGTCGGCGTATGGCTGCCGGACGCGGTCGGCGACCGGCGGCCCCAGAACTTGCCCGGGACCTGGGACCAGTACCCCAACTGGCGGCTGCCGCTCGCCGACGCCGCGGGGCGGCCGCTGACCCTGGAGGAGCTGCGGGCGTCGCAGCGGGCGAACGCCCTGCTCGGAGCGGTACGGGAGGGGGCGGGGCCCCGTACGGCACCCCCGGGCGCGCGGTTCGTTTAGGTGTTCGCTACGTTTGCATCGTGGACAAGAAGAACGCTCTGCGCGCCGGCGCCGTCACGGCCGGAACGACGCTGATGATGCTGCTGATGACGTCTCCCGCGCTCGCGGTGACCCCCGACGACGGCGACGACCCGGGCCAGACCCTGAGCATGGCCGCGACCATCGGCCTGTTCGTGATTCTGCCGATCGTGCTGTTCCTGGTCATCGCGGGCCTCGTGATGATCGGCGACAAGTCGCGCAAGCAGCCGCAGGCCTGACGCCGGGCGTACCGGGCGCCGGAGATCCAGGGGATCTCCGGCGCTTTGTCGTGCTCTGATCCGCGTGCCGCGGCGGGGCTTCAGACGGTGGCCATCAGCCGGCGCAGCAGGCCGCCGAGCAGCTCGACCTCCTCGGGCGACCAGTCCGCCAGCGCGGCGCGCTGCACCTCCAGGCCGGCCTCGACCGCCGCGTCCGCGACCTCGAGCCCGCGCTCGGTCAGGACCACCTGAAGGCCCCGCCGGTCGTGCGGATCGGGCTGCCGGTAGAGCAGCCCCGCCTTCTCCAGCTTGTCCAGCCGCCCGGTCATACCGCCCGTGGTGAGCATCAGCGTCGCCGAGAGCTGACGCGGCGACAGCGTGTACGGCTCACCCGAACGGCGCAGCGTGCCGATGACGTCGAACTCGCCGCGCGAGACGCCGTGGCGCCCGTACGCCCGTTCCATCTCGTCCCCCACGGTCCGGGCGATCCGGTAGATGCGGCCGAAGACGGCCATGGGGCCGGTCTCCAGCTCCGGGCGCACCGCGAACCACTGGTCGGTGATCGCGTCGACGGCGTCGCGGCGGCTGTGCGCGGGGGTCTCGCTCATGGACCCCAGTATCCGGTTCCCCCTCGATCGATCGCAAGAAAGTGGCTTGACGGAAAGTAGCTTAGCGATAAGCTACTTGCCAGTGATCTACTTTGATCCGGCGCGCAGCCCGGCCCCGGCCGCCGCTTGAGTGACGGGACCCACGCTTGAAGTTCGCACCGATCGCGCTCGACAACGACCTCAGCCACACCCAACGGCTGGACCCGTCCGGGGAGTTACCGTCATGAACCGCTTCGGCACCGTCGCCCTGACCGCCCTCGCCCCCGTCTCCTGGGGCTCCACCTACTTCGTCGCCACCGAACTCCTGCCGCCCGACCGGCCGTTGTTCACCGGCGTGATGCGGGCCCTGCCCGCCGGACTGCTGCTCACCGCCCTCGCCCGCACCCTGCCCAAGGGCGAGTGGTGGTGGAAGTCCGCCGTCCTCGGCACGCTCAACATCGGCGCCTTCTTCCCCCTGCTCTTCCTCTCCGCCTACCGGCTGCCCGGCGGTGTCGCGGCCGTCCTCGGCGCCGCGGGCCCGCTGTTCGTCGTCGGACTCGCCGCGCTGCTGCTGGGGGAGCGGGCCCGGCTGCGGACCGTGCTCGCCGCCATCGTGGCCGCGCTCGGCGTGAGCATGGTCGTCCTCACCGCGCAGGCCCGCCTCGACCTGGTCGGCGTCATCGCCGGCGTGATCTCCTCCGCCTCCATGGCCTCCGGCACCGTCATGACCAAGCGGTGGGGGCGCCCGGAGGGGGTCGGCCCGCTGGCCGTCACCGGCTGGCAGCTCACCGCCGGCGGGCTGGTCATCATCCCGGTCGCGGCCCTGATCGAGGGCGCGCCGCCGGTGCTCGACGGCCGGGCGTTCCTCGGCTACGGCTACATGATGCTGATCAACACCGGTATCGCGTACTGGCTGTGGTTCCGCGGCATCGGCCGGCTCTCCGCCACCTCCGTCACCCTGCTCGGCCCGCTCTCCCCGCTCACCGCCGCCGTCATCGGCTGGGCCGCGCTCGGCCAGGCGCTCGGACCGGTGCAGATCGCGGGCATGGTCATCGCCTTCGCCGCCACCGTGGTCGGCCAGCTGCCGCCCCGGGCCCCCAAGGAAACGTTCAGTTCTACTGAAGAAACCCATCGGAACATTTCGATGGACCTGACGGATGAGCGGGTGCGACGGTAGGACGGCACAGCCCGCCGACCTCAGAGGAGAGACCCGACGTGCCCGTCCTGGACCGTGTCCGCACCGCCGCGACCGCCGCCGCGACCGCCGCCGCGACCCCGCGGCGCGCCCCCCGGGCGAAGGGGGCGGCCGGGCTCGGCGTCCTCCTCGCCCTGGTCGCGACGGTCGTCTGGTCCGGGAGCTTCGTCGCCACCCGCGGCATGGCCGACTCCGTACCGCCCGTCCAGGCCGTCTTCTGGCGCTGGGTCATCGCCCTGCTCGCCGTCGCCCCCTTCGCCGCCCGCGAGGCCTGGCGCCAGCGGGCGGCGATCCGCCGCCACTTCGGGTACGTCGCCCTGGCCGCCCTGCTCGGCGTCGCCCTCTACAACACCCTGGTCCACCAGGCCGGGCTGACCACCCCCGCCGGCACCATGGGCATGATCATGGCCGCCTCGCCGGTCATCATGGCGGTCTTCGCCCGGGTGGGCGGCGAGAAGCTCGGCGCCCGCCGCACGGTGGGGCTGCTCGTGGCGGCGTCCGGCGTCCTGCTGCTGGTCGGCGACGGCTCGCCCGGCCTCGACTTCGCCGCCGGCGACCTGTGGATGTTCGCCGCGGCCCTGTCCTTCGCCTCGTACAGCGCGCTGCTGCGCCGCAAGCCCGAGGAGATCGGCGGACTCGCCTTCCTCTTCACCACCTTCGTGCTGGGCGCGCTGATGCTGGCCCCCGCGTACGCCGTCTCCGTCACCGTGCAGGGCGGCTTCGAGGCCGACGCCGGCACGGTCGGCCCGCTCCTCTACGTCGGGATCTTCTCGTCCGCCGTCGCCTTCTTCGCCTGGAACAAGGCGATCACCCTGATCGGCGCCGCCCGGGCCGGGGTCGTCTACTACCTGCAACCGGTGTGCGTGGCCGTCCTCGGCTTCCTGCTCCTGGGCGAACCGACCGGCCCCGCGCAGCTGCTGTGCATGGCGCTGATCCTGGGTGGGGTGGCGCTGGGGGCGCGCCGGTAGGTTCGGCCGCATGACGGAGTGGGACATCAAGAAGCTGCGGATCCTGCGGACGCTCGCGGACCGGGGCACGGTCACGGCAACCGCCGAGGCGCTGCACATGACGCCCTCGGCCGTCTCGCAGGCGCTGACCGGCCTGGCCAGGTCGCTGGGCGTGCCGCTCCTGGAACCCCAGGGCCGCCGGGTCCGCCTCACCGACGCCGCCGAACTGGTCCTGCGGCACGCGGAGGCCGTCTTCGCCCAACTGGAGCGGGCGGACGCGGAGCTGTCCGGGTACCGGGCGGGTGAGGCCGGGGAGGTACGGGTCGGCGCCTTCCCGACCGCCATCCCGGCCCTGGTCGTCCCGGCCGTGACGACGTTGCGGGAGTCGTGTCCGGGGGTGTCGATCCGGGTCCGCGAGGCCGAGGCGGCGGAGGCGTACGAGCTGCTGGCCGCCGGTGAGGTGGACCTCGCCCTGACGCTGGCGGCCCACGCCCCGACGGCACGCGACCCGCGCTTCACCCGGACCCCGCTCCTGGTCGACCCCCTGGACGTCGCCCTGCCCCCGGACCACCGGCTGGCGGGGGCGGCCGAGGTCCGCCTGTCCGACCTGGCCTCGGACCCGTGGATCTACGGGGGCTCCGGACCCTGGTCGGAGATCACGCGGACGGCGTGCGAGGCGGCGGGCTTCGTCCCGGAACAGGCCCATACGGCGACCGGCTGGACGGCCATCCTGTCGATGGTGGCGGCCGGTATGGGCGTCGCCCTCGTCCCGCGCATGGCCGCCACCCGGGTCGCCGGGGCGGTGGTCCGCCCCCTGCCCGACGACCGCCCCACGCGCCACGTGATCGCGGCCACCCGCACCGGCGCGGAGTCGGCCCCGGCGGTGGCGCGGGTGTTGGAGGCCCTGGTCGGGCGCTGACCTGGTTCTCCGGCGGTGGGTGGGAACCGGGCGGCGGTGGCCGAGCGTTATCGGATGAAGGCGCTGCGTACCAGCAAGTAGGACGCTACGGTCTCAGACCGAGTGAGCGACGGCAGGAGGGGGACACGATGCTGCCCGAGGCGATGACGGCACTGGCCGCAGCGGGGGGAGCCGCGGTGGTACAGGCGGCGGGAAACGACGCGTGGTACGGGCTGCGCGGTCGGCTGGCGCGGTGGTTCGGCCGGGGCGACGCCGAACGCGAACGCGGGGAGCTGGAACGGCTGGACCGCAGCGCGGCCGACCTGGCCACCGCCGACGACACCGACAGCGGCACGGCCGAGCGGGTCAGGACACGGCAGGAGGCCGTGTGGCAGACCCGTATCGAGGCCGTGCTGGAGGACATGGGCGACGACGAGCAGCGCGCCCGGGCGGCTGCTGAGCTCCGGCACCTGCTGGAGGAAGCTGTGCCGCAGTCCTCTGGTGGGGTTGGCCTGGTGTCCGGGAACACCTTCTCCGGCCCGACCGCCGTCCAGGCCGGCAACCACAACCGGCAGGACGTCCGCTTCGGCCCCCAGGCATGACCGACGCGGCAACGGGCTCGGGTACGGCAGGCGGAGTGCACAACAGCACCTTCCAGGGTCCGACCGCCATGCAGGTCGGGCCCTTCTCGACCCAGCACGTCCAGTTCGTCTACCAGTGGAAGCCCGCCTACCGGATCGAGGACTTCCCCGGCGACGCCCGCCCGGTACGCGCCCGGGTGCTGGCCGAGCAGCCCTCCCGGCTGCTGCGGGCCGCGCATCAGGTGGTGCCCTTCACCGGCCGCCACCACGACCTGGGCGAGCTGGCCCGCTGGCGCGACGCACCGGCGGAGAAGCTCGCCGTCAGGCTGGTCCACGGACCGGGCGGCCAGGGCAAGACCCGCCTGGCCGCCCACTTCGCCAGCATGAGCCGCGAGGCGGGGTGGACCGTCTGGCAGGCCGCCGTCAACGAAACCGGCGCAGACTCCATGGGCACCAGCGAGCCCCCCGAAGCGGGCAACGGAATCCTGCTGGTCGTCGACTACGCCGAACGCTGGCCCACACCCGACCTGCGCAAGCTCCTGCAGGAACCCCTTTGGCACCGCACCGGCCAGCCCGTACGCATCCTGCTGCTCGCCCGCCCGGCCGGAGTCTGGTGGGAGAGCCTGGACACCTGGATCGCCGACACGCTCGACATCCCGGCCGAAGCCCACCCGCTACCACCGCTGGCTGATCACCCGCACGCGCGCGCCGACCTGTTCCACCAGGCCCGGGACCGCTTCGCCGACCACCTCGGGCTGCCGGCAGATCGCGCCGACCGCATCGCCACGCCCCCGGACCTGGACACCGACGAGGACTACGCCCAGGTCCTGACCATCCACATCGCCGCCCTGGCCGCCGTGGACGCCGACCTCCACCACGAGAGCGCCCCCGCCGACCCCGCCCGCGCCTCCGCCTACCTCCTCAAACGCGAACGGGCCCACTGGAACGCCCTGCACCAGCGCCCCTCGCAGCCGCTGACCACCACCCCCGAGGCGATGGGGCGCACGGTCCTGACCGCCACCCTCACCCGCCCCCTGGCACGCCCCCACGGCTGGACAGCCCTCCAGCACGTCGGGCTTGCCGACTCCACGGCGGCCGCCAATACGCTCCTGGACGACCACCGCTACTGCTACCCCGCGCCGGCCCATGCCGTGACGGTGCTGGAACCGCTCTACCCGGACCGCCTCGGCGAAGACTTCCTCGGCCTGTCCACCCCGGCCGGTCCCGACGACACCCGCCACCCGGTGCCCGGGGCCGTCACCGACGACTGGGCCGATCAGGCCGCCCACCGCCTCCTGGCCACCGCCGACCCCAGCGCTCCCGCGCCGTGGACCCGCGACGCGCTGACCGTACTGATCGAAACTGCCCGCCGCTGGCCCCACGTCGCCACCGGCCAGCTCTACCCCCTGCTCAGGAACCGCCCCGAACTCGCCCTGCACGCAGGCGGCACCGCGCTGGCCGCTCTGGCAGGCCTCGACAATCTCGACCTGACCGTTCTGGAAGCCATCGAGCCCCACCTCCCCGCCGACCGGTACACCGACCTCGACGTCGGCATCGCCGCCATCACTGCACGGCTTGCCCACCACCGCCTGGCCACCACCGACGACCCCGCCACACGTGCCGGCATCCACGGGACCCTCGCGATCCGCCAGTACTACGCCGGACTGCGCGACGAAGCCCTCACCTCCGGCCAACACGCTGTGGGAGTCTGGCGCGACCTCACGCGCACTGACCCCACGCATGAACCTGAGCTGGCCGCTGCGCTGGTCAACCTGGGCGCATGGCTGTCGGGGGTGGGGCGGCGGGATGAGGCCCTGACCGCCACTGAGGAGGCGGTGGATGTCTACCGTCGGCTGGCCGCCGGCGGCTCGGCTGCCAACGAGCCCAATCTGGCCGCTGCGCTGTCCAACCTGGGGGCATGGCTGTCGGGGGTGGGGCGGCGGGATGAGGCTCTGACTGCCACTGAGGAGGCGGTGGATGTCTATCGTCGGCTGGCTGCCGGTGAACCGGACACCTACGAAGCCGATCTGGCTGCATCGCTGTCCAATCTGGGCAACCGGCTGTCGGGCGTGGGGCGGCGGGCTGAGGCTCTGACTGCCACGGAGGAGGCGGTGGCGATTCGGCGTCGGCTGACGGCCGGCGACCCGGCCGCCCACGAACCCGACCTCGCTACAGCGCTGTCCAACCTGGGCAACCGGCTGTCGGGGGTGGGGCGGCAGGCTGAAGCTCTGACCGCCGAGCTGGAGGCGGTGGAGATCCGGCGTCGGCTGGTGGCGGGTAATCCGGCCGCCTACGAACCCGACCTCGCTCGTTCGCTGTCCAATCTGGGCA